>NZ_JAVAYG010000010.1:0-218671 GCF_041954745.1 Pantoea sp. CS_6
CGCCATGGCGATATTCCTTACGTTATGCCTTCATCACCCGGGATGAAGGCATCAGTTCAAATTTAAACCGTAGCTTATTTGCTACGAGCTTCAATAACGGCCTGCGCAACGTTGTTCGGTGCGTCGTCATACTTCAGAAACTCCATGGAGTACGAAGCACGACCTTTGGTCAGAGAGCGCAGCTGAGTTGCATATCCGAACATTTCAGACAGTGGAACTTCAGCGTGGATCTGAACGCCAGTAGCGTTAGATTCCTGCCCTTTGAGCATACCACGACGACGGCTAAGGTCACCGATTACGTCACCGGTGTTCTCTTCTGGGGTTTCAACTTCAACCTTCATGATAGGCTCAAGCAGAACAGGCTGCGCTTTCTTAAAGCCATCTTTAAAGGCAATAGACGCGGCCAGTTTAAACGCCAGTTCAGAGGAGTCAACGTCATGGTAAGAACCGAAGTGCAGACGAACACCCAGATCCACAACCGGATAACCTGCCAGTGGGCCTGATTTCAACTGCTCCTGGATACCTTTATCAACGGCTGGGATGAATTCGCCAGGAATTACACCACCTTTGATATCGTTGACAAATTCGTAACCTTTCGGGTTCGAACCTGGCTCCAGCGGGTACATGTCGATAACAACATGACCGTACTGACCACGACCACCAGACTGCTTGGCGTGTTTACCTTCGATACCGGTAACTTTAGAGCGGATAGCTTCACGGTAAGCAACCTGTGGTTTACCCACGTTCGCTTCAACGTTGAATTCACGCTTCATACGGTCAACGATGATATCGAGGTGAAGTTCACCCATACCAGCGATGATAGTCTGGTTAGACTCTTCGTCAGTCCATACGCGGAATGACGGGTCTTCTTTCGCCAGACGACCCAGAGCCAGACCCATTTTTTCCTGGTCAGCTTTGGTTTTCGGCTCAACGGCGATAGAAATTACCGGCTCAGGGAATTCCATACGCTCCAGAATGATTGGCGCGTTTGGATCACACAGGGTATCACCAGTGATAACGTCTTTCAGGCCGATCGCAGCGGCGATGTCACCTGCGCGAACTTCGCTGATTTCTTCACGTTTGTTAGCGTGCATCTGAACGATACGACCGAAACGCTCACGTGCTGATTTCACGGAGTTCAGAACGGTATCGCCTGAGTTAACCACACCAGAGTAAACGCGGAAGAACGTCAGGTTACCCACGAATGGGTCAGTTGCGATCTTAAACGCCAGAGCAGAGAACGGCTCTTCATCACTTGCGTGACGCTCAGCTGGGGTATCTTTACCATCGTCCAGCATACCGTTGATTGCCGGTACGTCGGTCGGGGCTGGCAGATACTCAACAACCGCATCCAGCATTGCCTGAACACCTTTGTTCTTAAATGCAGAACCACAGGTCACCAGGATGATTTCGTTTTTCAGCACGCGCTGACGCAGCGCTTTTTTGATCTCTTCTTCAGTCAGCTCTTCACCGCTGAAGAATTTCTCCATCAGCTCTTCAGAGGCTTCTGCTGCAGCTTCGATCAGCTTGCCGCGCCATTCTTCAGCCAGTTCTTGCAGGTTAGCTGGGATCTCTTCGTAATCGAAGGTCACGCCCGCATCCTGGTCGTTCCAGTTGATGGCTTTCATTTTGATCAGATCAACAACGCCGGTGAAGTTTTCTTCAGCGCCGATAGCGATCTGCAGCGGAACCGGAGTCGCGCCCAGACGAGATTCGATCTGACCAACTACTTTCAGAAAGTTTGCACCCATGCGGTCCATTTTGTTAACGAACGCAATGCGTGGAACTTTATATTTGTTAGCCTGACGCCATACGGTCTCAGACTGTGGCTGAACACCACCTACAGCACAGTAAACCATTACTGCGCCATCGAGCACACGCATGGAACGTTCTACTTCGATGGTGAAGTCAACGTGTCCCGGGGTGTCGATGATGTTGATGCGGTGTGGCTCAAACTGCTTAGCCATACCTGACCAGAACGCGGTCGTTGCAGCAGACGTGATGGTAATACCACGTTCCTGCTCCTGTGCCATCCAGTCCATGGTCGCTGCGCCATCATGCACTTCACCGATTTTGTGGTTAACACCGGTGTAGAACAGGATACGCTCGGTAGTAGTGGTTTTACCGGCGTCGATGTGTGCGCTGATACCGATATTACGGTAGCGCGCAATGGGTGTTGTACGAGCCATTTTATTCCTCGGTTTTTAGGACGTTCAAAGTTAGTCGACCCCAGCGGGTTGGCTGTTTGAGCGCCCGCTGGTTTAACAACAACTACGCAGCTGTTACCAGCGGTAGTGAGCGAACGCCTTGTTGGCTTCAGCCATACGGTGAACGTCTTCACGTTTCTTAACTGCAGTACCTTTGTTTTCTGCAGCGTCAGAAAGTTCGTTCGCCAGGCGTAAAGCCATAGATTTATCACCGCGTTTACGAGCAGCTTCTACGATCCAACGCATTGCCAGGGCATTACGACGAACCGGACGGACTTCAACTGGAACCTGATAGGTTGAACCACCAACGCGACGTGACTTAACTTCGACAGTCGGACGCACGTTTTCGAGAGCAACCTCAAAAGCTTCCAGGCCATCTTTACCAGCACGTTGAGCCAGGGTCTCAAGTGCGGTATAGACGATAGATTCAGCAGTAGATTTTTTACCATCTACCATCAGGATATTTACAAATTTAGCCAGCAGCTCTGATCCGAACTTAGGATCCGGCAGAATTTTACGCTGACCAATGACGCGACGACGTGGCATGGAAATACTCCGTTGTTAATTCAGGATTGTCCAAAACTCTACGAGTTTAGTTTGACATTTAAGTTAAAACGTTTGGCCTTACTTAACGGAGAACCATTAAGCCTTTGGCTTCTTCACGCCGTACTTGGAGCGTGACTGCTTACGGTCTTTAACACCTGAGCAGTCCAGCGCGCCACGAACGGTGTGGTAACGCACACCTGGCAGGTCTTTAACACGACCGCCACGGATCAGGATCACGGAGTGTTCCTGCAGGTTGTGACCTTCACCACCGATGTAGGAGGTGACTTCAAAACCGTTAGTCAAACGCACACGGCAAACTTTACGCAGTGCTGAGTTTGGTTTTTTAGGAGTGGTGGTGTACACACGGGTACAAACGCCACGTTTCTGCGGGCAAGCTTCCAGCGCCGGCACGTTGCTCTTTGCAACTTTGCGGACGCGTGGTTTGCGAACCAGCTGGTTAACTGTTGCCATTAAATAGCTCCTGGGATTTAGCTTTTTGCTTCGTAAACACGTAATAAATCACCTCGTAGAATTACGAGGAGGCAGAATTTTAGGGCTGTGTCAAAAAGGTGTCAAGAAATAACCAGGGGGCCAACGCATTACCAGGCCATTTGTTGTTGATGTTTTACCGTTAGCGCAACGAAAAAAGTATAGTCCACAGACTGCACAACAGGGGAAATTTGCGTGCTCAGCCCCCGGGCATTCAGGTCATCTTCCAGTGCCCAGAGCTTCGCCCCTGAGGCGCGAAGCTGTTCCAGCGCCCTGCTGCCCTCAATCGCCGCCAGTACGCCATCCTGCAGCAAGAGCAGGTCATCCTCCGGCATAAGCAGTCGGGTCAGGCTTTCGATGTCGCTGTAAGTCGGTGAGTGAAATAACGTATGCAGCATTAGGTGCTCTTAAAAAGTCAAAATACGGTCATAGCCTGCGAGTTTTTGCCGCAGGGCCGACGCATCTAAAATTTCGGCATCCAGAATGCGTGGCGCATTTTCCGCTAAACCGCGCGACTGCAGCGACGCCCTGCACAGATAACACTGGTCGATATCATACAGCGCCAGCACGCCGAAGGTAGCGGCATAATGCCGGCTGTGAATATTTTCCGGCTGTTGCTCACTGTTAAGCTGCAGAACGCCATCTCCAATAAAAAACAGGCCGATATCGTCACTCAACGCGCCGGTGGCCAGCACCGCATCTAACCCTTCACGTCCCGCACTGCTGCCATGTGGGGCTCGGGTGAATACAAACGCGACACGCTTCATCAGAACTGCACCATCCGCTCGCAACGCAGCGCCGCTTCCGCCAGCGCGCCTAAGCCGGCCAGGGTAAAACCGGGCTGAAGATTCGCGCCCGGCAGCGCAAGCCGTGAGGCTTCCTGCGCATCCGTTACGCCGCGCCGGAGTGCGGCCGCCACGCAAATGTTCAGCGCCACCCCATGCGCCTGATGAAGCGACTGCCAGGCACGAACAAGATCGAATTCGTCACTGGCGGGCGCGCTAAGCTGATTGGCGTTCAGCACCCCTTCCCGATAAAAAAAGACGCTTTCCAGCTGGTGTCCCGCTGCCAGCAGCGCGTTGGCAAACAGCAGCGCGCTGGTCGCCTGCTGCGTACCATAGGCCGGACCGGTGACAAGAAGCGCATAGCGCATTAACGATCCTGCCCCTGAAAGTCACCGTTTTTAAACTGGCGGATGTACAGGTACACGGTATGTTTGGAAATATTTAAGCGCTCGGCGACCTGATTGATGGCGTCTTTGATATCGAAAATCCCTTTTTCATACAGATTCAATACGATCTGACGGTTCTTGGCATTATTCGAGACGTTACGGTCGGCGCTCACTTCTTCAATCGTAAATTCCAGCGTCTGCATGACCAGGTCATCGACCGAACTGGCAAAGTTCACATTGGAATCGACCTGCTGCATCTCTGGCGGCAGAAACGTCGACATGATCTGTGAAAACGGAACGTCGAGGTTCATGTTGATACACAGCAAGCCAATCACCCGCTGCTGGCGATTACGAATCGCAATCGTGACGGACTTCATCAGCACACCACTTTTCGCGCGGGTAAAATAAGCGCGGGAGACGTTGCTGTCTGCACCCTGCATATCATGCAGCATGCGCAAGGCTAAATCCGTGATGGGCGAGCCCACTTTACGCCCTGTATGCTCGCCGTTAGCAATACGCACGGCCGAACAGTTTAAATCTTCCAGTGAGTGAAGGACGATTTCACAATGCGAGCCGATCAACATGGCAAGACCATCTACAACGGCCTCATACGATTTTAAAATATCGTAATCAGTTTGCTCGAACGGATGCTGCTCCAGAAGATCGAAGTCGCTCAGTTCACCGGGATTGAATGGATTAGACATTGAAGACATCACCCTACATGGCTGGAGCCTGTCACAGCGGCTACGGGCAGACTCAATATTGGGATAGTTATGCAGGCGATAGTCTGGCAAATGTCGCGGGGTTATGCCAGAGGTTTGTCATAAAGAGAAACCGCCACCCGAAGGTGGCGGCAGACAGATTACTGGGATTTCTTCGCGTCAGCAGCAGGTGCCTGCGTTTTTTCATCCGCTTTTGGTGCCGGTTTGATATCAAGCAGCTCAACGTCAAACACCAGCGTGGAGTTAGCCGGGATGCCCGGAACACCATTTTTACCGTACGCCAGGTTTGGTGGGATAACCAGCTTGATCTTACCGCCTTTCTTAACGTGCTTCAGGCCTTCAGTCCAGCCTGGAATCACGCCGTCAAGACGGAAAGACAGGGGCTCACCGCGCGTGTAAGAGTTATCAAACTCGGTGCCGTCGATCAGCGTACCTTTGTAGTTTACAACGACTGTATCGCTGTCTTTTGGTGCCTCACCGGTCCCTTCTTTCTCAACCTTATACAGCAGACCACTTTCGGTCTTCTTCACGCCGCTCTCTTTAGCAAACTTAGCGCTGTAAGCTTCACCCTTCTCGGCATTTTCTTTTGCGTCTTTTTCCATCTTGGCTGACGCCGCGCCTTTCACGCGGGCTTCGAACGCCTGCAGGGTTTGCTCGATTTCTTCGTCAGACAGCTTGCTCTTGCCGCCAAACGCGTCCTGAACACCGGCAATCAGTTGCTGCTTGTCCAGCTTGATGCCCAACTTCTCCTGTTCTTTCAGGGAGTTGTCCATATAACGGCCCAGTGACGCACCCAAAGCGTATGCAGATTGCTGATCTTCATTTTTGAAGGCGGCATTTTTTGGAGCCTGAGGAGCAGACTGTGGAGCATCGGCAGCGGCCGGAGCTGCTGCTGTTTCTGCAGCCATTGCCAGCGGAGCATTCAGCGCGACGGCCATGGTGGTAGCTAACAATGTGACTTTAAACAGTGATTTCATCCTTTCTCCAAAACCGAAGCCTCTCACCTCGGGAATCATTGCGGACTGAGGGCCCACACTATAACTTTACGTGGCAATGACGAACACTCCCACAACGTAATTATCTGGTCTACTTCCGACCTTTTTTGCATCAGGAAGTTTCATCAGAGATGATGTCATCTGACCCTTTTTCAAGCTAAACACCAAATAAAAGCGAATAAATAGGGCAATTCTGCAACGCCAGCCTTTAGAATCATGCGCTGAGTAACCCCTTAACAGGAGAAAAGATCATGCAACAGTCAGAGTGGGAACAACGTATTGAAGCGCTTGAAAGTAAGCTGGCCTTTCAGGAGATCACTATCGATCAACTGAACAATACCGTCGTTCAGCATGAACTTGAAATGAGTAAGATGCGCGAACATATGCGCCTGTTACTTGAGAAGTTTAAAGCCAGCGCGCCGTCGATGATTGCCGATGCTTCAGAAGAAACCCCGCCGCCGCATTACTGATCCATCCGTGACAGGCCAGGCTGACTGTCGGCAGGCCCGTTCTGCCGAGGCCTGCTGACAATAAAATGCCGCAAAAAGTAAGGCCACCCGAAGGTGGCCCTGCACTACCGCGTCGGACTTAGTGGCTGCAGCCACAACCGCCCGTTCCGCAACCACCTTTACCGTGGTCATGGTCATGGTCATGGTCGTGATCGTGGTGATGACCATCTGCACCGTGAACATGGCCGTGTGCCAGCTCTTCCGGTGTGGCTTCACGAATCGCAACCACCTCAACGTTAAAGTTCAGGTTCTGACCCGCCAGCATGTGGTTACCGTCAACCACAACATGGTCGTCTTCCACTTCGGTGATTTCAACCGGCACCGGACCCTGATCGGTTTCCGCCAGGAAACGCATGCCAACCTGTAATTCGTCAACGCCCATAAAGACGTCTTTTGGTACGCGCTGTACCAGGTTGTCATCGTACTGACCGTACGCGTCATTTGCCGGGATATGCACGTCAAACTTATCGCCCGCGACGTGGTTTTCCAGCGCATTTTCCAGACCAGAAATCAGGGAACCATGACCGTGCAGATAGTCTAACGGTGCACTCACCGGTGACTCGTCAACCAACACACCGTCTTCTGTACGTACCTGATAGGCCAGGCTTACCACCAGGTCTTTTGCTACTTTCATGATATCTCCTAACCGTTGAGAACTAAGATCCCGTCTCATTGGTCTATTCTTGCGTGCAATAACACCAACCAGAAAGGTTCGGGGCTGAGTACAAGAGGCACTCTTTTTCTCTTGCGACTTCAGCGTTAATGGCGTCAATTGTAACGGAATTCAATCCCGCTGTGTGCTTAAGCTTAAAAAAAGCTGGGCCATTTCGCTACTCGGGATGGAAAATTCCGATCACTTGCTCGTTACTGCGAACCTGATCGCGTGCCTGTTTATCGGCTTCCCGCATTTGATGGCCGCACTTCACACACTCGACGACATCGACATTGTTTTCACGCCACATGGCCAGCGTGTCTTTTTCCTGACAATGCGGACATACCGCACCAGCAATAAAGCGTTTACGCATGCTGTTCTACCTGTGTCTTTTGATTACTGATCGTCATCCCAGTCATGGAACTGACGTCGTTCATGCTGCATTTCACGCTGAAAAATGTCTTCCAGTTCACGTCGCGCCTCGCGGACACGGGAAATCTGCGCCATATCAGAGTGGACAGGCATCAGCTCCCGCAACATGCGCATATCCAGCCGGCGGAAGTGTTGCTGTGCCCGATGAGCCTGATGAGGATGCATTCCCAGCGACATAAGCGTTTTACGCCCCAGTTCCAGCGCACTGGAAAAAGTTTCGCGTGAGAACTGCGTCACGCCCGCCTGCAGCAGTTCGTGGGCTTCCACACGACCACGGGCACGCGCCATAATCTGCAAATGCGGAAAATGTTGCTGGCAGAGATGCACAATCGTCATCGCATCTTCCGGATTGCTGCAGGTAATGACGATTGACTGCGCATCAGCCGCACCCGCCGCTCGCAGCAGTTCCAGCTCCGTTGCATCACCATAGTAAACCTTGTAGCCGTACTTGCGCATCAGGTTGACCGCACTAATATCACGCTCCAGTACGGTGATGCGCTTATTGTTTGCCATCAGCAAACGGCCCACTACCTGACCAAAACGTCCGAAGCCCACCACAATGACCTGCGGCTGATCGTCCTCAACGAAGGGTTTTTCAGTGTCTTCATCGCTTTCATTAAAGCGACGCGCCAACAGCCGATCAATTGCCTGCATAAGCAGCGGCGTGGTCATCATGGACAGCGTCACGGTAACCAGCAGCAGCGGCAGTTGGTCGCCCGAGAACAGTCTGGCTGACGAGGCCGCCGAGAACAGTACAAAAGCAAACTCGCCGCCCTGACTCAACACGCCGGCAAACTGCTGACGTTCAGAGCTGCGTAAGCCATAGATTCGAGCCAGCACATACAGCACCAGTAACTTGACCGACACCAGCGTCAGTACGCCCAGTAAAATGGCGATAATGTGGGTATAAAGCACCCCGAGGTTCAGCGCCATGCCCACCGAGATAAAAAACAGCCCCAGCAGTAAGCCTTTGAACGGCTCGATCGCCACTTCCAGCTCATGACGGTATTCACTTTCCGCCAGCAGAATCCCGGCGATAAAGGTGCCTAACGCCATGGATAACCCCAGCGCATCCATAAACAACGCGGAGCCCAATACCAGCAGCAGCGAGGCGGCGGTAAATACTTCACGCACGCCTGAGGCCGCGATGTAGCGAAAAATGGGGCGCAGTAAATAGCGGCCCCCGACGAGCATGCCGGCAAACGCCAGGACCTTCATGCCCACTTTCATCCAGTCGACGCTGCCGCTGTCATTCCCGGCCAGAAGCGGAATCAGTGCCAACGCCGGAATAACAGCCAGATCCTGAAACAGCAGCACCGAAAACCCTAGCTGGCCCGCTTCGCTGCGGTTCATGCCCTTGTCCCGCATCAGCTGCAAGGCCATCGCCGTTGATGACATGGCCAGACCGATCCCGCCGATTACCGCCGCGCGCCAGTCAAAGTTTGCCAGCCACAGCAATGCGCCAAGAATGGCGGCGGAGAAAATGACCTGCGCGGCACCGATACCAAAGATAGAACGGCGCAGCGCCCACAACTTTGCCGGGTTCAGTTCCAACCCGATGATAAACATCAGAAAGACAACGCCCAGTTCAGAAAAGTGCAGAATCTCGTCGACGTCACTAATAAATCCCAGTCCCCACGGACCAATGGCAATACCGGCCAGTAAGTACCCCAATACTGCGCCAATCCCCAGGCGAGCCGCTACCGGTACAATCAGCACCGCCGCAAAGAGATAGATGACTCCTGCGGTCAGCAGCGTTTGTCCTTCCATTTATAACCCTCCATTCGGCAGCGGTGCTGCCAGCCAGTCGCTATAGGCACGGGCATATTTTTTGAGTAAATCAGGTTGCTGACGGCGCGCCCAGTAAATAATCATCGGCGACATCCAGTGCATACGGCACATCTGTGCGGTCAGCTCAAAAGGTCGCAAAATGTCATTCATGGAATAGCGGTTCAGTCCGTGCTGCTGAAAGGCCGTTTCAGGTTCGCCGGTTGTGACGATACTGCGCCAGTACTTTCCTTCTAATGCGTTTCCGTCTATGCCGTTGGCAAAACCCCGGGACAACACGCGATCTAACCACTCTTTAAGTAACGCCGGGCAGCTGTAGGTATAGAGAGGATGTTGAAAAATAATCACATCATGCTCACGCAGTAGCTGTTGCTCATGGTGGATATCGATAAAAAAATCCGGATAGGCGGCATAGAGGTCATGAACAGTAACATGCTCAAGGGGCCTGGCCGCGTCCAGCAAAATACGATTTGCGATGGAATCCTGCGCTTCCGGATGAGCAAAAAGCAGCAAAATCTTAGGTGGCTGCGACATCCTTTCCCTCCAAAGCGTCGTCATTGGTGCGGATTTCCGCTACCATGCACAACGCAACAAAAACCCAATTATGTTGCACGTAAATTAACATATTCTGACGATACGGCGCTTATGATTGTCTTTTCTGCCCTACAAATTCGCCGCGGTGTTCGCGTCCTGCTCGACAACGCTACCGCCACCATCAATCCCGGCCAAAAAGTTGGGCTGGTGGGTAAAAACGGCTGTGGAAAATCCACCCTGCTGTCGTTGCTGAAAGGTGAGATCACCAGCGATGCGGGATCGTTTACCTTTCCCGGTAACTGGTCGCTTGCCTGGGTGAATCAGGAAACGCCTGCCCTCAGCCAGGCCGCCCTTGACTATGTCATCGATGGCGACCGTGAATACCGCCATCTTGAAGCAGAACTGGCAGAGGCCAACATCAGAAATGACGGAAATGCCATCGCCCTCATTCACGGTAAGCTCGATACCATTCAGGCCTGGACGATTCAGTCGCGCGCCTCAAGCCTGCTGCACGGGCTCGGATTCAGTCAGGAACAGCTTCAGCGCCCGGTCAGTGATTTTTCGGGGGGCTGGCGCATGCGTCTTAACCTGGCCCAGGCACTGCTGTGTCGATCGGACCTGTTGTTACTCGATGAACCGACGAACCACCTCGATCTGGACGCCGTGATCTGGCTGGAACGCTGGCTAAAAAGCTATGAGGGCACGCTGATTCTGATCTCGCACGATCGCGATTTTCTCGATCCGGTGGTGGACAAAATTATCCACATCGAACAGCAGACGATGACCGAGTATACCGGCAACTACAGTTCCTTCGAACGCCAGCGCGGCGCGAAACTGGCCCAGCAGCAGGCGTTATACCAGAGTCAGCAGGAAAAAGTGGCGCACCTGCAAAAATATATTGATCGTTTCCGTGCACAGGCCACCAAAGCCAAACAGGCGCAAAGCCGTATTAAGATGCTGGAACGGATGGAGCTGATTGCGCCAGCCCATGTGGATAACCCGTTTAGCTTCAGCTTCCGCGCGCCCGAAAGCCTGCCGAATCCGCTGCTGAAAATGGATAAAGTCACCGCGGGCTATGGCGATCGCATTATTCTGAACGCCATTAAACTTAACCTGGTGCCGGGATCGCGCATTGGCCTGCTGGGTCGCAACGGTGCCGGCAAGTCAACGCTGATTAAGCTGCTGGCGGGCGAACTCGCCGCCAAAGCGGGCGAAATTGGCTTGGCGAAAGGGATCAAGCTGGGTTACTTCGCTCAGCATCAGCTGGAATACCTGCGCGCCGATGAGTCGCCTTTACAACATCTTTCACGGCTTGCGCCGAAAGTGCTCGAGCAGCAGTTACGGGATTATCTGGGCGGCTTTGGCTTCCAGGGCGATAAAGTCACAGAGGTAACCGAACGCTTCTCAGGCGGCGAAAAAGCGCGGCTGGTACTGGCGCTGATTGTCTGGCAGCGCCCCAACCTGCTTTTACTGGACGAACCCACCAACCACCTCGATTTGGACATGCGTCAGGCATTAACTGAGGCGTTGATTGATTTCGAAGGCGCACTGGTTGTCGTATCGCACGATCGCCATCTGTTACGTGCCACCACCGATGACCTCTATCTGGTGCATGATGGCAGCGTTGATGTGTTCCCGGGCGATCTGGAAGATTATCAGCAGTGGCTGAGCGACCTGCAAAAACAGCAAACGCAAAATGAGGCCGCGCCTAAACAGGACAATGGTAACAGTGCTCAGGCCCGCAAGGATCAAAAGCGTCGTGAAGCCGAGCTGCGAACGCAGACCCAGCCCTTGCGCAAAGAAATCGAGAAGTTAGAAAAACAGATGGCGAAGTGGCAAGCCCAACTGGCCGACGCCGAACACCTGCTGGCAGACAGCGCGCTGTACGAACACAGCCGCAAGGCTGATTTAACGGCTGCCCTGCAAAAACAGGCTGAGAGTAAATCGTCGCTGGAAGAGGTGGAAATGGCCTGGCTGGACGCGCAGGAAAAACTGGAAGCGATGCTCGCCTCCTGACAGAGGCGGCATCACCTTTCGTCACAACCGTACCGGTGTACTCGCGGTACGGTTCAGTAAGGCTTATCGCCTAATACCGTGGCGCGCTGCATCACTCTTCGGGCCGGATAGTAATCGGCATTGGCGTAGTGCTGAGTGACGCGATTGTCCCAAATCGCCAGGTCATTAGGCTGCCAGCGCCAGCGCACCTGAAACTCCGGTTTCGTGCTATGCGCAAACAAAAAGCCCAGTAATGCATCGCTCTCTTTCTGACTCAGCGTCAGAATTCGGGTTGTAAAACCCTCATTGACGAACAGCGCTTTTTTCCCACTAACCGGATGCGTCCGGATAACAGGATGCTGCACAGGTGGGTTTTTCGCCGCAGCCTGCCGCCAGCGCTGGTGTTCCTCTTCTGTCTTACGGTGTTTATATTCCGGAAACGACTTTGTAAAATCGTGCTCCGCATAGAGTTCAGACAGCAAGGTTTTGAAGGGAGCAGACAGCGCCTCATACGCCGCAATACCGCTGGACCATAACGTATCCCCACCCGCCTCCGGCAAGACTTTGGACGCCAGCAGCGCCACAGCCGGAGGCGTCTGAATGAACGTCACATCGGTGTGCCAGTTATCATTATCCGGAGGATTATCCTGATGCGTATCCAGGACAATGATCTCTTCCACGCCCGGCGCATGCGGATAAACCGGATGGATATGAAGATCGCCGAAGCGAATGGCCAGCGCACGATGCTGCTCGGGCGTGATCACCTGATCACGTAAAAACAGTACCTGATGACGCAGCAAGGCGTGATAGAGCTGCTCAAACTGCGCGTCACTGAGTGGACGCGAGACATCAAGGTTGCCGACCTGCGCGCCGATAAAGGGGCCCAGAGGCGTAATCGCTAACTTTTCGTTCATTTTTGCTCTCCGTTCCAGGGCGTCAGACGGCGCTGTAGCGCACGCAGACCCAGTTCTAAACTACATGCCACAATGGCAATCACCGCGATCCCTGCCAGCACCACATCCGTTGCCAGAAATTCCCCTGCCGACTGCACCATAAAGCCCAGCCCACGCGTGGCAGCAATGAGCTCGGCGGCCACCAGCGTTGACCAGCCCACACCTAATCCAATGCGTAAGCCGGTCAGTATCTCTGGCAAGGCACCCGGCAGGATGACCCAGCGCAGCCGTTGCCAGCGATTCGCCCCCAACGATGCCGCGGCGCGCAGACGAACCTGCTGTGCGTTGCGAACACCGGCCACAGTCGACAGCACTATCGGGGCAAAAATCGCCAGCGTGATCAGCAGTATTTTCGATGTTTCACCAATACCGAACCAAATGACCATCAACGGTAAATACGCCAGCGGTGGCACGGGCCGATAGAGCTCAATCAGGGGATCGATCAGGGCACGTAAAACCGGGCTGACGCCCATCGCAATGCCCACCGGAATGCCTGTTAATGCCGCCGCGCTGAGCGCAATCAGCATGCGCGTCAGGCTGGCTGACAGGTGCTGCCACAACGTCGCGTCCATAAACCCCTGCGGACCGGCAACGCTCAGTAACTTACTCAGCACCTGCTGCGGCGACGGCAGAAACAGCGGCGCAATGAGCCCCAGTGTGGTCACGCTCCACCAGATGAACAACAGCACAAGCAGGCTCACTGTGCTCAGCGTGGCCGTCAGGGAGAAAGGCCAGCGCAGGCGACGACGCCGGGCGCGGGTCGGCACATCGTTAATGATCGCACTCATGCAAATGCCTCCCGTTGTGCAAATACCCGGTTCAGCACATATTCCCGTTGGGCGATGAAATCGGGATCAGACTTGATGCTGCGGCAGGGTTCGCCGTCCACGAAACGCTGGCCAAAATTCAGCGTCAGCGTTTCCTGTACCCGACCGGGCCCCGGAGAGAGCAGCACCAGCTCGCTCGCCAGAAAAATGGCTTCTTCAATGTCGTGCGTAATCAGCAGGATCTGTTTACCGCTGTCCTGCCACAGCCTTAACAGCAAGGTCTGCATTTGTTCACGGGTAAACGCATCAAGTGCGCCAAACGGTTCATCGAGCAGTAACAGGCGGGGATCGGCAGCCAGCGCGCGGGCGATGCCAACGCGTTGACGCTGTCCGCCAGATAACTGCCAGATATGCCGCTTTTCAGCGCCTTCCAGCCCGACATTTTTTATCATCTGCCGTGCAAGGGCTTCACGCGGCTGGCGCGCCATACCGGCAATCTGTAATCCGAAAGCGACGTTATCCAGCACATTCCGCCAGGGCAGCAGGCCTTCATGCTGAAACACCACGCCGCGATCGGCGCCTGGCCCCTGAATTGCCTTGCCGTCCAGAGAAATACTGCCGGACTCGACCGGTAAAAACCCGGCGATCAGATTCAGCAACGTGGTTTTGCCACAGCCTGACGGTCCCAGCACAACGACCAGCGCGTTATCCTCCACGCGCAGTGAGATGTCCTGTAATACCGGCTGTCCGCCATAGCTCGCGTTCAGATGGGCTATTCGCAACATGACGATGTCCTCAGGGCTTGACCAGGGGCGCAACAAAACGACTCGTGACAAAGGCGCTGTAATCATTACCGGCCTGCGGCACCTTGCCCTGTTCTTTCAGGAATTGCGCCGTGTCCACGATGGCTTTGTTCACCGGCTGCTGCAGTTGCGCCACCTGCTGGGCGGCGGTCAGATAGGTGTTGCCCTTAACCAGTCCAGGAATTTGTTGCTCGGGCACGCCGCTTAAGCGCGAAAGTTTACTGAGGTTATCAGGCTGTTTAAGCCACTGTTCGGGATGGTTTAGGTAGGCTTTCTGCGCCTCAATAGCGCTACGGGCAAAGGCGGTCACGATATCCGGATGCTGCTGCGCGAAGTCTTTGCGTACCACCCAGACATCAAGTGTCGGTGCGCCCCAGCGCCCGACCTGCGACGAATCCGTTAAAACGGTGCCATCTTTCTCCAGTTCATTCACCGCAGGTGCCCAAACGTAAGCACCGTCAATGTCCCCGCGTTGCCAGGCCGCCACAATCGCAGGCGGTTGCAGATTGACCAGTTGAACCTGAGACGGCTTAATCCCCCAGTGTTTTAATGCCGCTAACAAGCTGTAATGGGTGGTCGAAATAAAGGGCACGGCGATCCGCTTGCCGATCAGGTCCTGGGGACGGGTGATTGTTTTCTTCACGACCAGCGCTTCAGAATTGCCTAACTGAGAAGCCAGTAAAAAGGCTTCGATGGGAAGCTGCTGCGTTGCCGCAACGGCCAGTGGGCTGGAACCAATATTGCCAATCTGGACATCGCCTGATGCCAGCGCACGAAGCACGCCTGACCCGCTATCGAATTTGCGCCATTCGACCGTCGCACCGCTCTCTTTGGCAAACGTATTATCCGCCTGCGCCACCTTAGCGGGTTCAGCGGAGGTCTGATAAGCCACCGTTACGTTGACCGCGTTGGCCTGAAACGCCAGCACTGACAGGACCGCCGCCAGAATCGTGAGTCGCCCTTTTGGCATGATTTTTCCCCATCATTTTTATGATGTGGGCAGTGTTGCTGGCAGAAGTAATTTCATAAAGGAATTAAAAGTTATCCCTAATAGAAAGAAATTCTTAGATCATCATCTGCAATAGATTGCCGTTATACGCAAATTAAATTTCAGACAAAAAGCCATAAATTTGTCAGGCGCTCACATCCTGGTTGTGCTATTGATATGCGCTATTATTTGCTCCCCGGTGAGGCTTGCGAGTTCGATGTCGATCGACAAAGTTGCCCTGTTAGCTGGCGTGTCTAAAGCCACGGTATCCCGCGTGCTTAACGCGCATCCTGGGGTAAAAGCAGATACGCGACAGAAAGTGCTGGATGCCATTGCCACAAGCGGCTATCAGCCAAACCTGCTGGCGCGTCAGTTGCGAACCTCGCAGAGTCATATGCTGCTGGTCCTGATCTCCGATATCACGAACCCTTTTTGCTCCCGAGTTGTTCAGGGCATCGAAGCTGAAGCAGAAATGCACGGCTACCATATTCTGCTGTGCAATTCGGCCTCACAGTTTAAACGTGAGTCGGCCTACCTGACCTTACTGACCGGCAAGGTGGTGGACGGCGTGATTACGATGGATGCCGCCGCCGGGCTGCAAAGCCTGATCGATATTATCGGTGATGCGCCCTGGATTCAGTGTTGTGAGTTTGATCCCGAGATTGCGGCCTCGTCCGTCTCTATCGATCATCTGGACGCCGCACGTGATACCGTTCATTATCTGGCCGGCCGGGGCCGTAAGCGCATTGCACTGGTGAATGGCGATATGCGTTATCTCTATTCTCAATATCGCGAACAAGGCTATCGAGAGGGCGTTGCGCAATCGGGGTCAGACTGGACGAATGTCGTCTATACCGAAGGCATTACCTGCGAAGAAGGCAGTCGGGCATTGCAGGAATTGTTGCGTTTAGCGGAGCCGCCGGATGCGGTATTTGCCGTGTCTGATGTGCTGGCGGTTGGCGTGGTGCATGCAGCGCTGGAGGCGGGCCTGCGTGTCCCGGAAGACCTTGCCGTCGTGGGGTTTGACGGCATTCCCTTTACCAGCAGCCTGAATCCACCGTTAACCACCATCGAACAGCCCATGTATCAACTGGGCGCGCGCAGCGTGCAGCTGTTGCTGAAAAAAATTCGCCAGCCGCACGCGCCGGTTGTTCGCGAAGTGTTGCCCTGGACGCGCCTGGAGCGCGCATCCAGCTAAGCTCAGTGCCAGATCAGCAATACGCAGGCCGCCGTTAACAGCCCCATGCTCAGGTTAAAGCGTTTCCAGGCGCGGGGACTACGTAAAATACGGCCGATCATCGCACCAAAGCCCATCCAGATAACGCCTGCAACCAGATTGACCATAACCATGCCAAGACTGATTAACAGGACAGAATGGCGATAGCCCGCACCGGCCAGACTAAAACTGGCGACGGCACCCAGCGCCATGAGCCAGGCTTTGGGGTTAATCAGTTGTAATAAGCCTCCCTGCCAGAACGGCATAGGTGCGACAGGCGCCGCATCGGTTTCCAGCTTCTCATAGGCTGCGGTGGCAATCTTCCAGGCCAGCCACAGCAGGTAAAGGCTACCGGCAATTTTCAGGATGAGATGCAGGGAGGGATAAAGCAGTATCAATCCACCCACGCCAAACGCTACCAGCAGCAGCATTAGCTGCATGCCGATCATAATGCCGATCATCAACGGGAGGGTGCGCAAAAAACCAAAATTGGCCCCCGAGGCGGTGAGTAACATATTATTAGGTCCGGGTGTAATCGCCGCGACCCAAAGAAAGCCTAATAATGATAAAAACAGACTGAGTTCCATTAACCCGGGTTCTCCTCCCTTAGTGAAAACTTATCGAAGCTAACAGTGTGATATGGAACAGACAAGCCTTTACAACATGAAATTTTCGGGCCCTGACGACGCGGCGTTCATTCCCCTGCCCGGTCTGGGCAACCCGCACCTGCAAACCATTCTGCCGCGGTTGATACGGCGGACGAAAAGGTTAACGCCACACTGGCAGCGGCTGGATTTACCTGACGGTGACTTTGTTGATTTGGCCTGGAGTGAAGATCCTCAGTTTGCCCGGCATAAACCGCGCGTGGTGCTGTTTCATGGCCTGGAGGGAAGTTTCCACAGTCCCTATATTCATGGCCTGATGCTGCAGTGCAAACAGCGTGGCTGGCTGGCGGTAGTAATGCATTTTCGCGGCTGCAGCGGTGAGCCGAACCGTCTGAACCGGATATACCACTCCGGTGAAACCGAGGATGCGCGTTTTTTCCTGCACTGGCTGACGACGCGCTGGGGCCGGGTGCCCACAACTGCTGTCGGCTTCTCGCTGGGCGGGAATATGCTCGGTTGCCTGTTAGGCCAGCAAGGTGATGAAGCCCTGATTGACGCGGGCGTGATTGTGTCTGCGCCCCTGATGCTGGAACCCTGCAGCGCCCGACTTGAGCGCGGCTTTTCACAGGTTTATCAGCGTTACCTGTTAAGCCAGTTAAAAAAGAATGCCCAGCGTAAACTGCGGGCCTGGCCCGACACGTTGCCGGTGAACCTCATTCAGCTTAACGCCCTGCGCCGTCTGCGGGACTTTGACGACGCGATCACGGCCCGGGCGCATGGTTTTGCCGACGCCACGGATTATTACCGTCGCGCCAGCGCTATGCCGCGACTTAAGTTCGTGACAAAACCGCTGCTCATCATCCATGCAAAAGATGACCCTTTCATGAGCGATGAGGTGATCCCGCAGCCTGCGCAATTATCTGCCACTATTACCTATCAGCTGACACAGCAGGGTGGGCATGTTGGTTTCGTCAGTGGCACCCTGCGTCAGCCTCGGTTGTGGCTGGAGCAGCGCGTGCCACAGTGGATTTCCTCTTATCTGGATAACTGATTCTGTGATTATTCCCTGGGAACAGGTTTCCCCCGAAACCCTTGAAAATCTTATCGAAGCGTTTGTTTTGCGTGAAGGCACGGATTACGGCGAGCAGGAGCTCAGCCTGACGGAAAAAGTCGCCGATGTGCGTCGTCAGCTGGAGCACGGCGAGGTCGTTCTGGTATGGTCGGAACTGCACGAGTCGGTCAACATCATGCGCAAAAGCGAGTTTCGTGGCTGATGCAACGAACGGAAAATCGTGCTAACAATGCTCATCGCCCGACGTCACAGAGACTTCAACTATGTCTGCACGCCATCCGATTATCGCGGTAACGGGCTCCAGCGGTGCGGGAACCACCACCACCAGCCTGGCGTTCCGTAAAATTTTTCAGCAACTCGGTTTGCACGCTGCCGAACTGGAAGGGGACAGTTTTCACCGCTTTACCCGACCCGAAATGGACATGGCTATCCGAAAAGCGCGCGATCTGGGGCGACATATCAGCTACTTTGGCCCGGAGGCGAATGATTTTGGCCTGCTGGAGCAAACGTTCATCGAATACGGCGAACACGGTAAGGGCCAGTCGCGTAAGTATCTGCACACCTATGATGAAGCCGTTCCCTGGAATCAGGTTCCCGGCACCTTCACGCCCTGGCAACCGTTACCACCGGATACGGATGTGCTGTTTTATGAAGGCTTGCACGGCGGCGTGGTGACTGCACAACACAATGTGGCGGAAAAAGTCGATTTGCTGGTCGGCGTCGTGCCCATCGTCAACCTGGAGTGGATTCAGAAACTGGTGCGCGATACCAGCGAGCGTGGCCATTCACGCGAAGCGGTGATGGATTCGGTAGTGCGTTCCATGGAAGATTACATCAATTTCATTACGCCGCAGTTTTCACGAACCCATATTAACTTTCAGCGCGTCCCCACGGTGGATACCTCTAATCCCTTTGCCGCGCGCACCATCCCTTCGCTGGATGAAAGCTTTGTGGTTATCCACTTTCAGGGGCTGGAAGACATTGATTTTCCCTATCTGCTGGCCATGCTGCAGGGATCGTTTATTTCCAATATCAACACGTTGGTGGTACCCGGCGGCAAAATGGGACTGGCGATGGAGTTAATTATGGCGCCGTTAGTAAAACGGCTCATGGAAGGGAAACGGATTGAATAACCACAGAGGCCAGCCTGGCCTCTGTGAGATTACAGCGCGATCACTTCGTAGCTGTGGGTAATGTTGACGCCTTTGCCTAACATGATGGCGACAGAGCAATATTTTTCCGCTGACAGATCGACAGCGCGTGCCACGGCTTTATCCGAAAGTGCGTTGCCGCTGACGATAAAATGCAGATTGATATGGGTAAAGATGCGGGGGGCTTCTTCCCGACGTTCAGACGATAGTTTCACTTCGCAATCAACCACATCGTTGCGGCCTTTTTGCAAAATTGACACAACGTCAATGGCGCTGCATCCCCCTGCCGCCATCAGCACCATCTCCATGGGGCTCGGCGCTTTGTCGCCAGAATTGCCATCCATCAGTACCTGATGGCCGGACGATGATTCCCCCAGGAATGTTAACCCTTCAACCCATTTGACGCGTGCCTGCATAATTTTGACCTCAGAATACCCTGTTTTGGCTCAGCGTACGCTTTTGCCTGGGAAACAGCAATCCAGAGAAAACGCCATCTTGCTGAAGCGAGACAACACAAGACAGTCGACGTAAGCTGTGCTACAAACAGAGCTGAAAATATTTTTCGTCATCCGAAGACGAAGCCGGGAAGAATGATGCGCACTGCGCCGAATGCAGCCCGAATAATTTCCTGAATGGAAAGACGCTTAACGCTTACATCGCCTGGCAGGGAAACAGAGCCCTGTATTTTGGGCACGATTACAACAGAGGATAATAGCGAATGGTTCTCGGCAAACCGCAAACAGACCCTACACTTGAATGGTTCCTGTCCCATTGCCATATTCACAAGTATCCATCCAAAAGTACGCTCATTCATCAAGGTGAAAAGGCGGAAACGCTTTACTACATCGTTAAAGGTTCCGTTGCGGTACTGATTAAGGATGAAGAAGGCAAGGAGATGATTCTGTCCTATCTGAATCAGGGCGACTTTATTGGTGAGCTTGGCCTGTTCGAAGAAGGTCAGGAGCGCAGCGCCTGGGTACGTGCGAAAACCGCGTGCGAAGTGGCAGAGATTTCCTACAAAAAATTCCGTCAGCTGATTCAGGTGAATCCGGACATCCTCATGCGCCTCTCCTCGCAAATGGCGCGCCGTCTGCAGGTCACATCGGAAAAAGTGGGCAACCTCGCGTTCCTTGATGTCACCGGTCGCATTGCGCAGACGTTGCTCAACCTGGCGAAACAGCCGGACGCCATGACGCATCCTGACGGCATGCAAATTAAAATTACGCGTCAGGAAATTGGCCAAATCGTGGGATGTTCACGTGAAACCGTGGGACGTATTTTGAAGATGCTGGAAGACCAGAATCTGATCTCCGCACACGGCAAAACAATTGTTGTTTACGGCACGCGCTAAGCTTTATTCTTCACGGCATAATGGCAACGTTATGCCGTGAATTATTTGCGTTGAGCCGATGTGGCGAAGAATAATTTATCACCCTGAAGTTAACTATGCCCTGCGCCAGACACTGGTGTTGTGTCTCCCCGTCGCGCTCGGCTGGCTGTTTGGCGATCTGCAAAAAGGATTGCTGTTCTCATTGGTGCCTGCCTGCTGCAATATTGCCGGTCTGGATACACCCCACAAACGCTTCTTTAAACGCCTGATTGTCGGCGGCAGCCTGTTTGCCCTGGGTAGCTTACTGATGCAGTGGCTTCTGTTTAAAGACGTGCCCTTACCGCTTATTCTTTTCGCCCTGCCTTTGCTGCTGGGCGTGACAGGTGAAATCAGCCCACTGCACGCACGGTTACTCCCTGCCACACTGATCGCAGCGATATTTACCACCAGCCTGATTGGCCGCATGCCCATTTACGTACCGCCCCTGCTCTACATCGGCGGTACGCTGTGGTATGGCCTGTTTAACTGGTTCTGGTTTTGGCTGTGGAAAGAGCAGCCAATGCGTGAAAGCCTGAGTCTGATTTACCGCGAACTGGCGAACTATTGTGACGCCAAGTACACCTTGTTGACGCAACTTACCGATCCGGAGAAGGCGCTACCACCGTTGCTGGCGCGGCAGCAAAAAGCAATCGACCTCATCAACACCTGTTATCAGCAGATGCATATGCTGTCCGCCAGCCGCGATCACAGTCATAAGCGACTGACCCGCGCTTTTCAGGTCGCACTGGATTTACAGGAACACATTTCTGTCAGCCTGCATCAGCCAGAAGAAGTGCAAAAACTGGTAGAACAAAGCCATGCTGAGGCCGTGATTCGCTGGAATGCGAAAACCATTTCCGCCCGTTTACGTGAGCTGGCAGACAACATCCTGTACCACCAACTGTCCAGTCGCTTTGATATGGACAAGCAGCTGGGGGCACTGGAAAAAATCGCCCGTCAGCACCCGGACAATCCGGTAGGAAATTTTTGCCTTTATCACTTCAGCCGCATCGCACGGGTACTGCGTACACAAAAGCCCCTTTATCAGCGTGATTTGATGGCGGATCGCCAGCGCCGTTTACCGCTTCTGCCCGCACTCAGAAGCTATCTCTCGCTGCGCTCATCTGCCCTGCGCACGGCCGGACGTTTTTCTGTGATGCTGATGCTGGGTAGCGGGCTGGCGCTGTTCTTTTCGATTCCCAAACCCTACTGGATTCTGATGACCATTATGTTTGTCAGCCAGAGTAACTACAGCGCCACACGGGTGCGTATTCAGCACCGTGCGCTGGGCACCTTTGCCGGGCTGGTGATTGCGGCAGCCTCGCTGCGGCTGGATGTCCCTGAACCGCTGGTGTTGAGCATCATGCTGGTGATTACCTTTATCAGCTATCGCTTTACCCGCCAGTTTTACGGCTGGTCGATGGTGGGGTTCACGGTCACCGCGGTATATACCCTGCAACTTCTGTCACTTAACGGCGCACAATTCTTACTGCCGCGCCTGCTGGATACCCTGATGGGCTGCCTGATTGCGTTTGGCGGAACGTTATGGCTTTGGCCGCAATGGCAAAGTGCCCTGCTACGACAGAACGCACATGATGTGCTTGAGGCTTTCCAGGACGCGTTACGCATGTTGCTTGGTCCGGAACAGTCTCCCGAGGTACTCGCCTATCAGCGCGTTAACGTTAATCAGGCCCACAATGCAGTCTTTAACTCACTAAATCAGGCGATGCAGGAGCCGGGGTTTAACGCACGCTATTTACAGGATATGCGTTTATGGGTCACGCACAGCCAGTTTATCGTTGAGCACATCAACGCCATGACGATTCTGGCACGCGAACATACCATGCTGCCGCCTACGCTGGCGGAGCACTATCTGCAATGGTGTGAAATTGCGCTGCAGCGTTGCCAGCAGCGGCTTGAATATGACGGCGAAAGTTCGCAAACCGATCTGTTACAGGGGATTGAAGACATCAACGAGGGACCGGTCACAGTACTGGAGCAGCACATCAGGCGCATTCTGGATCATCTTAAGGTGATGCACACGATCTCATCGCTGGCGTGGAACCAGCGACCGCATCATGGTCGCTGGCTGATTCGCAGTCTGGGTCGAAAATAACTCAGGCAGCCAGGACTTTCCCGACCGCTTTGGCAAAGCGCGCCATGCCTTCTTCAATATCGGCGGGTTCAATAATCAGTGAAGGGGCAAAACGCATCACATCCGTACCAGCCACCAGCACCATAACGCCTTCAGCCGCGGCGGCATTGAGGATATCGCGTGATTTTCCGGCATGTTGCGGCTTCAGAGCCGCGCCGATCAGTAAGCCTTTGCCGCGAATATCGCTAAACAGATCGTAACGGGCATCAATCGCCTTGAGTGCCTCGACAAACTGCTGGCGACGGGATTCCACGCCGTTCAGCACGTCTGGCGTATTGATCAGATCCAGCGCGGTTTCAGCAATCGCACAGGCCAGCGGATTGCCACCATAGGTGGTGCCATGCACGCCAGGAGCCATCGTTGACGCCACCTCCTCAGTGGTCAGCATCGCGCTGACAGGAAAACCACCGCCCAGCGCTTTCGCCGAAGTCAGAATGTCTGGCGTGACGCCGTAGTGCTCATAAGCAAACAGCTTACCGCTGCGCCCCATACCGCTCTGAACTTCATCCAGCACCAGCAACGCCTGATGTTTATCGCAGAGCTCACGCAGCCCCTGCATAAATTCTGGCGTGGCCGGCATGACGCCACCTTCACCCTGAATGGGCTCAACGACAATCGCACAGGTGTGGTCGTCGATAACGGCTTTCACTGCCGCCAAATCGTTGAATGGCACATGCACAATGTCAGCGGGTTTTGGGCCAAAACCGTCGGAATATTTTGGCTGGCCGCCTACCGTGACCGTAAACAGCGTCCGGCCATGAAAGGCATTATGGAAGGCAATAATTTTGCTTTTAAACGGGCTATGACGTTTACAGGCATAATAACGCGCCAGCTTAAACGCGGCCTCGTTGGCTTCTGCGCCGGAGTTGGCAAAAAACACTCTGTCCGCGAAGGTGGCGTTAATCAGTTTGCTGGCCAGGCGCAAAGCCGGTTCATTGGTGAACACATTGCTGGTGTGCCACAGGGTTTCGCCCTGTTTCTTCAGAGTTTCAATCAGCGCCGGGTGACAATGGCCCAGCGCGGTGACGGCAATCCCACCCGAGAAGTCGATATACTCTTTACCCTGCTGATCCCACACCCGGCTTCCTTTGCCTTTTACCGGTACAAACTGCGCAGGTGCATAAACAGGCAAAATAACCTGATCGAACGTTTCCCGTGTTACCGCAATGTTTTCCGCTGCCATTGACAACCTCGCAAACTGATGAGTTGATTCATGATGAAATAATAATCATGAAATATGCATAAAAAATCACTTAAAGGCAAACACAACTTTACTGTTGCAGGAAATTAGCGAGCAGTTGATGTCCCTGTTCGCTGAGGATACTTTCAGGATGAAACTGCACGCCTTCCAGTGCCAGCGTTTTATGGCGGATGCCCATAATTTCGTCGGGCTGACCGTCACGTAAACTCCATGCGGTGACGTCAAATTCATCAGGCAGCGTATCGGCTTTCACAATCAGCGAGTGATAACGCGTTACGGTCAGCGGTTGATTCAGACCGCGAAATACACCACAGCCGTTATGCTGAACAGCAGACGTCTTACCGTGCATGACTTCGCGCGCACGCACAACCTGCGCACCGAACACCTGGGCGATGGCCTGATGCCCCAGACAAACGCCCAGCACCGGCAGGCGACCGGCGAAGTGGCGAATGGCCTGTAATGAGATCCCGCTCTGATCGGGCGTACAGGGGCCGGGTGAAATCACCAGGTGGGTTAACGGCAACGCCGTCATTTCATCCAGAGTGATGGCATCATTTCTTACCACCTGAACGTTCGCGCCCAGTTGGCAAAAATACTGGTACAGGTTCCAGGTGAAAGAATCGTAATTATCAATAAGCAGCAGCATGGTTATGATTTCAGGCAGATCAGAAGGATACGTACAAGGCCCGGCATCCGGAATGAGGACCAGAGCCGTATCTTATCATGCGGTGTGACGTGAGTGTGATGTGAGGAAAACAGACTACCAGGCGCAGGGAGACGCGCTCGCCTCCCTGGCGGGAACGGGGTTCAGACAGGATGCGCTTCGCTGACGATGCTGGCAAAGACGTCTTCCAGCGGTTGTAAATCCCCTGCCGCACCGGCCTGACTGGCGCTGACCCACTCTTCCGGATTCAGTTTTTCCCATTCCAGCAGGTAACCTGCATGCAGGGCCAGTTGCTCAAAGAAAATACGCTGCGCCCGGCCATTACCTTCGCGAAAAGGATGAAGCATATTGATTTCGCAATAATACCAGGCGACGCGTTTCGCAAACTCAGCTAAAGGCAGATCGGCCAGGCCGTTCTCTTCTTCTAGCGCGGCCATGAGTGCATTACCCTCTTTTTCGATATATTCGAAGTGACAAAAAGGGGTTTCGTCGCGCCAGATGTCCAGCGTGCGGAGTTCGCCGGCCCAACTGTAGACATCCTGAAACAGCGTACGGTGAATGTGACACAGGTAAGGCAGGCCGATTTTGGGTGGGCCCAGTTCAAGCGTGGCAAGCCGGGCGGCGCTAAAGCTCAGTTCCGCTTTACGTAACTGTGCCTCATCATGAATATCGAGACGATTTTTGAGGACCGTGTCGTTTTGCCACAGGTAGGGATCCTGCGTGACGGCAGTATTAGCAGCCATATTGCCTCCTTAATGAGGCCAGACGGGCTTCCGCCTCTTCACCCTTAACCTCCGGTTCCGTCAGGGTAAAGCCTTCAAGCCGACAGCTTGCCCGATAGCTGGCATTCCGCCGCTGTCGCCAGAGCGCTGCCTTCTGTTTGTCTGTGAGTGTATTTGCCATACCGCCTCCTGCTCAGGTTTGCCCTAAGTATAAGAGCAAATTTTCCCTTTGCCGGAAACGGGATGGCAATCAAGACAATCAGGGCAGGACTTTTGCCGACAAAATGACCACCGGCTTGACGGGAACATTCTGGTAAGGCCCGACATCTTTGGTTGGCACCTGAGAGATTTTGTCCACGACGTCCTGGCCCTTCACGATCTTACCAAAGACGGCGTAGCCAAAATCGCGCTGACCATGATCCAGAAAGGCGTTGTCAGCGACGTTCAGAAAGAACTGGCTGGTGGCGCTGTCTTTGTCGGAGGTGCGCGCCATGGAGATGGTGCCGCGCAGGTTGCGCAGACCATTATCCGCTTCATTTTTGATCGGCGCATTGGTTTGTTTTTGCTGCATTTCATTGGTAAAGCCACCGCCCTGAATCATAAAACCCGGGATAACGCGGTGAAAAATCGTGTTGTTGTAAAAACCACTGTTAACGTAATCAACGAAGTTTTTAACGGAGATCGGTGCTTTTTGATTATTCAGTTCGAGTTCGATGTTACCGGCAGAAGTGGTCAGCAGGACATGCGTATCACCTTTGGCCGCTAAAGCTGAGGCAGAAACAGAAGAGAGCGCTAACAGGGCAACTGCCGCTGTCAAAGTACGTTTAAACATGAGTAATTCCTTACTTTGGAGAGCTAGCTCAAAAACGATATTGATTGTAAAGAGCATGTAATACAAGAGCCAGCGTTTTACCTATATTTACGCTAAACGCACCCAAAAACGCCTGAAAAAGATTGCTTCCGCTTCGTGACTAAAATCACAGTATTGATGAAATGAATGACAACAGTTTTCACTCTTAGTTTATTAAGATCACGGTTCCGTTTACAATTTCTGCCGCTTCAACGCTCCCGCTTCCCAACAGGTTCAGAACATGACAAATCGTAATCGTATCGGCCTTACCTGGATTAGCTTTCTTTCCTATGCGCTCACCGGTGCCCTGGTGATTGTCACCGGTATGGTAATGGGTGATATCGCGAAAGATTTCCAGATTCCCATCGACAGTATGGGTAACACCTTCACTTTCCTGAACAGTGGCATCCTGGCTGCCGTTTTCCTTAATGCCTGGTTGATGGTCATTGTGCCGCTCAAGCGCCAGTTGATTTTTGGCTTTGTGCTGATGGTATTAGCCGTTATCGGACTGATGACCAGCCGGGATCTGTCGGTATTTTCGCTGTGCATGTTCGTACTGGGCGTCGTCAGTGGTATCACCATGTCGATTGGGACGTTCCTGATTACCCACATGTACGAAGGCCGCCAACGGGGTTCACGCCTGCTGTTCACGGACTCCTTCTTTAGTATGGCTGGCACCATTTTCCCGATTCTGGCCGGCATTTTACTGGCACGTCATCTGCCGTGGTACTGGGTTTACGTCTGCATTGGCGTCATTTACGTCGGTATTTTTATCATGACGTTATTCGTGGAGTTTCCGGTTCTGCGTAAGCCAGAGAACAGCCCAACGGTTGAAAAAGAAAAATGGGGACTGGGCGTACTGTTACTGGCGATTGCCGCCTTATGCTACATTCTTGGCCAGCTCGGCTTTATTTCCTGGGTGCCTGAATATGCCACCAAAGTGATGGGCATGAATATTGATGATGCCGGTCAACTGGTAGGAAGCTTCTGGACCGCTTATATGGTCGGCATGTGGGTATTCAGCTTCCTGCTGCGCTTCTTCGATCTGCAACGTATTCTGATGGTACTGGCAGGACTGGCCACGGTGCTGATGTACTGGTTCGTAAGCAGCCAGGATACAAGCATGTTGCGGTGGATTATTCTGACGCTGGGCTTCAGCTCAAGCGCGATCTATACCACCATCATTACGCTCGGCTCTCTACAAACCAAAGTCGCGTCTCCCAAGCTGGTTAACTTTATTCTGACCTGTGGCACCGTGGGTACCATGCTGACCTTCGTCGTTACGTCACCCATTGTGAAAAACAGCGGCGTGCACAGCGCGCTGCTAACGGCAAATGGCCTGTACGCCGTGGTGTTTATCATGTGTGCGTTGCTGGGCCTGGTGACCAAACACCGCTCGCACGGTCATATCACGCATTAATCCTCTCAGGGCGGCGGCAACGCGCCGCCCTTTGCTTCAACGCCTGAAGGTCACCGCTTCCCACGTTTCCAGACAGATTTTGCTCTCTGCGGGCTGCGTCGCCGCGATGACCTTTCCACGCCGAAGCGAATAACGCACCGGCACCTGCCGCCTGACCGCATCAAAACCGTTTTCTGCGGGCAGAATGATAAAACTGGCTTCATGGCCGCGCTGAATACCGTACTCTGCTAAATTCAGCGTGTTGGCACTGTTGCGTGTAATCAGATCGAGCCCGGCATTAATTTGCTCGTACCCCATCAGCTGACACACATGTAATCCCATATGCAGCACCTGAAGCATATTGCCTGTACCCAGCGGATACCAGGGATCGAACACGTCGTCATGGCCAAAACAGACGTTAATCTCCGCCTCCAGCAGCTCTTTCACCCGGGTAATGCCGCGGCGTTTGGGATAGCTGTCAAAGCGACCCTGTAGGTGAATATTCACCAGGGGATTGGCAACAAAGTTGATGCCGGAGAGCTTCAGTAAGCGAAACAGACGAGAAGTATAAGCCCCGTTATACGAGTGCATCGCTGTGGTATGGCTTGCCGTGACGCGCGCACCCATCCCGTCACGGTGTGCCAGCGCGGCAACGGTTTCGACGAAGCGTGACTGCTCATCGTCAATTTCGTCACAGTGCACGTCCACTAGCCTGTCGTAACGGTTGGCCAGCGCGAACGCTTTATGCAGGGATTCCACGCCGTACTCCCGCGTGAACTCAAAATGGGGAATCGCGCCGACGACATCCGCGCCGAGTCGCAGCGCTTCTTCAAGTAGCGCTTCGCCATTAGGGTAAGACAGAATGCCTTCCTGCGGGAACGCCACGATTTGAATCGTGATCCAGGGTGCCATCTCCGCTTTCAGTTCCAGCATAGCCTTGAGGGCGGTTAACGTCGGATCGGACACATCCACATGCGTGCGCACAAACTGTATGCCATTCGCGATCTGCCATTTCAGCGTTTGCATCGCGCGCCGTTTTACATCCTCATGACTTAATAAGGCTTTCCGCTCTGCCCAGCGCTCAATACCTTCAAACAGCGTGCCGGACTGATTCCAGGCCGGTTCACCCGCCGTTTGGGTGGTATCCAGGTGAATATGAGGCTCAATAAAAGGCGCGTACGCCAGGCCGCCTTCCGCATCGAGTGCTGCGCCCTCGGCTGACAGCTGCTGAGGCTGCGCCGTGATGCGGGCGATTTTTCCTTCCACGATCTCTATCTGCCACAGCCCTTCCCGGGTGGGCAAACGCAGATTGTTTATCCAGCGAAGTGGTGCTGTTGTCATTCCGGGCTCCTCATGCGTTAAGCGCTGCGAAGTAAAGCTAACACGATCTCTCTGCCCTGCTCCAGATGACTTTATTCGTTATTTAAATCACTTAGCGCGTACGAGGCCGAACCGGCGCCCTGCCTCTGCGGACAGGTCAGGCGCGGGAGCAAAAGGTCGGGGACGAATAAGATGACATGATTACCGAAAGCGAAACGCAAGAAGGGTTGGCACACGTTCCGCTCCGTTTGCGCGTGGTACCTGGCCGTCATTTTCCTTTGTCGGCAGCGTGGTCAGCCTGCGCCGCCCATTACGCCGGGGGGAAAATCAAAACGGCGAGCCTTCGCTCGCCGTTTGACTTACAACGTTACCGATCAGGGTTGAGAAACAAATCCGACCGCTTCATAGACTTTTTTCAGGGTTTCCTGCGCCTGGGCACGGGCTTTCTGTGCACCGTCACGCATCACCTTTTCCAGCAACGCCTCGTCGTTGCGGAAGCGATGATAACGTTCCTGCAGGTCTGTCAGCATGCCCGATACGGCTTCTGCGACCGCGCCTTTCAGGTGCCCGTACATTTTGCCTTCGAACGCCTGCTCCAGCGCGGTCACCGGCGTACCGGTTACGCCTGACAGGATGTCCAGCAGATTCGAGACGCCCGCTTTCTCTTTAATGTCATAACGGATAACCGGCGGCTCTTCAGAGTCGGTCATCGCACGCTTAATCTTTTTAACCACCGATTTGGGATCTTCAAGCAGGCCGATCACATTGTTGCGGTTATCATCCGACTTAGACATCTTTTTCGTCGGTTCCAGCAGCGACATCACGCGTGCGCCTGATTTTGGAATGAATGGCTCCGGCACCTTGAAGATATCGCCATACAACGCATTGAACCGGCTCGCAATATCACGGCTCAGCTCAAGATGCTGTTTCTGATCTTCACCCACCGGTACCTGCGCGGTCTGGTAAAGCAGAATGTCGGCAGCCATCAGCACCGGATAACTGAACAAACCCGCGTTGATGTTTTCTTCATAGCGTGAGGATTTGTCTTTGAACTGGGTCATGCGGCTCAGCTCACCGAAATAGGTGTAGCAGTTCAGAATCCAGCTGAGTTGCGTGTGCTCCGGCACATGCGACTGAACAAAGATGGTGCTCTTCTCGGGATCGATGCCGCAGGCCAGATAGAGCGCCAGCGTATCTAAGGTGGCTTTACGCAGTGCAACCGGATCCTGACGCACGGTGATGGCGTGCAGATCGACGATACAGTAAATGCAGTGGAAATCGTCCTGCATCTGCACCCACTGACGCAGCGCACCCATATAGTTGCCAATGGTCAGTTCGCCGGACGGCTGTGCGCCGCTGAAAACGATGGGTTTGCTCATGCTTATGTCCTGATAAATTACAGCCCGATAGCGGGCAAAAGTTCGTCAAAAGAGTCAAGGGTCAGATCGGGCTGGCTGCTGGCAATGGGTTCACCATAGTTATAGCCAAACGTCATGCCGACATTGGGTACGCCGGCAGACTGCGCGGCCAGAATATCATTGCGTGAATCCCCGACAAACAGCAGTTGTGAGGGCAGCAGCCCCCATTTACCCAACACCAGAAAAATCGCGGCAGGATGCGGTTTTTTAACCACCACATCATCGCCACCAATGATCAACGAAAACGCCTGGTCGATTCCCAGCGATTGCAGCAGCGGCGCGACAAACGGCGTCGGCTTATTGGTCACAATCGCCATCGGCATGCCTGTGGCCTGTAACCGTGTCAGCGTCTCTTTGACCTGAGGAAACAGGGTACTGCCCGCCTCCACCGTGCTGGCATAATGTTTGTCAAACAGCACACGCGCATCACGCTGCTCGTCCGGGTGTGGCTCGCGCCCGAGCGCCCAGGTCAGCGCACGGCACATCATAACGTCGGCACCATTCCCAATCCACGTTGATACGCGCGCCACGCCAGCAGCAGGCAACGCCAGGTCTGCCAGCGTCAAATCGATCGCATCCGCCAGCCCCGGCGCGCTGTCGACCAGCGTACCATCCAGGTCAAAGGCCAGCCCACGAATATCAGTGAAATGAGCCATTCGCTTTCTCCAGCTCGTTCCGCATGTCGTCGATCACTTTCTTGTAATCCGGATGGCCAAAGATGGCCGAACCGGCAACGAACATATCTGCACCCGCTGCCGCGATTTGCGCAATGTTATCAATCTTCACACCACCGTCGACTTCAAGGCGAATGCTGTAGCCGCTCTGATCAATCCGCTTACGCGCTTCACGAAGCTTGTCGAGCGTGCCGGGGATAAATGACTGACCACCAAAGCCGGGGTTCACCGACATCAGCAAAATGATGTCCAGTTTATCCATCACATAGTCGAGGTAGCTGAGCGGAGTGGCAGGATTAAAGACCAGGCCTGCTTTGCAACCGTGCTCTTTGATTAACTGCAGCGTGCGGTCAACGTGCTCGCTCGCTTCGGGGTGGAACGTGATGTAGGTCGCGCCAGCCTTGGCAAACTCGGGGATTAACGCGTCCACTGGCTTCACCATGAGATGCACATCGATCGGGGCTGTGATGCCATAGTCACGCAGCGCTTTCAACACCATCGGTCCCATTGTCAGATTCGGCACGTAGTGGTTGTCCATTACGTCGAAGTGAACCACGTCGCCTCCGGCCGCCAGTGCCTTCGCGGTGTCTTCACCCAGGCGAGCAAAGTCTGCCGAAAGGATGGAAGGGGCCAGCAAATATTGTTTCATCCGATTCTCCACTGTTGTGCGCCAGCATGATGGCTGGCGTAGTACCCTGGTCGCGGACGAAACAGACTAGCTATAGAGTGCCAGCAGTTCGTCGACCTTGGTGCGACCGGTTATGCTTCGGCTAATAGAACGCCGGACTTTGACCACATGTAACACGGCATCCTGATACCAGCAACGCGTCAGTTCCGTATCATGGTTAGAAATCAGGACCGGAATTTGACTCTCAGACGCCAGCTTTGCGGCCAGTTGCGCCAGATGCTGCTGCTCATGCAGGCTAAAACTGTTGGTGTGGTAAGCCGTGAAGTTAGCCGTTGCGGACAGCGGCGCGTACGGCGGATCACAATATACCACAGAGCCTTTTTGGGCATTGTTCAGGGTAACATCGTAGGATTCACAGACAAACGTCGCCTTTTGCGCCCGTTCGGCAAACCAGAGCAGCTCGGCTTCCGGGAAGTAAGGTTTACGATAGCGCCCAAACGGCACATTGAACTCACCACGCAGATTGTAGCGGCACAGGCCGTTGTAGCAGTGGCGATTCAGATAGAGGAACAGCAGCGCACGCTGATAAGCGTCATGACTGAGGTTAAACTCCGTGCGCAGTTGGTAATAACGGATTTCGCTGTTTGTTTCGCTGGTAAACAGTAAACGCGCATCGCGAATAAAATCCGCCGTGCGCGTTTTGACAATATTGTAGAGATTGATGAGATCGTTGTTGATGTCGGCCAGATGATAGCGATCAAAATCGGTGTTAAGAAACACGGAGCCCGCGCCAACGAAGGGTTCGATCAGGCAATCACCTTGCGGCAAATGACGGTGGATCTCTTCGACTAAGGGAAATTTTCCCCCCGCCCATTTCAAAAAAGCGCGATTTTTTTTCATGCTGTCGTGGTAATTACATCTTATTGTGAGGCTGTGGTTGAACCGACAGCAGATCTGCGCTTAAAACAGGGCCCGCATGGGCAGGCCCCACATCACTTATTGACTGGCTTCTTTCCTGACCTGACTGACCGGTTTCACCCAGGGATTCTGTGCACGTACCTCTGCAGGCAATGTCGCAACGGCACGCTTTGCGTCGGCCGGCGTGGCGTAAGAACCACTGACCAGCACATACCAGGGTTGACCATTGCGCGTGGTTTTATACACATGGTACGCACTCAGGTTTTGCTTCTTCGCCCAGGCATTCAGGCTTTCCGCTTTAGATGCGCCGCTCAACTGCAACGTGTAGTTGCCGCCCGGTACTGATTTGCTGGCCGTAGCGCTACTGCCCGCCGCTTTTGCCGGCGCGTTATTCACGGAGGAGTGCGCTGGCGTTGTGTGGGTTTTATGCTCGCTGGCTGCGGGTTTAGACGCCGTTCTGGCAGGCTCACGCGTATGACGCGGCGTGACGGGTGCCTGCGCGGCGTTTTGACGACCTGTAGCGGGAAGACTCGCCGCTGCACCTGCTTTCCCACTCACCGTAGCGGGTGCGGTCGGCAGAGAACTGCTGCCTTCTGCACCCTGTGCGGCGCCATCCACCTGCTGTTGCTGGTTGGTCAATGCGCTGTTCAGGTCGCCGGGTAATGTAATGCGTTGCTGATTAGCCGGGGTTTCAACCGGGGCTGCCTGCGTGGGTGTGGATGCAACCGGTGGCATGGAAATATCACGTGGCGCATTTGTCGCCCCCGCTGCCGGTTCCGCTCCTGCTGCATTCGGAGTGCCGGTGGAAGGCTGTGCTGTTCCCGTGGCGTTCTGACCGCCGCTCATGGCGGTGGAGCCGCTGAGATCAATATTTTTTCCGTTGCCCGATCCTGCGGCCCCGCTGGTGGCGGTGCCTTTGTCAGTAGAGGACGACGCGGATTTGCTGTCGTCAGCGCCGTTGAGCGCTGAGCCAATGCCCAGCACGAGCAGCAGCAACACAAGGATACCGACGCCCATCATGACGTGCTGGCGCGAGACCGGAGCTTTCGTCGCAGAGGACGATTTACGTGGGCGCGAGGGACGACGGTCACTGGCGTCAGGTTTTAACTCATCATCCGGTTTGAACTCATCCATTTTGCCTCCTCCGTAAAGCGGCCGTTCGCACTGCGCACCCGCGCGTCGCGTCACCACTTACCTGCTGAATATCAAGATTTCTGGCAGTCATTAATTGCCGCCATCACCATATCATGAGCCACGCCACCACGCACTTCAGCGCGGCCTATCGCCAAAGGCAGTATCAGACGTAATTCGCCCGCCAGCACTTTTTTATCGCGCATCATATGGGGCAAATAGTCTTCGGCCTGCATCTCAACCGGGCCGTGTACCGGCAAACCGGCGCGCTGCAGTAACGCGATAACGCGTTCGCAATCCTGCTCGCTGAACTGACCAAGACGTTGCGCGGTTCGCGCCGCCATTACCATACCAGCGGCAATCGCTTCACCATGCAACCAGTTGCCATAGCCCATATGCGCTTCAATGGCATGGCCAAAAGTATGACCCAGATTCAGTAATGCGCGCTGACCGTTTTCACGCTCATCCGCGGCGACAACCTCGGCTTTCAGCTCACAGCAACGACGGATGCACCAGGCCAGCGCGGCTTCATCCAGCGCCAGAAGGCGGTCAAGATTTTGCTCAAGCCAGTGAAAGAATTCACCGTCCAGAATGATGCCGTATTTAATCACTTCAGCCAGACCGGACGCCAGCTCACGCGGAGGCAGTGACCGGAGACATTCCGTATCAATCACGACCGAAGCGGGCTGGTAAAACGCACCTATCATGTTTTTGCCAAGAGGATGGTTAACCGCCGTTTTTCCGCCAACCGACGAGTCAACCTGAGACAGCAGCGTGGTCGGCACCTGAATGAACCGCACACCACGTTGATAGCTTGCCGCAGCAAAACCGGTAAGATCGCCAATCACGCCCCCACCCAGCGCCACCAGCGTGGTATCGCGCCCGTGGGGCTTTTGCAGGAGGGCGGTAAAAACCTGATCCATCACCGCCAGCGTTTTGTGCTGCTCACCGTCGGGCAAAATCACCTGATCCGTCTTCACTCCCGCCGCCTTTAGCCGCGCCGTGACCTTATCCAGGTAAAGCGGTGCCAGCGTCTCGTTCGTGACCAGCATGGCATTATCACCCGCTTTTAACGGCCAAAAAGAAGCCGGATCATTAAACAGTCCGGCGGCGATAGTGATGGGGTAACTGCGTTCCCCCAATGAAACGGTGATCTTCTCCATGATGCTCGATACCTGTCAAAGAGCTTTCAAACGTTGGATCAACTTTTTTCCAACATGTGGATAATCTGATTCGCCACCACTTTTGCACTTTGATCGTCAGTGCGGATGGTAACATCGGCGATCTCTTCATACAGCGGGTTGCGTTCAGCGGCCAGCGCTTCAAGTACTTCACGCGGTGGCGACTCGACCTGCAGTAAGGGGCGTTTTTTGTCACGCTGCGTACGTGCCAGTTGTTTCTCAATAGTGGTTTCAAGATAAACCACGACGCCGCGGGCGGAGAGACGATTACGTGTTTCCCGGGATTTTACGGAGCCACCGCCGGTCGCCAGGACGATGCCCTGCTTCTCGGTCAGTTCATTGATGATTTTTTCTTCACGATCGCGGAAGCCAGCTTCGCCTTCAACGTCAAAAACCCAGCCCACATCCGCTCCGGTGCGTCGCTCAATTTCCTGATCGGAATCGAAGAACTCCATATTGAGTTGCTGAGCCAACTGACGGCCAATAGTGCTTTTGCCGGCACCCATCGGCCCAACCAGAAAGATATTGCGTTTCTCTGCCATTTTGTCGGTATTACTAAGAATTCGTTAATGATACCCCGCTTTCAGCATTTTACTGGCGGGACAGGAACTGAGACCTCATGAGCGTTAGCAAGAGTCAGACGAAAAATTATCTCAACACTCAAGGCTGTTTGGCAACCGATTATATTGCTTACAGCACATCCATTTCTGAATTGGCCTGTTGTTCGCGAAACTGTAAGGCGTCAGTAAAGCGTTGTGACATGACTGCGTACAGAGGAATTCGCTCATCTGCTTGCCGGGTTCTTCCAACTCAGACGCTTACAACGTGTTAAAAATCGCTAAACCTTGTAAGCTAATTCCTGTCCTGCGTCAACGCAGTTAAACTTTAAGGGCACATTTTCCGTTTTATCGTGCCGTAAGCGCTGCTTCCCTGACCAATCGCGGCGTCATGAAGATCACCAGCTCGCGTTTTTTATGTTCTTCAGCCTGCTGGCGGAATAATCCCCCCACGACAGGCAGACGGCCAAGTAACGGCACCTGCGTTTGTCCCTGAGTGCGCTGCTGATGGAAAATACCGCCCAGGGCCAGTGTTTGCCCGTCGTTAACCGTCACCTGCGTTTCCATTTCCTGCTTATCAATCGACAGCACCTGCGAGGCGCTGGTCTGAACCACGCGCCCCGGCACGTTCTGGCTGATACGTATTTTCAACTGAATGCGGCCATTGCCTAAAACGGTGGGCGTGACTTCCATGCCCAGCACCGCTTCTTTGAATTCGATACTGGTTGCGCCGCTGTTACCGGCTGAGACTTCATAAGGGATTTCGGTGCCCTGTTTAATCGACGCGGTTTGCTGATGCGACGTAAAAAGCCGCGGGCTGGCGATGATTTCAACCTGGTTTTCCTGCTCCAGCGCACTGAGCTCCAGATCCAGCACTCTGCCGCCTGTCCGCGACAACGTGACGCCCAGCGAAACAGCGGGCGAGGTCAGCCCCAGGGGAATAGCCAGAAGCGGGTGATGTAAAGCCCGGCTGAGGCTTTCACTATCCTCAGACAGTCGCCAGTTGACGCCCAGCTCATGCAGATTCTCTTCACTAATCGTCACGATATGGGCCGCCAGCTCAACCTGTTCCAGCGGCACATCCAGCGCCTGAATCCAGCGCTCCGTGTCTTGCAGCGCCGGTTCAATGTCGCGTAGCAACAGGCTGTTGGTGCGCGTGTCCACAGAGGCGCTCCCGCGCGATGTCATAAGCGACTGGCGTTCCCCTTGCAGGCTGCGGTGCACCTCACTGGCACTGGCATAGAGCAGGTTGATCCTGCGCTGCATTAAAGGACGCTGCTGACGCGCTTCCGCCTGTTGTACCTTTTCTGCTTCGCGCCGCTGCTGCTGCCAACGCTCGGGATAAACCAGCAGAACGTTATCTTCTTCGAGCACAGTCAGTTGCGCCATCCGCGCGACCAGCGACAGTGCCTGTTGCCAGGAGACGTTGTCCAGCCGCAGTGACAGCGTTCCGTTAACCTCAGGGGAGATCATCAGGTTGATCTGCTGGTGATCAGCCAGCGCCTGTAAAATGCGCTCAATCGGCGCATCATCAAACGCGAGACTCAGGCCCTCATCAGGGCTGGCGTGAGCGGGGATCTGGCAAAACAGCAGGAGGGTCAGAATCGCTATCCTTATCATGCAGGCGTCCTTTGAGATGAAACGTGAAACGTTGGGCCGGGCAACTGCCCGGAATAAATAGCTGAAGCGAACGGGAAGTAAACCGGAGGGTTTGCCAGGGGAACAACGGAAAAGGCTGGTCGCTCAAGACGTGGACGGATTTGCCCTGTGGCGTCAGTAGCCAGCCCTGAAACCGGGGAGCACGACCAATGATGCCCTGCAAACGCCATTCGCTGAGAGGTTCAACCTCCGCCAGGCAGGCCGCGCCAGGAAGAGGACGAAACGGATCCCGTGTCTGCGCAACGCCAGCGCCACAGCTGAGTAACAGCAGAACAACACTAATGGGTTTCATCAGCGTCCAGCCAGAGTTGCGCCACCAGATAGTCAGAATGAGCGGTTAACTGAAAGCGATCAGGAAACGCCGTTGCAGACGTTGAAAGCGCAGAAAACAACGGCGGAAACTGGGCCCATTGCAGATGGAAAGTGAGGGCTCGAGGCTGTTCATCGGGCAGCCACTGCTCAAGCGCTGCACCCCGTTCTGCGATGATCGCCTCCAGCGTCGATGACGCGGCTGGCTTTTCCATCTGAATCTGCTGAAGTTGTGCCTGTAAAACAGCAAGGGCGGGATAGCGGGCAAACTGTCGCTGCAGCTGTTGCAGGTGCGCCTGCTGCTGCACGCATTGATGCCTGGCATCAGCCAGCACCCGTTTTTGCGGCTGTAGCACGGTCCACCAGGCCACACACAGCAGGCAGACCGCGCCCGCCAACAGGCTGCCATAACGCAGCGGTGGAGCTAACCGCATCCAGTGCCCGGTAAGGCTACTCACTAGTCGCCTCCTTAAGGCGAATATGCAAGACGAAGCGATACTCCCCTTCGGGCTGGCGTTGCACATTGCCTTGTTTGATCTGTGAAAACAGCGCCACATCGCTTAAGCGCTGACGAAAGGCGCGAATCTCCTGCATATGCTGCGCTTTGCCCTCCAGTTGTAACGACGTTTCCCGTTTATCCAGTCGCGTTAACCACAGCCCGTCAGGCAGCAAAGCAGGCAACGCAAGCCAGAGTTGCTGCCAGACGTGAAACTGCCTGCTCTGCTGGTGCAGCCAGTGGCGGCGCTGCTGCGCCTCATCCAGTTGTTTCAGCAGTCGCTGTTGCTGCACCACCTGCTGTTCAGCGGCCTTAAGGGCATGACTGAGGCCGACATGCTGACGCTGAACCCGTCTGAGCGCCTTATGATCCCGCCAGCAAGGCCCTGCCACCAGCAGCACGACCAGTCCTGATGTGACAGCCAGCATACGTAAGCTCTGACGCCGTTGACGCTGCCAGCGCCAGTGCCGCCAGGGAAGAAGGTTCACAGCGACCATCAGCAATCCTCTTTCCGCAACGCCAGCCCGGCGGCCAGGACGAAGGCCCCCGGATGCGCGGGCAAAGGTGGCTGCTGATAGCGAAATGTTTGCAGGGGAGAGAACGGCACCGTGTCAGCCGGCGGCAATGCGTTATCGGCATCACAATAATAAAGCGACGTCGCGTGGGGAAAAGCCTGCTCACGTAGCGCGTCAAAACCGCCCTCTCCGGCAAAAAGTGCGGCGTTGACGCCATCGCTCCACAGGTAACGTGCATCCTGGCGTAAAACCACTACACTTCCCGCAGCCAGTTGCGCCTGTTCTGCGACGATGTTGAGTGCGTTCGTCGCCAGTTCAAACACAGAGCATTTAAGGCCGGCCTGCTCCAGCGGTGTCCGCCACTGCGTAACGACATCCCGCCGTGCAGCCGTGACGCATAGCCGTTCCAGGTTGGTATCGACACGGTAATCCAGGGCCAGTTCACTGGCGTCCACCGGGAAAAGACGCTGAGCGGATGCCCGGACAAAGCGGCCCAGTGCGGGTTCTTTTAAGGGCGGATCAGGCAGAGAAAGCGGTTGCTGTAGTGCCAGGTGCGCGGGAAGACAGACCCGTAACGTATAGCGCCGTGGTAACACCTTACGCCACTGGCTTAATACAGACAGCAATGCAGGGGAAGATTGCAGCACACCGTTTCTTAACGTATCTTGCGGCAGCCGTTGCTGCCACCAGTGGCATAATTGCCAACCCCGGCGACGACGCAGGATGGCAAGGGCACAGCACTGCCGGTTCTGAATATCCAGTCCAATTTGCCAGGTGTGAAAAGCCATGCGCGCGATCTCCTTATCGTCCGGAAAAATGGACATATCAAAGCGTCTGGCTTGCCTTTATACTACTGCGCGGTTGCTTATAAACTGCCCAAACGACAACAGATGGGAAATCTCAGGTGAAGTTCGTAAAGTATTTATTAATCCTTGCAGTGTGTTGCACCTTGCTGGGAGCTGGCTCGATTTATGGTTTGTACAAATATATAGAGCCCCAGTTACCCGACGTTAACACACTGAAAGATGTGCGTTTGCAAACCCCTATGCAGGTTTACAGCGCCGACGGCGATCTTATCGCCCAGTATGGTGAAATGCGCCGTATTCCGCTTAGCCTGCAGCAGGTTCCACCTGACATGGTCCATGCGTTTATTGCGACGGAAGACAGCCGCTTCTATGAGCATCACGGTGTGGATCCCATCGGGATTTTCCGTGCCGCCAGCGTCGCGCTGGTTTCAGGCCATGCGTCCCAGGGGGCCAGTACCATCACACAGCAACTGGCGCGTAACTTTTTCCTCAGTCCGGAACGCTCCCTGATGCGTAAGGTAAAGGAAGCCTTTCTGGCGATTCGCATTGAGCAGTTGCTGAATAAAGACGAAATTCTTGAGCTTTACCTGAATAAAATCTATCTCGGCTACCGGGCTTATGGCGTTGGCGCAGCCTCGCAGGTGTATTTTGGCAAACCCGTTGGCGAGCTGTCGTTGAGTGAAATGGCGACCATCGCCGGGCTGCCGAAAGCCCCGTCAACCTTTAACCCGCTGTATTCCCACAGTCGTGCTGTCGCCCGGCGCAATGTGGTGCTGGCTCGTATGCTGGACCAGAAATACATCACCCAGCAGCAATATGATGAAGCACGTAATGCGCCGCTGGTCGCCAGCTATCATGGCCCGAAAATCGTCTTCTCCGCGCCCTATCTGACCGAGATGGTGCGCCAGGAAATGGTGAAACGCTATGGCGATAATGCGTATACCGATGGTTACAAGGTTTACACCACCGTGACGCGCCGTCTGCAGGAATCCGCGCAGGAAGCCGTGCAGAACAACGTCATCGCCTACGATATGCGTCACGGCTATCGTGGCCCTACCAGCGTGCTGTGGAAAGTCGGCGAGCCAGCCTGGGGGCAAACGCAGATTGTTAAAGCATTAAAAAATCTGCCTCTGTACGGGCCGCTTCATCCGGCCGTCGTAACGCATGTCCAGAGTGACGAAGCCACCGTCATGATGAAGGATGGCAGCAATGTGTCACTGACGATGGCGGGCGTGCGCTGGGCGCGTGCCTTTAAATCGGACACAGTGCAGGGACCGACACCCAAAAGCATTGCACAGGTGCTTCAGCCGGGCCAGCAGATCTGGGTACGCCAGGTCGGCGATACATGGTGGCTGGGCCAGGTACCGGATGTGAACTCGGCCCTGGTTTCACTGGACCCTAATAACGGTGCGGTTCGCGCACTGGTCGGGGGCTTTGACTTCAACCAGAGCATGTTTAACCGCGCGACTCAGGCGCTGCGCCAGGTGGGTTCAAACATCAAGCCGTTCCTGTATACCGCGGCGATGGATCGCGGGTTAACGCTGGCCTCCATTCTGAACGACGTACCGATTTCTCGCTGGGATGCCGGTGCCGGTGCGGACTGGCGTCCAAAGAACTCTCCGCCCACTTACGATGGTCCGATTCGTCTGCGTCAGGGCCTGGGGCAGTCTAAAAACGTTGTTATGGTTCGTGCCATGCGTGCAATGGGCGTGGATTACGCCGCAGAGTATCTCCAGCGTTTTGGCTTCCCGGCACAGAATATTGTGCATACCGAATCGCTGGCCCTGGGTGCCGCGTCGTTCACACCGCTGCAGGTCGTGCGGGGCTATTCGGTCATGGCTAACGGCGGCTTCCTGATCGATCCTTATTTCATCAGTAAGATCGAAAATGAACAGGGACAGACCGTTTTCGAAGAGAAACCCAGAATTGCCTGTCCGCAGTGCAACTTACCGGTGATCTACGGTGAAACCAAAAAAGCGCTGGCGCTGAATGCGGAAAGCGTTGAGAACGTTGCCCCGTCCGCCCCACAGCAAAATCAAGCCGTGCCGCAGCCTGAGCTGGAGCAAGTGCCCGCCCAGCCTCAGCAGGGTGGCGAGCAGCAGTATGCGCCGCACGTGATTAACACACCGCTGTCCTTCCTGATCAAAAGCGCGCTGAACAGTAATATTTTTGGTGAGCCAGGCTGGATGGGGACCGGCTGGCGTGCCGGACGCGACCTGAAACGTAATGATATCGGCGGGAAAACAGGGACGACTAACAGCTCCAAAGATGCCTGGTTCTCGGGTTACGGCCCGGGCGTGGTGACCTCGGTGTGGATCGGCTTCGATGATGCGCGTCGCGATCTGGGTCGCAGTACGCTTTCTGGTGCCATTCCCGATCAGATTTCGGGCTATGAAGGCGGGGCGAAGAGTGCACAGCCTGCATGGGATGACTTTATGAAAGTGGCCCTTGAAGGTGTACCTGTTCAGCCGTTAACGCCGCCTGAGGGCATTGTTACCGTGACCATTGACCGCAGTACGGGCAAGCTGGCCAATGGCGGAGGAAACACACGTCAGGAGTACTTTATCAACGGAACACAGCCAACCGAATATTCGGTTCATGATGCAGGCACGACCATCATGGACAATGGCGAAAGTCACGAACTGTTCTGATAAACGTGAGAGGCGGCCTGGCCGCCTCTCCGCTTTTTACCGCCCGGAAATCTGGTGCTCAATCAGTAATGCAGACGGCCCTGCTTCACCAGCCACTCACGCACCATAAACAACGCACTGACGTTGCGCGCTTCGCGGAAATCAGGCTCCTGCAGTAACGCCAGCATGTTGCTTAACGGCCAACGGTGGACCACCAGCGGCTCAGGCTCATCCCCTTCCAGCTTCTCCTGGTAAAGCCCTTCTGCAACCACGATGTTCATCTTGCTGGAAAAATAGGACGGTGCCATCGTCAGTTTACCCAGCAAAGTCAACTGGCCAGCCCCGAATCCCGCTTCCTCTTTCAGTTCACGGTCGGCCGCCTGATTGACCGTTTCACCCGGATCGATTAAGCCTTTTGGAAAGCCCAGTTCATAGCTTTCCAGGCCCACGGCATACTCTTCGATCAGAATCAGATGATCATCAATGATGGGCACAATCATGACTGCCTCGCGTTCCGACGGTTTCATGCGTTCATAAATGCGCCGGGCGCCATTGCTGAAGGCCAGGTCGACCGCTTCGACAGTAAACAACCGTGAACGTGCTACGGTTTCTACATTGAGGATGTCAGGTTTTTTTAACGACTTTTTCATATCAGCCTCAAACTTGCTGCGCCAGCACTCCGTAGCGAATTAGCATACCTAACCGTGGAGCATTGTGCGACTCAATGACGTCATCCGGTTACGCAGCCCACGTTTTCTCTATGCAATAACGGCTCTATTTCGGGCACAAAAAATTTGCGTTAGTCAATATCTGCCTTCAAAATTCAGACAATGCCGATACAATACTATGTGCATGATAGTTACTATTCTGGCACTGTGTGCTGTAATAACGCCTAATCAAATGATTTACAGTACAATTTTGTTTGTTGTTAAACTTGTCAGAGTTGTTTAACCTCCCATCAATCGCCTGAAATCAGGGGCGCGTCTGGGGACGTAAGTCTAAAGTGAAGGCAGTATTTTGGCTGAATTGAGCAAAGCATGAGCACAATAATTATTATATTGGCCTTAGTGCTAACCTGTTCAATTCTGGCAGGTATTGGATTTTGGTACGCTATGCGGCGCAGGCCGCCGTTGGCGAAACCGTTGCCATTCATCAGCCCGCCCTGCCGTAAACTGACTGAAAGAGAGCGCAGAGCCGTAGAGCAGTATCTTGCCGCCCTGGAAAAACAACCCCGTATTCTCAGCCCTGGTGAATCCCGTCGTCGGCACGAAAAGCTGGTGCTGACCGCCCAGAGCAACAATGTTTATCCGGTTACCCGCGCGATTACCCGCTATGGGCTTTCCACCGACGATCCGCATAAGTGGCGCTACTATCTGGATGAAGTTGAAGTCCATTTGCCGCCGCTGTGGGAACAGTACATCACCGATGAAAATTACGTTGAGTTGATCCGTACGCAATCGATCCCACTCATCATTTCGTTAAACGGCCACTCGCTGGTGGATTACGCGATTGATCAGCAGTCACTGCCTAATCTGATACGTCCGGCATCCACAAATGCCTCTATCCGTAAGGCCGAAAGCGAAAACGTTGAGTTAGTTCGGGTGCGCAAAGAAACCCTGGAAGAGTATCGACTGTCCCGCCCGGATGGCACGCGCGAGGCCGTTATCATCTCGTTTGCGTTGATGATGTTTTTTATTGGTTTGTTATTACCCACAAGTCTGATGATCTGGCTGGTGGTAATTGCCAGCGCGATGGTCGCCGCAAGTCTGTGGTTAATGTACCGGATTCCCGGTGAAAATGGTCTGCGTGAGATCCACTGCCTGCGCGGCGCGCCAAAACGCTGGGGCTTATTTGGCGAGTCCAATCAAGAGCAGAGCAACATCACGCTGGGGATTATCGACCTGATTTATCCTGCGCACTGGCAGCCTTACGTCGCACACGACCTGGGGCAGGTTACAGACGTCGAAATTTATCTTAACCGTCAGGTGGTGCGTCAGGGCCGTTTTCTTTCTTTGCAGGACGAGGTAAAAAACTTTCCGCTTCAGCGCTGGCGGAAAAATGTCGTTCTGGCCTGCGGTGCTTTTATTGTTCTGGCCTTCTTACTCACCTGGATACCGCTCAGTATGCCCATCAAGCTCAGCCTTGCATGGGTAAAAGGTACTGACAGCCTTGATGTCAGTAGCGTCAATCAACTGAGTCGTGAAGATTTGAAAGTGGGTGATAGCCTGAAGGTTACCGGGACCGGCATGTGTGCCGTGCCGGGCAATTATCAAAGCAATCGCACTTATATCTACATGCCGTTCGACTGCTCGCAGATCTACTGGAATAACGCTACGCCTCTGCCACTGCCTCACTCAGATATTATTGAGAAAGCCTCCGCGCTTCTGGAAACCACCACAAAACAGCTGCATCCCGAAACCAATACGGACCCCAAACTGAATCCGCAGTTAGCGTCTGCGATTCAGAAATCAGGCATGATTTTGCTGGATGACTTTTCCGATCTGGTATTGAAAACGCAGGCGCTGTGCAGCCAGGCACAGGACTGTGTTCGGCTTAAAAACGCGTTGGTGAATTTGGGCAATGCCAAAGACTGGGACACATTAGTCAGCCGCGCCGATTCCGGTCAACTTAACGGGATGAATGTCCTGCTGCGCCCTGTCAGCGCGGAAGCGCTGGAAAATCTGGTGCACACCGCGACGTCGACCTTCTTTTATCGTGAAACGCGTCGTGCCACAGAAAATCTCAACAGCCCACCGCCGGGCGGGTTTGTGATTGTCAGCGACGAAGGGCACCAGTTAGTCAACCAGCCTCAGCCCGCGGTTCCCTTGTTTGATCTGGATGCGGCCTCACAATGGCAGGAGCTGCAACGTCTGTCCTCACTGCTGTTGCACACGCCGTTCAGCGCGACGGGCATCATCACGAACATCTACACAGATGCCAACGGCACGCGCCATATCGCCCTGCATAATGAACCTGATGCGATGGCAAAATGGCGCTATCTCGGTGCCGCCTTGCTGTTAATCGTGCTCCTGGCCTGTGGCCTGACTAACGGCCTGCTGGCGCTGCGTCGTATGCATCTGAATCGTCAGCGTATGCTCGCGATTCAGCAATACTACGACACGTGCTTTAACCCTTCCCTCAGCACTATACAGGGCGTGCGCTCCGTATTCTGACCGGCCTGCAACTGTGCTACCCTGTGGCGCGAAAAGGCAATGGGTAAATCCGCCATGATGTGTAACGGTTCTGATATTGATACCGTGCTGTTGGATATGGACGGCACGTTACTGGATCTGGCGTTTGACCGCGTCTTTTGGCGGGAGCAGGTGCCGGATGCGCTGAGCGCGCATCGGGGCATCCCTGTCGAACACGCGCGGCAGTTGATGGAAGAAAAATATCAGGCCGTGTCCCATACGCTAAACTGGTATTGTCTGGACTACTGGTCAGAGGCCCTGCAACTGGATATCCACGCGATGCTCTGGGCACACCGTCATCGCGTCCGCTTACGGCCCGATACGCTGCCTTTTCTGCAGATGCTGCGGCGCACAGGTAAGCGCACTATTCTGCTGACCAATGCGCATCCCTGGAATCTGGACGTTAAACGACGACAAATAGGTTTAGCACCACACCTTGATTTATTACTTTCCACCCATACCTTTGGCTATCCGAAAGAAGATCAACGTTTGTGGCAGGCGGTCGCGCAACACACGGGCTTTGATGCATCACGAACATTGTTCATTGATGACAACGAAATCCTTCTTGATGTCGCTAAATCCTGGGGAATCGGCTGGTGTTTAGGCATCCGTAATCCTGATTCCGGTCGTCCCGAACAACCCTTTCAGCGTCACTATGCAATAAGCCATTACCGCACAGTGATCCAGGCCTGGGAGCAGCTATGAAAGAAAAATCTGAAGACGGTGTTCGTCTTGATAAATGGCTTTGGGCGGCGCGGTTCTATAAAACCCGTTCCATTGCGCGCGAGATGATTGAAGGCGGTAAGGTTCATTACAATGGTCAGCGCAGCAAACCAAGTAAGCTGGTTGAACGTGATGCGGAGCTAACCCTGCGCCAGGGCAATGATGAACGTACCGTCGTAATTACCGGGATCAGCGAACAACGGCGTCCGGCCAGTGAAGCGCAGCAGCTTTATCGTGAAACGGACGCCAGCATTGAGAAGCGCGAAAAAATGGCGCTGGCGCGCAAAATGAATGCGCTGACTATGCCCCATCCCGATCGCCGGCCTGACAAAAAAGAGCGCCGCGATTTGATGAAATTTAAGTTATCGGGTGATGAGTAAGACAGGCCTTGATGCCGCTCACCGCCCGCCCAAAGAGAGAAAAATTATGTCTGTAAACGATCAACTGCGCCGTTATCTGTTTGAAAATGCTGCTGTTCGCGGCGAACTGGTCAACGTTTCAAACACCTGGCGTGAAACCATTAAAAACCACGATTATCCACCCGCTGTGCAAACCCTGCTGGGTGAGTTACTGGTGGCAACCAGCCTGCTTACCGCGACGCTGAAATTTGATGGTGAGATCACCGTGCAGTTGCAGGGCGATGGTCCGCTGACGCTGGCCGTGATCAATGGGAATAATCAGCAGGAATTACGCGGTGTCGCGCGAATGAAAGGCGAGATCCCTGACGACAGCACGCTTAAGAGCATGGTAGGCAATGGCTATCTGGTGATTACGATTACGCCAGAAAAAGGTGAGCGCTATCAGGGCGTGGTCGGTCTGGAAGGTGACACGCTGAGCGAATGCCTGGAAGATTACTTCATGCGTTCAGAACAGCTGCCAACCCGACTGTTTATCCGCACCAGCGATGCAGGCGCCGCCGGGATTCTGTTACAGGTTCTGCCCGCGCAGGACACGGATAAAGAGGATTTCGACCATCTCGCTACGTTGACAGAGACGATTAAAACAGAAGAATTGATCGACCTGCCGGCAACTGATGTGCTCTGGCGACTGTACCATCAGGAAGAAGTGACCGTTTACGATCCCCAGCCGGTGATCTACAAATGTACCTGCTCGCGCGAACGTTGCGGCGAGGTCCTGAAAACGCTGCCGCAGGAAGAAGTCGATGAGATTATTGCCGAAGACGGCAAAATCGATATGCATTGCGACTATTGCGGATCGCATTATGTTTTCGATGCTGTCGATATTGCCGGTATCCGCAGCAACTCCGTGGAAAACAGCAACCGTCTTCACTGATCCGACCAGGGCGGTTCTGCCGCCCTCACCTCTGCTTTGCTATGCCCTTAATTTACTTGATAAATTATCTTTTTTTACTTTCTTAACATCTTAAAAACGTTCGAAACACGACCTTAACGCGCCCTGAGTCGCATTTTTAAAAGAACATACCTTCCCCCTCAGACTCAGTAGAGTACACTGCGCGCGATCTGTCTCCTCGCCTGACCGGGCGGCCTTTGACCGACACGATCCCAAACTCTTTTTGCCCGTACAGAACAGACACCGATTTAAGGAGCAGTAAAATGCGCGTTAACGGCCTGACCTCGAAAGCCCTTGCCGATCTGGGCATCACCGATACCACTGAGGTGGTTCACAACCCTGATTACGACACGTTATTTCAGGAAGAGATGCGCCCGGAGCTCGAAGGTTTTGAGCGTGGCACCCTGACGCAAAGCGGCGCAATCGCAGTCGATACCGGGGTGTTTACCGGGCGCTCGCCTAAGGATAAGTACATCGTCCGCGATGACACCACGCGCGATACGCTGTGGTGGAACGATCAAGGCACCGGAAAAAACGATAACCAGCCTCTGTCGCAGGAAACCTGGCAAGCGCTGAAAAAATGCGTGACGCAGCAGCTTTCAGGTAAGCGTCTGTTTATTGTGGATGCCTTCTGCGGTGCCAATCCTGACTCACGCCTGAGCGTACGCTTTATTACCGAAGTGGCCTGGCAGGCACACTTTGTGAAAAACATGTTTATCCAGCCCAGCGCTGCCGAACTGGATAACTTCACGCCGGATTTTGTGGTCATGAACGGCGCAAAATGCACCAATCCGGACTGGCAGGCGCAGGGACTGCATTCTGAGAACTTCGTGGCCTTTAACCTGACGGAAAGGATGCAGCTGATTGGCGGCACCTGGTATGGCGGGGAGATGAAAAAAGGGCTGTTCGCAATCATGAACTACCTGCTCCCACTGAAAGGCATTGCGTCAATGCACTGCTCGGCCAACGTGGGTAAAGCCGGTGACGTGGCGGTGTTCTTTGGTCTGTCCGGCACGGGTAAAACCACATTGTCTACCGATCCGGATCGCCAGCTTATTGGCGATGATGAACACGGCTGGGACGATGACGGCGTGTTTAACTTTGAAGGCGGCTGCTACGCCAAAACGATTAATCTTTCTGAGCAGGCCGAGCCCGAAATCTACCGCGCCATTCGCCGCAATGCGCTGCTGGAAAACGTGGTGGTGCGTGAAGACGGCAGTATCGATTTTGCGGATGACAGCAAAACCGAAAACACCCGCGTCTCCTATCCGATTCATCACATCGATAATATCGTGCAGCCGGTTTCCAAAGCAGGTCATGCGAAGAAGGTAATTTTCCTGACCGCCGATGCCTTTGGCGTACTGCCTCCGGTCTCCCGTTTAACGCCAGAGCAGACGCAGTACCATTTCCTGTCGGGATTCACCGCCAAGCTTGCCGGCACGGAACGCGGTGTGACCGCCCCCACGCCAACATTCTCAGCCTGCTTTGGTGCCGCCTTCCTGACACTGCACCCCACGCAGTATGCAGAAGTGCTGGTGAAACGCATGGAAGCGGCCGGTGCGCAGGCTTATCTGGTTAACACCGGCTGGAACGGCAGTGGAAAACGCATTTCGCTGAAAAATACCCGCGCCATTATCAACGCGATTCTGGCCGGTGAGCTGGATGATGCGCCAACGGAAACGCTGCCGGTATTCAACCTTCAGGTCCCTAAAACCCTGGGCGATCTGGATGAAGACACCCTGGATCCACGTCGTAGCTGGGAAAGTGAAGCGAAGTGGCACGCTGCGGCGGATGATTTGGCCCAGCGTTTTATCACTAACTTTGAGAAGTATACCGATAATGCGGCAGGTGCCGCGTTGGTTAAAGCCGGTCCACAGCGCTAATCGCCACGGCGCGGCCTGAACCGCCGCGCCGTTGTTTTAGCTCAGCGAAAGATTGCCGCTGTTTTGAACCGCTTCCGGGGTTTCTGCTAACGGCAGCCAGGCACGGATGCGTAATCCTCCCCGCTCACTGTCGCCAATTTCCAGCGAACCCTGATGTGCATCGATAATACGCTGCACGATAGCCAGTCCCAGACCGGTACCGCTGGTGCTACGCGCACTGTCACCGCGCACAAAGGGCTGGAACAGATGGGCCAGTTGATCGGGTTTAATACCCGGGCCATCGTCTTCAACCTGGAACCAGGCGCGATGCAGTTCCCGACCGCTGCTGACCTTGATCCAGCCATTTCCATAACGTGCTGCGTTCACCACCAGGTTAGCCAGCGCACGTTTAATGGAAAGGGGATTAATCTCCAGCATCAACTCTTCCGCCATCACCGCATTTTCGATTTCACGCTCGTAACCGCTTTCTGCGGCCACCACTTCACCCAAAACGCTGTTCAGGTCGGCCAGTTCGGTCTGCATTTCCTGACCGGTGCGCAGGTAGTCAATGAACTGCTCGATGATGGCATTGCACTCTTCGATGTCTTTATTGATCGATTCGGCCAGATAGCCATCCTGCTCGTTCATCATCTCTGTGGCGAGGCGAATACGGGTCAACGGCGTACGTAAATCGTGGCTGACGCCCGCCATGAGCAACGTTCTGTCGTCAGCGAGCTGTTTAACCCCTGCCGCCATCTGGTTGAACGCGCGCGTGACCGAGCGCACTTCTGACGCGCCATACTCACGCAGTGGCGGCGGGATAATGCCTTTGCCGACCTGCAGTGCGGCGTGTTCCAGGTCCACCAGCGGGCGGTTTTGTATGCGGATAAATAGCCAGGCTCCGCCGATCGCCAGCAACATTATCGCCAGGGTATAGCGGAACAGCGGCGAGAAATCACCCTGGTGAATTTCAGTCAGCGGCACGCGCACCCAGATATCGGGCGACAGCCAGGTCTTTAACCAGACAACCGGGGAGTTTTTATTAACCTCGACGCGCACATCGGTCGGACCACCAAGCTGCTGCCCCATCTGATCGCTGAGGAACTTATAGTGCTGTGCCCAGCGCAGTCCGCTCTCCTCTGCCGCCGCATTGGTATAGAGCGAAATACCCAGTTCACGATAGATTTCGCGGCGAAACGCGGGTGGCACTTCCAGCTGCGTGCCATCTTCCAGTTGTAGACGGTCCGTCATCAGCATACGGACTTCATACGCCAGAACCTTATTGAACTGTTGCAGGCTGGGAAGAATGGCGAAGTTCAGCACCACCAGGTAGGTCGTTACCAGGCTGACAAACAGCAAGGTAACGATCAACAACAAGGTGCGGGCAAACGAACTTCGTGGCGAGAAGCGCAACCGCCTCATGCTTTACTGCCGTCCGGTACAAAGACGTAACCCAGGCCCCAAACGGTCTGGATGTAGCGTGGGTGAGCCGGATCTTCTTCCACCATGCGGCGCAGGCGAGAGATCTGAACGTCAATGGAACGCTCCATAGCGCTGTACTCACGACCGCGGGCCAGGTTCATCAGTTTATCGCGCGACAGCGGCTCACGTGGGTGACTCACCAGCGCCTTAAGCACGGCGAATTCGCCGCTGGTTAACGGCATAGGTTCATCTTCACGGAACATTTCCCGCGTGCCCAGATTGAGCTTGAACTTACCAAACGCGATGACCGCTTCTTCCTGCGAAGGCGCACCGGGCAGCTCATTGGCCTGACGACGCAGCACGGCACGAATGCGCGCCAGCAGTTCACGCGGGTTGAATGGCTTGGGAATATAGTCGTCCGCACCGATTTCCAGCCCCACGATACGGTCCACTTCTTCACCCTTAGCTGTGACCATGATGATAGGCATGGGGTTGCTCTGGCTACGCAGACGACGGCAAATCGACAGCCCATCTTCGCCAGGCAGCATCAGATCCAGCACCATCAAATGGAAGGATTCGCGGGTTAACAGACGATCCATCTGCTCGGCGTTGGCGACACTGCGCACCTGAAAACCTTGTTCGGTAAGGTAGCGTTCAAGCAGAGCGCGTAAACGCATATCGTCATCGACGACCAGGATCTTGTAGTTTTCTTGCATTTTTAACTCCCAAAGGCGCGATTGCCTGAGCCAATATTGTTAAAAAAACATGTGGCACAGCGACAGTGTTTAATGGTTTATATTCTAGTCAAAATTGTTACAAAGCATATTAAACAGCAGCTTATATTTAAATTCACGTTCTGCTGACGGAGAAGCCGTTCCGTTTCGTCCTCCGTGGGACAGAATACGGCAAATCTGAAATATTGGCTAAAATTCCGCTATTTACTGGTTTTAACACCGTACCAGTGATAATCGCGCTAACAAAAACAACGGGTTGCCAGAAAATTTGACTTAAATCGAATCTGTTATTGCCCGCTTCTCCGGCAAGCTGCGGTTTATGACTCTGATAACAGCATATTCTTCCGCAAAAAAACAGGATAATACGCGACCGTTCTCGGATTAGTATGAGATCCGCTTTTAATGAGTCCACTTGCAGCTAAAGTCCAATAAATCAATCAGTAAAGCTCACTTTGCGTACTGCCTGATATCACCCAGACTAAAGCAACGCCAATCTGTCGCTTTACGGGGAAAACATGAAAAAAACGATCTTACTGCTGAGCGTACTGGCCTTGTCCAGCATCAGCCAAAGTTATGCCGCCCCTGCAGCCGGTGAAGCCGCCGGTGCACAGGCCACCACAACCGCTCAGGGCAACTCCAATGCCATCGGTATTGGTGCCATTGGCGCGCTGTTGGGCGTAGCGCTGGCGACCGCAGGCGGTGGCGGCGGTGATGGTAACAGCAGCAGCACCTCAACCACGACGTCGACCAAAGCGGGTAAATAAGTCAGCCTCCTCGCCTCATTGTGCTTCCCTGAGCGTGAAGCGCAGTAAAAGGGTTTTTAGCCTGTTAAAAACCCTTTTCTCGCCCCCTTTTTCGCCACACCGGATTTGCTTTACACTGAAGCTCTTTTGATTTGACCGGCTGCAGTACATGAGAACGCGACTGATTACCCGTGAAGGTTTTAACACCTTAAAAGCTGAACTTGATTATCTGTGGCGGGAAGAGCGACCCGAGGTCACCAAAAAAGTGACCTGGGCTGCCAGCCTGGGCGATCGGAGTGAAAATGCCGATTACCAGTACAATAAGAAGCGTTTGCGCGAGATTGACCGCCGCGTCCGCTATCTCAGCAAAAGTCTTGAGCAACTGCGTATTGTGGATTATTCGCCCCAACAGGACGGCAAAGTATTTTTTGGTGCCTGGGTGGAAGTCGAGAATGACGACGGTGAAGTGAAACGCTTTCGTATCGTGGGCTACGATGAAATTTTTGGCCGTAAGGATTACATCTCGATTGACTCGCCGATGGCCCGCGCGCTGTTAAAAAAAGCGGTCGGTGATATGGCCATTGTCGAGACGCCAGCCGGGCCGGCCGCCTGGTATGTTAATGAAATTAGCTATATTGAAGCCTGATTCAGAATATCGCTGAAAGCAGGCCCATTCTCTGGCATTTTCGCCCATCAATCCGTATAACTATCGGCTATTTCTCAACCCAGAAAGCATAATAGTCCGATGATGAATGTTCTTAGCCAGCTAATTGCAAGTGAGCTCCAGGCGCGCCCCGAGCAAGTTGACGCCGCCGTCCGCCTGTTGGATGAAGGGAATACCGTGCCATTCATTGCACGTTATCGTAAAGAGGTGACGGGCGGTCTGGATGATACGCAACTCCGCCAGCTGGAAACCCGCCTCGGCTACCTGCGTGAACTCGCTGAACGCAGGCAGGCCATCCTGAAATCCATTGAGGAACAAGGAAAACTCACCGACGACCTGGCTCAGGCCATCAATACAACGCTCAGCAAAACAGAACTCGAAGATCTTTACCTGCCCTACAAACCCAAACGCCGCACCCGTGGGCAAATCGCCATCGAAGCCGGTCTGGAGCCGTTGGCCGAGACATTGTGGCAGGATCCCTCGCACGATCCGGAGCAGCTGGCTGCAGGTTATGTGAATGCCGATAACGGTGTCGCCGATGTGCGCGCAGCCCTTGATGGCGCGCGCTATATCCTGATGGAGCGCTTTGCTGAAGATGCCGCGCTGCTGGCTAAAGTACGCCACTATTTGTGGAAGAATGCCCATCTGGTATCGAAAGTGGTGGAAGGTAAAGAGGAAGAGGGCGCGAAATTCCGCGACTATTTCGACCACCATGAGCCGCTGCATACCGTACCGTCTCACCGTGCACTGGCGATGCTGCGCGGACGTAACGAAGGCGTGCTGCAGCTGTCGCTGAATGCCGATCCGCAATTTGATGAGCCACCGCGCGAAAGTCATGGCGAAACCCTGATTGCCGAACACCTGAACCTGAGACTGAATAACGCGCCCGCCGACAGCTGGCGCAAGGCTGTGGTCAGCTGGACCTGGCGCATCAAGGTGATGCTGCATCTGGAAACTGAGCTGATGGGCACGGTTCGCGAGCGGGCCGAAGATGAGGCCATCAACGTCTTTGCACGCAACCTGCACGATCTGTTGATGGCGGCACCTGCGGGCATGCGTGCCACTATGGGCCTGGATCCGGGCCTGCGTACCGGCGTGAAAGTTGCCGTCGTTGACGCCACCGGCAAGCTGGTCGCCACCGATACCGTTTATCCCCATACTGGCCAGGCCGCAAAAGCGGCGGCGGCCGTGGCGGCGCTGTGCGTGAAGCACCAGGTCGAACTGGTGGCAATCGGAAACGGTACCGCCTCACGTGAAACCGAACGTTTCTTCCTTGATCTGCAAAAGCAGTTCCCGCAGGTCACGGCGCAAAAAGTGATTGTCAGCGAAGCGGGCGCATCGGTCTACTCCGCGTCAGAGTTAGCGGCGCAGGAGTTCCCGGATCTGGATGTCTCCCTGCGCGGGGCGGTTTCCATTGCCCGCCGCTTACAGGATCCGCTTGCCGAGCTGGTGAAAATCGACCCGAAATCCATCGGTGTAGGCCAGTATCAGCATGACGTCAGCCAGAGTCAGCTGGCGAAAAAGCTGGATGCGGTCGTGGAAGACTGCGTGAATGCCGTCGGCGTTGATCTGAACACCGCTTCCGTACCGCTGCTGACGCGCGTAGCAGGTCTGACGCGCATGATGGCGCAAAATATCGTCGGCTGGCGTGACGAAAACGGGCGTTTTCAGAATCGTCAGCAGTTACTCAAGGTGAGCCGCCTGGGGCCGAAAGCCTTTGAGCAATGCGCAGGCTTCCTGCGTATCAATCACGGCGATAACCCGCTGGATGCGTCTACGGTTCACCCCGAAGCCTATCCGGTCGTCGAGCGCATTCTGGCGGCCACGGAACAGGCCCTGACCGATTTGATGGGCAATCCGGCCAGCCTGCGGAATCTGAACGCTGTGGACTTTACCGATGCGCGTTTCGGCTTGCCGACCGTGACTGACATCATGAAAGAGCTGGAAAAACCCGGCCGCGATCCCCGTCCTGAGTTTAAAACCGCGCAGTTCGCGGAAGGCGTGGAAACCCTGAACGACCTGATGCCGGGCATGGTGCTGGAAGGTGCGGTCACTAACGTCACTAACTTCGGTGCTTTCGTGGATATTGGCGTTCATCAGGACGGGCTGGTCCATATCTCTTCCCTGTCCGATAAGTTTGTGGACGATCCGCATCAGGTCGTGAAGGCGGGCGACATCGTCAAAGTCAAAGTCATGGAAGTGGATCTGCAGCGTAAACGTATCGCGCTTACTATGCGTCTTGACGAGCAGCCGGGTGAAGGCCATGCCCGCAGTGGTAAGAGCAGCACGGCACGTGAGGAAAGACGTCCCGCAGCGAACAAAGGCCGGGCGCGTCCCGCCAGTCAGCCAGCAGGTAACAGCGCCATGGGTGATGCCCTGGCTGCGGCCTTCGGTAAGAAGCGCTAGTTAACGGCGGTTACGTCGCCTCTTTCCCGGTGCGGAAGGAGGCGACGCTTCACCCTCTCTTCCCCTTTACGCTGTTCTTAGCCCTCCGCCAGGCTTTGTCTGCCAGCAAGCCGTTGCGCCCTTTCGCTGGCTGCGCGTGCGATTAAGTTGAAAATCCTCACCCTGACGCTACGCTAAAAAGACGCCCGTGATAATAACGACACCCGCTGTGGCAGCCCCTTAAAATGGAAAAAATCACTGCTTTACTCGATGCGATTTATGCCGATGCCTTTCCACAGGCTTTACGTGAACGCCTGCTCGTCCTGATTGCAGACGCTCGCGATACCACAAAATTGCCACGTAAAGCGCACTGGGACGAACAGGATGTCGTACTGATTACCTATGCCGATCAGTTTCGCGAACCGAATACGCCTACGCTCCGCACTTTCTCACGCTTTTATCAGCAGCATTTGCAGTCGACCTTTCCACTGGTGCACCTTCTGCCGTTCTATCCTTATTCGTCCGACGACGGTTTTTCCGTCATCGATTACCATCAGGTCAATCCGTTATGTGGCGACTGGCATGACATTGCCCTGCTGCATCAGGAAACACGACTGATGTTCGATTTTGTCTGTAACCATATGTCGGCGCACAGCGCATGGTTTAAGCATTATCTTGCACAGGATCCGGGCTGGGATGATTTTTTTATAAGCCTGCCGCCCACTACCGATCTGAGTGCGGTAACGCGGCCACGGACGTCGCCCTTGCTCACCCCGTTCACGCTGGCAAACGGTGACATTCGTTTTGTCTGGACCACCTTCAGCGCCGATCAAATTGACCTGAACTTTGCCAGCCCTGACGTGCTGCTGCGCATGGTTGAGGTCCTGCTCGACTACCTGAAACGTGGAGCCGATTACGTACGGCTGGATGCAGTGGGCTATATGTGGAAAACACCCGGCACCACGTGCATTCACCTCGAAAAAACGCATCTGCTGGTCAAACTGTTTCGTGCCATCGCCGACGAGGTTGCACCGGGCACCGTGATCATCACTGAAACCAATGTGCCGCACAAAGACAACATCAGCTATTTCGGCAAGGGTTATGATGAAGCCCAGATGGTGTATCAGTTCTCGCTGCCGCCGCTGGTGCTGCACGCCATCCACACCGGCTCGGCGCGTGCGTTACGCCAATGGGCCAGTACCCTTACGACAGGCAATGGCAATACCACTTTTTTCAATTTCCTGGCATCGCACGATGGTATTGGCCTGAATCCGGCACGCGGTATTTTATCTGAAGTGGAAATTACCGCCCTGGTGCGCGATCTGGCGCTGGAAGGTGCGCTGATCTCGTACAAAAATAATCCTGATGGCACAACCAGCCCCTATGAAATCAACGTGACCTATTTCGACGCGCTCAACCGTGAAGGCGATGACGATGAAACGCGGCTCAAACGCTTTATGTTAGCGCACGCTATCTTACTGGCGTTTCCGGGCGTACCCGCCATTTATATCCAGAGCATACTGGGTGCACGTAACGATTATGAGGGCGTACGCGAAGCCGGCCATAACCGGGCGATCAACCGGCAAAAATATGCGATGCCGGAGATTGAAGACGCGCTGGCGAAAAGGAACGGTTTACGCCATCAGGTTTATACGCATTTGAGTAAACTGATTCAGCAGCGTCGCCGTCTGGCCGCTTTCCATCCCGATAATCCGATGCAGCTCTTTCAGAGTGATAATGCGCTGTTAATAATGAAGCGTGATGAGCCCGTCCGCGGCGATGCGTTACTGTGTGTATTTAATCTCAGTGGCAGACAGGTTACAGCGCTGTTACCCGAAGCGCGCCTTTTTCAGGATGTGATCAGAGGTGAGAAGGTGGATGGCACCCAGCCCGTGGTGCTGGATGCCTGGCAATTCATGTGGCTACGCTAATTACTTGTACACTTCCGCAGTTGCACTGAACTTACCGTGCTCACGGCCCGCGATCACCAGGAAGTACTTGCCGCCCTTCTCATCCGCTGCTTTTGACAGCTTCTTCTTGGCATCCATTGGCGAGGTGGTTTCTGCCGTGGTGTTTACGGTACCAATTTTGGTCAGATTCATCTTCTGCACTTCTTCTTTGGTGACTTCTTTCGCCGCCAGTGCAGAAAATGACACTGCGCCCATCATCACTGATGCAACTACCCATTTCATAACCTTCATTTGTCTACCCTCATTCATGATCCATTGTTGAGATGTAAGCAGCCGCAAATCGCTTAAGGCTATATCGAACGGCATAGTCATTTCCCTGACTAATCGCATAGAAGTGCAGCGGCCTTGCTCACTCATCAAGTATTGCCGCTACACAGAAATTTGCCAGTTACGGTCTGGGTTAACTGTCTAATCCGCTGATAAATGAAATAATATGCTGGCAGAAGGCGTCAGGATGAGAAATAAACGGCGCATGTGCGGCTTTGTCTGTCACAACAGAAGGCGATGCCGGTAACTGTTGGTCAAGCTGTTGCGCAATGCGACGGGGCACCAGACCATCCAGCGCGCCATAGATGCGCAGAAAAGGCAGCGAAAGCGTGGCAAGCCTGTCACGTAAATCGCATTCGCTCAGAATCTGCAGGCCACCATTCAGCACCGCTACGTCGGGCATCGGCTGTGACAGCACAATGTCTTTCAGCTGGCGTGCATCGGCGCGGGCGCTTTCCGAGCCCATGGTTTGCAGAGCCAGAAAACGCTCAACGGTACGCTGAAAGTCCTGACTCAACTGCTGCTGAAAGTTATGTAAGGTTAAAGGGGCAATCCCAGGCCAGTCATCGCGGGCGGTAAAGCAAGGTGACGAGGCGACGGTAATCAGGGCACGTAATCGTTCGGGGACGCTCAACGCCAGCTGCGTGGCAACCAGCCCGCCCAGAGACCAGCCCAGTACAGTGGCGCGCGAGGGCAGATGCGGCTCAAGCACCTGTGCCATCGCTTCCAGCGACATTGCCGGAAATCCCTGGCTGCGGCCATAACCGGGTAAATCCACTAAGTGCAGACGGAAATGCGTGCTGAGTCGCGGCACGATGTTTTGCCACACTTCCGCATTCAGTCCCCAACCGTGCAGCAGCACAAGATCGTTATCTCCTTCGCCGCAGGTATGCCAGTAAAGTGAGCTCATCCGTTATGCTTCCATCATTCATTAATAAGGAGGCCACTATGCTACCAATGCCCGCCCTGTGTTGGCTATGCCAGTTGCCGCTACGTCTTGCCCGGCACGGCATTTGCTGTGTCTGTCTGCGCCAGTTGCCCCGCCTGCCCCCGTTATGTCCGGTATGCGGTCTGCCTGCCGCTTCTGGCAATCTGACCTGCGGGCGCTGCCTGCGTCACCCGCCGCCCTGGCAGACGTTAGTCTGCGTCAGCGCCTGGCAGCCCCCGCTCAGCACATGGGTAAACCAGTTAAAATTCTCCGGGACGACCGCACTAAGGGTGATGCTGGCGCGTTTGCTTTTGTTAAGCTGGTTGAATGCGTACCGTAGCAAACGGACGAGCCGTCCCGATCTGCTGATGTGTGTTCCGCTGCATTCACGACGCTGCTGGTGGCGCGGCTACAATCAAACGGTCCTGCTGGCCGCACCCCTGGCTCACTGGCTGGGCTGTGCATTCAGTCCGGCGTTATACCGACGGCGCGCAGGTGCCGTTCAGCATCACTTAAGCGCCCGCCAGCGTCGTCGCAACTTGCGAGGAGCGTTTCATCTTGAAGCCGATGTCACCGGACGCCATATCGCCCTGATCGATGATGTGGTCACCACCGGCAGTACGGTCAAAGAAATCAGCCGGCTGCTCCGGGCGCGAGGCGCAGCCAGCGTGCACATCTGGTGCCTGTGCCGTACCTTGTAGAGCCCGAATGATGGGCGTATTATAACCAACTAAATTAGTCAACTATTGAGCAACTGACATGATCCGAATTACTGATTCTGCCCAAGAGCATTTTTCAAAACTGCTGTCTAAACAAGAAGATGGCACCCAGATTCGCGTATTCGTGATTAACCCGGGTACGCCAACGGCCGAATGCGGCGTGTCATACTGCCCACCCGATGCGGTTGAAGCCACGGATACTGAACTTAAGTTTGAAAAACTGTCCGCGTATGTTGATGAACTGAGCGCGCCCTATCTGGAAGACGCTGAAATTGACTTCGTCACCGATAACCTGGGCTCGCAGCTGACGCTGAAGGCGCCTAACGCTAAGATGCGCAAGGTTTCTGACGATGCGCCACTGGTTGAGCGCGTTGAGTACCTGTTACAGGCGCAGATTAACCCACAGCTGGCCGGACACGGCGGACGCGTTTCGCTGATGGCAATCACCGACGACGGTTTTGCTATCCTGCAGTTTGGTGGCGGCTGTAACGGCTGTTCGATGATCGACGTTACCCTGAAGGATGGCATTGAGAAAGAGTTGCTGGCAGCCTTCCCGCAGTTGAAAGGCGTGCGCGATATTACTGAGCACCAGCGTGGCGAGCACTCGTTCTACTGATGTTCACGCGCGACAGCACCGCTGTCGCGCGTTCCCGTTATCCCGCCTTTCGCCGTTTAGTCACGGTTTTCAGTAGCTTATTGACGTCATCATCGGCAAAGATGCTTTCCAGTGGCTGCACCAGCTTGCGACGCCAGTTGGGATATTGATCGACGGTGCCCGGGACGTTAACCGGCGTGGTCATGCCCAGCCAGTCCTCAGGCTGCAACCCAAGCAGTGCACTGTTGGTATCCGCCAGAAAGCGGTGCACAGACTGATTCAGACCGGGCGTCATCGCGAGCGACGCAGCCTGTTTTGCGCTCCGTGCCGGCACCGCGCCCGCTTTATGTAGCGCATTGAGCAGCGCCTGCTTTTGCTTCAGTCGCTGCTGCTGCAGGGTGAGGACAGTTTTTTTATCGGGATAAAGCCCAAGCTCCTCGCCGAGCTGCAAATCGCCGCCACTCCAGAACCCTGTCAATGTGGGCAGATCGTGCGTGCTGGCGCTGGCGATTGACTGCCGTGGATAGGCCCGGGGCGCGCGATACTGGCCCTGCCTGCCCTGTTCAAACCACAACACTTTCCACGAAAAGACGCCACTGTCGCGCAGCAGACTGACAATCTCTTCAGGCACGGTACCTAAATCCTCACCGATCACCATACAGCCCTGTCGGTGGCTTTCCAGCGCCAGAATACCTAACAGATCGTGAACCGGATAAGCCACATATGCCCCTTTATCCGCCGTTTCACCCGCCGGTACCCACCAGAGGCGCAGAAGCGCCATTACGTGGTCGATACGTAGCGCGCCGCAGTCACGCATATTCGCACGCAGGATGTCGATAAAGGGTTGATAACCTCTGGCCTGCAGAACATGGGGATCCATCGGCGGCAGCCCCCAGTTTTGGCCCAGCGGACCAAGCCGATCGGGCGGCGCGCCGATGGACGCTTTCAGCCGGTAGAGCTCTGGATCGTGCCAGGTTTCAGCGCTGCCTTCTGCTACGCCGACGGCCAGATCGCGGTACAGGCCGACACTCATACCCAGCGCCTGACTTCGCGCCCAGCACTGCGAAAACTGCTGCTGCGCCAGCCATTGCAACCATTGCCAGAAAGCAATCTCCTCGCCGTGCTGTTCGCACCAGTTCTGCACCTCCGCGGAGCGGCAGTCACGCCAGCTTTCGGACCAGGCAGGCCACCCTGTCAGTGCGGAGCCTTCACGCTGCATGTCTGCCTGCAGACCGTCATAAACGGCCTGATAGCGCAAACTGTCGCCCCCTTGCTGGATAAATTCGGCAAAGCCTTGTTTCTGCTCATCTTCCGCACGCCGGGCCTGGAACTGAGTCCAGCTATGGCGCAACGCCGTCAGCTTCAGCGCCATCACTGCATCGTAATCCACCCACTCACTTTCCCGGGCCTTGCTGAGTGCTTTTTGTGTTTTCGCGCTTTTCCACCACTTTTGCGCCGCGCGGCTCTGCTGGAAATCCTCTACCTGTGCCACATCGATATAGATAATATTTAACCAGCGACGGGACGACGGACTGTAAGGGCTGGCAAAAGCGGGGCTGGCCGGATAGAGCGCGTGCAGGGGATTCAGGCCGACAAAATCACCACCGCGCGCGGCAAGCTGCTCCAGCAAATATTCCAGATCGCCAAAATCACCAATGCCCCAGTTTTTTGCTGAACGCACGGTATAAAGCTGAACCAGCGCGCCCCAGCGTTTCTCTCCGGCACGCAAGGCCGGGGGGAGATAACAGCGGCGGGGCGCGACGATCACTCTCGTCTGCCACGTACGCTTGCCCTTACTCAGGGTAAGCTGGTGATAACCCTGCCCCAGAGGAGAAGGCAGCGTAAAGGGCGCACCACCTTCGAGTGTTCCGCTAAAAGTTTTGCCTTTCTCTGTCTGCAACTGCCAGCTTATGCGACCGTCAATCTGTGGCGCCAGCACGCGTTGGCGATTACCGCTGAAGACCACAACAGGCGGCAGCGGTGATTTGCTGGCTTTCTGCGGATTTTCCATCACGGCGAGCAAGGCACGCTTTGTCTCATCGCTGATCGCTTCCGGTTCACCGTTCGCATTGAAGTACGTCAGCGCTATTCCTGCCGCCAGTGCGGCTTTATCAAGTGAAGAGGATGTCATCGCAATTCCTTAGCGTTGCGCCTGCCAGATGCGCTGTTGGTAGTCCCGAATAGAACGATCCGAACTAAAAAACCCGGCTCGTGCCGTATTGAGAATGGCGGCGCGCGTCCAGGCTTCCTGATCGCGCCATAACGCCTCAACGCGTTTTTGCGCATCGACGTAAGCCTGATAATCCGCCAGCACCAGCCAGGGATCGCCATTTTTTGTCAGACTCTCCAACATTAGGTCGAATGCATGCTTATCGCCATTACTGAACTTCCCTTTTTTCAGAGACGTCAGTAATTCATCCAGCTCTTTGTTATGCTTGCGGATCTTTTGCGGCTTGTAACCTGCCGCTTTAAGCGCCTTAACCTCATCCACGGTATGGCCGAAAATAAAGATGTTCTCTTCGCCGACCTGTTCGGCGATTTCTACATTCGCGCCATCCAGCGTACCAATAGTGAGTGCGCCATTTAATGCCAGCTTCATGTTGCCTGTGCCTGAGGCTTCGTAGCCCGCTGTGGAGATCTGCTCCGACAGATCGGCAGCAGGGATCAGGTATTCGGCTGCCGTAATGCGGTAATCCGGCATAAAGACGACTTTGAGTTTGTCGCCAACAAGCGGGTCGTTATTCACCACGTCTGCCACCTTGTTGATGGCATAGATAATGTTTTTTGCCAGGTAATAACCCGGTGCGGCTTTGGCACCAAAGAGAAACACGCGGGGAATCATGCTGGCATCATCGGGATTATCGCGAACGCGTTTATAGCAGTGCAGAATATGCAACAGGCCTAAATGCTGACGCTTATACTCATGCAGCCGCTTGATCTGCACATCAAAGATCGCTTCTGGATTAACGAGGATGCCGGTGCGCTGCGCAATGTAGGTAGCCAGACGCGCTTTGTTATGGCGCTTAACCGCACGGAAGCGCTCACGGAAGGCAGGATCATCCGCACAGGGCTCCAGGCCCTGTAAGGCCGTCAGATTACTGACCCATTCGCATTGAAGCGTGTCGTCAATCAGGCTCGACAGGGCGGGATTACACTGCTTAATCCAGCGGCGCGGCGTGATGCCGTTCGTGACATTGTGGAATTTTTGCGGCCAAAGCTGATGGTACTCGGGGAAAAGATCGGTCACGACCAGGCCGGAATGCAGGGCCGCCACGCCATTCACTGCAAAACCGCTCACCACGCACAGGTTTGCCATGCGCACCTGACCATCGGCCACCACTGCCAGCTTCTTCCATATCGCTTTATCACCTGGCCAGCGCTGTTTAACCTGCTGTTTCAGGCGGCGATTGATCTCTTTGATAATGACCATATGACGCGGCAGCACACTGCGCATCAGCTTTTCATCCCAGCGTTCCAGCGCTTCAGGCATTAAGGTGTGATTGGTATAGGCAAACACGCGGCTGGTGATATGCCAGGCCTCATCCCAACTCAGCTGATGCGCATCCAGCAATACACGCAGCATTTCCGGTATAGCGATGGTGGGATGCGTATCGTTTAGCTGGATCACTTCATGATCTGGCAGGGCATGGATACTGCGCCCTGCCTGATGATGACGTCGCAAAATATCCGCCACTGCGCAGGCACACTGAAAATATTGCTGCATCAGGCGCAGGCGTTTTCCCTGTGGGTGATTATCGTTGGGATAAAGCACTTTGGTCAGGCTGGCGGCATCAATCCCCTGCTGTTCAGCCTGTAAAAACTTACCATCGTTAAACAGCGTCAGGTCAAAAGGATGTTCGCTGGTAGCTTTCCACAGCCGTAACGGCAGCGTCACCCCGTTACGGTATCCCGTAATCGGCAGATCCCAGGCTTCCCCGCGAAGATAAAGGGCAGGTACCCATTCCAGGCGACCTTCATCGCGCTTGATCACTTTTCCTCCCAGCCCGACACGCACATCCAGCGCTGCGTTATGGCGAAACCAGGGATAGGTGTCGCGCTCCCAGTCATCCGGTTCTTCAACCTGTTTGCCCTCTGCGAAGCGCTGGCGGAACAGGCCATATTGATAATTCAGCCCATGTCCGGTTGCAGGCTGGCCTGCCGTCGCCATGGCGTCCATGTAACAGGCCGCCAGCCTTCCCAGGCCGCCGTTACCTAAGGCTGGATCGACCTCTTCTTCCAGCAGTTCGCTCAGCTCAACCTGATGTTCAGCCAGCAGGGCTTTTACCTCATCAAACCAGCCCAGATTAAGCAGGTTATTGCCCGTAAGACGTCCCAGCAGAAATTCCATCGACAGATAGTTCACATGACGTTGTGGCGAGAGGGATCGGGCGGTGGGCTGCACACTGATCACATCATTCACTGCGGCACTGAGTGCCTGCCACCACTGATGCGGCGTCATTTGCCTGGCGGAGGTGTAGCCAAGATGTTGCCATTGGCGGGTTAATGCAGCCTGAAAGCGGGATTTATTGAATTTCTGCTGTGGCATATCACTCCCTTTGTATCCATATGGGTAAGGTAAACATGGCATGCGCATGGGCCGGCAACATGGCCAGCGACCGTTTTAATTAAATACGTGAGTGCGGGAAAAAGCGACAGACTGAGGTAAAAAACGCCAGTTTACTCACTGGCGGGCAGGAATTAGCAAAGTTCGAGGTGAACGTCGTGCTGTTCAATCACCTTCATGACGCTGGCGGGCGGCATTTTATCGGTATAAAGATAATCAAGCTGGCTCATATTGCCCAGGTTGACCATGGCATTACGTCCAAATTTCGAGTGATCCACAACCAGCATGACACAGCGTGAGTTCTCGATGATGGCGCGCTTGGTGCGCACCTCGTGGTAGTCGAACTCCAGCAGTGATCCGTCCATATCAATGCCGCTAATCCCGAGGATGCCGTAATCAAGGCGAAACTGTGAAATAAAGTCCAGCGTCGCTTCGCCCATGACCGCGCCGTCACGGGTACGTACTTCGCCACCCGCAATAATGACTCTGAAGTCCGGTTTGCCCATCAACAGCATGGCTACGTTCAGGTTGTTCGTCACCACGCGCAGATCGCTGTGGCCCAGCAGCGCATGCGCCACCGCTTCCGGCGTGGTGCCGATATCAATAAACAGCGTTGCGCCGTCGGGAATCTGGCTGGCAACGCGCTGGGCAATGCGCGCTTTTTCGGCCGACCACATCATTTTACGGTCCTGCCAGGCGGTGTTCTCCGAGCTGGAGGGCAAAGCCGCCCCACCGTGGTGCCGTTGAATTTTATTTTGATCGGCAAGGTCGTTTAAATCACGACGAATCGTTTGTGGGCTGACTTCAAAATGGTCGACCAGCTCCTCAGTACTGACATATCCCTGACGCCGAACCAGATCAATAATGGCGTCATGACGTTGCGTCTGCTTCACATTCCTCTCCTGTTTCGGGCTTATTCTTCTTCGTTGTGACTAGCGTTTTTTCTTGCGCGTATCAACAAATGCCATCGCCAGGCCAACCAGTAGCCCACCCACGTGCGCGGCATTGGCGATGGCCAGACCAAAGGCCCCAAACCAGCCGACCACCAGCCAGACGAGGGCAAATCCGATTAACCCGCGCTCCAGACAGATACCACTCTCAGGATCGCGTTCGCCACGCAGCCAGCAATATCCCATTAATGCATAGACCACGCCGGACAGACCACCAAACCAGATGCCGCTGAACTTTGCCTGCAGCCAGCCACTGAGCAGGGCGGAGATCAGTAAAATGACAAAAAGTTTGCCGCTGCCTAACCGTTTTTCTACCGCTCCACCGAGATACCACCACCACATCAGGTTAAACAGGATATGCAGCAGCGAAAAATGCAGCAACGCATGACTAAACCAGCGCCAGACCTCAAAGTGCTGATCGGCATCGGGCCAGGCTAACCAGTACATTACGGTGCGATCGCCCAGCACCTGCATCAGAATAAAGACGGCGATACAGGCCAGCATCACAACGGTCGTCAATGGTCCGGCCCGCTCACGTATGTTTGCCCAGATGTTGCTGCGCTCATAGCGCAGGCCGCTGTCGGTTTTACCACTTTGCCAGCTCGCTGCCTGGTAGCGCGGATGATTGGGATCGCGCACGAACGCCTGAAGTTCGTTTTCGACCACTGAAAGCTGACTTTCATCATCCAGCACAATGACATAGTGACTTTCATGCTCAATACGCAATTTCACGCCACGCGTCGCCATGTAGTCAACAAAAGCCTGCGCCATGCGCGGCTGATTAAATTGGGTAATGCGCATTACTCACTCTCCGTGTTACGCCCGCTTATTTATTCAGCGCCGCTGGCAACCTGTTGAGGAAAGGCGGCGCGCCAGGCGTCAAATCCGCCATCTATACTGTAAGCCGTGGCAAATCCCTGACCATGCAGATAGTCCGCCGCGCCCTTACTGCTGTTGCCGTGATAGCACATCACCAGTACAGGCAGGCTCATGTCAGTGGTGCTGATGAAATCATTGAGGTTGCTGTTCGACAAATGCAAGGCACCGCGGGCATGGCCGAGTGCAAAACTTTGCGCATCGCGAATATCCACCAGCACTGCGCCCTGCTCAAGATGCGCCTGCGCCTGGTGAACATCGATACATTGGTAGGTTTCCATGGTGTCTCTCATCATGTTTCATCATCAAAATGACAGCTAGTGTAACCCGATAATCCTCGGCAATAACCTGACAATAATTGTGGCTACTCACCTTTCCGCACACATAATGTTATCCATATCACGCAAAATTGTTTTTAAGCGGTTAAATACTGGCATCAATGTTGGTTTGCGATTATGATTATGCTCGAAAACGAACATAAGTGAACTATTCCGAACATCGGAGGAGACAACGTGGAAACCAAAGACCTGATCGTTATCGGCGGCGGCATCAACGGTGCTGGCATCGCAGCAGACGCTGCAGGACGCGGACTGTCGGTGTTAATGCTAGAGGCGCGGGACCTGGCTTGCGCGACCTCTTCCGCCAGTTCAAAACTGATTCATGGTGGCCTGCGCTACCTTGAACATTATGAGTTTCGTCTGGTAAGTGAAGCGCTGGCTGAGCGCGAAGTGCTGCTAAAAATGGCACCGCATATCGCGTTCCCGATGCGTTTCCGCCTGCCGCACCGTCCGCATCTGCGCCCGGCCTGGATGATTCGCACCGGTCTGTTCATGTATGACCACCTGGGCAAACGCACCAGCCTGCCGGGCAGTAAAAGCCTGACCTTTGGGCCGGATTCGGCGCTGAAGCCTGAAATTAAACGTGGTTTCGAGTATTCCGACTGCTGGGTCGATGATGCCCGTATGGTCGTCCTCAATGCGCAGGAAGTGGTTAAGCATGGCGGTGAAGTGCGCACCCGTACCCGCGTTACCCGCGCGTGGCGTGAAAATGGCCTGTGGATGGTCGAAGCAGAAGACATTGACAGCGGCAAAACCTTGACCTGGCAGGCTAAAGGTCTGGTCAACGCAGCCGGCCCCTGGGTTAAGCAATTCTTTGACGACGGGCTGGCGCTGAAGTCGCCTTACGGTATCCGCCTGATTAAAGGCAGCCATATCGTGGTGCCACGCGTTCACAACGAGAAGCAGGCTTATATCCTGCAAAACGAAGATAACCGCATTGTGTTTGTCATTCCGTGGATGGACGAGTTTTCCATCATCGGCACAACCGACGTGGAATACAAAGGCGATCCGAAAAATGTCGCTATTGACGACAACGAAATCGACTACATCCTGAAAGTGTACAACGGCCACTTTAAAAAGCAGTTAACGCCAGACGATATCGTCTGGACCTATTCCGGCGTGCGCCCGCTGTGCGATGATGAATCGGATTCGCCGCAGGCCATCACCCGTGACTACACGCTGGACGTCCGTGATGAAAACGGTAAAACGCCATTACTGTCGGTCTTTGGCGGTAAATTAACGACCTATCGCAAGCTGGCTGAGCATGCGATGGAGAAACTGGCGAAGTATTATCCCAAGGCTGGCCCGGCCTGGACGAAGAACTGCGTATTGCCCGGCGGTAATATCTCTGGCACCAGTGATGACTACGCTGCCAGCCTGCGACGCCGTTATCCGTTTATTACTGAAAACATGGCGCGCCACTATTCCCGCACTTACGGCAGCAACACGGAACTACTGCTCAACGATGCAACGTCGCTGGAAGATCTGGGTGAGAACTTTGGCCACGAGTTTTATGAGGCCGAACTGCGTTACCTTGTTCAGCATGAATGGGTGCGTGAAGTCGACGACGCTATCTGGCGCCGCACCAAGCAAGGTATGTGGCTCAACGAAGCCCAGCAGGCCCGTATCGCTGAGTGGCTGGCGGAGAAGGCCAAGCCGACGCTGTCGCTGGCCTCGTAACAGCGCGTCAGCGTTGAGCGTGCGGCACAACAGGTTACGGCCTGTTGTGCCGTTTTTTTTTGCCTGCGCGGCTGGGCGGTGGTGGGAAAGCGGCTGATGAAACGCTGAGAGGGTTTCGCTCGCCAGACGGCCTGGAGTTTCAGCCAGCCCGATGCGGGCGACCGACAAGGGGCCGCCAGCCGCCGCGGCCCCTTGACCCCGGGCTCCCGTCCTGCCCACCCGCCGCTTCGCGGTGCCTTCGCTCCTTCAGGATTTCTGCGGACCGCCAGGACGCGCCATCCGTGGCGCGGCCCGGCTCTCGCCGACGTCCTGTCGGCTCATCCGGAAATCCTTCATCCGCTCAGCGGGTGGGAAGGCCGCCCCAAACCCCCGCTTCACTATCTCTGTGTTAAAGCCACTTCCGGTGTCGCTGTAGGTAATCGCAAAACCTGCTCTTGTAGGTTCTGAATCACTCCCCGTTTATCAAGTCTTCTCTTTTTAAGCCTCACTGAACACATTCAAACAGACAATACCCGCTTTTTTTAAAAAACCAGGACTGGCAGGCGGGGGTTTTCTGCCGGCATCCGGCGCGCTGAGGAGAGAACGGAGGCCAGGGCGGCGCGGCAGGGATGCCGCGCAGAGGACGGCTGCGCCAGGGAGGGCGAATCCGGACGGTCCGTCAGGCCGGAGTGAGAGACGAAGGAACAGCGATTGCTGCCGGCCGCCGGGATTGTTAAGGGGCTGGCGCGAGCCCCTTAACCCGGCCGCCTGCACGGACAGGCTGAAACTCCCTGTCGCCTGGCGGGCGGAAAATTCCCGGTGCAGGACCGTAATATCCCCCCGCCCCGCGGGCAAACAGACAAAACCTCAGACAACACCACACCAAATCATTAACACGATCCCACAGGCAGGGGTTTCCTGCCGACATCCGGCGCGCTGAGGAGGGAACGGAGGCCAGGACGGAGCGGCAGGATGCCGCGCAGAGGACGGCTGCGCCAGGGACGGCGCATCCGGACGGTCCGTCAGGCCGGAGTGAGTGACGAAGGCACAGCGACGGCTGACGGCCGCCGGGATTGTTAAGGGGCTGGCGCAAGCCCCTTAACCCGGCCGCCTGCACGGACAGGCTGAAACTCCCTGTCGCCTGGCGGGCGGAAAATTCCCGGTGCAGGACCGTAATATCCCCCCGCCCCGCGGGCAAACAGACAAAACCTCAGACAACACCACACCAAATCATTAACACGATCCCACAGGCAGGGGTTTCCTGCCGGCATCCGGCGCGCTGAGGAGAGAACGGAGGACAGGGCGGAGCGGCAGGGATGCCGCGCAGAGGACGGCTGCGCCAGGGACGGCGCATCCGGACGGTCCGTCAGGCCGCAGTGAGTGACGAAGGAACAGCGACGGCTGACGGCCGCCGGGATTGTTAAGGGGCTGGCGCAAGCCCCTTAACCCGGCCGCCTGCACGGACTGGCTGAAACTGCCATCGCCTGGCGGGCGGAAAACTCCCGGTGTACGACCGTAATCTCCCCCGCCCCGCGGGCAAAATACTCCCGGCGCACAACCGTAAACCCTCACCCCACGAACAACGCCCCAATAAAAAAAGGGGCTGTCACCAGCCCCCTCAATCTCAACTTTACCGCCAGACTACAACCTCACCGGCGAAATATTCCAGATCTCATCCGCATACTCCTGAATCGTGCGGTCAGACGAGAAATAGCCCATGCCGGCGATATTCATGGCGGCGCGGCGCTGCCATTCGTCTGGCTGACGATACAGTTCATCGACCTTATCCTGCGTATCCACATAACTGCGGTAATCCGCCAGCAACTGGTAGTGATCGCCAAAGTTCACCAGCAAATCGAACAGGTTACGGTAGCGGCCCGGATCCTGCGGGCTAAAGACGCCCGAGGCGAGCTGGGTCAGCACCTGGTGCAGTTCGGCATCTTCTTCATAGTACTTACGCGGGTTGTAGCCTGCCTGACGCAAGGCTTCGACCTGCGGAGTGGTATTACCAAAAATAAAGAAGTTTTCTTTGCCCACATGCTCCAGCATTTCGACGTTGGCACCGTCCAGCGTGCCAATGGTCAGCGCACCGTTGAGGGCAAATTTCATGTTACTGGTGCCCGAGGCTTCGGTACCTGCCGTCGAGATTTGCTCAGAGAGATCGGCCGCCGGAATAATAATCTGCGCCAGACTCACGCTGTAGTTAGGGATAAAGACGACCTTCAGCTTATTTTTAACCTGAGGATCATTGTTAATCACCTTCGCCACATCGTTAATCAAATGGATAATGTGCTTGGCAACGTAGTACGCCGAAGCCGCTTTACCCGCAAAAATATTCACGCGCGGCACCCACTCGGCATCGGGATCGGCTTTGATGCGGTTGTAACGGGTAATCACGTGCAGGACGTTAAGTAACTGGCGCTTATACTCATGAATACGCTTGATCTGAACGTCGAACAACGCGTTAGGATCGATCACCACATCGAGGTTTTTCGCCACCCAGACGGCGAGCCGTTTTTTGTTTTCCAGCTTGGCATCCGCCACTTTCTCAATAAAGGCCGGGTAATCGATACAGGCTTTCAGCTCGCTGAGCTGGCTTAAATCTGTCCGCCAGTTACGACCAATCTGCTCATCCAGTAATTCAGACAGAGGTGGGTTTGCCAGCGCCAGCCAGCGGCGCGGCGTAACGCCATTGGTTTTGTTGCAGAAACGGCCGGGGAACAGGCGGGAGAAATCGGCAAACAGGGACTGAACCATCAGGTTCGAGTGCAGCTCTGAAACGCCATTGACCTTGTGACTGACGACCACGGCCAGCCAGGCCATGCGCACCCGGCGCCCGTCGTTCTCATCAATGATAGAAATGCGCGACAGCAGATCCCAGTCGTCAGGATAATATTCCTGAATCGTTTTAAGGAAAAAGTCGTTGATTTCAAAAATGATGCTGAGGTGGCGCGGCAGGATCTTGCCAATCATATCTACCGGCCAGGTTTCCAGCGCTTCGCTCATCAAGGTGTGGTTGGTATACGAAAACACCTGGCAGCACACATCGAACGCATCATCCCAGGTAAATTTATGCTCATCAATCAACAACCGCATCAGCTCGGGAATCGCCAGCACCGGATGGGTGTCATTGAGGTGAATGGCAATTTTGTCCGCCAGGTTGCCCCAGGTCCGGTGCATCGTCCAGTGACGATTCAGAATGTCCTGCACGGTAGCCGACACGAGGAAATATTCCTGGCGCAAACGCAGTTCCCGACCGGAATAGGTTGAGTCGTCGGGGTAAAGCACGCGGGACACGTTTTCTGAATGGTTCTTGTCTTCCACAGCCGCAAAATAGTCACCCTGATTGAATTTACCCAGGTTGATTTCGTTACTGGCCTGCGCGCCCCACAAACGTAACGTGTTAGTAGAATCCGTATCGTAGCCGGGGATGATTTGATCGTAGGCCATAGCCAGAATCTCTTCGGTTTCCAGCCAGCGAACCTTGGCCCCTTCGTGCTGAACACGGCCACCGAAGCGAACTTTATAACGGGTGTTGAAACGCTGGAACTCCCACGGGTTGCCGTATTCAAGCCAGTAATCCGGTGACTCTTTCTGCTCGCCATCCACAATATTCTGTTTGAACATGCCGTAATCGTAGCGAATGCCGTAGCCGCGGCCCGGCATACCGAGCGTTGCCAGCGAGTCCAGGAAGCAGGCCGCGAGGCGACCCAGGCCACCGTTACCCAGACCGGGATCGTTCTCTTCTTCCATCAACTCGGCCAGATCGAGGCCCATTTCGTCGAGCGCCAGATTGAGATCGTCGTAGATCCCCATCGCCAGCAGAGCATTACCCAACGTGCGCCCCATCAGAAATTCCATCGACAGGTAATAAACCTGCCGCACATCCTGAGAAAGTTGCGCGCGGTTAGAACGCAGCCAGCGCTCAACCATACGATCGCGCACGGCCAGCAGTGCGGCGTTCAGCCATTCGTGTTTATTCGCAATGGAAGGGTCTTTACCAATGGTGAACATCAGTTTGTATGCAATTGAGTGCTTTAAAGCATCAACCGTCAACGTAGGTGAAGCGTAAGTGAATGGTGTATTCATTTTCAGTTTCCCAATCCGTTACAACAAACGTTGATAAAGATCGCGGTAGGCTTGAGCGGCGACCTGCCAGCTAAAATCCATCCCCATCGCCTGACGCTGCACATAACGCCACAGTGAAGGGCGAGACCACAACACAAACGCGCGACGAATAGCCCTTAATAAAGACCAGGCATTACTGTCTTCAAAACTGAATCCACTGGCAATACCATCCGCAAGGTTTTCCAGCGAACTGTCGTTTACCGTATCGGCCAGGCCGCCCGTGCGACGCACTAATGGCAGGGTGCCATATTTCAGTCCGTAGAGCTGTGTCAGACCACAAGGCTCGAAGCGGCTTGGCACCATGATGACATCCGCGCCGCCAACAATGCGATGCGAAAACGCTTCGTGGTAGCCAATCTGTACGCCAACACTGCCGGGATGTTCCGCCGCAGCGGCCAGAAAACCCTGTTGCAGTTCGGCATCACCTTGCCCTAACAGCACCAGTTGTCCGCCCTGAGCCAGCAAACCGGGCAGCGCTTCCAGTACCAGATCCAGCCCTTTCTGTCGGGTCAGGCGGCTGATCACGGCAAAGACGGGGGCTTTGTCGTCCACCTTCAGTCCCATCGCCACCTGCAGCTGACGCTTGTTTTCCGCTTTGGCTTCCAGCGTATCGCGGTTATAGCGTGAGCTCAGCAGCAGATCATGGGAGGGATCCCAGATTGCCGGATCGACACCATTTAACACACCGCTTAAACGCCCTTCGCGCATCCGTTGGGCCAGCAGGGTTTCCATGCCGTAACCGTATTCGGGCGTGGTGATTTCATGCGCATAGGTTGGGCTTACGGCCGTCACATGATCTGCGTAAAACAGGCCCGCTTTCAGATACGAGATCTGTCCAAAAAACTCCAGGCCGTACATATTAAAAAAGGATTGTGGCAGTTGAATCTGATCCAGATGATGCGCGGAAAACAGTCCCTGATAGGCCAGGTTATGCACGGTGAAAACGGATTTTGCAGGCCGTCCACGCGCTTCAAGATAGGCACAGGTCAGCCCTGCATGCCAGTCGTGTGCGTGGACGATATCGGGCCGCCAGTAGCTGTCCAGACCGCAGCCTAACTCACAGCCCATCCACCCCAGTAAAGCAAAGCGTAAATAGTTGTCGACGTAGGCAAACTGCGATTCATCATGATAAGGACTACCCGGACGATCATAGAGATCAGGGGCATCAATTAGGTAAATGCCTACCCCATCAAACTGCCCAAACAGTAAGCGAACGGGCCCGGCAAACGTCTGCAACTCCGCCACCAACTGCGTATCCGGTATTCCTTTACGTAATGCAGGAAACGCGGGAAGTAACACTCGCGTATCTGTTCCACCCGCAATTTGTGCCTGAGGTAATGCCCCGACTACATCAGCCAGCCCGCCCGTTTTCAACAGCGGGAAAAGTTCTGAACAGACATGTAAAACCTGCATCCTCGACCTCATTAAGTTACCAGGCACGATCCTCGTGCCGATGGGTTGTGTGCCGCTTGTCGTTTATTGTCCCGCACTACTGAGTTTGGCCAGCATGGCGCGGGTCACCAGTACAATGCCTTCTTCTGAACGGAAAAAGCGGCGGCTGTCTTCATCAGGGTTTTCACCAATCACCATCCCTTCTGGCAACACACAGGCGCGGTCAATGACGCAGCGGCGCAGACGACAGGATCGGCCAACCACCACATCAGGCAGCAGTACCGTTGAATCAATGTTGCAAAATGAGTTCACCCGCACGCGGGAAAACATAACCGAATTCACGACCACCGAGCCCGAAATAATGCAGCCGCCAGAGACCAGGGAATTCATTGTCATACCATGGCTACCGGAACGGTCCTGGACAAACTTCGCCGGGGGTAAGGGTTCCATATGGGTACGAATCGGCCAGCTGCTGTCGTACATATCCAGTTCCGGTGTGACCGAGGCCAAATCGAGGTTCGCACGCCAGTAAGCCTCCAGCGTACCGACATCCCGCCAGTAAGGCGGAGCCTCGTGATCGTTTTGCACACAAGAGATCGCAAATGAATGGGCGTAGCCCTCACCACTTTCTACGACCTTCGGCAAAATATCTTTGCCGAAATCGTGGCTTGAACCGGCCTGATGCAGATCGTCCTCCAGCAAACCATAGAGATACTCGGCGTCGAAAACGTAAATCCCCATGCTGGCGAGCGATTTTGTGTCATCGCCCGGCATGGTTGGCGGCTTCGGCGGCTTCTCCACGAAATCGATTACTTTATTGTTTTCGTCAACCGCCATCACACCAAACGCGGTCGCCTCTGCGACGGGCACCGGCAGACACGCGATCGTGCAGCGGGCATCGTTCAGCACGTGATCCAGCAGCATTCTGGAGTAATCCATTTTGTAGATGTGATCGCCTGCCAGGATAACCACATACTGCGCGTTGTAACGCCGGATAACGTCGAGGTTCTGGGTCACCGCATCCGCCGTGCCGCGATACCAGTGCTCAGTGGAAAACCGCTGCTGAGCCGGAAGCAGATCAACAAATTCATTCATCTCTTCGTTGAAGATAGACCAACCACGCTGAATATGTTGGGTTAACGTATGAGATTGATACTGCGTAATGACGCCGATACGGCGAATGCCGGAGTTAACACAGTTGGAGAGCGCAAAATCGATAATGCGGAATTTGCCGCCAAAATGAACGGCGGGCTTGGCGCGTTTGGCGGTCAGATCCACCAGGCGCGTCCCGCGTCCTCCAGCGAGTACAAGGGCGATGGTTTGTGTAGGGAGCTGGCGCGCCAGCATAAGATGTTCTGCTCTTTCTAATTTAACCATGTCTGACTCCTTATCATTGCTTTTGGAACACACACACAGCGTGTGCGGGACCATGCCAGACAGTTAATCGGATGGGGTTACATTCCCCGGTAAAAGGAGGAAGGACGTGCCATTCTCCGTCTGGTAAGGCGATATCACATTGCGTATCTGTCGCATTTATTGTTATTAACCAGCAACCAGAGAGCAGAATTTGCAACCTGCGCATGCCCTGCTTCCAGCCGCCTTCATCCACAGGTTTACCCTGGTCATCCAGCCACTCGACATTGCCGTCCTCGTTCTGCCACCAGCTATCCGCAGTGAGTGCCGGAATGCGCTTACGCAGGTGAATCAGCGATGCGGTAAAGTCGACAAGGCCTTTTTCTTCATCGTCCCACTTGAGCCAGGTCAGTGGGTTGTCCTGGCAGTAGGCATTATTGTTGCCGTGCTGGGTTTGACCACGCTCGTCCCCGGCCAGCAGCATCGGTGTGCCCTGAGCAAGCAACAACGTCGTCAGCAGCGCTTCCGTGCTGCGCCTGCGGCGCTGGGCCACATCCGCACTGACCACCAATCCTTCTGTACCATGGTTATGGCTGTAATTGTTACCGTGTCCGTCACGGTTTTGTTCGCCGTTGGCTTCATTATGTTTTTGACTGAAGCTCACCAGATCGCGCAGCGTGAAACCATCATGCGCGGTGATCATATTCAGGCTGGCATGGGGCTTGCGGCCATTGTGCTGAAAAAGGTCGCTTGAGGCGGCAAACCGGCGGACAAAATCCCCCATCGTCACATCCCCATGCAGCCACGTCCGGCGGGCCGTATCACGAAACTGATCGTTCCATTCAGCAAACTGTGCGGGGAAATTCCCTACCTGATAACCATTGGGGCCAATATCCCAGGGCTCGGCAATCAGTTTGACCGTTGACAGGATCGGGCAGGCGCGCATGGCCTCGAACAGCGCGGCGTCGCGATGGTAGTCAGGCTCACGCCCCAGAACCGGTGCCAGATCAAAGCGAAAGCCATCCACGTGGCAGACGCGCACCCAGTAGCGCAACGCCTCCAGTATCCAGTTCATGACCTGAGGATGGCTCAGATTGAGTGTGTTACCGCAGCCAGTCCAGTTGTGATAACCGCCCCGGTCGTCGAGCCAGTAATAGCTGGCATTGTCGATGCCGCGAAAGGATATTGTCGGCCCGGTCTCATCCAGTTCTGCCGTATGGTTAAACACCACGTCCAGGAGCACTTCAATGCCCGCAGCATGCAGGCGCTTCACCGTCTGCTGAAACTCCTGCAGCGGAGACAGCCCATCCTGGCCGGAAGCATAACGAGGATCGATCGCCCAGAGGGCAAAAGGGTTATAGCCCCAGTAGTTGGTTAAGCCCAGACGCAACAGGCGCGGCTCGCTGGCAAAGTGGGCCACAGGCAGTAACTCGATAGCCGTAATGCCCAGTTGGAGCAGGTAATCGATCATCACAGGATGCGCCAGTGCGGCATAAGTGCCACGCAGTGCCTCAGGAATACCGGGATGCAGCTGGGTCAAACCGCGAACATGGGCTTCATAAATCACGCTGCTGCCCCATGGCGTGCGCGGAGCCTGATCTCCCTGCCAGTCGAAATCCTCCATCACCACGACAGATTTGGGTGCCAGCGCCGCGTTATCGCGTGTGTCGGGTTCCGTGTAGCCACAGTGGAAACGCGGATCGTCGGGGATGTCGCCCAGCACCGCTTTGGCACAGGGATCGACCAGCAGCCTGGCGGGATTGAAAACATGCCCCGCCTCCGGTGCCCAGGGGCCATAAACCCGGTAACCATAGCGCTGTCCGGGCTGGACGCCCGGGAGATAACCGTGCCAGATATCGCCGCTACGCGCAGGGAGTTCAACGCGCTGCTCAAGCCCGTTCTCGTCGAACAGGCAGAGTTCAACGCGCTCAGCATGATGGGAAAACAGCGTAAAGTTTACGCCCTTCCCGTCATAGCTGGCACCCAGCGGGTGGGGATGTCCGGCACGCACGATCATTCTCCCTCCCGCACCAACCATACCGTCGCCAGCGGCGGTAAGTTCAGGCTCAGTGACTGGGGACGACCGTGGCTTTCCTGCTGATCGGTATGGACACGATGATTACGTACGTCGCTGCCGTGATAGTCATGCTGATCGGTATTGATGACTTCGCGCCAGCTGCCCGCCTGATTGACGCCAAAGCGATAGCCCGGCCGCGGTACAGGCGTAAAGTTGCTGACGACAATGATTTCATTGCCTTCACGATCGCGACGCACAAAGGCAAAAACTGAATGTTCGGCGTCATCCACCACCAGCCACTCGAATCCGGCCGGATCGAAATCAAGCTGATGAAGCGGGGTGTAATATTGGTAGGTATGGTTCAAATCGCGCACCAGACGCTGCACACCGTGGTGCCAGTTGTCTTCCCCTTCCAGCAAATGCCAGTCCAGGCTGACATCATGGTTCCACTCTTTGCCCTGTGCGAATTCGTTGCCCATAAACAGCAGTTTTTTACCCGGGAACGCCCACATCCAGCCGTAGTAGGCGCGGAGGTTGGCAAATTTTTGCCAGGCGTCGCCGGGCATGCGATCCAGGATAGAGCGTTTACCGTGCACCACCTCGTCGTGGGACAACGGCAGGACAAAGTTTTCGCTGTAGTTGTACATGATGCCGAAGCTCATCAGGTTGTGATGGTAACGGCGATGAACGGGATCGAGCTTCATGTAGTCGAGCGTGTCATGCATCCAGCCCAGATTCCATTTGTACCAGAATCCCAGGCCGCCGCTTTCAGGAGGACGTGAAACGCCGGGATAATCGGTAGACTCTTCGGCCATCGTCACCGTACCGGGCGCAACATGCCCCAGCGTGCGGTTGGTGTAGCGCAGGAAGTTAATCGCTTCGAGATTTTCCCGACCGCCATATTGATTGGGGATCCATTCGCCCTCGGCGCGGCTGTAATCGCGATAGATCATTGAAGCAACGGCATCCACGCGCAGACCATCAATACCAAAACGTTCCAGCCAGTAAAGCGCATTGCCTGACAGGTAGTTACTGACTTCGCGGCGACCAAAGTTGTAAATCAGTGTGTTCCAGTCCTGATGGTAGCCTTCACGCGGATCGCTGTGTTCGTACAGTTCTGTGCCATCGTATTTCGCCAGGCCAAAGTCATCGCTGGGGAAATGGCCTGGCACCCAGTCCAGCAGAACGTTGAGTCCCGCTGCATGGGCCGTCTCGATAAAGTGACGGAAATCATCCCGGGTGCCAAAACGGCGCGTGGGCGCATACATGCCCAGCGGCTGATAGCCCCAACTGCCGTCAAAAGGATGCTCATTGATGGGCAGCAATTCGATATGGGTAAACCCCATCTCTTTCACGTAAGGCACCAGCTGCTCAGCCAGCTCTTTGTAGCTGAGCCAGAAGTTGTTGTCGGTATGGCGGCGCCACGATCCCAGGTGAACTTCGTAAATAGAAACAGGCTTGTCGAAGCCATTGGCCGCTTTACGGGCCTCTGACATCTCGACTTTTTCTGGCAGGCCACAAATCATCGAGGCCGTTTGTGGCCGCATTTGCGCCTCAAAGGCATAGGGATCGGCTTTGATTCGCAACTGACCCTGCGCATCGATGATTTCAAATTTATAGAGCTGCCCGTTAATGGCCCCAGGAACAAACAGCTCCCAGACCCCCATTTCCTGGCGCAAACGCATCGGATGGCGACGGCCATCCCAAAAGTTGAAATCACCGACAACGGAGACACGACGCGCATTAGGAGCCCAGACGCAGAAACGCGTGCCGATGACGCCATCAATCACATCACCGTGCGCGCCCAGGGTTTCATAAGGCCGAAGGTGAGTTCCTTCCGCCAGCAGCCACAAATCCATCTCCTGCAACAGAGGACCAAAGCGGTAAGCATCATCGATGAGGTTTTGCTGACCATGCCAGTTCACAGCCAGTTGATAGCGAAAGGGATTTTTACGACGAGGAATAACGCCGCTGAAAAACCCGCGCGCGTCATCGCATTTCAGTTGAGCAAGCTTACGTCCTGTGGAGGTTTCGATAACCCAGACTTCAAGGGCCTCGGGGAGCAACGCCCGCACTTCAAGACCGTTTTCCGTTTTATGCATCCCCAGCAACGAAAAGGGGTCGGAATAGTTACCCGCAAAAAGGGCATTGATCGCCTGGCGATCGGGTAGCTCTGACATGACTTTCTTCCTGTGATAGTTGGCAGGCTAAAAGACCACGATGCACGCGCTATCGCATATCTCTTGCGCTGCTCTTCATTGAGCCATGAGTACAGCGGCGTGGGCGCCAGCAAAAAACGCTTGTCACCACGCGCCTCCTTAAATCACAACCAGTAAGCATTAAGCCTGTCTGCTTGATGCCAATCCCGCAGTATCACCAGACGACTATCCGGCACTCCGAGACATTAGATAATTTTGACTTTTCCCTACCGTCCGGTTCCTGATGCAATCCTGCGCCATTCGGACGATTTTCCTGTATACCGTCGACTTCAACCGCGGAGCCGGTATGTGAGCGCCCTTGCACAATGATGAAAAACAGTAAAATATATTAATACATAACGGATTTATGTCTCATAATCTTCACTCAAATGCAGTATCTTTTTTTGGCGCGATCATCATGCCTGCGTGCCGTATGGACGAAAGGCGGTCAACGGCCTGCCGGACTCGCCACCTGTCTTACGCGCCGGGAGCCGTGAGCCACGGCGACATTTCCCTGGCCGCTTTAACATGACATAAAACGGACAACTGCCGAGTGTGAGTTAACAGTGTGACAGGATTCCGCTCACACGCCGGAACCACGCGCCTTTTGAAAAAAAACGCGGCCAGCTTGCACCGAAAAAAGTCTGTCTTTACCAGCCACAACAACCAGTTAGTGAATACATTAAAACAGCCCGTCTGTTACACGCCCTTGTTAAATCATAGCTTGGCGGCGAGCGTTGACAGAGCAGATCAGCAAAAATTTATTTCTGGACAGGCAAAAAGGGGAAGCGGATCACTTAGTGATCGTAACGGTAGAACAGTTTGCAGGGATTTGTAGAAAAAAGACCGGAAAAACCCGGTCTTTTTCGTCTTTCAGATTTAGTCGATCAACAGACGTAACATGCGGCGCAACGGCTCAGCCGCACCCCACAGTAGCTGATCGCCCACGGTAAAGGCCGAGAGGTATTCTGGCCCCATATTCAGTTTGCGCAGACGGCCGACCGGCGTGTTCAGCGTACCCGTTACCGCCGCAGGCGTCAGTTCACGCATAGTGATTTCACGATCGTTAGGCACGACTTTTACCCATTCATTATGGGACGCCAGCAGTTGCTCAATCTCGGCCAGCGGCAGATCCTTTTTAAGTTTCAGCGTGAAGGCCTGACTGTGACAGCGCAGCGCACCGACACGGACGCAAAGTCCATCGACAGGAATGACGCGCGGGGTCGCCAGAATCTTGTTAGTCTCAGCCTGTCCTTTCCACTCTTCGCGGCTTTGGCCATTATCAAGCTGCTTGTCGATCCACGGAATCAGGCTGCCCGCTAACGGCACGCCGAAATTATCCGTCGGCAACGTGCCAGAGCGCGTGAAATCCGTCACGCTACGTTCGATATCCAGAATGGCAGAGGCAGGATTTTGCAACGAGGTCGCCACGTGATCGTGCAGCATGCCCATCTGTGTGAGCAGCTCGCGCATGTGACGGGCACCGCCCCCGGACGCAGCCTGATACGTAGCCACGGAAACCCATTCAACCAAATCATGTGCGAACAGGCCGCCCAGTGACATCAACATCAGACTCACCGTACAGTTGCCGCCAACAAAAGTTTTGATGCCGCTGTCGATGCCCTGACGAATAACCTGATGGTTAACCGGATCCAGGATAATAATGGCATCGTCTTTCATGCGCAGCGTGGACGCCGCATCAATCCAGTAGCCATTCCAGCCACTGGCACGCAATTTCGGATACACCTCAGAGGTATAGTCGCCGCCCTGGCAAGTAATGATGATATCCAGCGCCTTCAACGCGTCAATATCAAAGGCGTCCTGCAATGTTCCCTGCTGTTTGCCCGCAAACGTCGGGGCCGCTTCACCATGTTGTGAAGTGGAGAAAAAGACCGGATTGATTACATCAAAATCACGTTCTTCACTCATGCGGGACATCAGCACTGAACCCACCATACCGCGCCAACCCACTAAACCTACATTCTTCATGTCATATCCGTTTCAGGGTGATAAACACCTGACTTTCTCATCGAAGGGAAAAGTGTCGTGGTACTTTCACGCCACTCTGCGTAATAATCAACGTTGCCTGTGATGATTAACTCTACAAAATGCAGATTTTCTGGCAAGTGAATTAATGTAATCGGGCCAACTTTTTCAGCAGCCCTGCTAATAACCCGGCTTTATCTATAACGAGAAGATGTTAAACGAATGACTGAAATGATCTCAGCAACAATATTATTGTTGTTAATAATGGATCCGTTGGGCAATTTGCCGATTTTTATGTCGGTTTTAAAGCATCTGGAACCCAAACGTCGGCGCGTCGTGCTTATTCGCGAAATGCTGATTGCCCTTATCATCATGTTGTTGTTTTTATTCACGGGCGAACGCATTCTGGCCTTCCTTAATCTGCGTACCGAAACCGTCTCCATTTCCGGTGGCGTTATCCTGTTTTTAATCGCTATTAAGATGATTTTCCCCTCGCCGGAAAGCAGCAGTACCGGGTTACCGGCGGGCGAAGAACCCTTTCTGGTGCCGCTGGCCATCCCACTGGTGGCGGGGCCTTCACTGCTGGCGACACTGATGCTGTTATCCCACCAGTATCCGAACCAGATGTCGCATCTGGTTGGAGCCTTACTCATCGCCTGGGGCGTAACGGTGATGATCCTGCTATTATCGGGCCTGTTTCTGCGTCTGCTGGGGGACAAAGGCGTTAACGCACTGGAGCGCCTGATGGGATTGATCCTGATTATGCTGGCGACGCAGATGTTTTTAGACGGGATTCGTGTGTATCTGAAGCTATAGCTGTCGGCGTTAACCCGGGCAGCGTTGCCCGGGTTAAATCGCTCAGGTGAGCAGGGTAAAGGCGATCATCCCGACCACCGCGCCCACGGTACCTAAAATGGTTTCCATCAGCGTCCATGTCTTGAGCGTTTCACCTTCGGTCGCGCCGGTGAAGCGGCCAAACAACCAGAAGCCCGCATCATTAACATGGCTGATAATAATGGAACCGCCGCCGATACAGATGGACAAGGCTGCCAGTTGTGCGCCGGAGTAATGCAACGGTTCTATCACCGGCATGATCAAGCCCACCGTCGTCAGGCAGGCCACCGTCGCCGACCCCTGAATCACCCGGACCGCACCGGACAGAATAAAACAGGCCAGAGCAACCGGCAGCCCGGCACCGGTTAAGGCATTGCCCAGTACCGGCCCTACGCCAGAATCAACCAGCACCTGTTTAAAGACGCCGCCCGCTCCTATTACCAGCAAAATAATCCCTGCAGGCTGCAGCGCACTGCCACAAATCTGCATCACTTTTTCTTTATCCATGCCCTGACGGTACGCCAGGCCATAGATAGCGACCAGACAGGCCAGCAGAATCGCGATGAAGGGATGCCCGATGAATTCCAACCACTCGTAAAGTGTAGAGCCCTCAGCGGTGAAGCGTGCACCAATGGTTTTCAGCCCGACCAGCACAAGTGGAAACAGGATAAGCGCCAGGCTAAAGCCAAAAGAGGGCAACTTGCCGGCATCAACGTCGGGCTGATGATCTTCCGGTGGTGCGCTGAACGTTACGCGCTTCGCGATAAAATTGCCAAACAACGGCCCGGCAATCAGCATGCCCGGCAGAGCGGCACACAGCCCAAGCAAAATCATCCAGCCGAAATCCGCATGCATTTGCGAAGCTAACAGCATGGGCGCAGGGCCCGGCAGCAAAAAGGCCGCCGCCGCCGCCACACCGGCAAACAAGGGAATAACCAGCCTGACCAGGTTATCCCCTGTCCGCCTGGCGACAGCGAATGCGATGCTAATCAGCAGCACTACGGCCACCTCAAAGAACAGCGGCAACGCGCAGATTAAGCCGGCAATCCCCATGGCAAAATGCGCCCGGCTCTCACCAAAGGTTTTCAGCATGCGAATCGCAATCTGATCCACCGCGCCAGTTTCATGCAGGATCTTGCCAAACATGGCACCCAGCGCCACGACGATGGCTAAGAAACCGAGCGTGCCGCCCATGCCTTTCTGCATCGTTTCCGCGATTTTATCCAGCGGCATGCCCGACAACAGACCCGCGCCCACAGAAACCAACATCAGGGCAAGAAAAGCATGCATCCGGGCTTTCATCACCAGAAAAAGCAGCAGCAGGACAGAGCCTGCTGCAGTCAAAATAAGTGTTGCGGTATTCATGGTCTAGCCTTGATTGATTGCATCCTTAATGGTTGCAACCGTTGCCGCTACAACCTCGTCCAGGGAGTGCGTGATATCGACAGCCAGCACATCCGTTTCATCCGCACCCGGCTCTTCCAGCGTCGCAAATTGTGTTACCAGCATTTGCGGCTTAAAGAAGTGCCCTTTGCGCGCTTTCAGACGCGATTCGATGGTGTCGAAATCCCCTTCCAGGTAGACAAAACGCAGGTTGTCGTTGCCCTGTCGAAGCATATCGCGGTAATGCTTTTTCAACGCTGAGCAGACGATGATGGAGATCGCCTGCGTACGTTGCATGGCGAACGCCGCGTCATTCAATGCCTGTAACCATGGCAAACGGTCGTTATCGTCCAGCGGATGGCCTTCTGCCATCTTTAAGATATTGGCGCGGGGATGAAGAAAATCGCCATCGAGAAAAGCGGTGTTCAACTGGTGGGAGACCCGGTTTGCCACAACGGATTTGCCGCTGCCTGAAACACCCATCAAAATAAAAACGTGATGTGGCGTGGATTGCGTCGTCATTTTCTACTCCGGCAAGTCAATGTGCCATGTTACCGATAACAATGATGCTTATCATTCTCCTGGTGACATTACACTCTGGCAACCTTTTTACTGACTGAAGCCTTAAAGTGTGAGCTGACTCATAAATTTGCGCGAATCAGATACTGCCGCCTTCCACAATAGCAAATCCCATATCCAGCGGCTGGCTGACCCGGTTTTCGCCGGCAATGCGCGCCAGCAACAACGCGGCCGATTCACGACCTATTTGGTCACGCGGCGTCAGAACCGTCGCCAGCGCAGGCGTCACCACCTGACTGATATCATGACCGTGAAAACCGGCAATAGCCATTTGGGAAGGCACCTGAAGTCCCTGACGCTGGCACTCAAACATCGCGCCCACCGCCAAATCGTCGTTGGTACAGAACAGGCTGTCCGTCTGAGGATAGCGTCGCTGCGCTTCGCGGAGCAATTCGCCACCGGCACTGAAAGAGGAGGCTTCTTCCATCATGACACTGCGTGGCGTTAATCCGGCTTCGCGCATGGCACTTTCATAACCCCGCTGCTTTTGCAGCGTGCGTTCATCCAGGCGCGCCCCCAGATAAACGGTATGACGGTGTCCTTTTTTCAGAATCGCCAGCGTCATTTGCCGGGCGGCTTCGACGTTGTCAAAGCCTACCGCCATATCCAGACAGGGCGTAACGCTGTCCATCATTTCAATCACCGGAATACCGGCCACCTCCAGCATGCGTAACGTCCCTGCTGTATGTGTGCGTTCGGTCAGAATCACGCCATCAATGTTCCAGCCAAGCAGCGACCGCAGCTGGCGCTCCTCTTTTTCCGGGTTATAACCAAAGTGTGCCACCAGCGTCTGGTAACCGGCTTCATCCGTCACCGCTTCGATTCCCCGCAGAACATCGGCGAACACCTGATTGGTCAGCGAGGGCAGCAACACGCCGATGGCGCGGCTGGTCGCGTTGGACAGCATATCGGGGGCGCGATTGGGGATGTAACCCAACTCATCCAGCGCAACGGCGATCTTCTCCCCCAGCGCAGCCGACACCTGCTCAGGATTGCGCAGATAACGACTGACAGTCATTTTGGTGATACCGATACGATCGGCAACGTCCTGTAAAACCGGTCTTTTCTTCTTCATCGTAAGCGTCTGGATCTCGCTGAAAGCACATGACGACGAGTCTACCACTTTTTTACAGGCAGATTGCTAATGGGGCGAGACAGGCTCGCCCCCTTCAGGCTCAGACCGGCGGCAGGTCGAACAACAACACTTCGGCCGCGCTGTCGGCTTCAAGCGTCAGGCCAGTTTCGTCCCAAACGGCAAAGGCATCACTGTTTGACGCGGATTGCCCGTTCACCTTCACGTCGCCTTTGACAACCTGAATCCAGATACGGCGTCCCGCCTCAATGGTCACGCTGTCGCTTTCGCCTGCCGCAAATACCCAGCGCGATAGCGTCATGTCCTGCCAGACTTTGAGCGAACCGTCACGGGCATCCGGGGTGAGGATAAACTGGCGACCCTGCACATCCGGAAAGCGACGCTGATCGTAACGCGGCTCAATCCCCGTGCGCTCTGGAATGATCCAGATTTGGTAAAGATGCAGCGGTTCTGTTTTGCTGGCGTTGTATTCTGAATGACGTACGCCGGTACCTGCACTCATGATCTGGAACTCACCCGCGGGAATCTGTTCCTTGTTGCCCATGCTGTCCTGGTGTTCCACGGTACCCGACAGGACATAGGTCAAAATTTCCATGTCTTTATGCGGATGCGTACCAAATCCCTGGCCGGGATCGATCACATCTTCATTAATCACCCGCAGGGCTGAGAAGCCCATAAAATTTGCATCGTAATAGTTGGCAAACGAGAAGGTGTGCCAGCTGTCCAGCCAGCCATGATTAGCGTGGCCACGTTCTTCAGCTTTACGTAAATAGATCATGTTCAAATCTCCTCACTGTTTTTTATAGTTTGGTATCAGGTGAGAAAGATTGATAGCTGAAAAACTTCACCTCTCTGTTCAAAAATTATGAACCTCTGGCAAGGGGTTGTTGAACGGAACTGAAGGAAAGCAGGACGGGCGCGCAAAAAAAAGCCAGCACCCGGCTGGCTAAATAATACTGGAAGCAATGTGAGCAATGTCGTGCTTTCTGACGTCTCGACAACATCCAGAAAGCATGACAATAATAATCATTATCATTCTCGTCTGTAAAGCGCTTTTGTGTATTATTTCTGTTGACGCCTGACGTAAATCCCCTGATGTTTAAAGGGTTTACCACGTGCTCATAAGGATAACCGCCATGCCTTCAGTGATGATTCGCCATGCTGTCCCGGCTGATGCCCCCGCGTTAACTCGTCTTTACAGCCAGCCTGAAACCCAGGCCGCAACCCTGCACCTGCCCTATCCCTCGCCCTCACTATGGGAGCAAAAACTGGCCAGTCCACGCGCCAGTGTGCATATGTTGGTAGCCTGTATTGATGAGCAGGTGGTCGGGCAACTCACGCTTGAAGGCGTTACGACAGCACGGCGGCGACACTGCGCCAGCATAGGGATGGGCGTTGATCCGGCGTTTCATCGACGCGGGGTGGGCAAAGCTTTGATGGCGGCAATGGTCGATCTTTGCGACAACTGGCTTCAGGTGACGCGCATTGAACTGACGGTCTTTGCTGATAATCACAAAGCAATCGCGCTGTACCAGCAGTTCGGTTTCCGAATTGAAGGCACCGCGCAGGGCTATGCGATACGCGAGGGGAACATGACAGATGCGCATTTTATGGCGCGTATCAGAGCATAACGAAACGGGCAGCCAGAAGGCTGCCCACCGATATCAATAACCGGCACTCAGATCGCCCACCGTGCGGGGATCAGACGCTCCGTACAGCGTACCGTCAGGACCAATCATAATACTTTGTGTACTGCCCATGGCCGGTTGCACTTTAACGTGTTGCCCTTTCGCTTCGAGTAAGCGCAACGTATCCGGGCTGAAGCCCTTCTCAACCCGTAACTGATCGGGCAGCCACTGATGATGGAAACGCGGCGCATTGGTCGCCTCTGCCACGTTCATGCCGTAATCAATGCTGTTCACGACCATTTGTAATACCGTGGTGATAATGCGACTGCCGCCCGGGCTACCGGTAACCAGCCAGGTTTTTCCGTCCTTCGCAACGATAGTCGGTGACATTGAGGATAACGGACGTTTACCAGCCTGCACCGCGTTGGCTTCCCCGCCCACCAGCCCATATACATTCGGCGTGCCCGGTTTGGCCGAGAAATCATCCATCTGGTTGTTCATCAGAATGCCGCTGTTACCCGCTACGATGCCACTGCCGAAGTTAGTGTTTAAGGTGTAGGTGACCGCAACCGCATTGCCGCTTTTGTCCACCACAGAGAAGTGAGTGGTTTGATTACTTTCGTAAGGGGCCAGTTTACCGGGCTTAATATCACTGGATGGCCGTGCCTTCGCCAGATCGATTTGCTGTGCCAGCGATTTGGCATAGGCTTTGCTGGTCAGCGCCTGCCACGGGACTTTGACGAAGTCTGGATCGCCCAGATACTCTGAGCGATCCGCATAGGCATACTTCTCTGCTTCAGCCATGACCTGCATGGCGTCGGCGCTGCCAAAACCCATTTTTCCCAGATCGAAATTTTCCAGGATATTCAGGATCTGCACGATATGAATACCGCCCGATGAGGGTGGTGGCATCGAGAAGACCTCATAGCCCCGGTAAGTGCCGCTGATCGGCTTACGCTCCACCGCATGATAGGCCGCGAGATCGGCTTTCGTTATCAGACCGCCATGCTGCGCCATCTCGGCCGCAATCTGATCGGCAATCTTGCCTTTATAAAACGCATCCGGGCCTTGTTGTGCGATCAACTGCAGGCTGTGAGCCAGATTCTTTTGTACCAGACGTTCGCCTTTCAGCCAGGGCGTGCCATCCGGTTTGAAGAAAATAGCTTTACTGTTGGGATGGGCGAGCAGGACTTCCTTGCCATAGGTGTTAAGATCGTCCGCCAGCGCATCGTTCACGATAAACCCGTCGCGCGCCAGTTTGATGGCAGGAGCCAGCAGTTTATTCAGCGGCAGCGTACCGTATTTGTTCACCGCCAGCGCAAAGCCAGCCACGGTGCCAGGCGTGCCTGAAGCCAGCGGTGACGTTAGAGAAAGCTTACTGTCGGCGTTGCCTTGCTTGTCCAGGAACATATCGCGCGTGGCCGCGGCCGGTGCCATTTCACGAAAATCGATCGCCGCGGTCTGTCCTGATGCCGTTCGCAACAGCATAAATCCACCGCCGCCCAGGTTGCCCGCCTGCGGATGCGTCACTGCCAGCGCGAAGCCAACCGCCACAGCGGCATCGACCGCGTTACCGCCCTGACGCAGGATATCCACGCCCACATTGGTGGCCAGCGCATCGACTGACGCTACCATGCCGTTATGGGCTTTGACCGGATGAAACGTATCGCTGTCCACGCCATAGGAGACGGGCGGCGCCTGAACCGGTGCGGCATGTGCCCCCGTAACAACAGTAAAACTCATTAGTAGTGACCAGCTCAGCTGGCGTAACCTGGCTTGCATCATCATTCCGTTCCCACCTTCACGGTTATTTACATTTCTTTATCCTTTATGTAACTGACTACAAACAAAGCCGAATATCAAGGATTAACGCAAATTCAGTGCACTCCTGGAGCAGTAATCTGAACCAGCGCATAAACTTACGCTAACGATCACATGACCTGCTTCAGGCATGCACACACAGCACCGGTCGTTTACTGGAGGATTAAAATGAAAAAGTGGCTTATGGTTTTCGCCGCCCTGCTGCCGTTAACTGGCATGGCGAACATGCTGAACAGCACGAATGATCCCAACAAGCCTGGCTATAATCCCAGCCAGCAACGCATGCAGACCCAGATGCTTAACCAGTCGCAGCAACAGCAGACGAAGTTACAGCAGGACCAGCAGCGGCAGAATCAGGACGTACAGCGGAAGTTGCAGGAGCAGCGGGATAGTGCCCAGCAGCGCGTGATCAAATCGCAGCCGGGCCAGCAGCAGAACCAACAGAATATGAACTAGTGAAAATCGGGGCCAATGCTGTCGATGCTGTCGGTACAGATGGCATCGACGCCCCATTTCAGTAATGTCCTTGCCCGTTCCGGGCTGTTCACGGTATACACCAAAATACGCAGATCGGCCTCTTTCAGCTCAGCGACTCTGGCCTCAGTAAGGACCTTGTGATTCAGGTGAATTGAAGTGCAGTCCAGCGCCCGCGTCTTCTCCTGCCATGCGTTATCCCAGTGATGAGATAACAGGCCGCGCGGCAGTTGTGGTTCGGCCTGCATGGCCGCTTCCAGTGCCACAAAGGAGAACGAGGATAGAAGAGGAAGAGGTTGCCCCTGCCACAGCGTGGCAGCGGCCTGCGCAATGGCGCGTCCGGTTTCGGCGTCGGTCCCTGTGGTCGGTTTAATTTCGATATTGGCCATCAAACCATGCTGACGGCAGCGTGCCGCGACCTCATCCAGTCGGGCCAGCTTTTCGCCCTGAAAGGCCGCGCTGAACCAACCGCCCGCATCAAGCTGCGACAGCTTGTCCCACGGGAGCTCGCCCGCAATGCCCCAGCCGTCGCTGGTGCGATCTAACGTATCGTCATGCAGCAGAAAAATGTGCGCATCTGCCGAGAGTTTGGCATCAAACTCAATCATCAGATGTCCGTATTTTGCGCCAACATCAATCGCAGCAAGGGTATTTTCAGGTGCCAGCTTGCCACCACCACGATGGGCGACAATGCGCGGATAGGGCCATTGCTTTTCACTCATTCCAGACGCTTCCCGTGACTTGAATCGAAGAAATGTAACGCCTCAACAGGCAGATGCAGCCACAGGGTGCTGCCTGCTTCCGGGCGCTCGCTATGGGGTAAGCGTACCACTAAACGTGCCTCACCGATGCGACCGTGTGCCAGATTGTCAGCACCCAGCATCTCAAGCGTCTCAACACGGAAGGGAATGCCGCCCTGCTGCTGGCTACTGAGTTGAACATGTTCGGGCCGGATACCAAGCACCACGGGGCGATTGGCCCATTTGGCTTTGCCCTCGCCCACCGGAATAGCGTGGGACGCATCAACCACAAAGCGAGCGCCATCTTCGCTGAAATTGCCCTGTATCAGACTCATCGCGGGGGAACCCATAAAGGAGGCCACAAACAGGCTGGCCGGGCGCTCGTAAACGTCGACCGGCGTGCCAATCTGTTCCAGCACGCCTTTGTTCATCACCATCACGCGCTGGGCCAGCGTCATCGCTTCAACCTGATCGTGCGTCACATATAAGCTGGTCGTTTGCAGACGGCGATGCAGTTGCTGAAGCTCAAGGCGCATTTGTACGCGCAGGCGCGCATCCAGGTTAGAGAGCGGCTCGTCGAACAAAAATACGGCGGGTTCACGCACGATGGCACGCCCCATGGCCACGCGCTGGCGCTGTCCACCGGATAACTCACGTGGACGGCGCGTTAACAGATGATCCAGCTCCAGGCTCCGTGCCGCATCCAGCACGCGTTGGCGAATATGCTCTTTACTCATCCCACGAATCCTGAGGCCGTAAGCCATATTTTCTTCGACGGACATATGGGGATAAAGTGCGTAGTTCTGGAACACCATGGCAATGCCGCGATCCTTGGGCTCCTCATGCGTGACGCGTTTATCGGCGATATAAATATCGCCGGACGTGACGCGATCCAGTCCGGCCACCATGCGCAACAGCGTGGATTTTCCACAACCCGAAGGGCCTACCATCACCATAAACTCGCCGTCATTGATCGTGACGTTGAGCGGCTGGATGATTTGATTTTTACCGTCGTAAGATTTGGTCACCGCCTGAAGGGTTACGCCTGCCATCACTATTTCTCACTCTCAACCAGACCACGCACGAAGGCGCGCTGCATAACAAACACCACCACCACGGGTGGAATCAGGGTTAATAACATTGCGGCCATGACTTCGTTCCACTGCGTTGGCGAACCGCTGGTAGAAATCATGCTTTTGATCCCCGCCACGGCCGTGCCCAGGCTGGCGTTATCAATGATTAATAATGGCCAGAGGTACTGGTTCCAGCCGTAGATAAACGTGATAACAAACAGCGCCGCCAGATTGGTTTTTGACAAGGGCAGCACGATGTCCCAGAAAAAACGCATCGCGCTGGCACCGTCAATGCGCGCGGCTTCAATAAGCTCATCCGGCAACGACATAAAGAACTGCCGGAACAGGAAAGTGGCCGTCGCGGAGGCCATCAAGGGCAGTGTCAGACCGCTGTAGCTGTCCAGCATGTTGAGATCGGCAATCACCTGCACCGTTGGGAAAATGCGCACTTCGACCGGCAGCATCAGGGTGATAAAGATCATCCAGAAGAACAGTGAGCGCAGGGGGAAGCGAAACCACACCAGGGCAAAAGCGGACAGAATCGACACCAGAATCTTACCGACGGTGATACCCAGCGCCATGATAACGCTGTTCATCAGCATCAGGCTAAAGGCCGGACCGTTGCCGTTCACGCCCTGCGTCCAGATATGCGAAATGTTTTTCCACAGGTGAGTACCGGGAATCAGCGTCATCGGGACGTTATAGACGGCGTCGTTATCCAGCGTGGCGGCCACAAAGGCCACATAGAGTGGAAACAGGATGGTCAGAATACCCAGCACCAGGACGACATGGCTGAAAATGTCCAGCCCGCGACGATTTTCAATCATTGATATTGCACCTTACGCTCGACGAAGCGGAACTGAATGACGGTCAGCGCGATAACCAACAGCATCAACACCACGGACTGCGCAGCAGATGAGGAGAGATCCAGACCGGTAAAGCCTTCACGATAAATCTTATAGATGAGCGTCGTCGTCGCCTGGACCGGGCCACCGCCTGTCGCGGCATCAATGACCGGGAACGTATCGAAGAAGGCATAAATCAGGTTAACCACCAGCAGGAAAAAACTCACCGGGGTAATCAACGGAAGCGAAATAGAGAAGAACCGACGCACCGGCCCTGCCCCATCAATGGCGGCGGCTTCGACCAGCGACTTTGGTATCGACTGTAACGCGGCAAAAAAGAACAGGAAGTTGTAGCTCATCTGCTGCCACACTGAAGCCAGCACCACCAGGAACATGGCCTGGCCGCTGTTCTGTGCGAAGTTCCAGTTATAGCCCATGTGGTTAAGCAGGTAGCTCAGCAACCCCAGTCCGGGACTGAACAGGAACATCCACAATACGGCCGCGATCACCGGTGCCACCGCATAAGGCAACAGCAGCAACATCTGATAGAGCTTGCGCAGGCGTACGACGTAGTCCACCAGCGCCGCCAGGAGCAATGAGGACACCATGCCAAAAAAGGCGACCATGCTGCTGAACTTGATGGTGGTCCAGAAGGTGTCCAGATAAAGCCCGTCGGAAAAGAGCCGTTCAAAGTTCGCCAGACCCACAAAGGTGCTGGAGATGCCGAAAGGATCCAGGTTTTGCAGTGAATACCACAACGCTTCACCCGCTGGCCAGACAAAGAAAATAGCGGTGATCAGGAGTTGCGGCAGCACCAGCAAATAGGGTAACAGGCGATTACGAAACACCGGGCGAGATGGAGACATAACGTTCTCTGACTTGGGTGAAAAAAGGCCAGCCGGAGCTGGCCTGCAGAACGGATTATTTATTCTGTTGCTCGAAACGACGCAGCAGCTCATTACCCCGCTTCACGGCGTTATCTAACGCAGCCTGCGGTGTCTGCTTGCCGGTCCAGACGCTTTCTAACTCTTCATCCAGGATGGTACGAATCTGCGGCATATTCCCCAGACGCATGCCTTTGGTGTAAGGCAACGGCGGCTTGTTCATCATCTGGCGAATCGCAATATCCGCACCTGGATTTTTCTCGTAGAAGCCTTCTTTCTTCGTCAGCTCATACGCGGCGGTAGTAATAGGCAGGTAGCCCGTTTTCTGGTGCCATTCCGCGGCAATTTTTGGCTCGGTAAGGAACTTCATAAATTCCGCCGCGCCTTTGTAGGTATTGGCATCTTTGCCTTTCATCACCCACAGGCTGGCACCGCCGATAATCGCGTTCTGCGGGGCATTCGGAATATCCGCATCGTAAGGCATCATGCCGACGCCGTAATGGAATTTGGCGTAATGGCGGATATCGGCCAGTGAACCTGACGAGGCCGTGGTCATGCCACAGTCACCGTTATAGAACTTCGCGGTGGATTCATCTTTACGACCAAAATAGGTGAAATCACCTTTCTTGTTCATGTCTTCCAGCAACTGGATATGGCGAACCTGCGCCGGTTTATTGAATTCCAGTACCGCATCGGTGCCGTCGAATCCGTTATTTTTTGTGGCCACCGGCAAACCGTTCCAGGCGCTGAAGTTCTCAATCTGAATCCACCCCTGCCAGCCGCTGGCATAGCCACAGCTCATGCCTGATTTACGCAGTGCATCGGCATCTTTTGCCAGTTCCTGCCAGGTTTTGGGTGGCTGATCCGGGTTTAAACCGGCTTTTTTAAACGCATCTTTGTTGTAGTACAGCACAGGCGTGGAGCTGTTGAACGGTTGCGAGATCAGCTGGCCTTTTGAATTGCTGTAGTAAGCCGCGACCGCAGGAACAAACTGCTTCTCGTCCATTGAAATGCCCGCGTCTTTAAAGACCTGATAAACAGGCACAATGGCTTTAGAGGCCATCATGGTGGCGGTGCCCACTTCGTAAACCTGCAACAGCGCGGGCGCTTTTCCGGTGCGGACCGCAGCGATACCTGCCGCCAGACTTTGTTCGTAGTTCCCTTTGTACACAGGGACGATTTTGTAGTCAGGGTGTTCCTGGTTAAAACGTTGTGCCAGTGAGTCAACTTCTTTGCCTAACTCGCCTTCCATTGAGTGCCAGAAAGGGATCTCAGTGACGGCCAGTGCATTACCACTGATCGCCAGACCGAGCAGGGCGCTCATCAGGCTACGACGAAAAGTAACAACGGACATAGGATTTTCCTGTTCAGGTAGGTACGCGCGCTATCACGCATTTTTTGCTCGCGAAGTAACATGACATGTGGAAATGACGGAAAAATAACAGTCAGATGACGGAAAAATGACGACAGAATGTCAGGATATGACAGTGATAAGCGCGTTTAATGGACCGGAAAGCACCGGGCTGAACCGCGCTGCTGAAGCAGGGATAAGTATGTGCCGTAAGGGAAGGAAAATCCGCCGGGTGACAGCCCGGCACAGAGCCTGCAGTCACCCGGCGTAGATGATGGCGGGGAAACCTAGGCGCCCAGATAGGCGCTGCGCACGGCTTCATTCGACAGCAGTGCCGCACCGCTGTCCTCCAGCACGACATGACCATTTTCCAGTACGTAGCCCCGATCGGCCAGCTTCAGCGCCTGGTTCGCGTTCTGTTCAACCAGGAAAATCGTCATACCTTCGCTGCGCAGTTGCTCAATCGTGTCAAAAATCTGCTGGATAATAATCGGCGCCAGACCCAGAGAAGGCTCATCGAGTAACAACAGGCGCGGCTGGCTCATTAACGCGCGGCCGATGGCGAGCATTTGCTGTTCACCGCCCGACATGGTGCCCGCACGCTGCACCTTACGCTCTGCCAGACGTGGGAACAGAGTGTAAACGCGATCGATGCGCGCCAGATACTCCGGGCGACTGGCAAAAAATCCGCCCATGGCCAGGTTCTCTTCCACCGTCATGCGTGAGAACACGCGGCGACCTTCGGGCACGATGGCAATCGCCTCACGCATAATGCGCGCCGTTTGCCAGTCGGTAATGGTTTTGCCGTCAAACGTGATCGTACCGCTGGTGGCGCGCGGCTCGCCGCATAATGTGCCCAGCAAAGTGGTTTTGCCTGCACCGTTTGCGCCGATCAGGGTGACGATTTCGCCCTGATCGATATGCAAACTGACATTATGCAGCGCCTGAATTTTGCCATAGTGCGCACTGACGTTATCAATGGTTAACATGGCCATATTACGCCTCTCCTAAATAGGCACGGATCACATCCGGATTATTACGAATCTCTTCCGGCGTGCCGTTCGCCAGTGGCGTGCCCTGATTCACCACATAAATACGGTCAGAAATGCCCATTACCAGCTTCATATCGTGCTCAATCAACAAAACGGATACCTTATGCTCGCCTCGTAACTCGGCGATCAGCGCATCCAGCTCATGCGTCTCTTTCGGGTTAAGTCCGGCTGCCGGTTCATCCAGCATTAAAATCTCCGGCCGCGTCACCATGCAGCGGGCGATCTCCAGTCGGCGCTGCTGACCGTAAGCCAGGTTACCGGCCTGGCGATTCGCCATATCGAGTAAGCCAACCCGCTCAAGCCAGGTGGCAGCGCGATCCAGCGCCTCGCCTTCACTGCGGCGAAAAGCCGGGGTTTTCAGTAGCCCCGCAAACACGCCACTTTTCAGGTGCTGGTGCTGGGCGACTAACAGGTTTTCAATCACCGTCATTTCGCGGAATAAACGGACGTGCTGGAAGGTCCGCACGATCCCCATACGGGCGATCTTCTGTCCGGGCAGGCCAGTCAGGTTCTTGTCGCGTAAGGTGATACTGCCGCCCGTTGGCTTATAAAAGCCGGTCAGGCAGTTAAACACGGTGGTTTTACCTGCACCGTTTGGACCAATAAGTGACACAATTTCCTGGGGGCGCAATTCCAGTTTAACGTTGTTCACGGCTAACAGACCGCCGAAGCGCATCATCAGGCCTTCAACGGCTAATAAAGGCTGACTCATGCCTGTTCTCCTTGTTTACCCTGACGCAGTTTCAGGTGCGGTCGTTTCATCGGCAGTAAGCCTTGCGGACGCCAAATCATCATCAGCACCATCAGCGCCCCCAATACCAGCATGCTGTATTCGTTGAGGTCGCGCATCAGCTCACGCGAAACCACCAGCAAAATGGCGGCCAGAATAACGGCAAACTGCGAGCCCATTCCGCCCAACACCACGATAGCCAGAACAAAAGCGGACTCGACAAAGGTAAAGGACTCCGGACTGACAAAGCCCTGGCGAGCGGCAAACAGCGTCCCCGCGAAGCCAGCAAAGACGGCGCTGATAGTAAACGCGGTCAGCTTAATGCGGGTCGGGCTCAAGCCCAGCGAACGACAGGCGATCTCATCTTCACGTAACGCTTCCCATGCCCGACCCAGCGGCATGCGCAGCAGGCGGTTGATCACAAACAGCGTCAGCACCACCAGCAACAACGCCACCAGATAGAGGAATATCACCCGGTCGTTAGGATCGTACTTCATGCCAAAGACATCGTGAAACGTGCCCCATCCCCCCTCGCTGACGCGACGGCCAAACTCCAGGCCAAAAAAGGTGGGCTTAGGAATCTGAGCAATCCCATTCGGACCGCCGGTGATTGCCGTGTTATTGAGCAGCAGAATACGGACGATTTCGCCGAAGCCGAGCGTAACAATAGCCAGATAGTCACCGCGCAAGCGCAGCACCGGGAAACCGAGCATAAGGCCAAATGCGCCCGCCACCAGGCCCGCCAGCGGCAGGCTTTGCCAGAAACCAAAACCATAGTAATGATTAAGCAGCGCGAAGGTATACGCGCCAATGGCATAGAAACCACCGTAGCCCAGCACCAGCAGACCCGACAGCCCTACGACCACGTTCAGTCCCAGACCCAGCATGATGTAGATCAGTGTCAGGGTGGCAATATCGACGCTGCCGCGTGTAACCAGGAACGGCCAGATAACCGCCGCGGCGATCATCAAGCCCATAATGGCTTTTTGCTTTGGCGTTGAGCCGTCGAAGCCCGGCAGCACCAGGCCACCACCGCTACGTGTCAGCTTGCCCTGAAACAGCGGACGTAGCAGTTGAAACAAAAACACAACGGCACAACCGATGAATATCCAGTTCCAGCGCACGCTGCCGGCATTCACTATCTGTAGCTGCGTACCATTCAGATCGAGGCGCATTCCCATAAAGAAGGCCGCCAGCACCAGCAGCATGACCGCTGAAACAATCGCATTGACCAGACCAAGGCGTTTCATACTTTCTCCACCTCCGGGCGGCCCAGAATACCGGTAGGCATGACCAGCAGCACCACAATCAGTAAGGCAAACGACACCACATCTTTGTATTCGGTGGAGAGATAAGCCGAGGTCAGCGCTTCGGCAATGCCCAGCACCAGCCCGCCAATCATCGCGCCGGGAATACTGCCGATGCCGCCCAGGACCGCCGCAGTAAAGGCTTTCATCCCCGCCATAAAGCCGATAAACGGGTTAATCGAGCCATAAAACTGCCCCAAGAGCACGCCCGCAACCGCCGCCATCGCCGCACCAATCACAAAGGTCAGCGAGATCACCCGGTCAGTATTAATGCCCAGCAGGCTGGCCATTTTGAGGTCTTCCGCACAGGCGCGGCAGGCGCGTCCCATGCGGGAATAACGGATAAACAGGGTCAGGGCCAGCATTGCCAGGAACGTGACCACCCAAATCACGATCTGCATCGTCGACAGCGTGGCGGCAAAGCCGTTACTTTCGCCCAGCGTCCACTGGCCGGTGATTAAGCTCGGCAGGGCAAGGTCACGTGAACCCTGCGTCAGGCTGACGTAGTTTTGCAGAAAGATGGACATTCCGATGGCGGAGATCAACGCAATCAGACGCTTGGATGCCCGTACGGGACGATAAGCCACCCGTTCGATGCTCCAGCCATAGGCACTGGAGATGATAACGGCCATAACAAAACCGGCGGCAATCATGAGCCAGCCGGTATCAATACCCATCATCATCAGGGCTGCAATAACCATAAAAGAGACATAGCTACCGATCATATAGACTTCGCCATGGGCGAAGTTAATCATGCCGATAATGCCGTAAACCATGGTGTAACCGATGGCGATCAGCGCGTAGGTGCTCCCCAGAGTCACCCCGTTGAACATCTGCTGAATAAAATAGAGAAACTGCTCGGACATAGTGAGGACCTGCTCAGAAACCAGAAAACCCCTCTCCTGCTGCCAGAAGAGGGTTAGCCAGGCGATGGCGCGTCAGTCACGCCTTCTCCTGCTTCCCCGCTGTCGTACGACGGGGAAGAATCAGTGCCTTATTTAACTGCGGTAGACGAACCGTCTTTGTGCCATTTGAAGACGCCAAACTCGAAGCCTTTCAAATCGCCTTTCTGATCCCAGCTCAGGTCGCCCATTACTGTCGGAACCGGTGCGCCGGTTTTCAGGTTCTTCGCAATCGCATCCGGCTCATCGCTCTTACTGCGCTCCATGCCGGTCACCAGAGACTGGATAGCCGCATAGGTTGTCCAGACAAACGGGCCGGTAGGATCTTTACGGTTAGACGCGCTATTCGCTTTGATAGCGTCCACGATGGCCTTGTTCTGAGGCAGCTGGTCGTAACGTTTTGGCAGGGTTACGTAGAGCCCTTCTGACGCGTCGCCCGCAATGTTAGACAGCGAGGCGTTGCCCACACCTTCTGGCCCCATAAAGCCTGCTTTCAGTCCTGCCGCTTTTGCCTGACGCAGAATCTGGCCCAGCTCCGGGTAATAACCACCGTAATAAACAAAGTCGACGTTTTCTTTCTTCAGTCGCGCAATCAGCGTTGAGAAATCTTTATCGCCCGCGGTGATCCCTTCAAACATCACCACGTTGCCGCCTTTCGCTTTCAGGGTTTTCTGTACCGATTCTGCCAGACCCTGGCCGTATTGCTGCTTGTCGTGCACCACAGCAATGCGTTTTGGCTTGATGACATCCAGAATGTAGTTCGCCGCAGTTGGACCCTGATCAGAATCCAGACCGGTCGTACGCATCACGTCGGCATAGCCACGTGCAGTCAGTTCTGGCGCGGTGGCCGCAGGCGTAATCATCAGCACGCCTTCATCGTTATAGATATCTGATGCAGGCTGCGTAGAGGAGGAGCACAGGTGACCGATAACATATTTGATACCGTCATTGATGACCTTGTTAGCCACCGCAACCGCCTGTTTCGGGTCACAGGCATCGTCATATTCGACACCGACCAGTTTGTCGCCGTTTACGCCACCTTTGGCATTGATGTCTTTAATCGCCTGTGCGGCGCCGGTAAATTCCATATCACCATATTGCGCGACCGGGCCAGTAGCGGCACCTACGATAGCGATCTTAATGTCTTTCGCCATTGCCGCATGGCTCATCGCCAATGCAATGCATCCTGCCAGTAACGCGCGACCTGTCATTTTCATGCGAACTACCCCATCAGTTATGTCGTGTTTGTTGTGAGTGGTTTTATTTTGGCCAGATAAAGGGGAAAACTGATTTAACAATAAGGAGTTAGCACGCTTTTCTGGCTTTTATTAATAATAAGGCTTTATATTTCAGTCTATTAAACAGGAAGTTTATTCTGTAAAGCAACTGACATATTCATGATTCGCGGCCAAAAGCAGCATAATCAACTGGATGCAATGCGCGGCTTTTGTTCACCAGGCCAGCGCGTTATGCTGGCTTTAAATGCTGACTACCTGTTTATAACTATTATCCTGGCACTCTGTCGCTGTTTTGACCTGTTTTATTGCGTAAAATGTGCCGGGGTTCTGATTACGGGAATTGACTACACTTTCGGCTTTTACACGGACAGGTGTTTGTTATGAAGCTTACTATTTTGCGGTTGACCTCTCTAACGCAGCAGGATCGGATCGATCTGGAGAAAATCTGGCCTGAGAGGGATTTGGCCACGCTGGAAAACGCGTTAAATGAAAATCACCGCCTTTATGTCGCACGCTTCAACGACCGTTTGCTGGCGGCGTTACAGTTAGAGATAGCCGGTATCCACGGTAAAGTGCATCATCTGACCGTCAGAGATGTCACGCGACGTCGCGGTGTCGGGCAATATTTGCTGGAAGACACGATGAAGCAGAACCCATCGCTGGAGGACTGGTGGATTGCTGATGACGGTAGCGAAGATCAACGCGTTCGGGCGGCGTTTATGCAGGCCTGTGGATTTCGTGCGCAGGTTGATGGCTGGGTAAAATAAATCGCGGGCAATAAAAAGGGCGACCTGAGGCCGCCCTGTCTCGTCAGGCTTCGATAGCCATTCGGAGTTTTTTCATCGCATTCTTCTCAAGCTGTCGGACGCGCTCAGCAGAAACACCGTATTGATCGGCCAGTTCCTGCAGAGTGGTTTTGTTGTCTTCGTCCAGCCAGCGGGCACGGATAATATGCTGGCTGCGCTCGTCCAGCCCTTCCATTGCATAAGTCAGCTTATCGGCTGCATGCGATTCCCAGTTATCCTCTTCGATGCCGTCCGCAAAGTCAGAGGTTTTATCCTGGAGATACAGCACCGGCGCCATAGATTTTCCTTCGCCGCTTTCATCGTCAGCGGACATATCGAAGGTCATATCCTGAGCCGCCATGCGCGATTCCATTTCTCGCACATCTTTGCTGCTCACGCCCAGCTCACGCGCCACCATCTCGACTTCGTCCTGGTTAAACCAGCCCAGACGCTGCTTGGTTTTACGCAGGTTAAAGAACAGCTTGCGCTGTGCCTTAGTGGTTGCCACTTTCACGATGCGCCAGTTACGCAGCACATACTCGTGAATTTCTGCTTTGATCCAGTGAACGGCAAAGGACACCAGACGAACACCCACTTCAGGATTGAAGCGACGAACGGCTTTCATCAAGCCAATGTTACCTTCCTGGATCAGGTCAGCCTGAGGCAGGCCATAGCCAGAATAGTTACGAGCGATATGAACAACAAAGCGTAGGTGAGACAGGATCAGCGTCTTTGCCGCATCCAGATCGCCCTGGTAATGCAGCCGTTCAGCCAACGCTTTTTCCTCTTCTGCCGACAGCATCGGCCAGGTGTTGGCAGCCCGAACGTAAGATTCCAGGTTGCCCAGAGGAGCAATAGCTAAAGTTTGCATTTCTTTGGTCATTCAAACCCTCACAAAATCAGTGGAATTGCCGCATCTTTCCATAAGCGCACGTCACATTATGTCAACGTCGCAGGAAAACCAAAAGCAATCTGTGCTACTTAGAAAACAAAGTTATCCACAAGTTCAATTATAGCAGTGAATATTTTACACACAGATGACAGCAGGGCAACATCCTCTGCGCCCACTGTCGGCAGCAGAGGATGATTATAACAAAAAAATGTTGCAGCGCTTTACTGGGGCGTAAATCGACGTAAATGTTGTACGGTTGCCAGCCAGGCGGCAATCCAGCCGATAATGGCGGCGATGAGCAACAGCAGTAACGCCTCATCCCAGGAAAACCCTTCCAGAGAGAAGGTGGTGCCAAATACCGACGCCACCTGAGCCACAACAGACTGCAGGCGCAGCACCAGCACTTCAGACAGGATCAGGGAAAGTACCGCGCCACTAAACCCCAGTAACGCGCCACCATACAGGAACGGCCGCAGGATAAATCCATCCGTTGCCCCGATCAGCTTCTGAACGTTGATCGTATCGCGGCGGGCAAAAATACTCAGCCTGACGCTGTTACCAATCACGAGGAAGACCGCCACGATCATCAGGATACCGATCATCGACGCAATTTGACCGACCAGGCCGGTCAGCGCCGCCAGACGGGCAAACCAGCTGTCATCCATCCGTACCTCATCGACGCCCTGCACTTTCGCCACTCTGTCGCGTAACGTTTGCATGGTGTCCGAATTCTGGAAGTTGAGCTTTGGCGTAATGATAACGACAGCAGGCAGCGGATTCTGTTCCAGCATGTCCATCGCGCCGCCGAAGCCTGACCAGTTGCGGAATTCATTCAGGGCTTCTTCACGCGTCAGATAGTTAACGTGATCCACGCCCTCAACCTGTTTCAGTTGCGCGGTCACATTCTCAGCAGCCGTATCATCCAGCGTTTTTGAGAGATACACCGTCAGCTGCGGCGCGGGATACCACTGCGAAGCCGCCTGACTGACGTTTTTCCACACCATATAGCAGACGCTGGGCAGCGTCAGGGAAATCGCAATCACCATCACTGTCAGCAACGTCGCCAGCGGCTGACGCCACATATCTGACAGCGTACCGCGTAGCGCGTAGCGCCACTGTTCCTGCCAGCCACCGCGTAACGCTTTACTCTTTGACGGTTGCTTCGCCTTCGGGGCTGCCGCGCGTTTGTTGCGTTTATTGACCATCGTGGCCTCCGTGCAGGCGTCCTTTATTCAGCGTCATTACCCGATAATTGCGGCGACCAATAAGGGCAACATCATGCGTCGCCATCAAAACGGTCACACCTACGCGGTTAAACTCTTCAAACAGGCGCAGGATGTCTTCTGACAGCGCCTCATCCAGGTTACCCGTTGGTTCGTCAGCCAGCAGAACGGCGGGCTTATTCACGACGGCACGGGCAATACCGACACGTTGCTGTTCACCGCCGGAGAGCTGAATAGGAAAACTTTTTGCTTTGTCGAGCAGGCCCACTTTATCGAGCGCCGCCGAAACACGACGACGGATATCCTCGCCGCTGGCACCGGAGATGATCAACGGGATGGCCACATTGTCATAAACGCTACGATCCATCAGCAGATGGTGATCCTGAAAGATCATCCCGATCTGACGACGCAGGAACGGCACTTCGCTGTTACGTAGGCGCGAAATATCGTGTCCGCTAAACCAGATTTGCCCGGCGCTGGGGCGCTCAATGCCACAAATCAGCTTCAGCAACGTACTCTTACCTGCCCCGGAGTGGCCGGTCAAAAACGCCATTTCGCCAGGACGCAGATTAAAATCTACGCCCTGCAGCGCCTGACGTCCGCCGAGATATGCCTTACTGACCTCTTCAAAGCGAATCATCCTAATTAGTCCTCTCGGGCAAACAGTGCCTCAATAAAATCCTCGGCCTTGAAGGGCCGTAAATCGTCGATGCCTTCTCCGACACCGATATAACGGATAGGGATGCCAAACTGATCGGCGACCGAGAAAATCACGCCACCTTTGGCTGTCCCATCCAGTTTAGTCAGTGTAATGCCGCTCAGCCCTACCGCTTCATGGAACAGTTTGGCCTGGCTGATGGCATTTTGCCCGGTACTGGCATCCAGGGTCAGCATGACTTCATGTGGCGCCTGCTCATCCAGCTTCTTCATCACACGGGTAATTTTCTTCAGCTCTTCCATCAGGTGCGATTTATTTTGCAAGCGCCCTGCGGTATCCGCGATCAACACGTCAACGCCACGTGATTTGGCCGCCTGGATGGCATCGAAAATCACCGAGGCAGAATCCGCGCCGGTATGCTGCGCGACAACGGGAATGTTGTTGCGCTGGCCCCAGACCTGAAGCTGTTCAACAGCGGCCGCACGGAACGTATCGCCCGCCGCCAGCATCACAGATTTACCTTCTGCCTGATACTGACGTGCCAGCTTGCCGATGGTGGTGGTTTTACCCACGCCGTTCACGCCGACCATTAAGATGACAAACGGGGTTTTACCTTCGACATTCAGCGGTTCATCGACTTTCGCCAGGATCGCCGCCATTTCGCTTTTCAGCAGGCCATAAAGCGCTTCCGCATCGCGCAGTTGCTTACGGTCAGCATGCTGCGTCAGGCTGGTAATAATGCGCCGCGTCGTTTCCACACCCACGTCGGCAATCAGCAGTTGTTCTTCCAGTTCTTCGAACAGGTCATCGTCGATTTTCTTGCCACGGAACAGGCTGATAAAACCCGATCCCAGGTTCTGGCGGGTCTTCACCAGGCTGCGCTTCAGGCGGGCAAAGAATCCCTCTTTGGTGGGGCGCTCCTGTTCCTGCTCGTGCGCTACCAGCGGTGCGGCGGCTAACGGAAGATCGCTGACCGTGTCGTCTGGCGCTGTCGCCCCGGCATCGTGCCCGACAGTTTCAACGTTAACGACGTCCGCGTCTCCCAGTGCCAGCGCAGCCAGTTCTTCGTCACTCAACGGCGCATCGTCCGCCTGTTCAGTTTCAGCGATGGCAGCGTCGTGCGGCGCGATATCTGTCACGTCGGCATCCGCCAGCGCCAGCGCGGCCAGCTCATCGTCGCTCAGCGGCGCATCGTCCGCCACAGGTGCCTGTTCAGGCGCGGATGAGGCAAGCTCAACCTCCGCTGACGGCAGCGCAGTCAGTTCCTCATCGTTGACGTCATCGGCAGGCTCAACGGGCGTGATCATACCGGTATGCGGATCAACCGCCGTTTCAGGCCCGGCTACACGGGCGGTAACCGGTACGTCTTCAGACGTAGCTGCATCACTTTCCTGTTGCTGTTCAACACGGTTTTCAGGTGCGGCACCGCGTTCCTGTTCAGCGGTTTCCGCCTGACTGCGTGCCGGGGCTTCCTGTTCTGGCTGCTGGGCTTCCGGTTGTGCCGTCTGCGCATCCGTTAAGGGTTGTTTCTCTTCTTCTTTGCCAAATCCCAGCCAGGAAAAAAAGCCTCGTTTCTTCTCTTTTGCCATTGTGTAACCACACTCCTCGATGGCTTCATCCCGGTAGCACAATGTTCCCAGGGTTAAAAACAGTATTGGTGATAAACGCCAAAGTGGCGTTAAACCGCAGAATTATGCATAACATCAGCAGCGTCGTAGTCTAACACTTTCCTGGCAGCTCACCACAGCACCCTTTTTTAACGTTTCTTCTCATCGTTTCGCCCGTTAAACTACGCAACAAATTATGACGATTTGTGAGCAAGATGATAAAACCTCCCCGTAAAACAGGTGGTACGGGCCAAATCCGCATTATTGGCGGACAGTGGCGCGGCCGCAAATTACCGGTGCCAGACAGCGCGGGTCTTCGTCCCACCACCGACAGGGTGCGAGAAACCCTGTTTAACTGGCTGGCACCCCACCTGCAGCAGGCTGACTGCCTGGATTGCTTTGCCGGAAGTGGCGCACTGGGGCTGGAAGCGCTCTCACGCTATGCCGCGTCGGCGACGCTGCTTGAGCTGGAGCGCCCGGTGGCGCAACAGCTGAGCAAAAACCTTCAGACATTGCAGGCCTCAAACGGCAACGTCGTACAAACCAACACCCTGAGCTGGCTGGCGCAGGATGGCCATCCCTTTGGTATCGTGTTTGTCGATCCTCCGTTTCGGCAGGGTTTGCTGGAGCAAACCCTGCAACTGCTGGAAAAAAATAACTGGCTGACAGCGGATGCACTCGTCTACGTTGAAAGCGAAGTGGAAAACGGCCCACCGCCGGTGCCGGTTCACTGGGATTTACATCGCGAAAAAATTGCGGGCCAGGTGGCCTATCGTTTATATCAGCGCCAACAGGAGACGCATGATGTTACTTAATTTAGGACGCCTGCTGATGCTGTGCGTATGGGGTTTTTTACTGTTTAACCTGATTCATCCGTATCCGAAGCCCCTGACCTGGTTCATCAATGTGGCCTTGATATTTATGATCCTGATGCACGGCCTGCAGTTAGTCCTGCTGCGCACGACGCAGGGCAAAGATGCACCACCGCTCGATCGCGCTACCCAGATCAAAGTCTTTTTGTTTGGCGTGTTCGAACTGGTTGCGTGGCAGAAAAAAAATTTCCCACGTAAATAAAGGATAACGGCGGGCGTCACGCTCGCCGTCAGTTTCCGGCAGGCGTGAAGCGGATAAAACGCGTGCCCTGAAGTGTCAGCTCGCCTTTCGTGCCCTTGTCCATCAGGTGGTAGTCGCTTTCATTAACGCGCATCTTAATATCGCTTTCGCCATTGAGCGGATGAAACCAGGCCTCATAGCGCATTTCGTCTCCGGCGATCACTTCGCGCTCACGTGAGCGGCGACTGGATACCGAAAACTCACGTTTGGTTTTGACCTCAACCGCGACGGTGCGTACCGGCGAGGCATCGTTGACGGCTGCCTCGCGCCGCTGTTTGATGAACTGGCGTGTCGCGAGTACGGCAATAATGGCCACGACGATAATAAAAAGTAGCGGTGGTTTCATCTTTCCTCAGCGTTTATCCGGTCTCAGATCGTCTTGCATTGCGCGATAAAGCATACAACCAGAGTTGACCGATTGTCACATCGCGCTGGCATAACCTAGACTGACAGGAGTGTTTCAGGAACTGTCACCATTTTGGTAAAAAGGGAGAAGCAATGCTCTGGTCCTTTCTCGCTGTACTTTTCTCCGGCTGGCTGTACGTTGATGCCTCTTACCGGGGCCCGCAATGGCAACGCTGGTTATTTAAACCTGTTACGTTGCTCCTGTTAGTCGGTCTGGCCTGGCAGGCCCCCACACGCAATACATCTGATTACCTGATTGTGGCTGGGTTAGTCGCCACGCTCATCGGCGACACGCTGACGCTGCTCCCGCGGCAACAAATGCTTTATGCGCTGGGCGCGTTTTTCCTGTCGCATCTGCTGTACACGCTGTGTTTTGCGGCCAATATGACGATGACATTTTACTGGCCCATCCCACTAACGTTTCTGATCATCGGGGTGGTTGTGATTGGTGTGCTGTGGAGTAAGCTGGAAACGCTGCGCTGGCCCGTCTGTACGCTGATCGGCATGACGCTGGTCATGAACTGGATGGCTACTGAACAATATGTCTTCCGCCCCAGCGATTACAGCTTCTCAATTCTGGTTGGCTCTGCCCTGCTGCTGCTGGCCAATATCGTGTGGTTTATCAGCCATTATCGCCGCCGTTTCAGCGCCGACAGCGCGATTGTCGCGGCCTGCTACTTTGCCGGTCACTTTATGATCGTCCGCTCCCTGTGGATCTACTGAAAAAAGGCACAATAATGCTGGCGTTGGGTTAAACCTCTGGGTGTAAGATAAGCCGTGGGCACGTCGCCCACGTCTTCCGGAGGTTATATGCATCAACATCATGCTTGTGGCTGCGGTAAGCCACGCAATACTCATCGAGCCGCAAAACCACTTTGTGCCATTCGCCCTGTTCGTCCGGGCACCTTATCCATTACTGCGGCCTCTCCTGAAACGACAGAGAGCACCAGCTGCGGCGGCGACTGTAGCTGCTCTGCCGCGTCTGCCGGCGAAGCCAGTGACGAAGGTGACCGACGACGATCCTCTGATGCTTTTCAGTTCAGCTGGCAGGTTAGCGGTATGGACTGCCCCAGTTGTGCCCGCGCAATCGAAACCGCCGTTCGCCAACTCCCTGACGTCCTGCAGGCCCGCGTCGTCTTTTCCAGTGAAAAACTTGTCGTTAATGCCCGCGCCCCGGTTCAGTCTGCAATAGAAGACGCCGTGGTAAAAGCAGGTTTTCATCTCTCCTCAACCTCTGTTTCTGCGCCTGCGCCATCGCCCTGGCGTGCCCGTTTCCCGCTTTTACTGCTTGCTGCGCTCATGGTAGCCAGCGCTGCGCTTACGCAGGTGAATGCCGTTTGGGGCGACCGGTTATTTATTCTGACGACGCTGGTCGGGCTGGTGCCGGTCGCGCGTAAGTCGTGGCAACGTCTGCGAACCGGCTCTGCCTTTACCATTGAAACTCTGATGACCCTGGCGTCGGCAGGTGCGTTATTAATTGGTGCGCATGCGGAAGCCGCCATGGTTCTGCTGCTGTTCCTGTTGGGCGAAAAACTGGAAGCCTATGCCGCAACCCGCGCGCGCAGTGGGGTAAGCCAGCTGATGGCGTTGCGTCCCGAGTTCGCTGTGCGCCTGCAAAATGGCACCCGTAGTGAGGTGCCCCTGTCCGCGTTGCAGCCTGGCGACCGGATCGTAATCGCCGCCGGTGACCGTTTGCCGGTCGACGGCTGCTTACTGGCGGAAAGCGCCAGTTTCGATGAGAGCGCGCTGACGGGCGAGTCGGTACCGGTGCTGCGTCAGCGTGGCGAAAAAATACTGGCGGGTGCGACCAGCGTTGATCGTCTGGTGGAACTGGAGGTGGTTTCCAGGCCTGGCGAAAGTGCCATTGACCGCATTTTGCAGTTGATTGAGGAAGCCGAAAGTCATCGTGCTCCGGTAGAACGTTTTATCGATAACTTTAGCCGGATTTATACGCCAGCCATCATGCTGCTGGCCCTGCTGGTGATGGTGCTGCCGCCCCTGTTTGGCGCGGGTGCCTGGCTGCCCTGGGTTTATAAAGGCCTGACGCTGCTGTTGATCGGCTGTCCCTGTGCGCTGGTGATCTCCACGCCCGCCGCCATCACGTCCGGACTGGCCGCCGCCGCCCGCCGTGGTGCGCTGATTAAAGGAGGCGCGGCCCTGGAACGGCTGAGCACAGTGCAGACGATCGCGTTCGATAAAACGGGTACGCTGACAGAAGGCCGGCCGCAGTTGACGCGAATTTTGCCGTTCGGCGAGGCTAACGAAGACGCGATTCTGCAATTAGGTGCCGCGGTGGAACAAGGTTCTACCCATCCACTGGCAACGGCGATTGTGGCAGCCGCACAGTCCAGGGCACTGCCGCTTCCGTCTGCCACTCAACAGCAGGCACTGGCGGGAAGCGGTATTCAGGCTGAAGTGGACGGCCAGCGTATAACGTTGCTGGCACCGTCGTACGTCAGCAGCCTGAGCCCGGCGCACCAGGCAATGGTGCATGAGCAGGAAGCCCAGGGCGAAACCCTTGTGATGGTGCTGCGTAATGGCGAGGTGCTGGGGGCGCTGGCCTTACGGGATAAGCTGCGCAGCGAAACCCCCGCCGCCTTGCAGGCCTTAAAAGCGCTTGGCATCAACAGCCTCATGCTGACAGGTGATAACCCGCGGGCGGCCGCTGTCGTCGCCCAACCTTTAGGCATCGCCTGGCATGCCAGCCTGTTGCCAGCCGGTAAGGTGGAGGCGGTTCGTCAGCTCAGTGAGCAGCAGGTGGTGGCGATGGTGGGCGACGGTATCAACGATGCGCCAGCCATGAAGGCCGCCACGCTGGGTATTGCGATGGGCAGTGGGACGGATGTCGCGCTGGAAACGGCGGATGCCGCCCTGACGCGCAATCAGCTCAGTAACCTGGCCCCGATGATTGCTCTGGCGCGCCGCACCCGGGCGATTATCCGTCAGAATATTGGTATTGCGCTGGGGCTGAAGGCGCTGTTCCTGGTGACGACGCTGGCGGGGTTAACGGGATTGTGGCTGGCGGTGCTGGCTGATTCCGGTGCCACCGCACTGGTCACGGCAAACGCGTTGCGGCTGTTACGCACGCGGGATGCATAACCTGACGGCGGCTCACTGCCGCCGTTATTCTCCCATCCCTTTCTGAATCAAAAACTGGTAAGGCAGCGTGTCGGTTTGTTCGGCCAGTAGCTGATGCTCCATAAACCGGCAAAAACCGGGGATATCCCGCGTGGTTGCCGGATCGTCCGCGATAATCAGCAGCGTTTCACCGTCCTGCATGCCGCGCACCGTTTTACGTACCATCATGACCGGCTCGGGACAACGCAGGCCCTGAGCATCCAGTTGATGGTCGGCGGAAGAAAATGCATCACTCATGACGGTCTCGATTTCAGTTAACGGGCGCTTATTCTAGCGCGTCCGCCCTTTGACGCAAGGCGGTAACGATTGCGTTAAAATTAGCCATTGCATTAATAGCACAACAGGGTAAGATGCGGCCGTTTTTTGTTCATACAACTGCAGCGCACTGAATGTTCAGTTGCCTGCACTGGGTTCCCTCACCCCACCACTAAAAAGGCTTACTATGCTCGCATTTACCCCGCGTCAGCGCGCTCATGCGCTCGTCTGGTTGTCCCTGTTTCATCTGCTGGTGATCACTTCCAGCAATTATCTGGTGCAGTTGCCTGTTTCCCTTTTCGGTTTTCATACCACCTGGGGCGCCTTTAGCTTTCCGTTTATTTTCCTGGCCACTGATCTGACCGTGCGCATCTTTGGTGCGCCGCTTGCACGCCGCATTATTCTGGCGGTGATGGTGCCGGCCCTGTTTATCTCTTACGCGATTTCCAGCCTGTTTTACCAGGGCGAATGGCAAGGCTGGCAGGCGCTGCAACAGGTAAACCTGTTTGTCGCCCGTATCGCCTGCGCCAGCTTTATGGCTTACGCATTGGGCCAGATTCTGGATGTGCACGTTTTCAACCGCCTGCGTCGCTTGCCGCAGTGGTGGGTGGCGCCAGGCTGTGCCATGTTTTTAGGCAACATCAGCGATACGCTGGCCTTCTTTTTCATTGCCTTCTACAAAAGCTCCGATCCGTTTATGGCACAGCACTGGGTAGAAATCGCTCTGGTCGATTACAGTTTCAAAGTGCTGATTTGTATGATTTTCTTTTTGCCTGCCTATGGTGTTTTACTCAACGCTGCGCTCAAACGCCTGGCCGAACGCCAGGCCCAGCCGCAGATACATTTCGGCTAACCGGCAATACAGCCTTTCCTGACAATCCGCTAAAATCTCCTGACAATACTCAGGTTGCGTTTGCAACCTGATTCCTGTTGTATAAACGCCTTCGTGGAATGTTAAAAAGGGATTCTGATGCGTAATTTAGTGAAATATGCGGGAATTGGTTTGCTGGTACTCGGCCTTGCCGCCTGCGATCAAAAGAAAGATGAAGCAGCAAACGATAATGGCGCATCTGCCAGTCAGTCTGCACAAACCGTGGCGCTGATGGACGGTAAATTACGTTTTACACTGCCACCTGGCCTGTCAGATAAGAGCGGTAAACTGGGTTCTCAGAGTACCAACATGCACGTTTATGCTGATGAAAGCGGTGCGCGGGCGATTATCGTCATTGCCGGTGAGCCGACGAATGAGGCCCTGGATGTGTTAGCGCAACGCATGGAACAACAGCAGCGTAATCGCGATCCCCAGCTTCAGGTTGTCTCCAATAAAGCGGTCACGCTGGGCGGTGAGCCGGCACAGCAGCTGGATACCGTCATCTCAGCAAACAACCAGACCTCCTGGTCCTCGGTTGTTCTGGCCAAAGTCGATGGTAAGCTGATGACGATGCAGATTACACTGCCCGGGAACAATCAACAGCAGGCCCAAAGCGATGCTGAAACCGTGGTGAAAAGCATTACCCTGAAATAACGGCAAGGGCACACCACACCACCGCGCGTTAATACTGAGCCATGCAATGATCATTCTGCCGCATGGCTCAGTTATCACTCATCCCTTCTGCTTTAGACACACTGTTCGCGCGCCTGACGCCAGTAATCAATCAGCCGCAGGTAGTTCTCTTTTACCGCCGCCACCAGTGCGTCGTCACGTATTTCACCCTGCAACCACTGGCGCGAGGGCTGTGCAAAGATTGTGCGCCCCACCGCAAACCCTTTTACCCACGGGGCCTGCGCCGCCGCGGCAAACCCCGCTTTAAGCGTGGCTTCTGGCGCATCAAGTCCCAGTAATAAAATGCCACGACAGTAAGGATCCTGCTGTTCGATCAAGGCACCTATGTCACGCCAGCTTGCCGGAGACAGGGGTGGGAGCTTCCACCAGTCAGGCTTGATGCCAAGCGCATAAAAGTGGTTCAGCATCTTCAGAAAATGCGCTTCATTGTGGTCTGGCTGGCTGTCAGGCAGGATCACTTCCAGCAGTAACTCATGACCGCTCTGGTTACAGCTTTTCCACACTTCCAGCAACAGCGCGTCCTGCTCCTCGCGCAGTTCGGCACTGTCGTGAGGATGATAAAACACCAGGCATTTTACCACATGCTCCGCTGGCCAGCCGATCAACTGGGAACCAATGCTGCCATGTTCCAGGCGTAACGGACGCGACCCCGGTAGTTCAATGGGTCGGCCAATCCATCGGTTCTTACCCGTAATCGCATTCAGCGTTTTCTGACCGAAGGTCGTGTCCGCCAGAATGCCGCTTTTACTTTCAATGCCGGCTTGCTGCACGGCCTGCTCCGCAGCCTGCAATAGCAAAAGTTTCAACTGCGGAATGCGCGAAACGTCCGCGCCAGCCTCCGTAGCCATCTCTACCAGCTGTTTGCGGTGATCAAAAGCGAAAATATTCAGTTCCGGCCAGGCGTGTTGACGCGATGTGACGCGGTGCAGATGGGTCAGACGGCTATCCAGATCGGGGCGTTTCACGTCCTGTTCGCGGCTTAAAAAGTCATCCAGCTCCTGTCGGGTGGGCATCGCAGGGGCGCACCCGTGTCGCGAAACCACCAACGCGCCACAGGCGTTTGCGTAGCGGCAGGCCTGTTCCCATCCTTCATCGTTTAACCAGCCGCGCAGCAGACCGGACATAAACGCGTCCCCTGCACCCAGCACATTCAGGACCTCGACACGCACGCCGCTGTGAAGTTTCACCGCTGCCCAGTTGCCTGGAATCGCGCCTTCAAATACCACGCATCCCATTGCTCCTCGCTTACAGACCAGCGTTGCGTTGCTCACCGTGCGCACGTTTTTCAGCGCGGTCAGCGTATCGGTGCTGCCGCCTGCGATATGAAACTCTTCTTCCGTGCCGACAATGAGATCGAAATAATGCATAACCTGCTGCAGTTGCGCGGTGACTTCAGAGGAGGCGATAAACCGGGTTTCCCCGTCCCCCAGTGAAGTCAGGCCCCACAATACCGGGCGATAGTCGATGTCCAGCGCGGTACGCAGACCATGCTTACGGGCATACTCCAGCGCTTTCAGCACGGCCGCTCGCGTCTGCGGGTGCGACAAATGCGTGCCGGTTACCGCAACCGAGCGAGAAGAAGCGATAAAGTCTTCATTAATGTCGTCTGGCACCAGGGCCATATCGGCGCAGTTGTCGCGGTAAAAAATCAGCGGAAAAGTGTCTTCATCTTTAATGCCCAGGATGACCAGAGCGGTCAGCCGCTTTTTGTCCGTGATAAGTGCTTCTGTATTGCAGCCGACCCGCTGCAAACTTTCCCGCAGAAAACGGCCATTATGTTCATCGCCTACACGAGCCAGCATGGCGGATTTCAGCCCCTGAATCGCCGTACCGTATGCGACATTGCCTGATGACCCGCCCAGATATTTCGCGAAAGACGTGGTGTCTTCCAGCCGCGCGCCAATTTGCTGACCATAGAAGTCGACGGCAATGCGTCCGATACAAATCACATCAAGACGCTTCTGTTCTCTCTGCATGCTTCTGGTTTCCTTCTGTGATGAGCAGACACTGCGGACAGGTTGTGCGTGGGGTCTGAAGGTGTCTGGTTAACGATAAACGCAGTATGAGGAACAAATATTCCAAACTCAATTCAAAATGAAACTTACACTGCGATTATGTGAAGCAGTTAAAAATCTGTTATGCCCGACACGTCAGTCAGGCGTTGCCGGACGGGACCTCGCGGGCCCGGTGCGACAGGGCCATGACGCTCCTGCCCGTTTTGCAGCATCTTTCTGCGTGATGAAATGAAATCTCGAAAACTTTGTAACTCTCACTAAACATTCCAGTTACGCTTATGGCATAGCTTCCCGCTGCCCTGTCAGCAAGGGTAAATTTGATCCCCCTCGCAAAATGAAATATTTCTTCTGTAATCGTATTTTATGAAAAATGCATTTGTTTATAATCCTCTGACATTTCAGTTCTTCAGGTAGCCTTTTCCGTTACGTCACGCCTTTTTAGCGCGGTGCCGGACTCTGCTACTGCCAGCACGTTGAGGAAGGTTTATGGCCACCATCAAACTGACTACCGCACAGGCATTAGTTAAGTTTCTCGATAATCAATACATTGACGTAGACGGCACAGAGACAAAGTTTGTAAAAGGCATTTTCGCCATTTTCGGTCATGGCAATGTGTTGGGACTGGGACAAGCGCTGGAGCAGGACAGCGGCGATCTGGTGGTCTATCAGGGGCGTAATGAACAAGGGATGGCCCACGCCGCAACGGGCTTTGCCAAACAGTCTTTGCGCCGCCAGATTATCGCCTGTACGTCGTCCGTAGGGCCCGGCGCCGCCAATATGCTGACGGCCGCCGCCACTGCCACCGCAAACCGAATTCCTCTTCTGCTCCTGCCTGGCGACGTCTTTGCCACCCGCCAGCCCGATCCGGTCCTGCAGCAGATTGAGCAGCCCTGGGATCTGAGTATCAGCACCAACGACGCCTTTCGTGCCGTCAGTAAATACTGGGACCGCGTCAGCCGTCCGGAGCAACTGATGAGCGCCTGTATTAACGCCATGCGCGTCCTGACCGATCCGGCTGAAACGGGTGCCGTCACGCTCTCTTTACCGCAGGATGTTCAGGGTGAAGCCTGGGATTATCCGGATTATTTCTTCCAGAAACGCGTTCATCGTCTGGATCGGCGTCAACCCACCGTTGCCCAGCTCGAAGATGCGCTGAAGCTCATCATCCGTAAACGTAAGCCATTAATTATCTGCGGCGGGGGCGTGAAATATTCCGGCGCAGGCGAGGCACTGCGTGCATTTGCCGAACGCTATCAGATTCCGTTTGCTGAAACCCAGGCGGGAAAAGGTACCTTATTATCTGATCATCCTCTCAACGTCGGCGGCGTGGGTGAAACCGGCTGTCTGGCGGCCAACCTGCTGGCAAAAGAGGCCGATCTGGTGATAGGCATTGGAACGCGCTACACCGATTTCACCACCTCGTCGAAATGGATCTTCCAGCATCCTGATGTGAGCTTTCTGAATGTCAACGTCAGCAACTTTGACAGTTATAAGCTTGATGGCGTGCAGCTGCTGGCCGACGCACGTGAAGCACTGCTGGCGCTCAGTCATGGACTGGTTTCACAGCACTATGCCAACGACTGGGGCGATCAGGTTGCCCTGGCCCGGCAGCAGCTGGAAGACGAGACACAGCGCGTTTATCACATCACGCCCAACGATACCGCCTTTGAGCCTGAGATTACCGATCACCTTGACCGAAAAGCCGTCTATGCCGAATTTAACCGCCTTACGCAGTCTCTGCTGACACAAAGCAGCGTAGTGGGCACGCTGAATCAGCACCTGCCTGCCGATGCCGTGATCGTGGGCGCTGCGGGCAGCCTGCCCGGCGACCTGCAACGCGCCTGGCGTACGCGGGGTTATAACGGCTATCACCTTGAATATGGTTACTCCTGCATGGGGTACGAAGTGAATGCGGCACTGGGCGTCAAACTGGCGCAGCCTGAGCGAGAGGTTTATGCCCTGGTAGGCGATGGCTCGTTCATGATGCTGCATTCCGAGCTGGTGACCTCCCTTCAGGAAGGGGCGAAAATCAATGTGGTCCTGCTGGATAACATGAGCAATGGCTGCATTAACAACCTGCAAATGGGGCACGGCATGGACAGCTTTGTTACCGAGTTCCGTTTCCGTAATCCGGACGGTGGCAAGCTCGACGGCGGACTGGTTCCGGTGGATTTTGCCGCCATTGCCGCCGGTTATGGCTGCAAAACCTATCGCGTCAGTACGCTGGAGCAGCTTACCGCCGCGCTGGAAGACGCAAAAACGCAGCGCGTTTCCACGCTGATTGATATCAAAGTGCTGCCCAAGACCATGATTCACAACTACTTCAGCTGGTGGCACGTTGGTGTGGCACAAACCGCCCACTCGACGCGCGCGCAACAGGTGGCGAACACGCTGAATACGCATCTGGCTCAGGCCCGTAAATACTGATTTCCGGGCCGTCTGACGGCCCATGTTTCTACTCTCCGATTTAACCCTACAGGTGTAATTATGACATTGAAACTTGGTGTGATTGGAACAGGTGCGATTGGTCAGGAGCACATTCGCCGCTGCAACAATGTCTTACAAGGGGCAAAAGTGGTTGCGGTATCCGATATCAATGCGGAAGGCGCCAAAGCCGCGCTGCAACGTCTGAACAGTGATGCAGACGTATGCGAGGATGGCTTCGCCGTCATTCAGTCACCCAACGTGGATGCCGTGCTCGTCACCTCCTGGGACCCGACCCATGAAGCGTTCACGCTGGCTGCCATTGAGGCGGGCAAACCGGTCTTCTGTGAGAAGCCGCTGGCGATGAGCGCTGAAGGCTGTCGTCGTATCGTGGACGCCGAGATCAAACACGGCAAACGTCTCGTACAGGTCGGCTTTATGCGCCCCTACGATGCCGGTTATCGGGCATTGAAAAAGGTGATTACCGATGGCGATATCGGTGAGCCGCTGATGCTGCATTGCGCGCACCGCAACCCGACGGTGCCGGAAAACTACAACACCGAAATGGCGATTACCAATACGCTGATCCACGAGCTGGATGTCCTGCGCTGGCTGACCCGCGACGACTATAAAACCGTGCAGGTGGTGTTCCCGCGCGTCAGTTCTAAAGCCCGTCCACACCTGAAAGACCCGCAAATCGTTCTGTTTGAAACGCAAAAAGGGATTCGCATTGATGTGGAGATCTTTGTGAACTGTACCTACGGCTACGATATTCAGTGCGAAGTCGTGGGCGAGGAAGGTATCGCCAGGCTGCCCGAGCCGTCATCGGTACAGTTACGTAAAGACGCCAAACTGTCCAATACCATTCTGGTCGACTGGAAAGATCGCTTTATTGAGGCATACGACGTTGAGCTGCAGGCCTTTATCAACGACGTAAAAGCGGGCCAGTTAACCGGTCCTTCCGCATGGGATGGTTTTGCCGCCTCGGTCGCTGCTGACGCCTGTATCAAAGCGCAGAAGAGCGGCGCGATCGAACCCATTGAAATGCCCGCCCGTCCGGCATTTTATAACTGACTCCTCTCGCCTTCAGGCAGGTAACTGATGAACAATCAAAAGGTTAAGCTGGCGATCGCGCCCATTGGCTGGACGAATGATGATATGCCCGAACTGGGCAGCGAAAACACCTTCCAGCAAACGGTCAGTGAAATGGCGCTGGCCGGGTTCACCGGCAGTGAAGTCGGCAGTAAATACCCACGCGATCCTGCGGTTCTGAAACCGATGCTGGAGATTCGCGGTATTGAGATCTGTAACGCCTGGTTCAGCACCTTCTTTGCACAGGGCGACAAAGCGAAAACGATTGAGGGATTCACCGAGCACATGAATTTCCTCTTCGAGATGGGCGCCCGGGTGATTGGGTGCTCTGAACAAAGCAAGAGCATACAAGGCACGACGCTGGCGGTGCTGGACGATAAGCCCGTGTTTAACGACGATGAATGGCAGCGCACGGCGGAAGGCTACAATGAACTGGCCGCGATCGCCGCCCGTAAAGGCATGCGCGTCTGCCTGCACCATCACATGGGCACCGCTATCCAGACGCCAGCAGAAATTGACCGTTTTATGGCCATGACGAACGATACTGTCGGCTTACTTTACGACACCGGCCATATCTACTATTCCGAAGGCTCACAGCAGGCCATGCTGGCGGTACTGGAAAACCACTTGCCACGTATTTTCCACGTGCACCTCAAAGATGTGCGGGATGACATCGTCGCTGAAGTCAGAGATCAGCATCTGTCTTTCCTGGACGGCGTAAAAAAAGGCACTTTTACCGTGCCGGGCGATGGCGTGATCGACTTTAAACCCGTGTTTAAAATCCTTGATGATTACGGCTATCAAGGCTGGATGGTGGTGGAGGCAGAGCAGGATCCCGCGCTGGCGAATCCATTTGAGTATGCGGTGAAGGCACGAAAATATATTCGCGAGCACACCGGGCTGTAAATTCACCCTGACGCAGGACGATATGCCTAAGGCTGCCCCAGAGCAGCCTTTTTTCAGCCCGATCGCACCGTTTGACGACGAATCTGTGAGTCATTTCATAAACCAATGAAATAAATTATGCCTGAAAAACAAACAAATGAAATTTTCCATCCATCTGGTATCATAGCGATTCTTATCCAGCCACGCTTTCCGCACATGAGCCGACGTAATGAGCAATAACCCTTCCCAACTTTCACTGCTGCAGGACGAGATTCGTCGCCGTTATGAAACGCTGAGTAAGCGTCTGAAGCAGGTGGCTCGTTATATTCTTGATAACAGTAACAGCATCGCCTTTGATACCGTCGCGTCTATTGCTCAGCAGGCCGATGTGCCGCCTTCGACCCTGATTCGCTTTGCCAACGCCTTTGGTTTTAGCGGCTTCAACGAAATGAAACAAATTTTTCGTCAGCATCTGATGGAAGAGACGGTTAACTACACCGAACGGGCACGCCTGTTCCGCCAGACCGCCGCAGACGACGCAGCGAACGCGCCTGAAAGCCCGGCGGAAATTCTGAATGTCTTCACCATGGTAAACAGCCAGGCGTTGCAGCAACTGGCGATGCAGGTGAGCCCGGAGCAGTTGAACAAAACGGTGCAGTTACTCAATGATGCCGAGAATGTCTATGTTATCGGCCTGCGTCGCTCGTTCAGTGTCGCCTCCTATCTGGTTTACGCCCTGCGCCATCTGGAGCGCCGCGCCTTTCTGATTGACGGGTTAGGCGGCATGTTCACTGAACAGCTGACGCTGGTGAATCCGAAAGACGTGGTGATTGCTATCAGCTGTTCGCCTTACGCCCGCGAAGCGGTAGAAGTGGTTGAGCTGGGCGCCAGGCGCGGTGCCCGCCTGATTGCGATTACGGACAGCCAGGTGAGCCCTCTGGCCGCGTTCAGCGACGTTTGCTTTGTGGTACGGGAAGCCCAGGTTGACGGTTTCCGCTCTCAGGTGGCGTCACTCTGTCTGGCTCAGACGCTGGCGGTTTCCCTGGCACTGAACAATGCCCGGACGCCCCCCGCATCCTGACGATCGCGCCACCTGACAGGGCGGCGTAGCCTGCGCCGGTCAATCAGAGACGGCCTCGTCAGGTAACAGACAGAGCCTGTCGCCGAACACCGTTCTCTGGTCAACTTAAAGGTACCATCACGCAATAAAAAAGGCAGCGAATAGCGCTGCCTTGTCAGTCCTCGCCACGGATTAACGTCGCGGATAACTGTCGCTGTTAACCCAGGCGTGATCGTGCTCCCAACTGAACTTCCACAAACGTACCGGCCCCGCCATGACGTTAAGGTAGTAATTGTCGTAGCCTGCCAGCGTCGCCACAGGATGATAGCCGCGCGGCACCATGACCACATCACGGTTATACACTGCCATGCACTCATCCAGCGAACGGTCGTCAGTATAAACGCGCTGCATGGCAAACCCCTGCTCGGGTTGAAAACGGTGGTAATAGGTTTCTTCCAGATAGGTTTCGTGTTCGCTGTTTTCCTGATCGTGTTTGTGGCTCGGGTAAGAGCTGGTATTGCCCTCATCGGTATACACTTCCACGACCAGCAGGCTCTCTGCCGGTTGAGAGTCCGGCAGAATATTATGCACCAGGCGCTGATTTTGCCCTTTGCCCCGCCGTTCAACGCCAACATCCTCCGGCGCAATCAGGCGAGCGGGCAGCTTGCCGCCCTGCCCGGGTGCCTGGCAGACCGCCAGCTCAAGATCGCTTTCAGCCTGTACCCTGACGTCATCATCATGAGGAACATACACAGAATAAGGCGGCGTGCGCTCAAACGGTGACAGACGTTTGCCGATATTCGGGAAACGTGCGTGGCGCGTGGTGACGGAAGCCAGCCCCGCGACCAGCACCAGGCAAAGTTCGCTGTCGCCACTTTTCAGGTCGAGCGTTTGCCCTTTTTTCAGCAGATAGGATGAAAAACCGACATAACGCCAACCGGCGCGCGCTGGCGTCACCTGCTGAATGCAGCCGTTATTGTCGGGCTGTTTTACCTTCGAAAGTAAGGCCATTCGCCTCCTCCTGTTTTGCGGTCCTTCACCTGACAACCCGCGCCCCTGTGTGTGGAACGCTGCGTCAGTGGTGCAGGTGATTTAGCCTAACGTTGGCATGCTGAATTCGGACACCGTTTGCTGACCGCCTGGCCAACGCACGGTGGCGGTTTTCATGCGGGTGTAAAAACGCACGCCGTCTGGCCCGTGCACGTTTAACGCACCAAAGACTGACCGTTTCCAGCCCCCAAAACTGTGGAAGGCCATCGGCACCGGCACCGGCACATTGACGCCGACCATTCCGGCCTCAACATCCTGCACAAACTCCCGCGCGGTATGGCCATTGCTGGTAAAGATGGCGCTGCCGTTACCAAATTCGTGGCTGTTAACCAGCTTCAGGGCACTGTCGTAATCCGGCGCGCGCATAATGCTCAGCACCGGACCAAAAATTTCCTCACGCCAGATGGTCATCTCGGCGGTAACGTTATCGAACAGCGTACCGCCGACGTAGTAGCCCTCTTCGAAACCGGCGACTTTGTGGTTGCGGCCATCAACGACCAGCTTCGCCCCTTCCTGCTCGCCCAGATCGATATAGCCCAGCACTTTTTTCTGGTGTGCCGCAGAAACCACAGGCCCCATTTCATTTTCATCGCTGCCTTGCTGGATTCCCGGCCCAACCCGTAATGCGTTGATCAGCGGTGTCAGGCGCGAAATGAGCTTATCGGCGGTATCATTGCCCACTGCAACGACAACCGGCAGCGCCATGCAACGCTCGCCCGCCGAGCCAAACGCACCGCCCATAATCGCGTTTACCGTGGCGTCCAAATCGGCGTCTGGCATAACGATGGCGTGATTTTTTGCCGCGCCAAAAGCCTGAACGCGCTTACCGTGCGCACTGGCCGTTTTGTAAATATGCTCGGCCACACCGGATGAGCCAACGAAGCTGACGGCGGCAATACGCGGATCTTTATAAAGCTGTTCTGCATTGTCATTGGAACTGTGCACGACATTAAATACGCCATCCGGCAGGCCCGCCTCCTTCAACAGCTCGGCCATGCGCACCGACGCTGACGGATCCAGCGCAGGCGGCTTGAGAATAAAGGTGTTACCGCAGGCCAACGCAATCGGGAACATCCACAATGGCACCATTGCCGGAAAGTTGAAGGGCGTAATCCCTGCCACGACGCCCACCGGCTGCATCAGCGAGTAACTGTCTACGCCACCGCCTACATTCGGGGAATACTCGCCTTTTAGCAGGTGCGGAATACCACAGGCAAATTCGATGACTTCGATACCGCGCGTCAGCTCACCCAGCGCATCTGACCAGACTTTGCCATGCTCAGACACAATCAGCGCCGCCAGTTCATCGCGGTGCTGCTCCATCAGAGCTTTAAAATTGAACATGATGCGTGCGCGGCGCAGCGGGGAGGTTTTTGACCAGGCAGGAAAGGCCGCATGTGCCACATCAATCGCCTTAGCCACTTCATCTGCGCTGCTTTGCGTGAGCTCACGGATAACCTTGCCGGTTGCCGGATCGAACACAGGAATGGTTTCGTTGCTGGCGCTGAATGTGGTTTGACCGCCAATAAAATTTCCTACGATAGTCATGATGTTGCCTCTTTGGTATGTACGGTTCCAGCGGGCAGAGCACAGAAGTGGCATGCTGGCTGGGCAGGAAAAGCCAAAAGCATGCTGGAAAACTATTACAATGGAATAAATTTTTCAAATAGATATTTTTGGAAAATTACTTTTTAGCGGCACAGATCGCATTTCTCTTTTCATAAAGGATTGACGCCTTCGCGGCGGCCATTCTGGCTCGTCATCGCTGACGGTGTAATCGGGGTCCCCATGACATTGTCGCTTCAGGGCGGTTTAACACCTTTGCGGGATGAAAGGTTTTCGGCCTGACGGCATTAAGCAGCCCGGATATGTTTCATCAATTTAAAATATGAAATATACATTTCTTTTTGCTGAGAGTCGGCCAGAAAAATGGCTGCTGGCCATGAGGACAGTTGTCTGGTGAAAAAACATCACTACGCACTAACGCAGTGCAAAAAAGGGCGTTAATCGTCATTTCATGAACCAATAATTTCTTCACTGCCCCATCAGGAATCATGTGTTTCACTTTCCCTGGGCGAGCAACACGTTTTATCACAACATTATCCCTATGATTTTAAAGGCATTGATAGCAGAGGAACGTTTATCAGATAAACCTGGCCTGCTTTATGCAACATCTGGTGACTTCCCCGCACTAAGATGAGATAACCGTGTCTGACGAAAAAAACAGTGGCTTACTGTACGGCCTTGATCAGCGAATTCCGCCTGTGCAGGCTTTTTTTAGCGCATCGCAGCATGTACTGGCAGGTCTGGTCGGGATTATCACGCCGCCTTTGCTAATTGGCACCGCGCTTGGTCTGGAAGCCTGGCTTCCGTATTTAATTAGTATGTCGCTCCTTGCTTCGGGCATCGGCACCTTTCTGCAGTCAAATCGCGTGTGGGGCGTGGGCGCGGGCATGATATGCATGCAGGGCACCAGCTTTGCTTTTCTCAGCGTCGCCATTTCAGGTGGCCTGTGGGTCAAAGCCCAGGGCGGCAGCCCTGAGGACATTATGGCGATGCTGTTTGGCGTCAACGCCGTGGCCGCGCTGGTTCCGGTTATCGTCAGCCGCTTTATTGATACCTTAAAACGGGTCTTTACGCCGGTCGTGACGGGAAGCGTGATTGCGTTAATCGGTATCAGCCTGATTAAGGTCAGCGTGATTAACTGGTGCGGCGGTCAGAATGCACAGGATTTTGCCAGCCTTAGCAACCTCGCCCTGGGGGCGTTGACGCTTGGCGTGATCGTGCTGCTGAGCTGTTCGGGGAACCGCTGGCTGCGTCTGTCATCCATCGTGGTCGGCATTCTCACCGGCTGCATCGCGGCGGCACTGAGCGGCAAATTTCAGGTGCATGGTTTGGGGGACAGCCTGTTTCGCCTGCCCGCGCTGTTTCCGTTTGGCTTTCACTTCAACAGCAGCCTTTTTGTGCCTGTAGTGCTGGTTTCACTGGTCTGCATCATTGAGGCGGTAGGCGATCTTACCGCAAACCACCTGATCTCCGGTAAGTCGATTACGGATAAAGCGTTCAGTGCGCGCCTGAAAGGCGGCATTCTGGCTGACGGACTGAGTTGTATGATTGCCGCCATGCTGAGTGCCTTTCCAAATACCACCTTTGCGCAAAACAACGGCGTCATACAGATGACCGGTGTGGCAAGCCGTTTTGTTGGCCGCTATATCGGTGTGATGCTGATTTTACTGGCTCTGTTTCCGCCGTTTAGCGAAGCGTTGCGTCAGATTCCCACGCCCGTCCTGGGTGGCGCGACCATGGTGATGTTTGGCTGCGTGGTAACGGCCGGCATTCGTATTCTCAGCCAGACCGCGCTGACGCGCAGAGAGATGCTGATTGTCGGCCTGGCCTTCAGCTTCGGCTTAGGGATTGAGTCCGTGCCTGCTGCCCTTTCCCATCTGCCGCCCCTGTTTGCGAACCTGTTTGGTTCAGCCGCCACCAGCGGCGGGATTGTTGCCATCGTGCTGAATATTCTGATTCCCGGCGGGCAGGAGCCGGTGCCACAGGACGCCACGAAAGAGGAGTCTGCGCCCTCAGTGTAAGGCGGCGGCAGGCGGCCGCCTGCGTCGTTTCATTGCGGCGGCATCGCTGTTGACAGCATATCGCCGTGACAGTCGCCATTGTCCGCCGCGGCATCAGGACGCTTAACAGCCTTTCGCGTCCTGTTTCCCGTCACCGTCTCGCCTCGCTTACCCTTTTCCTCAACGAATCCGCTTCTGATTTTTCCTTCAACTACACTTCAATCAGTTATTTATGCGTAGAGAGAACGAATGAACGGGTTGCAGCAGGAAAGAATTGGACAAAATATCTTAATCAAACTGGCGATGTTAGTGATTATCCTTGCCGGGATAAGAGCCGCTTCCGATATTCTGGTGCCGTTACTCCTGGCGGCGTTTTTTGCCATTGTGTTGAATCCCTTAGTCACGATACTGATGCGGCGCGGACTGCGGCGCGGGATGGCGATTACGCTGGTGATCACGGTCATTTTTGTTGTGATTTTGCTGCTGGGGGCCGTACTGGCCAGCTCCATGAGTGAGTTTTACGATCTCTATCCTCAACTGCGCACCATCATGGAAAAGAAAATGCTGGTCGTTCAGCATCTGGCGGCCAGCATTCATCTGAATGTCTCTACCGATGCGCTGGTTCAGCGCTTCGATCCCAACACATTGATGAATCTGGCCAGCGTGGCGCTGAGTGGTTTTTCCGGCGCAATGACCAATACTGTCCTGTTGATCCTTACCGTCGTCTTTATGCTGTTTGAAGTGCACCACCTGCCTTACAAAATGCGCAACTCGTTTGTGAACCCCAAAATTCGTATTGCGGGTTTACACAAAGCGCTTAAAGGCGTGACGCATTACCTGGCATTAAAAACGCTGATCAGCCTGATTACCGGTATCTCGGTCTGGCTGACGCTGTACCTGCTGGATGTGAAATTTGCATTACTGTGGGGCGTGGTAGCCTTTATCCTGAATTTTATTCCCAATATCGGGCCGATTATCGCCGGTATTCCCCCTTTCCTGCAGGCACTGTTGCTGAACAGTGTGTTTGACGCGGCGATGGTGGCGGCGCTGTTTACCGCCATTCATATGGTGTTTGGCAATATGTTAGAGCCGCGCATCATGGGGCGCGGACTGGGATTGTCGACACTGGTGGTCTTTCTGTCCTTGATCTTCTGGGGCTGGCTGTTGGGCCCGGTCGGTATGCTGCTCTCCGTACCGCTGACCAGCATTACAAAAATTTTGATGGAAACCACGCCAGGCGGAAGCCGGCTGGCAATCATGCTGGGCACCGGACGTCCTAAACCTGCCCGGCTGCTAACCAAGTAAACGCTGCTGCACATGCTGCAGATGCGCTCTCATCGCAGCCTGTGCAGCCTGCTCATCTCCCCCGACAATGGCCTCTGCAATGCACTGATGGTCGGCGTTCATTTCGTCAGCAAAGGTATTGTCGGCATAATGGCGTTCCAGCCGACGAAAATGCGCGCTGTCGCGTTTGTTCCACAGGTTTTCCATCATCTCCCGCAGCAGATCGTTACCGCTCATCTCGCTAATCAAAAGATGAAAGGCTTTATCCTGTTCTATAAACGCCGCATCGTTTTCATTAAATTGCTGGAGACTGATGCTCATCGCCATGAGCCGCTCACGTTGCGCCTCACTGCCGTTACGCGCCGCCATTCCTGCCAGCAGACTTTCATAGGCTTCGCGCGCCTGTAAAAGATCCTGCAGGCTGAAATGTTCGGTGTCTTTGACCGCTGAGGGCTGAGGCAGGGTTTGGGCGACAAATACGCCCGTTCCGGTCTGGATAGTGACGTAGCCCGTCATCTCAAGCGCAATCAGCGCTTCACGCACGGACGAGCGACTGACACCCAACTGCTTTGCCAGCTCTCGCTCCGGTGGCAACGCACCGCCGGGTACGAAATCCCCACGCTGAATGCCCGCGATAATGGCATTGGCGATCTGTCGATAAAGTCGTTCAGTTTTCAGTACCGGTAGCACCATCACCTTCTCCTGTTATGGCCGTCTTTGCAGAATCCAGCCGGACGTATTTACTATGCTGCGATCCGGATCACGGCCTTAATTTACGCGCTAATTTACTCTTGGTCCAGCGGCCTGACCACTGGGCCACCCGTTCATCAAGGAGTAATAATGGAACATACATGGCGCTGGTACGGCCCCAACGATCCTGTTTCACTGGACGATGCTCGCCAGGCAGGTGCAACCGGTATTGTTACGGCACTTCATCACATCCCAAACGGCGACGTGTGGCCCGTAGCCGAAATCAAAGCGCGTCAGGCGCTACTGGCGGAAAAAGGACTCACCTGGTCTGTTGTTGAAAGCATTCCCGTTCACGAATCCATTAAAACGCAACGGGGCGATTATTCGCGCTATATCGCCAACTATCAGCAGTCGATTCGTAATCTGGCCGCCTGCGGGATCGATACCGTGTGCTACAACTTTATGCCGGTGCTTGACTGGACGCGTACCGATCTGGCCTGGACCTTGCCGGATGGGGCGAAAGCGTTGCGGTTTGACGCCGATGCGTTTGCTGCGTTTGAACTGTACCTGTTAAAACGTCCCGGTGCGGAAAAAGAATACAGCCCCGCCGAGCAGCAGGCCGCTGCTGCCTGTTTTGCCGCGATGAACGAAGAAGAGAAAGCCACGCTGGTGCGCAACATCATTGCGGGTTTACCCGGTGCGGAAGAAGGCTACACGCTTGAACAGTTCCAGGCCCAGCTGGCCCAATATGATGGCATTGATAAAGCCAGACTGCGCGAGCATATGGCCACCTTCCTGCGGGCTATTGTGCCAGTGGCAGAAGAGGTAGGCATCAAACTGGCGGTACATCCCGACGATCCGCCGCGTCCTATTCTTGGCCTGCCGCGCATTGTCTCCACCCAGGAGGATATGCAGTGGCTGAAAGAGACTGTCGACAGCCTGCATAACGGATTCTGCTTCTGTACAGGTTCGTACGGCGTTCGCGACGATAACCCACTGGTTACGATGGCCGAAACCTTTGCCGATCGTATTAACTTCGTGCATTTACGCGCCACAAAACGCGAAGCAAACCCCAACAGCTTCCACGAAGCCGCTCATCTGGCGGGAGACGTTGATATAGTTGGCGTCATCAAAGTCATTCTGGCTGAGGAGCAGCGCCGTCGCCGTGCAGGCAATCTACGCGCTATTCCTATGCGTCCCGATCACGGTCATCAGATGCTGGACGATTTGCACAAGCGCACCAATCCGGGCTATTCAGCAATCGGCAGGCTCAAGGGGCTGGCCGAGCTGCGTGGCGTAGAAGTCGCGCTGAAGCAAATCTACTTCCAGGATTAGCCCACCACGGTGCCGCTGGAGGGGACATGCCAGACCAGAAGCCATCGTGTTCCGTTGACCCGGCGCATGTGGTCCGTGGCTGCGGCGTCAACGCCCTTTTGCTTTCCCCACCGCGCGGGGACATTCTTTTGCCCCGCGCACACGGCCTGCCTGCCGGCCACAGGGACACTTTGCAGAAAATGTGAGTATTCACTTTCATCAGTACACTCTGTCATATGCCGTCTTTCACCCAATCCGGGCATGAATTTTCTGTCAATAAATTATGGACGAGGCCGATAATGACGATTATCGGAGGCAAAGGATATCCGACCGTTCACCCGTGGTGTGAACTGGCGTGCTATGCTGAATAAACCCTTAGCACCGCTCAAAAACATGATTACAATTCAGAGGTTATACGGTGCCGCTGATTAAAGAAAAACCGGCCCATACCAGGCTACTTATCGTCTTTGCTGGCGTCCTGCCACTCCTTCTGGGACTGTTTTTTTGTGCTATTGATGCGCGTCAAACTGTGCGCGAGCAACAGATCAACACGGCAGCGACTTTACTGTCTCAGGCAGAAAAAATCAGCGACAACGCCTGGAGCATGATTGCCTGGCTTCGGCAGTACGAGGAGCAGCCCTGCGAGCAAATTGAGCATGCATTGCGGCTTAACGGCACGCTTTATCCCTACTTTCGTGGCCTGGGCACGCTGGAAAACGACGTGATCACCTGCTCTTCGGCTTACGGTAATAAACCCTCAACCCTGAAGGCGATGATTGGCGTAACGCCGCCGGTGGCGCGCAAAGACGGGTGGAGTTTGTCTCTGCGCGGCTCCTACAGCGTACCCGACCGGCCCGCCGTCATCTTTGTGCGTAACCTTACCGCAGGCAGAGCCGTCTGGGTAATGGTGGAAGGGCAATATCTCATCGATTTTATGAGTGCGTTAGGGAGCACGCACGATTATCAGATCACGATGCGCTTCAGTGACGGTGCGTCAATTGTGTCAGGTGAACATGATTTTACCGGGGATACCGGGCCTTCTCCTCAACTTTATCGCGCCACGTCATCGCGCTATCCCATCAGCGTAACGCTACTGGCACCGGGCACAGAACGCATAAAAGCACTGAAACAGTTGTTGCTCCTGATTATGCCTTTTGCTTCCGTGTTTTCCGTTTTGTTGATGATTCTCACGGCATCATGGCTACGCCGGCGATTTTCATGGGCAGATGACATTCGTCGCGCCATTCGTTCCGGGCAGTTCAGCGTGCACTATCAGCCCACCTACAGCTATGCGCTTAAACGCTGCACCGGCGCAGAAGCCCTTTTGCGCTGGACGCTGCCCAATGGTGACAGCGTACGTCCCGATACCTTCATCAGCGCGGCGGAAGCCGAGGGAATGATCATTCCCGTTACCCGCCATTTAATGGATTTAATCGTTGAAGACGCGCGGCAGTGGAAAACGAATCCCGGTTTTCATCTGGCAATTAACGTGGCCGCCGACCATCTTCAGCATCCAGACTTCGTCGATGAGATGCTGAGCTTCGCGGAAAAGATGGCAGTAACGGAATTCAACCTTACTCTGGAGCTGACCGAACGAAGCCTGATTAAGGAAGGTAACGTGGTGGCGGACAAACTGGAAAGATTGCGTGCGGCGGGGATGAAAGTCGCGATTGATGACTTCGGAACCGGCCATTGCTCGCTCAGTTATCTGCAAACTTTCGCGCTGGACTATCTCAAAATCGATCGGGGCTTTATTAATGCCATTGAATCACTGGATGGCGAAACGCCTGTGCTGGACGCCATTATCAGCCTGAGCCACAAGCTTAAGCTACAGGTATTAGGTGAAGGTGTTGAAACTGCACTGCAATTCCACTACCTGCAACAGCACGGCGTGACCTTCGTGCAAGGCTATTTTTATGCCCGCCCTATGGAAAACAGCGCCTTCATTGCATGGATGGAAAAATATGGTCATTTGCCAGTGCCTCCTGAAGCGCTCTAGAGCACATCAGGTCACCATCGGATGACAACAGCACGAAATGATTTTGTAGGGATTTAGCGCCGTTTACGTGCCGCGCGCAATGCGACGGCTACCGTTTCTTCCTGCTGGCAGACAGACAGGCCTTCACAGGGCCGACGGGTACGCTGGCTTAGCCGCTGTAGCGTTGGCACCGACTGCTGGAGTAACTGCTGGCATTCTTCATATGCCGAGCACTGCTTTCCCGTTGTCGTCGACGTGATAAGCGTTTCGCTCAGCTTCGTCAGTCGGTTTATCCAGCGTTTCCCCCGACAGCGAAACCAACCCGGCGCAGAGTCCATCTGTGTCCTCTCGCCGCGCTGCCGATCAGCGGACAACAGAGTGGCAGGATAGATTAATTTTTTTTCCACACTATCGATGAGCGCCACCCAGGGATTTTGGCTCATGGCGATATCCTCCTTGACAATTTCTATCCAAATCAAGGGGGATGAGTATTACTGAAGGGAATTGATTAGGCAAGCCTCAACGGTCAACACGAAAAATCATAAGTAATTTTAACCTGTAATGCGTCAGAGCGCGTTTTCATTTGCGATCGGCACGTATAGTTACCAGGCAAACGCGTTCGCCTGCTTCTTTTTTTAGCCAGTAAGACTGGTGTAAACACAAGGCAGAGTTGGTCACTTTCAGGCCAAACATGACAAATATCACACAAAAACGTTATACTCTGCGGTCGATGAAATGAATCACGGCAGTTTTCGTTGTATTTATACGTCGACAGATAATGCTGTTTTACGGCTATGCTTAAATTTCCTCAACGCAGCGGTCTGAACGCTGTGGTCGGTTCGCGCCGTTGAGGACTTTCATGTTCCATTACAGGGTAATTCTATGAAATTGCGTAGGAAGCGTGTAAAACCGATTGGGATCGATGATGTGACCATCATTGATGATGCCCGTTTACGAAAAGCCATTACCGCCGCGTCGTTGGGTAACGCCATGGAGTGGTTTGATTTTGGTGTTTATGGCTTTGTGGCTTATGCCTTAGGTAAAGTCTTTTTTCCGGATGCCTCACCGGGCATTCAAATGATTGCCGCCCTGGCAACGTTCTCTGTTCCTTTTCTGATTCGTCCTCTGGGTGGCCTGTTCTTCGGCATGCTGGGTGATAAATATGGCCGTCAGAAAATACTGTCCATTACCATTGTCATTATGTCGGTCAGTACGTTCTGTATTGGTCTGATTCCCTCTTACGCCTCCATCGGCATCTGGGCACCGATTTTGCTGCTGTTGGCCAAAATGGCGCAGGGCTTTTCCGTGGGCGGGGAATATACCGGCGCATCGATTTTCGTGGCGGAGTATTCACCGGACCGCAAACGTGGCTTTATGGGAAGCTGGCTCGACTTCGGTTCTATTGCCGGTTTTGTACTGGGTGCGGGCGTTGTCGTCCTGATCTCGACCATTATTGGCGAAGAGAACTTCCTTGAGTGGGGCTGGCGTCTTCCTTTCTTCCTGGCCTTGCCGTTGGGCATTATTGGTTTATATCTGCGTCATGCGCTGGAAGAAACGCCAGCATTCCAGCAGCACGTTGATAAGCTGGAACAGGGGGATCGCGAAGGCCTGCGTGATGGTCCGAAAGTCTCTTTCAAAGAGATCGCCACCAAACACTGGCGCAGCCTGTTAGCCTGTATCGGCCTGGTCATTGCGACCAACGTGACCTACTACATGCTGCTCACCTACATGCCAAGTTATCTGTCACACAACCTGCATTACTCAGAAGATCATGGCGTGCTGATCATCATCGCCATCATGATGGGGATGCTGTTTGTGCAGCCGGTAATGGGCATGCTGAGCGACCGTTTTGGCCGCCGTCCGTTTGTGATTCTGGGCAGTATTGCGTTGATGGTTTTTGCTATTCCCGCCTTTATGATGATCAACAGCGGCGTGCTGGGAATGATTTTTGCCGGACTGCTACTACTGGCGGTAATCCTGAATGCCTTTACGGGTGTGATGGCATCGTCTCTGCCTGCAATGTTCCCTACGCATATTCGTTATAGCGCCTTAGCCAGCGCCTTCAATATTTCGGTATTGATTGCCGGTCTGACGCCAACGGCCGCGGCCTGGCTGGTCGAAGCGACCAACAACCTCTACATGCCCGCGTACTATCTGATGGTCGTGGCGGTGGTCGGTCTGATTACCGGTCTTTACATGAAAGAGACCGCGAATAAGCCGCTGAAAGGGGCGACGCCTGCCGCATCAGATTTAGAAGAGGCGCGCGAAATCCTTCAGGAACACCACGATAACATCGAACAGAAAATCGAAGATATCGACGCAGAAATTGCCCGTCTCGAAGCGAAACGTAAAAATCTGGTGCAGCAGCACCCGGACATTAACGAGTAAGCTCTCCCGTCTCCCGCCTTGTGGCGGGAGACGTTTTATTCTCTCAGCGCACCGCACACAAACCTTCATCGCCTGCTCTTAATCGGAGTAGACTGTCCGTCTTATTTGAATTAGCTACGTGAGTAACTATGTCTGATTTTTCCCTTACCCAACGTCCCAGAAGATTGCGCGCCAGCGCATCCATGCGTGCAATGTTTCAGGAGTCCACCCTCAGTATCAACGACCTGGCTTTACCCATTTTTGTTGAGGAAGGCGTTGATGACTATAAAGACATTCAGGCTATGCCAGGCGTAAGGCGTATCCCGGAAAAACGTCTGGCCCACGAGATTGAACGTATCGCCAGGGCAGGCATCCGCTCCGTGATGACCTTTGGGATTTCTCATCATACCGACGCGACCGGCAGCGATGCCTGGAATGAAAACGGCCTGGTCGCACGGATGTCGCGCATTTGCAAAGATACCGTGCCTGAAATGATTGTGATGTCGGATACCTGCTTCTGTGAATACACCAGCCACGGCCACTGCGGCGTGCTGTGCGATCACGGCGTGGATAACGACGCAACCCTTATCAACCTGGGTAAGCAGGCCGTTGTCGCGGCAGCGGCAGGCGCTGACTTTATCGCGCCCTCGGCCGCGATGGATGGTCAGGTGCAGGCTATCCGCCAGGCACTGGATGCTGCGGGCTTTACGCAAACGGCGATTATGTCTTATTCCACCAAATTTGCGTCATCCTTCTACGGCCCGTTCCGTGAAGCCGCCGGAACCGCGCTGAAAGGCGATCGCAAAACGTATCAGATGAACCCCATGAATCGCCGCGAGGCCATTCGCGAATCACTGATTGATGCCGCCGAAGGTGCCGATTCGCTGATGGTGAAACCGGCTGGCGCCTATCTGGACATCCTGCGCGACATTCGTGAACGCACTGAGCTTCCCCTGGCGGCTTATCAGGTCAGCGGTGAATATGCGATGATTAAATTTGCCGCGCAGGCCGGCGCGATTGATGAACGTAACGTGGTGCTTGAGAGCCTGGGGGCCATTAAACGTGCGGGTGCCGATCTGATCTTCAGTTATTTTGCGCTCGACCTGGCGGAGCAAAATCTGCTGTAGGCAGTCGTTCTCTGCGATGCGACAACGTGTCGCAGAGAGGTCTGTTTTAACTTTGCTCAGGGTGACATTTTACTTGCGGCATGGTAACGTGATGTAATATTACCACAAAGTCACCCCTCCCACCTTTGCAACAAATAATATACATATCACGCATAAATATAATTGCTCATCATGTTATTTCACATCCCTGGAAATAACCATGCACTTCCTTGAGAATCTTTACGTAACGCCTATTTTGAGAAACATATGTTAATTTAAAATCATCTTCATTATTTAAGGGGGTGTTATGAATGAGAACAAATACAATGAGAGCGTAATTATTTCTGTTACTGAATGGATTAATGAAAATCTCGATCAGCGATTAAGCATTGATGATATTGCGGAAAAGGCGGGCTATTCAAAATGGTATCTGCAGAAGTTATTTTCCCGCTATAACGATGAAACGCTTGCACGCTATATTCGCAAGAAGAAATTAATATCCTGTATTAACGATCTCAAAAACAGCCGTACACCTATTATCAACTTGGCCGTTAAATACCATTTTGAAAGCCAACAATCTTTTACGCGCTCGTTTAAACAGATGATGGGCTGTACGCCCAGCGTTTGCCGCAAAAGACAAATGAAAGGGGGAACGGACAGCGCCACGTCCACCGGTGCGCATCCCTGTAGTCTCTGCATACGGACGCCGAAAAAGGCAAAAAAGCCGGTTTACAGCGGAATAAATGACACCCGGAGCAGCGACGATTTAGTCCGCTTTTTTTAAATACAGGCGTTACTCGTCCGGCTTATAATATTGCACGCCAATCTGAATTCGCTCTCGCCCGTTGGCAACACGATGACGATTGGTATCGCGTAATGAGTAAATACATCCGCAGTACTCTTGCTGATAAAAGCTTTCGCGCTTACTGATTTCGATCATACGCGCCGAGCCGCCGCCTTTGCGCCAGTTAAATTCCCAGTAGGTCAAATCGGGATATTTTGCCGCCGCACGGACACCGCAGTCATTAATCTGCTGCATGTTCTTCCATCGGGAAATCCCCAGACAACTGGTGATAACAGGAAAACCATTTTCATGCGCATAGAGCGCCGTACGCTCAAAACGCATATCGAAGCACATGGTGCATCGCTCACCACGCTCAGGCTCCCATTCCATGCCTTTGGCCCGTTTAAACCAGTCATCACGATCGTAATCTGCATCGACAAAAGGCACATTAAACTTTTCAGCAAAGCGGATATTCTCCTCTTTACGCAGTTCGTACTCTTTAAGCGGATGAATATTCGGGTTATAGAAATAGATCGTGTATTCAATGCCGGAGGCCAGCATGGCTTCCATGACTTCCCCTGAACAGGGCGCACAGCAGGAGTGCAGAAGCACTTTTTTGTGTCCACCGGGCAACGGTAGCGGTTGACGCTGATAGGGCTGAGACATAAGCACCTTCAATCAATGAAATAAAAAAGGCAGTGTAATGCCGGGACTGGTCTGTTGCAAAACTTCAGTGTATCGGATCGCCCCTGCCTGTCGTGAAGGCCTGAGGGCGAATTCCTTTACGCCATTACCATTGCAGCGTTTTTCCCGCGTAGTCCACATAGTGGTGACCACCGCGCCCCTGAAACATCGTCAACTGCGTGAAGATCCCTTCCGCGCTTTTTTCAGCCGTAAGGGGGGCCTTATCGCCGCCCATATCCGTTTTCACCCAGCCGGGATGCAGCGTTAACAGCGTGCCATTCTGCGCTTCTACCCCTCTGGCAAGGGAACGGGTCAACATATTGAGCGCCGCTTTACTGGCCGAATACAGAGGAGCGTCCGCGCTGCGGTTCTCATTCAGGCTGGCAAGCTGCGAAGACGTTAACGCAATCACGCCCTTTTGCTGATTCAGCAACGGCAGCAAAATCTCAGCGCAACGTACCGGCGCGACGGCATTGGTCAGGAACAGCTGCATCAGTTCGCTGTCATCCGTCTCGGCCAACTTTTGATGCGCTGGCCCGTAAACGCCTGCATTAATCAAAATGGCGTCATAAGGCTCTCCACTCAGCTGGACCGCAACGTGTTTAACCGCGTCGGTATCCGTTATATCCACTTGATGCCAGTCAACCTCAGGGTGCTCGCCTTGTGGCGGAATAGCACTACGGTAAGTGGCCGTCACCTGCCAGTGATGGGCTACAAACGCGTTAACCACGGCAAGTCCAATGCCGCGCGACGCGCCGATAACTAAGATTTTCCCCTGATGAGCCATAGGATTGTCCTCGTTGATGAAGTCAGTAAGCAGAGTAGAGGCGGGTTAGCGCATGCACTGCATTATACAGGCTGTTTTGTGCGGATACCGCCGCTCCGACCCTGCTGTGTGTCCTGATACGCCCTGCTTGGGTTACTCAATCTGCTGATCAGGCGGCGAAGATTTGTTGCCATCCCGGCTCTTTTCCACACTCTGCGGATGATCTTCTCCCATTGCCAGGGCTGTCGCGCTGGCGGGATCGAACAATGAGAAGCTCTCGATCTGGTCCAGCATGATCACTTTGCGAAACGCCATGGCATTTTTGGGTTCTGAATCCAGCGTGATGCCGTGCTCGGCGTACCAGCTACTGTAATTATGTTCGACCGCCAGCTTTAATGTATGGCTGTCGCGATAACCGCTCAACATCGGAATGAGCACGATATTGGCGGTGCTTTCATATTCAAAAGTTGCCGCATGCACCATGCCTATGTAGATGCGTCGCGATTTTAGCGTGATCCATGCCAGTTCCCCCTCCTCCATGCACTGGAAAAGCATCTGCTCGACGCCGTTAGAATGGGAGAGTTTTTGATAGAGGTCTTTTCGGCCAGAGACATTCAGCCGTGCGCTACCCGCCCAGTTCGAGCGATAAAGGCAAAACAGAATGGCGAAGGTCAGCATAATGACTACCGGTGCCTGAATACCTAAAAAGCTCCAGTTCATAAACTTCATTTGCAGCTGAAGATGATCGCCGGGGAAAATATAAAGCGCGTTGGAAACGGAGGAAATAATAAATAAGACAAACCAAATAAATGCGGTGGCAAAAACCCCCTGAAGCACGAATATACAACCGTATAACGCCACCAGAAAATAGACATCCCAGCCTGAGGTACGGCGCATTTTGAAACGGCTGGAAAGATCCCGACTGGTGTACCAGTAACCACTTACCATCAATACCATAAAAATCGCGGTACCCACCTCAGACTCCTTTTAAACTATTGACGTGCCGGTTGAAATCCTCCTTTACTTCCTCACTGAGGATATTGACCGCGGCGTTACCGTTTTCATCGATAATAATGCGCTCACCATCGGCAATGGAGTCGTTTATGTCCTGGCGGCTCATTATCTGGAGGAATTTATCCGGGCTGGCGAACAAGGAACGAACAAAGCTGATCATGACAGGTCACTTACTGAGTTAAAAAACACAAGTATGTGACCGAATTGGCTTTGCTGCCATTTTATTGCCGGTAAACATTCTTAAAAGCCTGATTAACGAAGCGGTAAATGTTGCTGATTTTTTCGCGTTCTGCTCTCCCCCTTTATAAAAGATGGCGAAACGCATTCATTCATCCCTGACGATGATGCCCTTCTTAACGCAATCCGGTCTGCCCGATGCACGCCATAAAACGACAGGGCACAAACCGCTTTTGTCGCCTGATGGCAGCTCATCGCGGCGGTCGACAGCGCCGTGCATCGTACGCACCTTGTTGCCGGCCCCGACGTAAAGGATCGGCCACTTGCTCGTACGCGGAAAGAGAAACATCGTTTCTTCAGTCTGGATCACATAACCGGGTTATTTTGTTGCACTAGTGTGATGCACGTTTCAATTACGTTGCACCTCGATTGCGCTTAATTTTTCGGCAGGCTATCAACTCCACCATTCCGCTGCACATAATCACCTGACGTGGCTGTTTTTTAACAGGCCAGGGCAAACTGGCATGCATTGTGCTTGTTACTTCAATAACAACATTGCGAGCAATGACAGCCAGGTAACATTGAGGACGACATGAGCGCTCACACCGAACTGCTGAAAAAAATCGAGGCTGCCATTAGCCAGCAAACGCCCAGCGAAAAACGGATAAGTTCGTGGCTGCTCAGCCATTCCGAACAAATCCCCTTTGAAACGGCGGACAGCATTGCCCTGGCGACCGGCACCAGCGGAATTACTGTCGGGCGTTATTTGCGCAAGCTGGGATTTAAAAATCTTGATGATGTGAAAAACCTGCTGCGCGATGTGCCGAATACGCCGTACAAGCAATGGGGCGTGATTGACCGTCTTGATTCATGGGAGCAGCAACGCACGCTGCCGGATCCGGCCAGTCAGTCATTACAAATGGAGTTAGAGGCTATCCGCTATGTCTACCAGCTGGCGCAGACGGAGACCTTTCGCCATATCAGCCAGCAAATAGCCGAGGCCGAAACCGTCATCGTGTTGGGGATTCAGTCCACCCGGGGCATCGCGAACACCTTCTTCAGTCATCTGGAATATCTGCGACCGCGCGTGACCTATGCCGATGGCAGCTCGGGCAGTTGGCTGGAGTCGCTGAACTCCGAGTCGTCAAAGCCTTACGTCATTCTTACGGATACGCGAGCCTATTCCACCGTAGCAAGACAGTTTTGTCGGGTCGCCACCGCACGTGGCGTGTCGATGGCGCTGGTTACCGATATCTGGTGTCCGTGGGCCCGGGATTATCCGGTGGATTTACTCCAGGTAAAAACGGACACCGCCAATTTTTGGGATTCGCTGGCCCCCATCAGTTGCCTTTTCAACCTTCTGCTGTCTGCAGTTGTCGAACGCCTTGGCCCCGCGCTTTCTCAGCGCCTGGCACAAAACCGACTGTTGCAGCAGGAATTTGGTCAGTTTGAACATTGATAAAACAGGGATTACAGAATGATGCAGGAAACAGAGCTGGTCGATATCGCAGTGGCCTTTCCGGCGCTGACTATCGATCTGAAATATGCCACCGCCGATAACATCACGGGCCAGCCCATCTACAGCGTAGCCCGCTGCCTGCTGCATCCCGATGCCGCCGTCGCGCTGGAGAAAAGTATTGCTATTGCCAGCGTGGCGGGTTTTACGCTGCTGGTGCTGGACGCCTATCGCCCACAAAAAGCGCAGGAGCTGCTTTGGCACGCCTGTCCTGATCAGAATTACGTCGTGCCTTTATCGCAAGGCTCGAATCACAGCCGTGGCACCGCGATTGATGTCACGTTAATCGATGCTGACGGGCACATTCTGGATATGGGAACCGGGTTTGATGAAATGCAGGCGCTGTCGCACCCCTACCATCCTGACGTGCCGCTGGCTGCTCAGCGCAACAGGCTACTGCTTAATGCCGTGATGTTTGGCGGTGGCTTTACTGGCATTGCGACCGAATGGTGGCATTTCGAGTTACCGGAAGCGGCCCGTTATCCGCTGATTAACGATGTTTTCACCTGCATATCCCCAGCCCAGACTGACGGAGTTTTACCATGACAATGACGCACACAGCACCCCGTTATTTTCGCCCTTTGTTACTTGCTATTACCCTCGCGGCCACGACGACATCCGTGCTGGCTGCGGTACCGAAAGACATGCTGGTGATCGGGAAAGCGGCCGATCCGCAGACGCTGGATCCGGCGGTGACGATTGATAACAATGACTGGACCGTTACGTATCCTGCCTACCAGCGCCTGATCAAATACAAAACAGAAGACGGTAAAGGCACCACGGAGATCGAGGGCGATCTGGCTCAAAGCTGGCAGAGTAGTGACGATGGCAAGGTCTGGACGTTTACGCTACGTCCGGATGCCGCGTTTGCCGATGGCTCACCCGTGAATGCTGAGGCGGTTAAGCTCTCTTTTGAGCGTCTGATGCGTATCAAACAAGGCCCGTCGGAAGCCTTTCCAGCCGACATGAAAGTCGAGGTAGTCGATCCGCATACCGTGCGTTTCACGCTGAACACCCCGTTCGCACCGTTTCTTTATACGCTCGCGAATGACGGCGCGTCCATTATTAACCCTGCCGTGCTGAAAGCGAACGCCGCCGATGATGCGCGCGGCTATCTGGCCGAGCATACCGCAGGATCCGGTGCCTATATGCTGCAACGCTGGCAGAAAGGTCAGCAGCTGGTGCTGGTGCCTAACCCGCACTTTACGGGGCCTAAACCGGCCTTTAAGCGCGTTTCCGTGAAAATTATCAGCGAAAGCTCTGCTCGTCGTTTGCAGCTGGCAAAAGGCGATGTCGATATTGCCGATGCGTTACCGGTAGACCAGTTCGCCGCGCTGAAGAAGCAAGGTGACGTTGCCGTCATGGATTATCCCGCCCTGCGTGTGACCTACCTCTATCTGAACAACAGCAAAGCACCGCTAAATCAGCCTGATTTACGCAGAGCGATCTCCTGGGCGACCGACTACCAGGGCATGGTACAGGGCATTCTGGGCGGCAACGGTAAACAGATGCGCGGTCCGATTCCGGAAGGCATGTGGGGCTATGATCCTCAGGCCATGCAGTACAGCTTTAACATGGATAAAGCCAGGGCTGAACTGGCTAAACTGCCCAGCAAACCGCAGACTTTGTCCTTTCTCTATTCGGACAACGATCCAAACTGGGAGCCGATTGCCCTTTCCATGCAGGCCAATCTGAAGACGCTGGGCATCAACGTTAAGCTGGAAAAACTGGCCAACGCCACCATGCGCGAGCGTATCGGTAAAGCGGACTATGACATTGCCATTGGCAACTGGAGCCCGGATTTTGCCGATCCCTACATGTTCATGAACTACTGGTTTGAATCAGACAAAAAAGGTCTGCCCGGCAACCGATCTTTTTATTCCAATCCGGCGGTCGATGCGCTGCTGAAGAAAGCGGTTTCCACGACTAATCAGGCTGAACGGACCCGCGATTACCAGCAGGCCGAGCAGATCGTGATTAACGATGCGGCTTACGTGTATTTATTCCAGAAAAATTATCAGGTTGCGATGAATAAGTCGGTTAAAGGCTACGTGTTTAATCCGATGCTGGAGCAAATCTTTAACCTCGCCACCATGCATAAAGAATAACAACCTTCACGCCCGTTCACGCAGGGCCTGCCTGGCCCTGCTGAGGAAGACATGATGAGTTACTGGAGTCTGTTAAGACAGCGTAGCTGGGGACTGCTGTTGGTGGTCGCTGGCGTCTGCGTCATTACGTTTATTATTTCGCATCTTATTCCCGGGGATCCGGCCAGGCTGCTGGCCGGCGATCGTGCCAGTGATGAAATTGTCCAACACATCCGCCAGCAGTTAGGGCTGGACTTACCGCTGTGGCAACAATTTATCCGTTATGTACAGCAACTTTTGCATGGCGATCTGGGCACCTCGATCCGCACAGGCCGCCCGGTGTTAGACGATTTGCGGGCATTCTTTCCCGCCACGCTGGAGCTGGCCTTTTGTGCGCTGTTGATCGCGCTGCTGGTCGGCGTGCCGCTGGGCGTGCTTTCTGCCGTTTATCGCAACCGCTGGCTTGATCATCTGGTGCGTCTGCTGGCGCTGACCGGTATTTCGACCCCGGCGTTCTGGCTGGGACTGGGTGCCATCGTCCTGTTTTATGGCAAGTTGAACCTGCTGCCCGGCGGCGGACGCCTGGATGACTGGCTTGATCCACCCACACGCATCACCGGTTTCTACCTGGTTGATGCCTTGCTGGAAGGCAATACTGAGGTCTTTATGAACGCCCTGCAGCATCTGATTTTGCCTGCCACCACGCTGGCCTTTGTCCATCTGGGCATCGTGGCGCGTCAGATTCGCTCGGCCATGCTGGAACAGTTAAGCGAAGACTATATTCGCACCGCGCTGGCGAGCGGACTGCCTAAGTTTACTATCGTCGTGCGCTATGCCCTGCCCAACGCCCTGATCCCCTCTGTGACCGTGCTGGGGCTGGCCCTGGGTGACCTGCTGTATGGTGCCGTCCTGACCGAAACCGTGTTTGCCTGGCCCGGTATGGGCGCGTACGTGGTGTCCTCGATTCAGGCACTCGATTTTCCCGCCGTGATGGGTTTTGCCATCGTCGTGTCCTTTGCGTACGTGCTGGTCAACCTGTTTGTGGATCTTCTTTATCTGTGGATTGACCCGCGCATGGGTCGGGGAGCGTAACGCATGATGATGACGCAAGAACAGCCTGCTGTACGTCAGGCGAAACCCACGCTTCTCGTCTGGAAGCGTCGCCTCTGGATGGTGCGTAAAAGTCCACTGACCCTGCTGGGGGCCGCCATTATTGTCCTGATGCTGGGATTGATGGTGTTCTCGCCCTGGCTGGTGCCCCACGATCCGAATGCCATCAGTTTGACCGACCGTCTTCAGCCGCCCAGTGCTGCGCACTGGTTTGGCACCGATGAAGTGGGCCGGGATCTGTTTAGTCGCGTGTTGGTCGGCAGCCAGCAGTCTGTCGCGGCCGGACTGGCCGTGGTGTTGCTGGCGGGCATCAGCGGTTCATTACTGGGCTGTCTGTCCGGTGTTCTGGGCGGTCGCAGCGATGCGCTCATTATGCGCCTGATGGACATCATGCTGTCTATCCCTTCGCTGGTGCTGACCATGGCGCTGGCCGCGGCGCTGGGACCGAGCCTGTTTAACGCCATGCTCGCCATCGCCATTGTGCGTATTCCTTTTTACGTCCGGCTGGCACGCGGTCAGACGTTGATTGTCAGACAGCATACCTTTGTCGAAGCCGCCAAAACCTTTGGTGCCTCGCGCTGGCATCTGATTAGCTGGCATATCCTGCGTAATGCACTGCCGCCGCTGGTGGTACAGGCCTCACTGGATATCGGCAGCGCCATTCTGATGGCCGCGACGCTGGGCTTCATTGGCTTAGGCGCGCAGCAACCGACCGCTGAATGGGGCGCGATGGTAGCGAACGGGCGCAACTACGTGCTGGACCAGTGGTGGTACTGCACCTTCCCCGGCGCGGCGATCTTAATCACCGCCGTTGGATTCAATTTGTTTGGCGATGGGATTCAGGATCTGCTGGATCCGAAAGCAGGAGGACGTCACTGATGCAAGAGAGAATCCTGACGATTGAGGATTTACGCCTCAGTTTCCCGGTCTATCAGGGCGAGGTGAATGTGCTGAACAATGTGTCAATGCACATTAACCGTGGTGAAATTGTCGGCGTAGTCGGGGAATCCGGTTCGGGGAAATCGGTCACCGCCATGCTGGCGATGCGGCTGATTCCCGAACACAGCTATCAGATCAAAAGCGGCAAACTGGAACTGGCGGGACAGAATGTCCTGACCGCCAGTGAGGCCGCGATGCGTAAAATGCGCGGCAATCGCGTTGCCATGATCTTTCAGGAACCCATGACCGCCCTGAATCCCACTCGCCGCATCGGCAAGCAGATGGTGGATGTCATTCGACAACATCGTCCCGTGTCAGCCCGTGAGGCCAACGCACGGGCGCTTGCGCTGTTGGGCGATATGCAAATCGCGGACGCAAAGAACGTGATGGCGCGCTATCCCTTCGAGCTTTCTGGCGGTATGCGTCAGCGCGTCATGATCGCCCTGGCCTTTTCCTGTGAACCCGATCTGCTGATTGCCGATGAACCCACGACCGCGCTGGATGTCACCGTACAGCGTCAGGTACTGCGCCTGTTAAAACAAAAAGCGGAGGCAACGGGCACGGCGGTGCTGTTTATCAGCCACGATATGGCGGTGGTTTCGCAGTTGTGCGACCGGATTTACGTCATGTACGCCGGCGCAGTCATTGAAAGCGGCCTGACGGAAACCGTCCTGCATTCACCGAGCCATCCCTATTCCATTGGCCTGCTTGCCTGCTCGCCCGATGCCAGCGAACCACGCGCCCCGTTAGCGTCCATTTCCGGCACCGTCCCCAACCTGACCTGCCTGCCCTCGGGCTGTGCGTTTCGCGAGCGCTGCTTCGCGGCAGGCGAACGCTGCACCCGCGCACCACGTTTACAGGCGACGGGCAACGCTGCCCAGCAGGTGGCTTGCTGGTATCCACAACAGGAGACGCGCCATGTCTGATGCTCTGCTCACGCTACAAAACGTACACGTTGCCTTTCCTGCGAAGAAGAACTGGCGTGGCAAAGTGACGGAACGGGTTCATGCACTGAATGGCCTGGATATCCAGGTCAGACAGGGCGAAACGCTGGGCATTGTCGGTGAATCCGGTTGCGGCAAAAGCACCCTGGCGAAACTGTTGATGGGCATGCTGAGTCCGACAACGGGTCAGCTTGACCTGGCCACCGCCGCTGGCGGAGGCCGGGAACGTCGCATGCAAATGGTCTTTCAGGATCCGCTCTCGTCACTGGATCCCCGCCTGCCGGTCTGGCGTATCATGACCGAACCGGTCTGGATTCAGTCACGCGCGTCAGAAAAAACGCGACGCGCCCTGGCCGAATCCCTGGCCCGTCAGGTGGGGATTCGCCCGGAATACCTGGACCGGCCACCGCATGCGTTTTCCGGCGGTCAGCGTCAACGCATTGCCATCGCCCGGGCACTGTCCTCCCAACCCGACATCATTGTGCTGGATGAACCTACCTCGGCACTGGATATTTCTGTTCAGGCGCAGATTCTGAACCTGCTGGTGGAACTGCAACAGCAGTACAATCTGACGTATATCCTGATCTCTCACAACGTCTCGGTCGTCCGTCACATGAGCGATCGCGTTGCGGTCATGTATCTGGGCCAGATTGTCGAACTGGGCGCGGCTCAGCACGTTCTCGATTCACCTCAGCATCCCTATACGCAATTGCTGATGGACTCTGTGCCACGTATTGGCGCGCCGCTGGAGGGGGCTCCCGTCAACACCGAACTACCGGGTAACCGCCACCTGCCAACCGGCTGTTTCTTTCGCGATCGCTGTCCGCAGGCAACAAGTGGCTGTGCCACGCCTCAGCCTTTGCGCGTTCAGGATGACGGGCGGGCGGTCAGGTGCTGGCTGGCCCATAACCTTATGCATGCCTGATTCACAACACATCAAGCGGGTGGCGCAACGCGACCACCTTTTAACGATCACTCTTTCAGGAAGACATTGCGATGAAAATCATTGTGCTTGGCAGCGGCGTGGTGGGCGTCACCACCGCCTGGTATCTGCAGCAGGCAGGGCATCAGGTCACCGTGATCGAACGTGAAGCGGGCCCGGCATTGGGTACCAGCGCCGCCAACGCCGGTCAGATCTCGCCTGGCTACGCCGCGCCCTGGGCCGCACCAGGCGTGCCGCTTAAAGCGGTGAAGTGGATGGTGCAGCGCCATGCGCCCCTTTCGGTACGGCCGGATGGATCTCGCTTCCAGCTGGCCTGGATGATGCAAATGCTGAAAAACTGCAATCCTCACAGCTATGCCGTCAATAAAGCCAGGATGGTCAGACTGGCAGAGTACAGCCGTGACTGTATCAGTGCGCTGCGGGCCAGCACAGGAATTGAATATGAAGGACGCCAGGGCGGCACCCTGCAGCTGTTTCGCACAGAACAGCAGTTTGAAAACGCAGCGCGTGATATTGCCGTGCTGCAGGAGGCTGGCGTGCCGTATCAACTGCTTGAAGCCGACCAGCTGGCGACCGTCGAACCTGCACTGGCTGACGTCAAGCACAAGTTGACGGGAGGTTTACGGTTGCCTAACGATGAGACTGGCGATTGCCAGCTGTTTACCCAGCGACTTGCCGCCCTGGCGCGCGATGCCGGCGTCACGTTCCGCTTTAACACGCAGGTGGATGCGCTACTGACCGAAGGTGACAGGATCAGCGGGATTGTCTGTGGCGATCAGACGCTGACGGCGGACGGGTACGTTATGGCATTTGGCGCTTACTCTACCCAGTTGCTTCGACCACTGATGTACATTCCGGTGTATCCGCTGAAAGGCTATTCCCTGACGATTCCCCTCGCCGATGAGGCCGGTGCCCCGGTTTCCACGGTACTGGATGAAACCTATAAAATTGCCATCACGCGTTTTGATAATCGCATCCGCGTCGGCGGTATGGCGGAAATCGTGGGATACAGCAAAACCCTGCTGCCCGCGAGACGGCAAACGCTTGAGATGGTGGTAAACGATCTTTATCCCCGTGGCGGCCGCGTTGAGCAGGCGACTTTCTGGACCGGATTACGGCCGATGACGCCTGACGGCACGCCGATTGTCGGTCATACACATTTCACCAACCTGTGGCTGAACACCGGACATGGCACGCTGGGCTGGACGATGGCCTGCGGATCCGGCCAACTGTTAAGTGATGTGATTTCAGGCAAACAGCCCGAGATTGCGCACGCAGACTATGCGGTTTCGCGCTATGCCTGAGCGCGTCACTGATGGCGAAGCTCGTTACACGGCCTGCGCGCAAGCCCAGGCCGAGCTCCAGGCCCACTGGAAATTATAGCCTCCCAGCCAGCCGGTCACGTCAACGACTTCACCGATAAAATAGAGTCCCGGCACGTCACGTGCTTCCATTGTTTTAGAGGACAGCTGAGTCGTATCCACACCGCCCAGCGTGACTTCAGCGGTACGGTAACCCTCCGTGCCGTTGGGCTGCACCTGCCAGTTGTGCAACGTCTGCACCAGCGCTAACTGCTGCTTGCTGTTCAGTTGCTTCAGCGTGACATCCGGCACCACCTGCATTTCCTGTAAAATTTCGACCAGGCGCTTAGGCAGAATTTTCGCCAGACTGTTTTTCAGACTCAGATTCGGGTGCGCGTCACGCTGAATCGTGAGGAACGCATCCAGCGGCGTGGCAGGCGAGAGATTGACCGAGATAAACTCACCCGGCTGCCAGTAGCTGGAAATCTGCAAGACCGCCGGGCCGGACAGGCCACGATGGGTAAACAGCATCGCCTCTTTGAAGACGGTGCCGTCTTTCGCTTCGATGGTCGTGTCCAGCGCCACACCGGACAGTGTCTGCAGTTGTTCAAGCAGGGGTTTATGCAGCGTAAAGGGCACCAGGGCGGCACGGGTTGGCAACACCGTTAACCCAAACTGCTCGGCCACTTTATAGCCAAACGGTGACGCGCCCAGGCCCGGCATGGAAAGCCCGCCGCTGGCGATGACCAGCTTCTCTGCCTGTACGCTGCTGCCGTTGAGTTGCAGGACGTAGCCCGCTTCATCGCGGGTTACACTCAGGATTTCGCTGCGCAAACGCAGGGTCACGCGCCCCTTTTCACACTCGGCAAGCAGGAGATCGACCATCTGCTGCGCAGACTCATCGCAAAACAGTTGCCCCAGCGTTTTCTCGTGCCAGGCAATGCCGTGACGATTCACCAGATCGATAAAATCCCATTGGGTATAACGCGCCAGCGCTGACTTACAGAAATGGGGATTATTCGACAGGTAGGCGGCCGGTTCGGTATAGAGATTGGTGAAATTGCAGCGCCCACCGCCTGACATTAAAATCTTGCGGCCCGGCTTTTTGCCGTTATCCAGCAGTAATACGCGGCGACCGCGCTGTCCAGCCTGCGCGGCACAAAAAAGCCCCGCGGCCCCTGCTCCAATCACGATAACGTCAAACTGTTCCACTGCCATTGTCCACCTGATAAAAGAGGGGCAGATTGTAGTGATCTGCCTGCGTTGATGCCAGTGTCAAAAAATTGCCGCAATTATGTCATAATGTAACTTTATAATTTTTAAGGAATTTACGCCTTTAAGCTTACAAAATTGACACTTTTAAGCCGGTTCAGGTCTATATTTTCCTTTCCCAGACCACATATTGTCGCGGATAATGCGCCGCGTTCATGTCCTCCAAAATGGCGTAACGTCTATGCTACATCTGTTTGCTGGTCTCGATCTTAGCACCGGCCTGTTACTGGTTCTTGCTCTGCTGTTTGTATTGTTTTACGAAGCAATTAACGGCTTCCATGATACGGCCAACGCGGTTGCGACGGTCATCTATACACGCGCTATGCGTGCTCAGCTTGCTGTGTTAATGGCTGGGGTATTCAATTTCTTTGGCGTGCTGCTCGGCGGATTAAGCGTGGCTTACGCCATCGTGCATATGCTCCCGACCGATCTGCTGCTCAATGTTGGCTCCGCTCACGGTCTTGCTATGGTCTTCTCCATGCTGCTGGCCGCGATTATCTGGAACCTGGGAACGTGGTATTTAGGGCTTCCGGCCTCCAGTTCTCACACCCTGATCGGCGCGATTATCGGTATTGGCCTGACCAATGCGTTAATGAGCGGGACATCGGTGGTGGATGCGCTTAACATTCCGAAAGTGCTGAATATCTTCCTGTCGCTCATTCTCTCCCCCATTGTCGGTCTGGTGATTGCGGGCAGCCTGATTTTCCTTCTGCGCCGTTACTGGAGCAACACTAAAAAGCGTGCACGGATTCATATGACGCCCGCTGACCGTGAGAAGATTGACGGCAAGAAAAAACCGCCTTTCTGGACCCGTACCGCCCTGATTATCTCCGCCATTGGCGTCAGTTATTCACATGGTGCTAACGACGGGCAAAAAGGCATTGGTCTGATTATGCTGGTCCTGATTGGCGTTGCGCCAGCGGGCTTTGTGGTCAATATGAACGCGTCGGGTTACGACATCACGCGAACGCGCGATGCTGTGAATCACCTGGAACAGTATTACCAGCAGCACAGCGAATCACTGACCCATATTATCCAGATGGCACCGCCTAAGCTGCCCACGCCGGAAGAAGTCGAACCCACCAGTCCCAAAGAGTTTCACTGCGACAGTGCACGTGCGCTTCAGGCCGTGCAGCGTGCGCAGGTGCTTCTGAACAATCTGCAAAACTACAACGACTTGTCGGTTGAGCAACGCAGCCAGATGCGTCGCCTTTTGTTGTGTATTTCCGATACGGCCGATAAAGCGGCGAAGCTGCCGGAAACCTCGCCAGAGGATAAACGCTTCCTGGGCAAGCTCAAAGGCGACCTGCTGAACACCATTGAGTACGCCCCGGTGTGGATTATCATGGCGGTCGCACTGGCATTGGGAATCGGCACGATGATTGGCTGGCGCCGTGTGGCCACCACCATCGGTGAGAAAATCGGTAAAAAAGGCATGACGTATGCGCAGGGCATGTCGGCGCAGGTTACTGCCGCAGTGTCCATAGGGATTGCCAGCTACACCGGCATGCCGGTTTCCACGACCCACATCCTCTCGTCTTCCGTGGCCGGCACCATGCTGGTCGACGGTGGCGGACTGCAGAGTAAAACGATCAAAAACATCGCCATGGCCTGGGTTTTCACCCTGCCGGTCTGTATTTTGTTATCAGGTTCACTCTACTGGATAGCGCTGAAGCTCATCTGAGTAAGCAGCACATCAGGGCGACTTCGGTCGCCCTTTTTAATGCCAGATAGCCAGGGCGATCAAACTGATAATGACTAATCCGCACAGCGAACTGGTCAACAAAAACAAGCCTCTTACCCGCTCACACCGGCGAATAAATTCGTCATCATGATGATCAAGATAGCGCCTTGCCCAGATATAGCGGACCAGCCGCACCTGCTTGCCAGGCTGACCATGGGAGGTGAAAAAACCCGCGCCGTCAACATATTGGTATAAGAGGGGATCGCAACCCCGGAGAACCACCAGCAGCGCACGCAACGAAGAGAAATAGCGCGCCATATTTACAAGGCATACCACACAAAGAGCCCAAAAAAGCGCGATAGTGCTGATCATGTCACCCTCCTTACCGGCACCGCAGAACAGTGCAGAACGCGCACCGTGCTGAACAGTCCCTGCAGAATTTGCCAACAACCCCGTTAAGCGATTTGTAGTTTTATTTTTGAATCATCAGAAAAGTAACAGCCATGTGATCAAGGCTGCTTTTTTTAGTTTAGGAGAAATGTTCAATTTTTTACCAGCGAGGATTTTCGTTTTATACGAGTAAAAATCATTCATCATTGATCTTATTCACAAGCCAGACGGCTTCAGAAGCATTTGTTAACACACAGGGCTATACTTTCAGGTATAACAACAGCATTGCCTGTATTGCAGGTTACCCATTTTGGTGGCGCTCATCGCCCGTTCGCGCAATGGATTTCGCAGCTGTGACGCGTCTGGAAACCGCTGCCATTCTGAATCTCGTGGAAGGAGTTATATCATGGCTTATAAACATATCCTGATTGCAGTCGATCTTTCGCCAGAAAGTCAGTTATTAGTGGATAAAGCTGTCTCGCTCGCGCGCCCTTACGACGCCAAAATTTCGCTGATTCATGTCGATGTGAATTACTCTGATCTGTACACCGGCCTGATTGACGTCAACCTGGGCGATATGCAAAAGCGGATTTCTGAAGAAACCCATCTGGCGCTGAAAAATCTGTCAGATGCAGCGGGCTATCCCATCACCGAAACCCTGAGCGGCAGTGGCGATCTGGGCCAGGTGCTGGTCGATGCGATTAAAAAATACGACGTGGACATGGTGGTGTGCGGTCATCATCAGGACTTCTGGAGCAAGCTGATGTCATCAGCGCGTCAGTTGATCAACACCGTGCATATCGACATGTTGATCGTGCCACTGCGCGACGAGGATGACGAATAACCCGCACGAAAAAAGCCGGGGCGGTTGACGTGAAGGAACGTCGTCGCCGACCGGCTTGACATGACTACTCCGCGAGCGGCGGATAGATATCGAAGCGGTGGCTTTTCGTGACCACCGCAGACTGCGTCACGACACCGGCCAGCGGTGGCGCATAATCAGGACGTTTCACCACGATACGCTTCTTTGCCAGACGGCGTGCCGGTTCCAGCAAGGCATCCGCATCCTCATCCGCGCCGACTAATGACTGAAACACCCGCATCTCTTTTTTCACCATGGCGCTTTTTTGTCGATGGGGATACATAGGATCGAGATAAACCACATCTGGCGGTGGCGCAATATCGGTGAGTGCCTGAATACTGGAGGCATGAATCAGTGAAAGACGCTCACGCAGCCAGCCACCAATTTCCGCATCCTGATAGCCACGCGCCAGCCCGTCTTCCAGCAGCGCCGCCACCACGGGATGCCGTTCCAGCATGCGCACCCGACAGCCTAAGGCCGCCAGCACAAACGCATCGCGCCCTAACCCGGCGGTCGCATCCACCACATCGGGCAGGTAACTGCCTTTAATGCCGACCGCTTTTGCTACCGCTTCGCCACGGCCACCGCCAAAACGCCGGCGATGCGCCATGGCACCGGAAACAAAATCCACGAAGATGCCGCCCAGTTTAGGCTCATCCCGCTTACGCAGTTCAAGATGCGTTGCGGTCTTTACCAGCGCCAGCACCGCATCGTCACAATGCGTCAGTTGCCAGCGTTCGGCCAAAACAGATAAGGCGCCGTCACCGGCGCCTGTTTCATCAAACAAACAAATTTTCACGTACGGCTTATCCCTGAATACCGTAGTGTTCCAGCATGGCATCCAGCTGAGGCTCACGGCCACGGAAGCGTTTAAACAGCTCCATCGGTTCTTCCGAACCGCCGCGCGTCAGAATGTTGTCGAGGAAGGACTGACCGGTTTCGCGGTTAAAAATGCCCTCTTCTTCAAAACGTGAATACGCATCCGCCGCCAGTACATCGGCCCACAGATAGCTGTAATAACCCGCTGCGTATCCGCCCGCGAAGATATGGCTGAACGCATGCGGGAAGCGGCCCCATTCCGGGCTGGGGACCACGGCGACTTTGCTTTTCACTTCGCGCAGCGTCTCCAGGATCTGTGCGCCTTTTTCTGGGTTGAATTCAGTATGCAGACGGAAATCGAACAGACCGAACTCCAGCTGGCGCAGGATGAACAACGCCGCCTGGTAATTTTTCGCTGCCAGCATCTTATTCAGCAGGTCTTCAGGCAGTGGCTCGCCGGTTTCGTAGTGCCCGGAAATAAACGCCAGCGCCTCCGGCTCCCAGCACCAGTTCTCCATGAACTGACTTGGCAGTTCCACCGCATCCCATGGCACACCGTTAATGCCTGACACGCCAGCCGCCTCAACGCGGGTCAGCATATGGTGCAGGCCGTGACCAAACTCATGGAACAGGGTGATCACTTCGTCGTGCGTGAACAGCGCCGGTTTACCACTGACGGGACGGTTAAAGTTACAGGTCAGGTAAGCGACCGGTTTTTGCAGGCTGCCATCGGCTTTACGCATCTGCCCAACGCAGTCATCCATCCACGCGCCGCCACGCTTATGCTCACGCGCATACAGGTCAAGGTAGAAGCTGCCGCGCAGCTCGCCACTTTCATCAAACAGATCGAAGAAACGCACATCCGGGTGATAAACATCCACATCCGTCCGCTCTTTGGCGGTGATGCCATAGATGCGTTTGACGACTTCAAACAGGCCAGACACCGCACGGGATTCCGGGAAGTAAGGACGCAGTTGCTCATCACTAATGGTGTAGAGGTGCTGTTTCTGTTTTTCGCCATAGTAGGTCAGATCCCAGGGATTCATGGTCTCCACGCCGTACTCTTTCTTCGCGAAAGCACGCAGTTGCGCCAGCTCTTTCTCGCCCTGTGGACGTGCGCGGTCGGCCAGATCGTTCAGGAAATCGATCACCTGAGCAGGGCTTTGCGCCATTTTGGTTGCCAGCGATTTATCCGCGAAGGAGTCGAAACCCAGCAACTGAGCCAGTTCGTGGCGCAGAGCCAGCTCCTCGGCCATAATCGGGCCGTTATCCCATTTGCCCGCATTAGGGCCTTGATCGGAGGCGCGGGTGGAATAAGCACGGTACATTTCTTCACGCAACGCGGCGTTATCACAGTAGGTCATCACCGGCAGGTAGCTGGGAATATCCAGCGTCAGCAACCAGCCTTCCTGACCTTTGGCTTCAGCCTGCGCTTTCGCTGCGGCCAGTGCGCTCTCCGGCATGCCCGACAGTTCGCTTTCGTCAGTGATCAGCTTGCTCCAGCCCATCGTGGCATCCAGCACGTTGTTACTGTAGGCAGAGCCCAGCTCAGACAAACGCGCGGCAATTTCGCCATAGCGCTGCTGCTTGTCTTTTTCCAGACCAATCCCGGACAGCTCAAAGTCACGCAGGGCGTTATCGACGGCTTTCTGCTGCGCCTGATCCAGCGTGCGGTAATGACTGCCTTCCTTTAAATCCCGGTAAGCCTGATAGAGCCCTTCGTGCTGACCAACCCAGGTACTGTACTCAGACAGCAGCGGCAGCGTTTGCTCGTAGGCTTCACGCAGTTCCGGGCTGTTTTTAACCGAGTTCAGATGGCTGACCGGCGAAAAAATACGGCTCAGGCGATCGTCGGCTTCTGCCAGCGGCTGGACAAGATTATCCCAGGTGTAAGGTGCGCCGTGCGCTACCACTTTTTCCACCATCGCCCGGCATTCATTTAAAACGTCGGTCACGGCAGGCACCACGTGCTCAGGCTTAATCGCCGAAAACGGGGGAAGCGTGAACGAGGTGAGTAACGGATTAGTCATAGCGCAGTCCTTTAACAATGTGTGGGGCGCGATGAATCGCGCAACGCAATCTTATTAACATGCGGTCTGGAATGCTGAAAATCAATGGTGTAACCGGTCATGAATAGCAGAATAGCGCCAGGCTGGCCTTCCGCCGGCGTTTGGATTAACCATAGCAGAGGATAAAACAGGCTAACACACCGATGGCGCAGAAGGTTTACCCTGTAATCCAGGGCCAGAGGCCCGCTGCCGTGCGCGAAATGCCAGCAATTATTCTTATCTGTCGTTATAATCGGGCCAACTTGATTATTTTTAGCTTCAACCGCGGACATACCCTTTTTTATGTTGAGTTATCGCCACAGTTTTCACGCTGGCAACCATGCCGACGTGCTTAAGCACACCGTACAGAGCCTCATCATCACTGCGTTAAAAGAGAAAGAAAAACCGTTTCTCTATCTGGATACGCACGCCGGTGCAGGACGTTATCAACTCAGCGGCGAGCACGCAGAGCGCACGGGTGAATATCTGGAAGGCATCGGACGCATCTGGCAACAACCGGACGCGCCCGCCCTGCTGCAACCCTATTTCGATGCGATTCATGCCCTGAACCGTAACGGCACGCTGCGCTACTATCCCGGCTCTCCGCTAATCGCCCGCCATCTGCTGCGCCCTGAAGATAAGATTCAGCTGACCGAGCTGCATTCCAGCGATTATCCGCTGCTGCGTACCGAGTTCAGCAAAGACAGTCGCGCGCGCGTTGAAAGGGCCGATGGCTATCAGCAGCTAAAAGCGAAGCTGCCACCGCTGTCACGTCGTGGACTGATACTGATTGATCCGCCTTACGAAATGAAAAGTGATTACCAGGCCGTCGTAAAAGGCATTCAGGAAGGTCACAAACGTTTCGGTACCGGTATTTATGCGCTGTGGTACCCGGTCGTCTTGCGTCAGCAAATCAAACATATGCTGCGCGAGCTGGAGGCCACGGGCATCCGTAATATCCTGCAGATTGAGCTGGCCGTGCGCCCCGATAGCGATCAGCGTGGCATGACCGCGTCCGGCATGATTGTCATCAATCCCCCGTGGAAGCTGGCCGATCAGATGAACACGCTGTTGCCGTGGCTGCATCAGAAGCTGGTGCCAACCGGCACAGGCCATTTCAGCGTTAACCAAATCGTACCTGAATAATTCCTTTCCCAGCTTAACGTCGCCGCGCACAGCACGGCGGCGTTGAACGTAGGTCATTTTTATGTGGATCATCCTGGCGGGCGCGCTGGCCGCCCTGCAACCGGCGAAACGCCTCTCTCTGTTATTGCTCGCGCTGGCAACGGCGCTGGGCGTTTATCATAACGTCCTCGACTGGCCCGTTACCTTTGTGTTTGCGGCTGTCGCTGCCCTGGTCGCGTTTCGTATCTACGATCGCCGGAGTCGGCGATGGCAGATCGTCAGCGAAGCCCTTCTGGTGTTGATTGCGCTGGCGCTGATGCTGCACCTTATTCCGGGATTCAATAATCCCCTGCAGGTCGAGGCGGTTAAGGTCGGTGCCCGCAGCGTGCCCTTCTCATTTTCCTTTAATTTCGATAAAGCGCTGATTCCTTTTCTGCTGCTGGCCTGTCTGCCGACGCTGTTCAACGCAGAGGCGCATCCGCCGCGCTCGCCGGCCTGGTGGCTCGCGCCTGTCGCCGCCGTGCCGCTGCTGTTGGGCAGCGCCGTGTTGCTGGGCGGCCTTGCCGTCGAAACGCACCTTCCGGACTGGCTGGGGGCGTTTGCGCTGGCCAATCTGTTTTTTGTCTCACTGGCCGAAGAGGCGTTTTTCCGGGGTTATCTCCAGCAGCGCCTGCGCCAGAAATGGGGCGGCGTGATCGCCCTGCTGGTAACGGCACTGCTGTTTGGTCTGGCCCATGCATCTGGCGGGGTGCTGCTGATGATCTTTGCCGCGCTGGCCGGACTGATTTATGGCCTGGTCTGGCACTGGAGCGGCCGCCTGTGGCTGGCGACCGCGTTCCATTTTGCACTCAACATGGCCCACCTGCTGTTCTTTACCTACCCTGCGCTGGCGCACTGATCCCTACAGCGTGAAGACCGCCAGGTCGTGCGCCATCTCGGTGTCAGGGAAAATGCGCTGGCATTCTGCCAGCAGGCGCGCCATGTCCCGGGCGAGGTAACGCGAACTAAAATGGGTGGCAATCAGGCGCTTTGCTCCGGCCTGCTTTGCCACCGTCGCAGCCTGTAAGGTAGTAGAGTGACCGCGCCCGTTGGCTTTTTCAGCCAGCGCCTCTTCCAGCGTGGTTTCATGCACCATCACATCAACGTCCGCCGCCAGCTGTAGCGCGACGTCAGTGGGCGCAGTATCACCAAAAATGGCCAGCGTTTTGCCTTTCACTGGCGGCCCAAGATACTCAGCGCCGTTAACGGTACGCCCGTCTTCCAGCGTAATCGTGTCGCCCTGCTTTAACTGCTGATACCAGGGTCCGCGCGGTACGCCCTCTGCTTTCAGGCGAGGCGCATCCAGAAAACCGGGTTTGTCATGCTGCTCAATGCGATAGCCAAAGCAGGCAATGGTGTGATTCATCGGCCAGGCGGTCACGCGAAATTCGCCATCATCCAGTACCTCACCCGCGGCGATCTCGACGATCTCCAGCGGGTAATCGGTATACGAGCTGGACAGCGACAGTGCCGTTTCAACGAAGGCTTTCAGCCCTGCTGGACCGTAAACCGTCATTGGCGTGGTTAACCCCGCCATCGAGCGACTGGTAAGCAGGCCCGGCAACCCAAAAATATGGTCGCCATGAAGATGGGTGATAAAGATTTTATCGAGTTTGCCAGGCTTCAGGTCTGAGCGCATAAACTGGAGTTGCGTGCCCTCACCGCAGTCAAACAGCCAGGTGGCGCCGCTTTTGTCGCGGGTAAATGCGATGGCAGTGACATTGCGTTGCAGACTCGGCGCGCCCCCGCCGGTGCCAAGAAAAGTCAGGTACATGCTATGCTTCCCTGTAAATAATGAAACGATAAGGCCTGTTACAATCATAGGCGCAATTTTTGCGACGCCGTACCCTGCGGCGTTACACTCTCTATCACTTTCCCAGTAACCGGATGAAACTTCCATGACCCGACATTATGACTATCTCGCCATCGGCGGCGGCAGCGGCGGTATCGCTTCAATTAACCGTGCAGCAAGCTATGGCCAGACGTGCGCCCTGATTGAAGCCAAAGCGCTGGGCGGAACCTGTGTCAACGTCGGCTGCGTGCCGAAAAAAGTAATGTGGCACGCCGCACAAATTGCCGAGGCCATTCATCTTTACGGGCCGGATTATGGTTTTGATACCACCGTTAATCGCTTTGACTGGGGCACGCTGGTGAAAAACCGTAGCGCCTATATCGATCGTATTCACCAATCATACGACAATGTTCTGGGGAAAAATAAGGTCGATGTGATCCACGGTTTTGCCCGTTTTATTGATGCCCATACCGTTGAGGTGAATGGCGAAACGATCACCGCCGATCATATTTTGATTGCTACGGGCGGACGCCCGAGTCATCCCGACATTCCCGGCGCGGAATACGGGATTGATTCTGACGGCTTCTTTGAGCTGGATGCCCTGCCAAAACGTACCGCCGTGGTCGGCGCGGGCTATATCGCCGTTGAGCTGGCGGGCGTGGTAAACGCATTAGGTTCAGAAACCCATCTGTTTGTTCGCAAACATGCGCCACTACGCAATTTTGATCCGCTAATTACGGATACGCTGGTTGAGGTGATGAACGCGGAAGGCCCAACGCTGCATACGCAGGCGACGCCAAAAGCGGTAGTAAAAAATGCCGATGGCAGCCTGACGCTGCAGCTGGAAGACGGCAGTGAATACACGGTTGATTGCCTGGTCTGGGCGATTGGACGCGTTCCTGAAACCGACGGCCTGAATATTCAGGCAGCGGGTGTGGCGCTGGACGAGAAAGGCTACATCAAGGTCGATAAATTCCAGAACACCAACGTGCCTGGCGTTTATGCCGTCGGCGATAACACCGGTGCCGTCGAACTGACGCCGGTCGCCGTCGCGGCGGGCCGTCGCCTGTCAGAGCGTTTGTTCAATAACAAACCGGATGAGCATCTGGACTACCGCAATATCCCGACTGTGGTGTTCAGCCATCCCCCCATCGGCACGGTGGGCCTGACAGAGCCGCAGGCGCGCGAACAGTACGGTGATGACCAGGTGAAAGTCTACAAGTCCGCCTTTACCGCGATGTACACCGCCGTCACGCAGCATCGCCAGCCGTGCCGCATGAAACTCGTCTGCGTCGGTCCGGAGGAAAAAATCGTCGGCATTCATGGCATTGGCAGTGGTATGGACGAAATGCTGCAGGGCTTTGCGGTCGCGTTAAAAATGGGCGCGACCAAAAAAGACTTTGATAATACCGTGGCGATTCACCCGACGGCGGCGGAAGAGTTTGTCACCATGCGCTAGCCCGTTCCTCTCTGCTGCCGACAGACAGCAGAGAGACCACCGCTCGCTGGCCTTCGCGCCAGTGAGCGATTTATCAGTTGAAATAGGTTTCCCGCAGCGGCGTCAACGCCGCACCGAGTGCCGAGCTGTCGCCCTCAATAGTGCTCAGCAGAATATCCGGATACTCCGCCGAAATATTCCAGCGTTTGCCCGAACTGACCCGGGGCATGGCTAAAAACATTTCGCCCAGCTTACGGGGCAATTCGCCGCCTAAAATAATGGCACCGGGATCGATAACGGCATTCAGGGCATCCATGGCCCGATGTAAATTGGGCGTGACTTCGTTGACCCATTGCCGGGCAATGGGCCAGTCCGGATCGAATTTATTATTCAGATCGCGAATGTTGTGAATTTCAATACCGCCGTTGCGCAGTCGATCAATTAAGATCCCCAGCGCAGGACGCAGTTTGCCCTCTTCCGGCGAAAAAATCCGGCTGATCTCGCCCGCATTACCAAAAGCGCCCTGAAACGGTTTGCCGTTAATGACAATGCCGCCACCAAAGCCGTAATTAAAAGAGAGGTAGCCGAAGGTCTCGTAGTGCAGGCCCGCGCCCAAAAAAGCTTCTGCATGCGCGGCCGTCGTGGCGTTATTTTCAATCCAGACGGGCCGGTCAAACAGCGTCATAATTTCACGGCGCAGATCAATGCCCATCCAGTTTTTCAGCGGTTCTGGCGGATTAAAATATTTCCGGGCGTCATACAGAAAGCCCGCCATGCTGTATCCGACGCCACACACTTTTTCTGACGAAATACCAATATGTTTTAAGGTATCCAGATAATGGCGTTTGAGATCCAGCAGCGTTCGGGCAGGATTGCCGGGCAGCGTGTCCAGCACGCAGTATTCGATAATATCGCCGCGGAAATTAATCAGGCTTGCCGCCACGCTGTCAGAGTTAATGGAAATACCGTAACTGTAACGTGCGTCCGGATTCAGGGATAACGACGGGCTGGGCTTACCCCTTCCCTGTGAGGGCGATTCCCCCAGGCTGAGAAAACCGTTTTCGGTCAGTGTATCAACAATACGGTGAACCGATGACTGATTCAGAATCGTTTGTGAAACCAGCGAGGAGCGGGAAATGCCGTGATTGCGGCGAACAAGCTCAAGAATAAGTTTTTCACTGCGATTAAGTTCGACTTCATCACGACCTGAATATCCATGAACCACCACGTTATCCTCACCGTTTTAATGACAGGTTCTGTTACACCCTAGCACGCTTTTATGCATTCCGAATAGTCATGCGCCTGACCTTTACGTGCTGTGTGAACATGCTGATTCAGGACGATATTCCTAAAAAAAATCGCATCACCAAATCATCATAATACTGACACAAAACAGGCCGACACTCTAATTTCATGCGTAAAGCATTATATTAAATCAGCGTTTCCCGTTGCTGAGTCATTGTGCAGCACAAGGTAAACGAACGAGCTCAGGACCTTTCACAAAATGAACGGATTAAGAATGGATACGCGCGTAAAGGTGATTGAACGTATTGCTCAAGAGGCATCACAGCTGGCGCTGGATTATTTCAGGCAGCTCAGTGAATTAGAAATCTGCGAAAAAAGGCCCCAGGATGTGTTCAGTGAAGCAGATCAGGAGGTTGAGAAGCTGATTCGTCAACGTCTGGCGCAATATTTCCCCAATGAACGCGTCATTGGCGAAGAGCAAGGCGGCGAACTCAGTGACCGTTACTGGTCAGTCGATCCGATTGATGGCACCAGTAACTTTCTCCGTGGCTCGTCGTTATGGGGCATTTCTGTCGGTTATGTCATCGACGGCAAACCGGTCATCGGGGTGATTGTTCATCCGGTGTTAAACATCATGCTGAGCGGGGGCAAGGAGGCCGGCATTTATTTCAACGGCCAGCCTTTTACGCGACCCGAAATCGCCCAGGGACTCAAAACCGTTGCCATTGGCGACAGTCCTTCATGGGACTTCACCCACCAGCTCTGCATTGAAAAAGCGTACCGGGATACTGGCTGGAATGTGGTGCGCTACCGCTGTGCCACCATCGGTTTAAGCTTTAGTGTGCTGGGCTATGTCGATGGCTATCAGGAGTGCTTCAGCAGTATGTGGGATGTTTCCGCGGGCTATGCCCTATGCAAAGCCGCAGGGCTGGATGCTCATCTGGCCGGGAGCCAGGAAAAAAGTTCAACACATGTGAGTGTTGGCACCGCGGCACTCAATCGCCTTTCCGCCCAGTTTATTCCGCACCCCCGCTTTACCCCCGCCTGAATATCCGTCAGTCCGCGCTCTCTTCCTGCCGTTTTTTCAGGACAGCGTTTCGGCGCTGTCCTCCCCCGCTTTTTTCTTCATATGACCGACAAACGTTCTGCCTTCAATATTATTCACTATGCATGATAATAGTTAGCAGAGTAAATGTACGAAATCAAAGCAACTCATTATTATCATGTTAAATATGGGTTTTATAAAATTAATAAATTCTTAACCTGCCTGAAATTGCCTAATTTCGCCGCATCAAATTATTATGCACATCGCATTAATTAAGATGCACACATTTCTTCAATGACGGGGCAGCCATACGTGAATACGCTTGAAATCAATAATGCCATGCTCAGATTCGACGACTTTGTCGCGCTGGACGGCATTTCACTTAAGGCCGAAAAAGGACAGTTCGTTTCCCTGCTGGGTCCGTCTGGATGTGGCAAAACCACGCTGCTCAAAGTGATTGCGGGCTTTTACAGCCTGGACAGCGGGGAAGTCCTGATTCACCAGCAGGACATGCATCAGGTTAAACCTGAGCACCGCGATACGGCCATGTGCTTTCAGTCCTATGCGCTGTTCCCTCACCTGTCTGTGGCCGAAAACATTGGGTTTGGGCTGAAGCAGAGGAAAATGGCCAAAGCGGAGAGACAGGATCGCGTCACGCAAACCGCCGCTCAGGTCTCGTTAAACGCCCACTTACCGAAGCTGCCTGCGCAGTTATCGGGCGGTCAGCAGCAGCGTGTCGCGCTGGCCAGAGCGCTGGCTGTGCGGCCCGAAATCGTGTTGTTCGACGAACCGCTGTCGAATCTCGACGCCACATTACGCGACAGAGTCCGCCTCGAAATCCGCCAGCTGCAGCGTTCACACGGGTTTACCGCTATCTATGTGACCCATGACCGTGCAGAAGCCCTGTCCATGTCTGACGTCGTCGTGGTTATGAACGCCGGACGCATTGAGCAAACCGGCACCCCTGAAGATATTTATTACTCGCCGGTTAACCGGTTTGTTGCGGGCTTTGTTGGCCAGGCGAATGTGATGAAAGCGCATGTCATCGACGGTGACAGTCACACCGGAATGTATCGTGTTTCCTGCGTGCTGGGTGAAATGAACATTCACAGTCCTGTTCCGCCCCTTTCCGACAAGGTATACACCTTCTGGCGTCCGGAAGATGCTCTGCTGAGCGAACAGGAAACCGGTATGAATACCCGTGCTTTCGAAATAGGTGCCGTGAGCTTTCTGGGCAACCTGTCCGAGCTACAGGTTTACCCAAAGGACCATGAAGAGCCGGAATACCAGTGGCATATTCAGTTAGTCGGTAAAAATCACATTCGGGAAGGAGATAGCGTTAATTTTTCCATCGCGCCTGACAGGATTCGCTTTTTGCAGGAAAGCTGGTCATGAAAGTGCACAACCGAAACATAGTCGCCTGGTTACTGGTGCTGCCTGCGGTCGCTCCCGTCGTGCTCACCCTGATTCTGATCGTCGTTATGGCCATCGCGCAATCTGTCGGACTGTTCAACTTTGGCGCGCCTGCGCATTTTACGCTGCAGTACTGGGAAACCATCCTGAACGACAGTCAGCTGTGGCGCGCCACCGGCTATTCCCTGAAAATTGGCGTGGTGAGTGCCGTCCTGTCTGTGGCGTTGGCCCTGCCGCTGGCGCTGTGGCTGAGAAAGCCCTTTCCCGGCTCTGTGCTGATGAGCGGCTTACTGAAAGCCCCGTTGATGGTACACGGGCTGGTCGCCGCCCTGCTGTTCATCAATCTGATTTCCTGGCAAGGCTTTATTAACCTCGGCCTGCTCAAACTGGGCATCATCTCGCAACCCATCCGTATGCAGAATGATCGCTGGGGCATTGGTGTCATTATCCTGCAGGTCTGGAAACAGCTTCCCTATGCCCTGTTGATCATCACCGGCAGCCTGCGCGCTATCGGGGACGAAATCGTTGATGCGGCCCGCGATCTGGGCGCAGGCAAAACCGCCCGCCTTTTACAGATCATTCTGCCCTTATCCATCAAAGCCGTTCAGGTCTCGCTGATCCTGATCTTCATTGGCGCATTGGGCGACTTTTCATTCCAGGTCGTGGCTGGCCCCACCAGCGTTTTCTCCCTGTCGCAATACATGCTGCGCTTTCCGGAAATCAGCGCCCAGGGCTGGAACCTTGCGGCCGTGGTGGCGGTGATATTAATGCTGGCGGCGTTTGTCGGTGCGGTGGTGCTGGCCGGTTTGGCGAAGTGGCTGCAAAAAGTGGGAGAACATAAATGATGAGAGCCAGAAAAAGCATGTCGCCCCTGCGTATCATGATGATGATCCTGATTACCGCACTGTTCATGTTGTGGCTGGTGATCCCCTTTATTCTGACCGTGCTGTGGTCCCTGGTGGATAAAACACATCCCTGGGCCTGGCCGGATGCCCTGCCGCCCGTGCTTTCCCTGGGCCGCTGGGTCGAAGTCTGGACGACCACGGCCCTGCCGCAGGCGCTGAAGAACAGCTATTTACTGGCGGCAACCGTCTCTGTGCTCACGTTGCTACTGGCCCTGCCAGCGGCCTGGGCGTTTGGCCGGATGTCGTTTACGGGTAAATCCCTGCTACAGAATGCGATTTTGCTTCCGCTCATTGTGCCCGGCTTTGTGATTGCGCTGTTTTTTTCCATGCTGTTGAACGTGGTGGGCATCCACAGTCGGTTTGTCGGCATTTTACTGGGACATACCATCATCTTAATGCCCTATGCCGTGAGGATTCTGACCCTTTCCTTTTCTCAAATACGTCAGGACACCCTGGATGCCGCCCGCGATATGGGCGCGTCTGTAGTAAATCGTTTTTTAGTTGCCTGCCTGCCAACTATCAGACCCGGCATATTTGCGGCCTTAATTATTGTCTTTACGTTATCCATCGAAGAGTTCGCCATTAGCTTTATTGTCGGCTCGCCGGATTTTATTACCGTACCGACCATTCTTTATTCTTATCTGGGTTACAACTTTATCAGACCTAATGCCGCTGTTATTTCTTTAATGCTGGTCGTGCCGAATGTCATTTTAATGCTGATAGCTGAAAAATTACTGACAAAGAATCCCGTCGCCGCTTTTGCTGGAAAAGGCTGACGGTTATTAACTCGCTTAACTGGGGAAAATCATGTTCAGACGATCTGCCACCTTATTATTACTTGCGTGGGCTTTTTGTACTCAGGCTCAGGATATTACACAAATGGACTGGCAACATATTGTTGACGAGGCTAAAAAAGAAGGGAAATTAACCTGGTACCAATGGTATTACCAGGATCGTCTTAAAGAGCAGGTCAGCCTGTTTGAAAAACAGTACGGTATTGCTGTTACGATCTCTGAAGGTCCGCTGCAAGGCAATATTAATAAACTCATGGCTGACCGGGGACGGGAAACAGGCGATATTGATGTGTTTTCGATTGGCGGAGGCGCATTCGGTACGGTATCGCCTCAGCAAACGTTTTTTGGCCCGATTAATACGCTGCTGCCGGAAGGCAAAACCCTGAACTACACCATTGAGGGTACGGACAGTAAAGGTTATGGCGTGGCATTTTGGGGCAATCAGACGGGCCTGGCCTACGATTCGCGCCGCATGAAAGAAAGCGAGTTGCCCCGTACCCTGCCGCAGCTCACCACCTTCCTGCAGACTCATCCTCAGGAGTTTGGCTTTAACGTGGAAAACGGCGGTTCCGGTCCGGCGTTTATTGAATCTGTCACGCGTACGCTGGTGCCTGGCTTTGATTTCACTAAAGGCGATGCGGATGTAAAAAGCCTGACGGCCTTACAACCGGCCTGGAACTGGTTCAAACAACTGCGTCCTGATTACATCATTACCGCCTCTAACGCCGACAGCGTAACGCGACTGGTGAGCGGTGAGTTTCTGCTGGTCCCCGCCTGGGAAGACTATCTGGTGGGCTTAGAAAACCACGGCGAAGTCCCCAAAACCATCCGACTCTACATCCCCGATTTTGGCATGCCCGGCGGCGGAAATATGGTGGCGATTCCCAAGAATGCGCCACACAAAGCGGCAGCATTGCTGTTTATCCACTGGCTGACGCTGCCCACGACACAAAGGCTGTTTCAACAGGTTTATGGCATTACGCCACAAAATAAAGAAGTGAATCGCGATGCTGGTCTGATCAACAGCAAAGAACGTGTTCATGGCACCCAGTTCATGCCTAAACCGCTGGGCGACGAAGTCAGAACCGAATTTTCTAACCAGGTCTTACTTAAGTAAGCCTGTGCTAACCCGACAACAGAAGGTAACGCTGAGCATGCCGACAAAAAAACACCCTGTACGCGTAGTGAATTCCCGCCTGATTGCACATCGTGGTGCGCCTCTGCTGGCACCAGAAAATACACTGCCTTCTTTTCAGGCGGCCGTTGAGCATGGCGCGACGTGGATAGAGGTGGATGTCAAACTGACCAAAGACAGGCACCCGGTCATCATTCACGATGACGCGGTGGATCGGACAACAAATGGCACCGGCTATGTCGCCAATTTAACCCTGGACCAAATCCGGTCGCTGGATGCGGGCGTCTGTTATGGCCACCTGTTCAAAGGCGTTAAAGTCCCTACACTGGCAGAAACCGTGGGATTTGTGCTGGATAAAGGTATTGGCCTTCAGCTGGAGATCAAACCAACGTCAGGTCAGGAAATTGAAACTGCGGAAATTGCCATTACGCAGCTGAAATCGCTGTGGCCTGCGGATGAAAAGAAGCTCTTTATCAGCAGCTTTTCTGAGCTCTCGCTGAAGGTTGCGGAAAGGATCATGCCTGACGTCCCGCGTGGACTGGCCGTGTGCGTTCCTCCCAGAGATCCTGTGGCATTACTGGCCAGAACCGGCTGTCAGATCCTGCACTTCCTGGCGGACTTTGCGACGGATGACGACCTGAAACGCCTGGCCGATTCCGGTATTGAATTTGCGATTGCCACAATTAATGACCCTGCTGTCGCCCGTAAATATTTACACAGTGGCGCGCAAACGATATTGAGCGATATACCTGATTTAGCCATTTAATAATAAATACATTATCAAGGCGTTATGCGCCCTGATAATCAACACCAGGGAAAACCATAAAAATACGGCCACATGATGTAGCCACGTAACGCTTTTAATTATTTCGTCATAACGAAACTGACATTTTTGAACAATGCCGCCTTGTGCGGAAATAAACCTCATGCTTCACCAACATTAAAGGGTAGATGATATGCAACGTAAAATAAAAATATGCGCGCCGCATGCACTGTGTTTGCTGATCTCATTTTCTGCATGCTCCGCTGAAATTTATAATAAAAACGGTAATAAACTTGATCTGTACGGTAAAGTCGATGCGCGTCATGTCTTTTCGGACAATACCGCCGAAGATGGTGATAACTCTTATGCGCGCCTGGGTTTTAAAGGTGAAACCCAAATTAACGATCAGCTGACAGGCTATGGTCAATGGGAATATAACTTCCAGCTGAACCACAGCGAAGGCGGCACTGACGCACAAACCGGGAATGCGACGCGTCTGGGTTTTGCAGGTCTGAAACTGGCTGACTTTGGCTCATTCGATTACGGCCGCAGCTTTGGCGTGCTGTATACCGCATCGGCTTACACCGATATGGCACCGATTTACGGTTCCGGCACCATGACCACCAACGACAACTTCCTGTCAAAACGCTCAACCGGCCTGGCCACCTGGCACTCGCCAGACTGGAACGGCCTGAAGGTCATTCTTCAGTATCAGGGGAAAAACGACCGCTCAACCGCTAAGCTGGCAAACGGCGACGGCTACGGTGCCGGTGTGACCTACAGCATTACCGATGGTTTGAGCATTGCTGCGGCCGGTATGAAAGCCAATCGTACGCTGACACAGCAAGCTGACGGTCAGGGTGACGATGCGACGGCATGGGTGACCTCGGCCAAATACGATGCGAACCAAATCTACCTTGCCGCGATGTACGGTGAGGCCAACGATGTGACCCCGTACGGCCAGCTGTCGCAGATTGCTGATAAGACGCATAACTTCGAAGCCATTGCGCAATATCAGTTCCTCAACGGCTTACGCCCTTCCATTGGTTTTGTCACGCAGCGTGGGGAAAACCTGCAAGGCGCAGGCAACTTTGCCGGTGGAAGCCAGACCATGCAGAAATATATTGCGGTGGGCACCTATTACTACTTCAACAAGAACATGCTGACCTATGTGGATTACCGCATTAACCTGTTGAAAGATAATGACTTTACTCGTGCTACCGGTATCACTACGAAAGACAGCGTCGGGATGGGCCTGACCTATCAGTTTTAATCGCAGTGACCGTGCTTTATCACATGCTTTGCCCTGTGTCGCTTCAATCCTGAGAATCGCTGTTTTAGCGAGGCCGGCAACTGCCGGCTTTTTTTATGACCGGCGTCGCCAGGATAACTAAAGGACAGTGGCAGACCGATGCGTCAACGGTGAGGGGTTCTGATCAAGGTTTTCCAGCCATTTCACATAGGCCTGATCCCACAGCGCAGCCGGCGTGCCCGCTTTACCCAGGCCAAAACCATGCCCGCCGCTGGAAAGCTGAATCAACTGAACCGGCACGCGATTGCGGCGACAGGTATCGCGCATTAACTGCGTGTTAAAGGGTTTCGAAGTGTGGTCGTCACCGGCCTGCGCCAGGAAGGTGGGCGGATAAGCGTGCGTGACATAATTTTGCACAGACCAACTGGCTTCTTCCTGTGGGCTGGCATCATTACCGACCATCATCAGATGTGTATTGGTATGTTGATAAGGGGCTTCCAGGGTAATGACCGGATAAATCAGCCCGACACTGTCCGCTTTGGGGATTTCCTGATCCACTCTGTCAATGGGGGGATAGGACTGAAAGTCCGGACGCGCCGCCGCCATCCCCAGCAAATGCCCACCGGCCGAAAATCCTAATACATGCACTTTTCGTTCGAATGAGCGAAGCAGACGCAGCGCGCGCTGGGCATCCTGTAAAGGCGCCAGATTTCCGGCCTGCCACTTTTCACGCGGCAAACGGTAGCTGAGAACATAGGCGGTATAGCCGTTGGCATTTAACCAGTGTGCAACGGGCCAGGCTTCACGTCCCATACCGATCCAGCGGTAGCCGCCGCCTGCCGCGATGAGCACCGCTTCACCGTTGGGGTTTTCAGGTCTGAAACGCTGAATCGCCGGGCTGACGATATTCGACCAGGAGCCCCATGCATCAACACGTAATTTTCCGCCAGGGCCGCCACCGCCGGGCGGTTCGTCCGGCCAGAGGGGAATAATATCATCGCGGGCAAACAGTTTGCTGGTAGCCAGTGAAAGCGCAAGCGCTCCTGTGCCGAAAATAAAGCGTCGACGCGTAATCATGATGCCTGTTAAATCTATGCCAGAAAGGTCAGACGGCCCTGTCGGTCCGCTGCGTTTTTATTATGTATCGCACGTTTGGTGAAGACGCTGGCGATTATGTACGCAATCGGGCATGAAAATCCATTAAAAAACGCGCCATTTTAGCGCGTTTATTGACGATTTAACTGCGGTTAATCTTCCTGCTGGAACTGCGTCATCACCGTTTGCTCACACTGCTGCGTATTTTTACGCAGTTTAGCGCGCTCTTCGTCACCCAGTTGCAGCCATGCGCTGGCGACTTCATTCGCCAGTTCCTCGTCAAATTCAGGTTTATTGAAGGCGGAAGAGGACTGCGATCCTGCGACGCTGGATTTCATTTTTTCGACATACTGATCGGCTGTCGATACGCTTTTTTCACTGCTCACGATGTGACACAGCTGGCTGGCGTAAGCACTTTGTTCCGTGTCGTCTGCCGCCAGCGCACTGCCAGAGGCCAGTACGCTCAGCAACAGTATCTGAGATATCTTCATCGTCTTCTCCTGTTATCAGTTAACCCACTTTCATGACTGGCGCTGCTTTGCATCCAGTCGGGCCTGGCGCCAGTTTAGCAGCGGCGTTACCGACACGCCGTGCACCACGATGCTGCATACCACCAGCGTCAGCGCCATATCAACCATCATCGTTGCCTGCGAGCCGCCCATACCATGGACCCAGGCAAACGCAATATAATTAAGACTACCTATACCGCGAATCCCCAGCCAGCCGATGAGCAAACGGTGAGGAAGCGATACGCCGCAGCGCAGCGTGACCAGCCATACGGCGAGTGGCCGGACGACCACAAACAGCAACAGGCCGAGCATCACGCCCTGCATGTTCCAGTGATGGGCCAGCGTCACGCCGAGGACCACCATCATTGTGGCCGCCAGTAAACGCTCAATAGTATCGCCAAAAGACAGCGCGTCGCCTACCACTAAACCGACCGATTTCACCATACCGCTACCGTGTTGCTGTAAACGCTGGTTGGGATTGACCAGTGCTTCCGCAGGCAGCACCCGATCGTCATCCGGCATATCATCAGGCTGATAACGTTTGAACACACCCAGTTCAGCCCGACGTAATCCCAGGCCTGCCGCAAAGGTAGCCAGAAAGCCCGACGCGCCCAGCGATTCAGCAAGGGCATAGCTCAACGCAATGAGCGCCAGCGCCAGAAAGTCATTGGGTGCGACATCACCATGCGCATGACGAAGCCGTGCGGCCAGCAGGCCGACTAACCGCCCCAGACCAAACCCCAGCAGAATGCCGCCGCCAATGGCCCACACCACATCAATGGCTGCCCAGCGTGCCAGCATGCCCGTGCCCAGACTTTCACCGTTAAACAGCAACAGGGCCAGAATGAGTAACGGCAGCGCCGAACCATCATTCATGCCCGCCTCACTCGATATCGCAACGCGCAGGGCATCATCGTCCTGCGCATCGCTGACGGAAATCAGGCTGGCCAGCACAGGATCGGTGGGCGCAACAATGGCACCAAAGGCCAGCGCAATCGGCCACGACAGCCCCACCAGCCAGTGAGACAGCAGCGTCATTGCGGCGACCGTCAACAACATGGCCGGAAACGCCAGCAGGCTGCCCGCGCGCCATTGCCTGGCTTTCAGCGGCAGACGCAGCTTGAGCCCGGTGATGAACAGCGACGCGGCCATCGTTATCTCGGTAATATGCGCGACCAGTTCAGCGTGGCGGAGGATATCGATTTCAATCACATCAAATCCCCACGGCCCACAGGCGATCCCGGTTAATAAAAAAAGACCAAAAGAGGTCACGGGGCCGCGGTGGATCCACCCTGATGCCAGCGACATTAATAACAGCAGACAGCCCGTCGCAGCTGTCCAGGCAATGAAGTTCATAACGCACCGTTTTAATTGAGTTTATGACTAAGCCTGGCACATTTGCTGGCGGGCGGAAGAATCAGTCCCTGAGGTGACGACTGGCGAGGCGGATCAACAGGCTGACAGCGGCGGCAACGGTGGATAACACGACAACGCCATTCCAGCCCCAGTTCGCCAACGCCAGGCTACCCAGTGCCGCCCCGCTGGCCATACCGATAAACACCACGGTAAACAGCAGGGCATTTAGCCGGCTACGCGCCTCGGGAACCAGACCGTAAATCAATGTCTGATGGGCCACCAGGGTCGCCTGCACGCCTAAGTCAAAACCTATTGTGCTGATAATAATGACGGCCAGTTGAGCTGACAGCGGCAGGAAAGGCAGTAAAAACATCAGCGCGAAAGAGAGCGTCACCAGACCGGCACCAAACTGGGTGACGCGCGCCGGGCCAATACGATCCGCCACGTTCCCGGCCAGCGGCGCCGCCAGCGCGCCTGCCGCCCCTGCCAGGCCAAAAGCACCGGCAATGGCACTGTCAAAATGGAAGCGGTCGCTAAGCATGATCGCCAGCGTTGACCAGAATGCACTAAAACTCACGGAGAGCAGTCCCTGTGCCAGCGCCGCACGCCGCAGGGTTTGATGCGCACGCCATAAGTGCACCAGTGACAACAGCAGGCGGGGATAGCTTACCGACGTACCCGGCGCAAAGCGTGGCAGTACGCGCCACAGCGTCAGGCTGATCAGCAACACGGCCACAGCCGCAATCATGTACATGGTGCGCCAGCCAAAATACTCCGCCACCACACCGCTAACGACACGGGATAATAAAATGCCGACCAGTAAACCCGTCATCACCGTGCCAACCGTTTTACCCCGGCTGGCCACCGGGGCGAGCGCGGCCGACGCCGGAACAATGTCCTGTGCCACGGTCGCCGTCAGGCCGGTGATAAAACTGGCGATAAGCAGTGCGCTGATGCCGCCGGAAAAGCCACACAGCAGAAGCGCCATGACTAGCAGTAACCCTTTGATCAAAATAATGGTGCGACGATCGTGGCGATCGCCGAGCGGGGCCAGCAGCAGGATCCCCAGCGCATAACCCGCCTGGGTTAACATGGGCACCATACCGACGCTGCCAACGCTTATCTGGAACTGCTTGCTGATGATGTCGAGCATGGGCTGACTGTAGTAAATCGATGCCACGCTCAGACCCGCACCGGTTGCTAACGTAAAAACAAGGGGCGCAGGCAGGCGCTCAGTTGAATGCCGGTTCAGGTTGTGTACCACTGTCATAGTGAAATCCTCGAAAAAAGCGTGTGGCAAGTAAAGCCTGTTTTTGGCATACGCGGTAGACTGATAAAAAACAAAACGGTTATACGTGGGGCGCATGATCAATTTCAGCAATAACGATCGTATCGCATTGATGCATACCTTTATTCGCATTGTCGAAAGCGGCAGTTTGTCTGCCGCCGCAGTGCAACTTGGCACAACGCAGCCCACTATCAGCCGTCGGTTGCAGGCGCTTGAGCACGGGCTCGGCGTGAAGCTGATACTGCGCACGACGCACGCGCTCAAGCTCACCGATGATGGCGAACGCTGTTATGCACAGGCACGGCAACTGCTCGCCACCTGGCATGCGCTGGAAGACGATTTAACCGGCGCAGGTAGCGATCCCGTCGGGACACTGCGGGTACGCGCGCCGCATGCATTTGGTCAGGATCAACTGGTCGCCCCGCTGGTGGACTTTATGCGCCGCTATCCCCGTTTACGCATTGAGTGGATGCTTAACGACAGAACACCCGATTTTGTGGCCGAGAACGTTGACTGCGCCATTCAGGTCGGCGCGCCTACCGATCCTTCGGTCGTGGCGGTGCTGCTGGCCGAAGTGCCGCGCATTGTTGTCGCGGCCCCTGAGCTGCTCCGGCAGCATGCACCGATCACCCGGGTCGAACAGCTGGGCGCGTTGCCCTGGCTCGCGTTAACCAGCTTCTACCGTAACGAAATCGCGTTACAGCATCAGGACAAAGGTGAACCGGTGAATCTGCCGATCGCCCCTGTTTTAAGCAGCGACAGCCTCTATGCGGTACGCAAAGCCGCGCTGGCGGGCCTGGGGGCCGCCATCGTCTCGTCGTGGGTGATACAAGAGGATTTAGCAGAGGGCAGGCTGGTCCAGCTCATGCCGGAATGGCAGGCTCCGGCGTTACCGGTATGGCTGACCTATCCCTGGGCGAGCTATTATCCTGCCCGGCTGACTGCGTTTTTTGCCATGATCAAGGCGGTGTTGCCTCATCTGGCGGGGGCACGGCCGGCGTCAGGCTGACGCCGGCATCTCGCGGGAAAAGCGACGTCAGTCGCCGGCGCGGATAACGCGTGCCGTCGGTTACACGTTTTTCTTCTCTGCCCGCGACATGCTGTCCAGCCAGCCCATCACAAAGGCCGACAAAACGAAGGTCAGATGGATGATCACGTACCACATCAGCTTATCATTTTCGACATTGCGCGCGTCCATAAACACCCGCAGCAGGTGGATGGAGGAGATAGCCACAATCGACGCCGCCACTTTGTTTTTCAGCGAGCCGGAATCCATCTTACCCAGCCAGCTCAGCTTCTCTTTGCCCTCATCAATATCGAGTTTGGAGACAAAGTTTTCATAGCCAGACAGCATCACCATCACGAGCAACCCGCCGACCAGCGTCATGTCCACCAGTGACAGCAACAGCAGGATCAGATCGTTTTCTGCAATGCTAAAAATGTTGGGCAACAGGTGAACAATTTCCTGGAAAAATTTGATGGTCAGTGCCAGTAATCCCAGCGAAAGTCCAATGTAAACGGGAGCCAACAGCCAGCGCGATGCATACATCAGGTTTTCGGTAAAACGTTCCATAATTTCCCAGTCATAAGCAGTAAAGTCGCGCATTATAACCGATCATCTGTGAAGTTATTTCAGCCCTTCAGGAGAAATTTCAGGTGCGGGCGGCAAGGGTAAAGAAAGGCGGAAACAGGCCCCACCTTCCGGGCGATTTTCCGCCCAGATCTGACCGCCGTGACTCTCAATGATGGTTTTACAAATGGCCAGTCCCAGTCCGACGCCTGGCACGGCCGACTCTTTGTCGCCACGCGAAAACTTATCAAAAATACGGGTCATGTCCTGTTCCGCGATGCCCGGACCGCCATCCCAGACGGCAATTTCCAGGCGGGCATGATCACACCAGGCGCGGATCCCGCGCGGCGCGCAGTTACCGGCGTATTTGAGGCTGTTTTCGATCAGGTTGGTAAACACCCGCTCCAGCAAGGTGCTGTCTCCCTTAATCAGGACGATATCCGCAGGCAGATCGAGTTCGACCGCCTTTCCTTTCAGCGACGGTGCCATGCTACTGAGCGCCCCGCCGATCACCTCTTCGAGAGCCAGCCACTCTTCCCGTAAATTCAGACCGCCGGACTGAATACGCGCCATATCCAGCATATTGCTGACCAGACGAATCGTGCTCAGGGTCTGTTCGCGAATCTGGCTGGCCTGGGGCACATATTTTGAATTATCACTGGCCAGGTCGAGCATCAGCATTTCCGCCTGACCAAACAGCACGGTTAAGGGCGTGCGTAAATCGTGAGACAGCGCCGACAACAGGGCATTGCGTAACTGTTCACGCTCGGCGGCCAGCCGCGAAGCCGCTTCACTCTGCGACAGCGCCAGACGTTCCAGCGCGTTCGCAATCAGGACGGTGAAGGTTTCTAACAGCCGCTGCTGTTCGGGAATCATCAACTGGCGCACGTTTTCTGGCTCGACGACCAGCAGTCCGCGACAGGATTCTCCTACCTTCAGCGGCAGAATCTGGTAGGGCACGGCCGGTAACGTGTCTGTGCCTGCGCCGGCTGGCTGGCCTTTGCTGTAGCTCCATTTGGCGATAGCCCAGTCCGGTTCATTTCCCGGCAGCGCGTTGCCCAGGGTTTGCAGCTCGCCCTGCTCATCCGGCAGCAGCAGCAGGGATCGGGCCTGCAATGTGGCGTCGAGCACGCGCTGACTGGTGGCCGCGATATCCTCGGGTGTCAGACCGCTGCCCAACGATTTAGCCATTTCATACAGTTGCCGGGTGCGCTGTTCGCGATAACGCGCGACGCGCGCCTGGTAGCGCACGCCCGCCGTCAGGTTACCCACGATCACGCCGACCGCCAGCATTACGCCAAAGGTCACCAGGTACTGTAAATCGGAGACGGCAATCGTGCCTTTCGGTGCCACAAAAAACAGATCAAAGGCAATGATGTTGATGACTGTGGCGATCACGGATGGCCATCGGCCATAACGCAGGGCCACGATCACCACCGCCAGCAGGTAGATCATCACGCAGTTGGCCGGATCAAAGCTGATCAGCACCGATTGTCCGGCGGCGGTGACCAGAATACACAGCACCAGCGCCATCATGACGCCGCGCAACTGCATGCGCCATTTGTCGCTGTTAACCCGTTCGCTGGCTAAGGGATGCGGCGCATCCTGCATGGGCTCATTGAGTGCCACTACCAGCAAATCCAGATCCGGGCCCAGTTGCCCCAGCCGCTCAGCAAAACTGTCGCGTCGCCAGCGTCGCACGGGACGCCGTCCGGTCACAATCTTGCCCAGATCGTGTTCCCGCGCGTAGCGTAGCACCGCCTGAGCGTCGTCGGGATCGGAGAGCGTTGCCGTTTCCGCGCCCATCTCCTGCGCCAGTTTGAGCGTCCGCAAAATGGCGCGGCGACGGGCCTCCGGTAAGCGGTTGAGGCGCGGCGTTTCAACATAGACAGCATGCCATTCGCTGCCGAGCCGGGCGGCCAGCCGTGCCGCCGTACGAACCAGTTTCTCGCTGCCCGTATCGTCTCCGATACAGAGCAAAATCGCGTCGCGCGTGTGCCAGACCTTGTCCCGTCCCTGGCTGTCGCGCCAGGCGCGCATCTGGTCGTCTACCCGATCGGCCGTGCGGCGCAGTGCCAGCTCACGAAGCGCAAACAGGTTGCCTTTGCGGAAGAAATTTTCGATGGCCCGCTCGGCGCGATCGCCAATGTAGACCTTGCCCTCTTTCAGACGTTGCCGGAGATCGTCAGGCGGCAGATCCACCAGCACCACTTCATCGGCGCTGTCAAAAAACGGGTCTGGTAAGGTTTCACGCACCTGAATGCCGGTAACGCCGCCGACCACATCATTCAGGCTTTCCAGGTGCTGAACGTTCACTGTGGTCAGCACATCGATGCCCGCATCCAGCAGTTCTTCAATATCCTGCCAGCGTTTGGGATGTCGCGAGCCTTTCACGTTGGTATGAGCCAGTTCATCCATCAGGATGACCGCCGGATGACGTGCCAGCGCGGCATCCAGATCGAATTCAGCATGGCGGGATCGGCCGGTAGCGCGACGCGGCAGCACCACCAGTCCGTTAAGAAGCTGGGCCGTTTCCGGCCGCTCGTGGGTTTCCACCACGCCGACCAGCACGTCGAGTCCCTGGGCACGGAGCCGCTGCGCCTCCTGCAGCATGGCGTAGGTTTTCCCTACCCCCGCACAGGCACCAAAATAGATCTTGAGCTTACCGCGATGGCTGTCACTGTTGGCCTGTAACAGCGCATCCGGATCGGGGCGCAGCGGTTCGTGATTCATAGCGTCCTTTTACTTATTTAAGATCGTTCAGCGCCAGATTGAGTTGCAGCACATTCACCGTGGGTTCGCCGATAAATGGGAGCAGCGGACGTTGGGTCAGGCTGTCCACCAGCGCATCCACTTTCGCCAGCGGCAACTGACGGGCCGCCGCCACGCGCGGTGCCTGCCACAGCGCTGCCTGTGGCGAAATCTCTGGATCAAGCCCACTGGCTGAACTGGTCACCAGATCCACCGGCACCGGCCCATTGGCCTGCGGATTGGCTGCACGTAACGCGGCAACGCGTTCAGCCACCGCTTTGTCGAGTGCCGGATTACTCGCGGCCAGGTTACTGCCACTGGATGCCAGGGGATTATACGGTTTGTCGCCGGTGGCAGAAGGACGGCCCCAAAACTCGCCAGGCTGGCTAAAAGCCTGCCCAATCAGTGCAGAGCCCCGTTCTTCACCTTCTACCTTTAACAGCGATCCGTTAGCCTGCCAGGGAAACAGCCACTGCGCCAACCCGGTCGTGAGCAAAGGATAAACTACGCCACATACAACCGTTAGCAGCAGCAGCAGAAAAATTGCCGGACGTAACTGACTCATTTTATTCTCCTCAGGCCATACCAAACAGCACAAGCAACATATCGATCGCTTTGATACCGATAAACGGCACCAGCAGTCCACCTAATCCATAAATCAGCAAATTACGGCGCAGCAGTGATGCGGCGCTTAATGGCCGGTAGCTCACGCCTTTTAAGGCCAGCGGAATCAGGAAGACGATTACCAGGGCATTAAAAATCACTGCCGACAGAATCGCGGAGGACGGTGAGTGCAGCTCCATCACGTTGAGCATATTGAGCTGAGGATACGTAGCCGCAAACGCCGCCGGAATAATGGCGAAGTATTTGGCTACGTCGTTGGCGATACTGAACGTGGTTAACGATCCGCGCGTCATCAACATCTGTTTACCGATATGGACCACTTCCAGCAGCTTGGTCGGGTTGGAATCCAGATCGACCATGTTGCCTGCCTCTTTTGCGGCCTGCGTCCCCGAGTTCATCGCGACCGCTACATCGGCCTGCGCCAGCGCAGGCGCATCGTTGGTGCCGTCACCGGTCATCGCCACCAGGCGGCCTTCGGCCTGATACTGACGGATCAGCGCCAGTTTGGCTTCGGGTGTCGCTTCCGACAAAAAGTCATCCACGCCCGCTTCGGCTGCAATCGCGGCGGCGGTCAGCGGGTTATCACCGGTAATCATCACGGTTTTAATGCCCATTTTGCGCAGTTCGGCAAAGCGCTCTTTGATCCCGCCCTTGACGATATCTTTCAGCGCGACCACGCCCAGCACTTTCGGGCCTTCAGCGACCACCAGCGGGGTGCCGCCCGCACGGGCAACCTCTTCCACCCGGGCGTTTACTTCTGCCGGGAACGCACCGTGACTGGCTTCAATATGACGGCGCACCGCATCGACCGCCCCTTTACGAATCAGGCGGTTCTGCACGTTCACACCGCTCATGCGCGTCTGGGCTGAGAAGGGAATAAAACTGGCTCCCATGCTGCTCAGGTCCCGCTCACGCAGATTAAATTTTTGCTTCGCCAGGACCACGATACTGCGACCTTCCGGCGTTTCATCCGCCAGCGAGGCCAACTGGGCGGCATCGGCAAGCTGTTCTTCTGTGACGCCGGGGGCCGGTAAAAACTGGGTCGCCTGGCGGTTACCCAGTGTGATGGTGCCGGTTTTGTCCAGCATCAGCACGTCCACATCCCCGGCCGCTTCGACAGCACGACCGCTGGTGGCAATCACGTTTGCCCCCAGCATTCGGCTCATCCCCGCGACGCCGATGGCGGAGAGTAAACCACCAATCGTGGTAGGGATCAGGCACACCAGTAACGCAACCAGCACGGTGATGGTCACCGGCGTACCGCCCCAGGCGGAGAACGGCCACAGCGTGACGGTAGCTAACAGAAACACAATTGTCAGGGACACCAGCAGAATCGTCAGGGCGATTTCATTGGGCGTTTTACGGCGCTGTGCGCCTTCCACCATCGCGATCATGCGATCCAGGAAGGTTTCGCCGGGGTTTGCACTACAGGTGATGACCAGCCAGTCGGACAGAATACGCGTCCCGCCGGTTACCGAGGCAAAGTCACCGCCCGATTCACGAATCACCGGTGCGGATTCCCCGGTGATGGCACTTTCATCAACCGATGCGCCCCCTTCGACCACCTCACCATCGCACGGGATAACGTCACCCGCTTCCACTAATACCGCATCCCCTTTGCGCAGCTCATCGGCCGCAATCTGCTGCCATTTTGCTCCGTAATGCGCAGCCGACAGTTTTTTCGCAAAGCTGGTTTTTTTGACGCCTTTCAGGCTGTTCGCCTGGGCTTTACTGCGCCCTTCGGCCAGCGCTTCTGCCATGTTCGCAAACAGCACGGTAAACCACAGCCAGACAGACACCGCGCCGGTAAAACTGGCGCTGCCGCTCTGATAGCCAGTAGACATCAGCACCGCCAGTACCGTGGTCAGGAGACTGCCCAGGTAGACGACAAACATCACCGGATTACGAAACTGAACGCGTGGGTCGAGTTTTTTCACGGCATCGATTGCTGAAGTGCGCAAGAGCGCTGCGTCAAACACCTGTTGTTGACGACTCATGATTAATGTCCCTGAATAAGTTGCAGATGCTCGGCTACCGGACCCAGAGCCAGAGCGGGGATAAAGGTCAGTGCGCCCACCAGCAGGACGGTGCCCACCAACAACGCGATAAACAGCGGACCATGCGTTGGCAGCGTCCCGTTACCGACCGGCTGAATTTTTTTACCGGCCATAGAACCGGCAATCGCCATTACCGGCAGGATGATGCCAAAGCGCCCCAGGAACATGCAGATGGCCAGCAAAACGTTCCAGAACGGCGTGTTCGCGCTCAGACCGGCAAAGGCACTGCCGTTGTTGTTAGCGGCCGACGATACGGCGTATAACACTTCACTGAAGCCGTGGGTGCCTGGGTTAGCCATACCGGCCCGGCCAGCGTCGGTCATCATGGCGATGGCTGTACCGATCAGCACCAGCGCGGGCGTCACCAGAATGGCAAGTGCGGTCATTTTCATTTCCCAGACTTCGATTTTTTTGCCGAGAAACTCGGGAGTACGGCCAATCATCAGTCCGGCGATAAACACCGCCAGCAACACGAACAGCAACATCCCATACAAGCCCGCACCGACACCGCCGAAGATCACTTCGCCCAGTTGCATCAGCAACATAGGTACCATGCCGCCCAGGGCCGTGAACGAGTCATGCATCGCATTCACCGCACCACAGGACGCGGCGGTCGTGATAACCGCAAACAGGCTGGAATTGAGAATGCCAAAGCGCGTTTCTTTTCCTTCCATATTGATGGCGCTGTCCGCGCCCAGCGTCAGGAAGTGCGGATTCCCGTTCACTTCCGCCCACATCACGAAGGCCGCCGCCACGACAAACATCAGCGTCATTGACCACAGCAGCATGTTGCCCTGACGACGGTCTTTCACACATTCGCCAAAGGCAAAGCACAGCGCGGCCGGTATCAGGAAGATACTGAGCATCTGCACGAAGTTGGTCAGCGCGGTGGGGTTTTCAAACGGGTGAGCAGAGTTCGCGTTAAAAAAGCCGCCGCCGTTGGTGCCCAGCATTTTGATGGCTTCCTGCGAGGCCACCGGGCCCATTGCCAGCGTTTGCTGCGCCCCATCCAGGCCGGTAATCGTCTGATAAGGCAGGACGTTCTGAATGCTGCCCTGGCTGACAAAAAACAGCGCCATCAGCAGACTGACGGGCAATAACACGTAAAGCGTCACGCGCGTCAGATCGCGCCAGGCGTTACCCAGGGTTGCAATCGAGCGATTCGCAAAGCCCCGAATCAGGGCAAAGGCGACAGCGATACCGGTCGCGGCAGAGAAAAAGTTCTGCACGGTCAGGCCCACCATCTGGCTGAAATAGCTCAGGGTGCTTTCGCCTGAATAAGCTTGCCAGTTGGTGTTAGTGACGAAGCTAATCGCGGTGTTAAGCGCCAGATCCCAGCTCAAGGCCGGAAAGTGTTGTGGATTGAGCGGGAGCTTGTCCTGAAGCAGCAGTATAGCCATCAGGAGGATCAGGCCGAACAGGTTGAACAGCACAATGGCCAGCAGGTATTGCGGCCAGCGCATATCGCCTTGCTGTACCCCGGCGACGCGCCAAAACAGCGCTTCGGCACGGGTAAAAAGGGGTTTGTCCGCCACCAGCGCTGCCAGGCCACGTCCCAGCGGCTGTGCCAACACCATCAGCACCAGCAGATACACCGCGATCAGTAAAAATGCATTGGCCGCCATCAGAAGGCCTCCGCATTCAACAGGGCATACACTAAATAGCCCAGCAACAACACGACCAGCACAATGCCGGTTATCACGCCTGCACTCACAGCAACCTCCAGAGGTTTGGATTTGCTGAATAGCTTGCGCTGAGTCACATAAAGAAAGGGTTAAAAAGCACTGGCACGCTGTAAAAAAGGTATAAAAATGGCGACGTTGGCTCAGGCAACGTCCAGCAACCAGACCCGGTTGAGGTCGATCGTTGGCCAGGCCGCGAGACTCTCCGAGCAGACAATGCTGTCCGTGCAAAAACTGTCCCCCAGATCGACCACTTCTGGTCTGACGGGGCGCTTAGCGTGCAACGACCAGAAAACATGTACGCGCGGCTTCTGAAGCGATTGTTCGCCCGCCTTGACCACCAGTGCAATACGTCCCGATGCCAGCCGCACCAGCGACCCCACCGGATACAGACCGATTGTCGTAACGAACGCATGCAGCAGCGTTGTGTCAAAATGCCCGCGCCAGGCCAGCATCGACTGTAAAGCTTGTGCGGGTGTCCAGCCCTCGCGGTAAGGACGCGTTGAGGTCAGGGCATCGTACACATCACAAATGGTGGCCATACGGGAATAGACGCTAATCTCATGGCCTTTATGGCGGTAGGGATAACCGCTGCCGTCATATTTTTCATGATGATGCAGGGCAATATCGACCAGGTCATCCCCTGCGTTCGCTTCCATCAGCATTTGTGCACCCGCTATCGGATGCTCGCACATGATGGCAAACTCGTCGTCGCTCAGCTTATCCGGTTTATTCAGGATACTGAGCGGTACGGCCGCTTTGCCAATGTCATGTAACAACCCTCCCATGCCAACGCGCTGAAGTTGATGCGCATCCAGGCCGAGCTTTTTACCCAGAGCGATCATCAAGCCACAGACCGCCATGGAGTGCAGGTAGGTGTAATTATCGTGATCTTTCAGTTGTGCCACGCGCAGAAGTGCGCTGGGCTCGCGCTCAATCGAACCGGCTATTTTATCCACAATATCAATCATACTGCTCAGATCGAGGCCGCAACCCATTCGCGCTTCGTTAAACAGCGCCAGGACCTTGATTTTGCCTTGTTCAAACAGCTGCTGTGCCTGTTCACGTTCCTGCGTAAAGGGAGCCTGCTGGCAGGGTGCGGTATGGACTGGCTCAGGAGGTGGTGATGAAATCGATTTCTCTTCATCAATCCATAACCGCTGAATACCTTCACGACGGAACATCGCAACCTGCTGCGGATCGGTGATCAGCATCTGATTACGAATACGTTTGTCTTTAAACCACCAGACCTCAAGTTTGTGGACGAACATGCCCGTTTTCAGTTCGTCGATCGTTATTAGTTTTATCACAATCGCCCTCCAGAGCATCAGTGGGTGATACCGTCATATCGGCAGGCGATGGGTTTTATGCAGGGCATTTTGTGCGAACTGTGGCACAGAACAACGTTTAAACATGTTGCGCGACTTTTGACCTTAACGCCGCGCGCAAAAACGGGCAATGCGCGGTCGTTACGCCACGTTGAGCAGTTTGGCCATCATCACCACATCATGAAGTTTACCTTCACGTAAGGATGCCTGACGACGCACCCCTTCGCGCTCAAAACCCAGCCTTTCATACAGCGCCAGCGCCCGATGATTGTCATGAAACACCTCAAGCTCCATGCGGGTGATGCCCAGCCAGTTACGTGCATAATCCATTGCCGTGCGGATCAACAGCTCGCCAATGCCGCGCCCTGAGAACGCCGGATTGACACCGATGCCGAAGCTGATGCAGTGACGCGTACGCGGATTATGATTTGTAAACAAGGTCAGCTCACCAACCATTTCGCCGTCTACTTCGGCAACAAAATTGATGAAGCCCTCGGCATCCATTTTTGCGAATTTCTTTTCCCAGGTGGCGACGCTGGGAAACGGCAATTGCAGCGTCCAGGGGAAAACCGCCGGATGGCCGTAAAGACGTTGGTAAGCCGCTGCATCATGTGGTTCACGGCCGCGCAGAGTGATATCCATAGAGAATCCTTTTTTTTAATCGGGCGTACACATGCACTAAGCTGTAATTCTTATCGAACGGAAAGAGTAACTGTATGTTGTATCGTCGTTTCGAACGTTTTATCAATATTTTTCAGGATGCCCCCACCGATATGCCGCCCTCACGGGTCTGGCCTTTTTATTTTTACTACCTGCGCCAGGTGTGGCCAAGCTTCGCCGCACTGCTGGTGGTGGGGCTGGTGGGCGCGCTCATTGAGGTGGCGCTGTTCAGTTATCTGAGCCGCATCATTGATCTGGTTAACCATTCCACCCCGGCTACGCTGTTTCACGATAACTGGCCAACCTTACTCTGGATGGGCTGCGTCGCCCTGATACTGCGGCCGGTGTTTATTGCGCTGCACGATATGCTGGTTCACCAGAGCATTAATCCCGGCATGACCAGCATGATTCGCTGGCAGCACCACAACTACGTTCTGCGTCAGAGCATGAATTTTTTCCAGAACGATTTTGCGGGCCGGATTGCGCAGCGCATTTTGCAAACCGGCAACTCGCTCCGCGATTCTGCGGTGCAGTTGGTCGATGCCATCTGGCATGTGCTGATCTACGCCGCGACGGCGCTGGTGCTGTTCGCCGAAGCGGACTGGCGTTTGATGATTCCGCTCATTATCTGGATTGTGCTTTACAGCGCGGCGCTGCGCTATTTTGTGCCGCGCGTAAAGGCCCGTTCCGTGGTGTCCTCAGAAGCGCGCTCGAAACTCATGGGCACGATTGTGGATGGTTACACCAATATCGCTACCATCAAGCTGTTCGCCCATAGCGACCTGGAGCGGCAGTACGCACGTGAGGCGATTCAGGAGCAGACAGACAAAACGCAGCAGGCTAACCGCATGGTAACCAGCATGGATTTGACGCTGTCGACGCTCAACGGCGTTCTGATTGTCGCCACGTCCGGCCTGGCGCTGTGGCTGTGGAGCGCATCGCTGATTAGCGTCGGTGCCATTGCCCTGGCGACCGGCCTGGTTATCCGTCTGGTTAATATGTCCGGTTGGGTGATGTGGGTGGTGAACGGCATTTTTGAAAATATCGGCATGGTGCAGGACGGACTGAACACCATTTCCCAACCGCTTAGCGTGCAGGATGCGCCCCAGGCGAAACAGCTCAGAGTGACGCAGGGGGAGATTCGCTTCGACAACATCCGTTTTAACTATGGTGGCGAGCGGCAGGTGATTAATGGCCTGAACCTGACCATTAAACCGGGGGAAAAGATTGGCCTGATTGGACCTTCCGGTGCCGGAAAATCAACGCTGGTCAATCTGCTGTTGCGTCTTTACGACCTGAACGGCGGGCGCATCCTGATTGACGGTCAGTGTATTGCCGACGTGACGCAGGAAAGCCTGCGCAGCCAGATTGGCATGATCACCCAGGATACCTCGCTGCTGCACCGCTCTATCCGCGAAAATCTGCTCTATGGCCGGCCCCATGCCAGCGAGGAAGAACTGCAACTGGCTATCCGTCGCGCCCGCGCCGACGAATTTATCCCGCTGCTGTCGGATTCCCAGGGCCGGACAGGGCTGGATGCGCATGTCGGTGAGCGCGGCGTAAAACTGTCTGGCGGGCAGCGTCAGCGTATAGCCATTGCGCGCGTGTTGCTGAAAGACGCGCCGGTTCTGATCATGGATGAAGCCACTTCCGCCCTTGATTCAGAGGTGGAAGCGGCGATTCAGGAAAGCCTGGAGTCGTTGATGCAGGGTAAAACGGTGATTGCCATCGCTCACCGTCTGTCCACCATTGCAAAAATGGACCGGCTGGTGGTGCTGGAACACGGCCAGATTGTCGAAATCGGTAGCCACCAGGAACTGCTGGCACAAAATGGCCTGTATGCCCGGCTCTGGCAACACCAGACCGGCGGGTTTGTCGGGGCGGACTAGTCGCCGCGTCGGTAGGGCAAGGCGTCCCTGGCTTCTTCGGCCCACAGGTGAACGCCCTGCCGCTCCTGCTGCAAAAAATCGTCAACGGCGGCGCGCAGGCCGGGATGACACAGGTAGTGCCAGGAGTGGGTAATCTGCGGTTCAAAACCACGCACCAGCTTGTGTTCGCCCTGCGCGCCCGCATCGAAGCGTTGCAGGCCTTCGGCGATGGCGAAATCCATCCCCTGATAAAAACAGGTTTCGAAGTGAAGCTGGTTAAATTCCGCCAGGCAGCCCCAGTAGCGGCCATACAGGCTTTCCCCGTCTTTAAGGTAAAAAGCCATCGCTGCGGGCTGCTGCTGCAAACGGGCAATGACGACGCGAATGTTTTCCGGCAGACGCGCGGCCAGTAAGCTAAAAAAGGCACGCGTCAGATAAGGACGCTGACCACGCACCGCGTACGTGTTGGCATAGCAGGTGTACACAAAATCCCATTGATCTTCACGCAGTTGATCGCCGCGATACCAGTCAAATTCAAAGCCGTTCAGGGCGACCTGCTCCCGTTCCTTGCGCAGCTGTTTGCGCTTGCGTGACATCAACGTATCCAGAAAGTCCTGGAAGTCGCGATAGCCGCGATTGTGCCAGTGATACTGGCAGCCCAGCCGCGCCAGCCAGTCGGGTTGTTCCGCCAGCAGCGCGTTAGCGTGAGAGTCGGTGAAATTGATATGCGCGCCACTCAACGCCTGGCGCTCCAGCCAGTCTGGCAGCCTCGACAGCAGTCGGATAGCGGCATCGGATTTGCCCAGCACGCGCGCGCCCGTTACCGGGCTGAAGGGAATGGCACCGAGCCATTTCGGATAGTAAGCGATACCGGCTCGCTGACAGGCATCGGCCCAAGCGTGATCGAACACGTATTCACCCTGTGAATGGCTTTTTTGGTAGCCGGGTAGCGCGGCGCAGAGTTCACCCTGCTCACGCCAGACCAGATGGGCTGGCTGCCAGCCCCTTTCCGGCCTGACGCTGCCGCTGTCTTCAAGGCTCAGCAAAAAGGCATGGCGTAAAAAAGGCTGATCATCAGGCAGCAGCGCATCCCATTCAGCGGCGGGAATGTCGGATAACGTGCTCAGGGTAAACAACGACATGCATAACTCCAGACGGCAAGCGGTGACGTTTCAGTCAAGCAGGTTTTACGTTACAGGGAAAGGGAGACGGCACGTAATGTTTGCCCTCCCCCGTACGACAGGCGGCCTTCCCGGCGGTCAGTTTGATTTTGACGTTAACCGGTGTAACTGTTCAAATACCTGTCAGACAACACAACTTTTACAGGAACCGGCATGGCAAAAGCACTGGTGATTTTTCTGCACGGCGTAGGCAGTAACGGCGACGATCTGGCACCTGTCGGCGATTATTGGGCAACCTTGTTACCCGATGTGGTCTTTGCCTCACCGGATGCGCCTTATGCTTTTGAACAGGGCATGGGCTATCAGTGGTTCAGTCTGGCGGGCATTACGTCGGAAAACCGTCCAGGGCGGGTTCGCGAAGCTCGTGAGGCGTTTGACCGCGTTCTGCGTGACCTGATGGCGCAGCATGATATGGCAGAATGCTGGGAGAAGGTCATCCTGGTGGGCTTTTCTCAGGGCTCGATCATGGCGCTAGATCTACTGGCCTCTGGCCGTTATCCCCTGGCGGGCGTGGTGGCATTTTCCGGCCGACTGGCCTTTGACGGCCCACTGACACCACTCGCGCATACGCCAGCCCTGCTGATCCATGGCCGGGCTGATGCGGTGATCCCCGTCAGCGAAAGTGAGTCAGCCGCGGCCCGCCTGAAAGCCGCGGCGGTTCCGGTCGAGGCATTGATTGAGCCACAGACTGGCCACACGATTTCAGCCGAGGGCGCCCTGCACGCCGCCAGCTTCATCGCTCAGTGTCTGCAGGACTAATGGCATCCGGTTTCGCGGCGGCGTTAACCCAACAGGTTAATCAGCGCAAAACCGGCAAAACTCATCAGCAACGAGCCAATGACATGCACCAGCGCGCTGCTCATGGCCCAGAGATATTTTCCGGACTGCAACAGGGTCATTAATTCTGCGGTAAACGTGGAAAACGTGGTGAGACCGCCACATAAGCCTGTAATGATCAGTAACCGCCAGGCGGGATCGAGCTGGGGATTTTTAATAAACCAGGCCATGGCCCCCCCGATCACAAAGCCGCCAATCAGATTCACCAGCAACGTACCCGGTGGAAGATTGGGGAAAAACGCATTGAAACGCATACCGAACCACCAACGCAGTACACAACCTACGCTGCCGCCCACGATCACAGCGAATAGCGGTTTTAACATCTTATACTCCCGTTAACAGGCATTGTGCAGAAGACGGTGGAGGGTCAGCAAATACCGGCACCTGACGCTCCCGCTCCCACGAAAGGATAAAGGATAGTGTCAGGCGTCATCAGCCGCAGGGGAAACCTGCTGGCGGTTGGGGAAGGTGGAACGCCATCACCTTGCGCAGGCAATCATACGATGCCTTTTTCTGACTGGCAACTCAGACCATGTGAACGCGCGCCCGTGATGTGCGGCTGACATGCAGTGTTAAAAACCCGACGCGGGTAGCCTTAAAAGGGGGGAGAATTCAGGTTTCCCCTTTTTCCGTTTTCCGCTTAAATAAATGACGGCTTTTACGCTTGCCGCGCCCACACAACGATTGTCGCCCCGGGTGAGGCGCTCACGCTTTCTGGAGAATCCTGTGCGCACTGTCATTTTTGATACTGATATCGGCGTGGATGATGCCTTTGCGCTGGCCTATGCCGCGCGGACGCAACATCTGCTGGGCATTACCACGGTATTCGGCAACGTTGCCGTGGGCCAGGCGGTGAAAAATGCGCGGCTCTTTTGCCAGAAAATGGCGATTGACGTGCCGGTGTACCGCGGCTGCGCCCGTCCGCTGGCACGGGAACCGAGCGCACCTGCCAGGCTGCATGGTGAAGACGGTTTAGGGGATGCGTTTGATAATCCGTTTAGCGACGACGCGCCCGGTGCCGTGCAGTTTATTATCGACAGCGTTCGTGCTAATCCCGGCGTCATTACGCTGGTGGCAATCGGCCCCCTTACCAATATCGCCAGCGCCATCAACCAGGCACCGGATATTATCCCGCTGGTCAAAGAACTGGTCATCATGGGCGGCGCCTTTGGTACCGATGGCCACAGCGGGAATGTGACACCGTTCAGTGAATTTAATATCTGGAAGGATCCTCATGCTGCGGATCAGGTCCTGTCCTCGGCCTTGCCGGTTATTCTGATCCCGCTGGATGTTACCCATAAAGTGTTGATCAATAGCGATGAGGTGGATCAACTACAACAGCCGATCCTGCGGGCGATCTGCCGCCCTTATCTGGCGTACAGTCTTGAGAAGGAAGGATTTGCGGGAATGGCGTTGCATGACACGCTGACGATATCCTGGCTGTGTTTGCCCGAGGCATTTACGCTGGTGGAAAGCCCACTGCGAGTGATTACCGAAGGCATCGCCTGTGGTCAGACGGTGCGCCAGATCAGCACGCTGGCTTCCCGTCACAACCCTTTTCGCGATTTGCCCCGACAACGCATCGCATTGGGCGTGGATGCCGACGCCGTGCGTCGCCACTTTTTCCAGTCGCTCTCCGGAACGGCGTAGCGCGTGCGGAGACAGCGCACACCGTTGTCTCCGGCTTCAGCGATCAAAATCGATAACGCCCTTAATTAACGCTCGATTGTTGATGACCTGCGCCTCAAAGTGTTCTGCCAGCGTCGAAAACGCGAAACGCCGGTTGAGCATCATATCGGCACGTAACGTCCCGGCCGCCATGAGTTCACGCACCCGATCAAAATCCTCACGGGTGGCGTTACGGCTACCCATGATCGTGCTCTCCTTCTTGTGAAACTCACTGTCAGGAATCACCAAATCCCCTTTATGCAGACCGACATACACGACTGTTCCGCCATGGCGAATCAGGCTTACGGCCGCGTTCATCGCCGCAGGATTGCCTGTGGCATCAAGCACCTTCAACGGCAGCCTGCCATCAAATTCGTTTCGCAGTGAGGTTATAAACGCCGCATCAGCCGGATTGAGTGCACAGAGGCCCAACTGCTGACTGACGTGCTGACGGCGGTAATCACTGGTATCCGCGACCACCACCTGCGCGCCGTTAGCAGCGGCAATGGCGGCAGCCCCCAGGCCGATCGGCCCCGCCCCCACGACCAGCACCTGCTCGCCCTGCGCCACCGCCGCTCGCCGCACCGCGTGGGCGCTGATGGCAAAAGGCTCAATGAGCGCTGCGGCTTCTGGCGCAAGATCGTCCACCACCAGCAGGTTAGCTGCCGGTACGCAAAGATAGTCGCTAAAGCCGCCATCCTGATGGACACCCATCACCGAAATGTTTTCGCAGCAGTTGGTTTTACCGCTGCGGCAGGCATCGCATTCAAAACAGGAGAGATAGGGAATCAGTGCCACCCGCTGTCCTGCGGCTAAATCGTGAACGGCAGCGCCTGTCTCCACCACCTCCGCACAGAGTTCATGGCCGAGGACACGCGGATAGCTAAAAAAGGGTTGGTTTCCTGCCCAGGCGTGAATGTCGGTGCCGCAAATGCCTGCGCTGACGATTTTAAGCAGCGCTTCAGTCGCGGCAGGCCGGGGTTGAGCGCGTGTAGCCCAGACCAGCGAACGCGGTTCTGCGATGACTAAGGCTTTCATAGTGGTCATGGCTACTCTCCGGTTATCAAAAGCGCAGTTATGGCGAATCTGGCTGCGGCACCGTATTCCCCTCTTCTCACTTTGTGAACCAGAACGGCTTTTTTGGGCCTTCAATGGTTTTTAATGCATAAAAAACCGGAGCCCCCGCATGAGCCGCAGCCAAAATTTACGCCATAACGTCATCAACCATATGCTGGAAAGCATCGCCCAGGGCCACGTTCAGTCGCCGCTGCCACCGCAGGCCGCCCTGGCCGAAATGTTCACAGTCAGCCGCACGACCGTGCGTCATGTGCTGAGTTATCTGCATGAGCGGGGCGTGCTGGAAAAAGTCAAAGACAGCTGGGTTATTGTGCGCGCGCCGGAGGCGCAGGACAGCCTGAACGCGGTGATGCCGCCGATTGATCAACAGGCCAGTCTGGTTGAAAAGCGTTTTTTCGATCTGATCAATCAGCGACAGTTGCAGCCCGGCGATACCTTCAGCGAGCTGCAACTGGCAAAGCAGGCCAATGTCAGCCCGGTGGCCGTGCGCGAATTCTTACTGCATTTTATGCGCTACAACCTGCTGGAACCGGTCAAACGCGGCCACTGGCAGATGAAAAAGTTTTCGCAGACGTATGCGGAAAAGCTGTTTGAGCTACGTGAAATGCTGGAAACCCATGCCCTGACGCGTTTTTTAAACTTGCCCATGGACGATGAACGCTGGATTCAGGCGCGCGATCTACTGGATCGGCACCGATCGATGCGTGAGACCATTGCCAGCAACTATCGCCATTTTGCGGCGCTGGATAAGCAACTGCACTCGCTGATTCTGTCTGCCGCCAATAACCCGTTCTTTAATCAGTCGCTGGAGATTATTTCCGTTATTTTCCATTCGCACTATCAGTGGGATGAAAGCGATCTGAAGCAGCGCAACATCGTTGCCCTGGAGGAGCATATGGCGATTTTGTCTGCGTTAATCGGTCGCCGGGATGTGGATGCGCTTTGCGCCCTGCACAGTCATCTGGCCACAGCCAAGCGATCCATGATCCGCAGCATTAATCAGTACAATTAAAAACCGATTAAAAACCGATTAAAAACCGCAAAGCATTAGCTCTCGCACGATTTTGAAACAACTTTACAACATCTTTGCTTTATCGCCCTTACTCTTCATCGCAACGCGCCGGCGGCCCTATGCCGTCGGGCATCCTTAATGCTCACAATAATGATAAATCGCCTGCTCAGGGAGATTGCCATGGAAAACAGATCGGTTATTGATCGTTCAACCTCGCCCGCCGCCGCTGCACCTGATGAGGCGTTTGTGCCGTTGCGCAGTGATATCGTGCGCTCGCCGCGCATCCGTAAAGTCCAGATTACCGCCATGCTGTTGCTGCTGCTTGCCGCCATCATTAACTACCTTGATCGCAGCTCGCTGTCGGTGGCCAATATGACGATTCGTGAGGAGATGGGGCTGAGCGCGACGGAAATTGGCGTGCTGCTCTCGGCATTTTCGCTGGCTTACGGGCTGGCACAACTGCCCGCTGGCGCCCTGCTGGACCGCAAAGGCCCACGTATTATGCTGGGCGTGGGCATGTTCATATGGTCACTTTTCCAGGCCGCGTCCGGACTGGTGCATAACTTTACGCAGTTCGTGTTGGTGCGCATTGGCCTCGGGATGGGTGAAGCGCCCATGAATCCATGCGGCGTAAAGGTCATCAATGACTGGTTCAATATTAAAGATCGCGGGATGCCGATGGGGATGTTTAACGCCGCCTCGATGATCGGATTATCGGTGGCGCCGCCGATCCTGGCGGCCATGATGCTGCTGCTGGGCTGGCGCGGCATGTTTGTGACTATCGGTATTTTAGGGGTTTTCCTCGCGATCGGCTGGTACATGACTTATCGCGACCGTGATAACAACACCTTAAGTGCGGAAGAGATCCATTATCTGCAGGCGGGCAGCGTGGCATCGCGTAAAGCGCCGATCAGCTTTCGTGAATGGCGCGGCCTGTTTAAGCAGCGCACCATGTGGGGCATGATGATTGGCTTTAGCGGCATTAACTACACCGCCTGGCTGTATATTGCCTGGCTGCCGGGTTATCTGCAGTCGACCTATCACCTTGATCTTAAGAGCACAGGCTTACTGGCGGCGATTCCTTTCCTGTTTGGCGCAGCCGGCATGTTGCTCAACGGCTATGTGGTGGATGCGTTAGTGAAACGCGGCTGGGATGCGGTTAAAACCCGTAAGGTGTGCATTGTCAGCGGCATGGTTCTGTCTGCGGGTTTTACCGCCTTCGTCACGCGCGCCACTGAGACCACCAGCGCCGTCACCCTGATTGGCATGGCCCTGTTTTGTATTCACTTTGCGGGGACCTCATGCTGGGGCCTGATCCACGCTAACGTGACCGCGCGCATGACAGCCTCCGTAGGCAGCATTCAAAACTTCGCCAGCTTTATCTTCGCGTCCTTTGCTCCGGTGATTACCGGCTGGATACTGGACACCACGAAGTCCTTCAGCCTGGCGCTGATGATTTGTGCCTGCGTAACCCTGATGGGCGCACTGGCCTATCTGGTGCTGGTTCGCAAGCCCATCACCGACGGAGCCTGACTCAGGTCAGCGCCCTGATGCTCACGCCATGACGGGCGCCGTAACGCTGAATACCAGCGATCGCTGTCCCGACAGTGAGCGGCGGCGGCGCAGGCAGCAGCGGTGCCCGCTCACGGAGCGCCGCGTCAAACTGCGAAACACTGGTGACATCATGAGGAAAACGCGTTTCATCCACACCGACCAGCGCGCCTTCGTCTTTGGCGAAGGTAAGCAACTGCTGCCAGCGGGCGATGTCGGCCAGCCCGATGCTGTCGGCCCCTTGTGAGTACAACAGCATATCGATGTAGCGGAACGGCGGCTGTTTTTCCAGAAAACGCTGCAGCGCATCTGCCGAGGCGGCAGAGGGGAACATCAGCCAGAAGGGAATCGCCTGTTGCTGCATACTGCACCAGGGATCCAGCAATATAAAGCTGTCTACCGTAAGCCGGGTGGGCAGCACGCCTGCCGCCAGATACCAGTCACGGTAGATTTCCGCCACCACAAAACTCAGCGCCTCCGGTTGCTCATAACGAATTTCCATCAGCGTCCAGCGTTGAGCTTCTGCCAGTTTTTTCAGAGGAGAGATCAGGTAACCATCCAGCCCCCATTCGGCTTCAGGGACATGATCGGTGATGGCAGGCGGCGTCCAGCGCGCCCGATCAACCCCTGCCCGCGCCAGATATTCCGCAACGCGGGGGCCGCCCTGCAAATACTCGCTTTCCGTTGCCCCACCGGGTGCGCCAAACTGGAAAAACGAACGGTCGCTGGTGCGGGTGACCGGCCACTGGCGCGTGCAGTGATTGATAAACAGGGTCGCGCCTGCGGGCAATCCTCCCAGCAGAAATTCATTAAAGGCGAGTGGCATATCGCGTAATTTAAGCCGGAAAGCCTGCATATTTTCGAGCAGCAGCCGGTCCTGACTCGGATCCTGCCTGTGATGGACCGCCAGCCTTGGCCAGGTGGCCAGCAGCGCCGCGGCCACCGCTTTGCCTTGCTCAAAGCCGGCCTGGGCATCGTCCGGATCGCTGGGTTCCACGCGCACCGGGCACAGAAACGTTTGCGGTAGCCAGGGCGTTCCCATCGCCGCCGCCAGATGGACCAGCGCACCGTTCGATGCGCCGATAAATGCCGCCGGATACTCGCGCTGCGGGTAGGCACTCACCATCCATTCGGCGATGCCTTCCACATCCAGCTCACCCGCCTGTTTCGGGCTGATTCCGTCCGCCTGGCCACTTATCGCATGGCCCCATTCACGTAACCGGCTCGGTAGTCGATCCAGTGAAGGCAGTAACCGGTCCAGCATCGATGACGAACGGGTAAGGGGCTCATCGCGTAGTGCACTTGCCAGAGCCAACAGCATGGTTGCTGCGGAATCAAAGCGGGCGATGCCCTTCGGCGGTTTACTCATCGGCGTTCTCCTGCTGAATACGGGCCAAAAAGGGTCGGATCGCATGGCAGAAGCTCCATGGATAGACATAGTGCAGCCGGTGGGTACCGCCGCGCAGGGTGATTTTTTCACACTGAGGTAACAGCCCCGCCAGCTCATCCAGCCAGCGCGCCGGACAAACCGGGTCCCGCGAACCCCGGAGCAACAATGTGGGGGCCGTCAGATACGTCAGATGATATTCAATCGGATCGTTAAGCATGGCGCGCAGCGTGCCAAATACACGGGGGAGACCGGCTTTCGCCCAGTCGATACGGGCCAGCGAGTCAGGTGAACGGTGGGCTTCCAGTCGGCTGTTGCGCCAGCCGCGCCAGAGCTGGCGCAACAGGCTTCGCGCATGGCGATCGGCTGTGGGGCCCTGTAGCACCAGTCCGGCCACGGCGTCCGGGTGTTTATCCGCCAGCGCCGCCAGCACCTGACAGCCAAAGGCGCTGCCGACCCAGATTGCCCGCCGGAAACCATTATGCTGGAGCCACTGCCACAGGATATCGGCCAGTTCACTGACGGAAAGCACCGGTGCCGATGCGGGCAACGCGCTACCGCCAAAGCCTGGCAGGTCGGGGACCAGCACGTGATAGTCCCGACCCAGCGCGAGGGCCAGCGCCTCCATCGAACGGCCTGACATCGCCAGACCGTGAAGCAGGACGACAGGTAAACCATGAGGTGCGTCGGGCGTCACGCGGGTGAACATGCGCCAGTCACCGATCTGTTGATAGTAACCCGCCAGTCCCGCATGGTGACTACGCGGTGAAACAGGCGGCGTTTGTTTCATTTGCTGCCAGCGCTTCGCGCCCCACAGCACTGCGCCTATACCTAAACCAACCCCTGCGGCCACGGCTATGCCCTGTCGCCTTTTACACCGGATGGTACGCCTCATCAGCTGCTCCTGTTCCTGGGTACTTATTGAGTGTAGGACGGGATCGGCAGAGAGGCAGTGAATACGCTGCGTCAGGCGACAGGGTTACGCAGGCAACCGATTTTTTCTATCTCGACTTCCACCACGTCGCCACGGAACATGAACAGGGGCGGCGTCCGTTTTTTCCCTACGCCGCCGGGGGAGCCGGTGATAATGACATCGCCGGGTGATAGCGGACTGAAGGCAGAGATATATTCGATAATGCTGGCGACCGGATGCACCATGCTGGCGGTGGTATCGTTTTGCACTTCACGACCGTTCAGTCGGGTTTTAATCGATAACTGTTGGGGATCAGGAATCTCGTCCGCAGTCGTCATCCAGGGGCCAAATCCTCCGGTCTGCGGCCAGTTTTTCCCGGCGGTAAACCAGGTAAACTGCATGTCGCGCACGGTGGCATCCATAAAGCAGCTGTAACCCGCAATGACGTCCAGCGCGTCGGCGGCCTTAACCCGATGCGCCGGTTTACCAATAATCACCGCCAGCTCACCCTCGTAATCGAATTCCTGGGTAGTCAGCGGTTTTTGCAGCGGTTGCTCATGGCCGGTCAGTGAATCAGCAAAACGGATAAATAAGGTTGGCGCGTCCAGCGTTGCGGCAAACTCCTGGCGTTTATCTGCGTAGTTCATTCCTACGCAGAAAATTTTTCCAGGCTGCTCAATAACGGGAAGAAACTGCACGGCGGAAAACGCGTGATCGACGGGCATGTTCTGAAAGGCGGCAAGATCGGCCAGAGAAGAACGTGTCAAAAAGGTTTTTAAATCCGGGCAGGCTTTGCCCAGGCGCATCCCGACATCGATCACGCCCTGTTCCCGTACGATACCCACGCTTTTTTTCCCCTGAGCGGGAAGATAAAAACTGCATAACTGCATTGCTGCCTCTTTTATTATGTCGGGCGATCCACCCGTGTTGAGAATAAATCGGCGCGCAGAGTAGCAAAAAACATGACGGAAATCGTACTGCGATTGGCACAGTGGATGTCCAGTTGTATCACAGTATGTCAGGCGGAATGCAAGGCCAGTGCGGGCTGAACAGAGAGGCGGAGACAGGCGAGAAGAACGGCAAAATGAGGTGATAATCACCGGTCATTCCCTGACCGCGACTATCGAGGGTAAAACGTGGCGCTTAGTTCAGCGCACCGGGTGGTACGTGTTTAAAGGTTTCCACATACGCGTGAAACACGTACTTAAAAAAACGTTTCATACAGCATCCAGTTAAAAATTTGTTGAATAACTACAGGAAAAGTATAGCTCCTGCTGTTTTAATCAGCAATAAATTTTGAACCAGATCACAAAATACGATTTTGCGGGCGTTACTGAAACAGCCCGAGATGCTCGGTGAGGATGGTGGAGCCGATGGCGATGAGGACCAGTCCGCCCAGCACTTCGGCCCATTTACCTAAAACAGGCCCAATGAAGCGGCCGACCAGCACGCCAGTGGTAGCCATAACGGTAGTGGCGGCACCGATTGTCAGAGCCGTGGTGACGATATTAACCTGAAGGAAGGCCAGCCCCACGCCAACCGCCAGCGCATCCAGGCTGGTGGCAACGGCGGTCGCCGCCAGGACCATAAAACCATGGCTTTGCGGCGCTTCGCACGGTTCAGACGCCGTTTTACGGAAGCCTTCCATCATCATTCGGGCACCCAGGAAAGCCAGCAGGAAAAAGGCTATCCAGTGATCCCACGCGGCAACATACTGGCTGGCAGCAAGACCCAATGCCCAGCCAATCAGCGGCGTCAGGGCTTCGATACAACCGAAAATCAGACCGGTGCGCACGGCTTCTTTCAGGCCCGGGCGATGCAAGGTCGCACCCTTGCCCAGCGCAGCAGCAAATGCGTCCATCGACATTCCAAAAGCAAGAATCAGGGTGGCGATAAAGGTCATGATTTGTTCACTTGGGATGAAAAGCCAGCATTTCGTGCTGAATTCATCACACATATGGCTCGGTTATTAAAAAGTGCGCGCAGTCTATCACGCAATAATCGTTATAAAAAGACAATAAAATCAGGGATTTAAGTATAGCAAAGGCTATAACTCATAACAATCGCTATGAATGTCTCTAAGTTAATGTCATTTAAGCCTTTTCTTTGCAATGCACAGCGTGACTTCCTGCCCTGAACAGTCCGTCATTGAACCTTCTCGCGGAATGCCGGAAAATGGCGGGCTGGTAAATACGGAATTTTTGTCCATGACTAACCCCTTCGAATCCCTGATCATTCCCGGCGGCATTTTACTGTTGGGCTTTCTCTCTGCCCTTCTGCTTCCCGCTCCCGCGTTTAGCCTGGCCGTCGCGCAGCACCTGCAACAGATGTTCCATCTGCAGGACCTTAATCAGCTTTATACCGTGGTCTTTTGCCTGTGGTTTTTACTTCTGGGCGCGCTGGAGTTTTTTGTTATTCGCTTTATCTGGCGCCGCTGGTTTCGGGCGTAATCACGCCGTCAGGGCGACATCTGCCTGCTGCCCCTCTTTTTTTAAAAGACTGAATTACTGAGAGGCTGGCGGTGGTGAACCTTTGATCATGCAAAGCGTCAGCGATGCGGCGCGCTTCCTTGCCGTCGGTCAGTCACCTGGCTGGCTCTGAGGTCACAAAAATGTAACATTTTTTTTACAAGATAGCCTTCGCCGCCTTATCGATTAAAAATTCAACGCAAAGAATAAATTTCAATAATCCCTTTTTTTCATTATGTTAGATTATTCCTTTCGCTAAGTGACATTTTCATACCGCACCATTATGGGGCAATCCCGCAACATCCTCTTTTACTTAACCCATTGAGTTAGCTGAAAAAAAGGCTTATGGCGCGCCTGTTATTATGATTCTTTCTTATGCTGAATCATTTCTGCATTTAAAAAATAAACAAATGTTTAATTCGAACGCGAGAATGTTATATTTGGGCAACAAAGCATAACGTTCAGTTAACTCGTTATCGTCGCTTTAACCTATACCTGAGTCTTAACCCGGAAATAGCGCAACGCGCTCGACAGAAGCGTGACTATTTCGCCTGCAACACTGTTGAGCTTCAGGTCAACAGAAGAGGAGATGTCGCCTCATGTGCAAATCAGCTGTAAATCTTGCGCTCACAATGAGTGTTAGCGGAAAGGACACCACCGGGGCGCAGGAGCGTAAAGACGTCGATGTGCTACTCATTGGCGCTGGCGTCATGAGCGCCACCTTAGGCACCTGGCTGCAGGATCTTGAGCCAGACTGGTCCATTGAAATGGTGGAACGGCTGCCGCATGTGGCGGAAGAGTCCTCTAATGGCTGGAATAATGCCGGTACAGGCCATGCCGCGCTGGCCGAGCTGAACTATACGCCGCAGAGAGCTGACGGCAGTATAGATATAGCGAAAGCCATTGCGATTAACGAAGCCTTCCAGATTTCTCGCCAGTTCTGGGCCTATCATGTCCAGAAAGGCAATCTGCATACGCCAAAAAGCTTTATCCACAGCACACCGCATATGAGCTTTGTCTGGGGCGATGACAACGTTAACTTCCTGCGCAAACGCTTTAACGCATTACAGAAAAGCACTTTGTTCCGTGGCATGGCTTACTCTGAAGATCCACAGCAAATTGCGAAGTGGATTCCGTTGGTGATGAAAGGCCGTCCCGCCAGTCAAAAAGTGGCCGCGACCTGGACCGATATGGGCACCGACGTCGATTTCGGTGAAGTGACGCGTCAGTTGATTGCCTCACTGGAGAAAAAAGCCAGTTTCCGTTTGCGCATGAGCCTGGAAGTTCGCGACATTACACGCCTGAACGATGGTCGCTGGCAGGTTACCCTTGTCAGCCTGACAGACGGTTCACGTCGTACGTTAACCGCCGGTAAGATTTTCATTGGCGCAGGCGGTGCGGCGTTGCCGTTGCTGCAGAAGGCTGGCGTTCCCGAAGCCAATGGCTATGCGGGCTTCCCGGTCGGCGGCTCTTTCCTGGTGACCGAAAATCCCGATGTTGTGAAACAGCATATGGCGAAGGTCTATGGTAAAGCGAGCGTCGGTGCGCCGCCAATGTCCGTGCCGCATGTGGACACGCGCGTTCTGAACGGCAAACAGGTTCTGCTGTTTGGGCCGTTCGCGACCTTCTCGACCAAGTTCCTGAAGCAGGGTTCGCTGCTGGACATGTTTGCCTCGCTGAACAGTACTAACCTTATGCCGATGATCAAAGTCGGACTGAAAAGCTTTGATCTGGTGAAGTACCTGATGGATCAGGTTCTGCAAAGCGACCGTGACCGGATGGACGCGCTGCGCGCCTATGTTCCGCAGGCGAAGCAGGAAGACTGGCGTCTGGTGACCGCAGGTCAGCGCGTGCAAATCATCAAGAAAGATGAAAAAGAAGGCGCAGTATTGCGTCTGGGCACAGAAGTGGTGTCGTCGGAAGATGGCTCGATTTCGGCACTGCTGGGTGCTTCGCCGGGCGCCTCAACAGCGGCACCGATCATGCTGGAACTGCTGCACAAGGTCTGTCCAGAGCAGATGGCGTCACCGGAATGGCAAAATAAAATTCGTGCCGTTGTGCCGTCTTGGGGCCGCAAACTTAACGGTGACGTCGCCCTGACTGAAAAAGTGCTGGCTGAAACCAGCCGCGTCCTGCAACTGCCGTATACGCCTGTAACGCCGGTGGCCGCGAATGACGAAGGCCGTGAAACTGCCTACGTCGTCGGTAAATAACCGTCTTCTACCTGTCTGAGGCCTCGCTTGCGAGGCCTTTTTGTTTGCCGCTTGCCTGGTTGACTCCCCCATTCTCTATTAGGGTTAGTGCATCGTCTGACGTAATGCAGGAGAAAATGGCATGGCTCAACCGAACACGGCACACGAACTCACGTTACTTGATCGCTACTGGCGCGCCGCTAACTATCTGTCTGTCGGGCAGATTTATTTGATGGACAATCCGCTGTTACGCGAGCCATTGAAGCCAGAGCATATTAAACCGCGCTTACTGGGCCACTGGGGCACCACGCCCGGACTGAATTTTATCTATGCCCATCTGAACCGGATTATTCGTCAGCGCGACCTCAACCTTATTTATGTCTGTGGTCCCGGCCATGGCGGGCCTGGCATGGTTGCGAATACCTGGCTTGAGGGGAGCTATAGCGAAATCTATCCGCATATCCGTCAGGATGCCGACGGCATGCAGAAGCTGTTCAAACAGTTTTCTTTTCCGGGCGGTATTCCCAGTCATGCGGCACCCGAAACCCCGGGCTCGATCAATGAAGGTGGAGAGTTAGGCTACTCACTTTCTCATGCCTTTGGCGCTGTCTTTGATAACCCCGATCTGATCGCGCCCTGCATCATTGGCGACGGCGAAGCCGAAACCGGGCCGCTGGCCTCCAGCTGGCACGGGATTAAGTTTCTTAATCCCCAGCGCGACGGTGCCGTGCTGCCCATTCTGCATCTGAATGGTTATAAGATTGCGAATCCAACGATTCTGGGCCGCGCCAGTGACGACGATCTGCGTCAGCTGTTTCGCGGTTACGGCTATGAACCGCTGTTTGTCTGCGGTCATGAACCTGAAGAGATGCATCCGTTGATGGCCGACACGCTGGATCGCGCTTTTTCAGAGATTGCCGGCTTTCAACAGGCCGCCCGGCAGGGCTCACCAATGAAGGCCATTCCCCGCTGGCCGATGATTATCCTGCGCAGCCCTAAAGGCTGGACCGGGCCGAAAACGGTAGATGGCAAGAAAGTGGAAGGTTTCTGGCGGGCGCACCAGGTGCCCGTAGCGGCCTGCCGCGAAAACGAAGACCACCGTAACATTCTGGAGAACTGGCTGCGCAGCTATCAGCCTGACGATCTGTTTGATGAACAGGGGCGGCTTAAGCCGGAACTGCAGGCGCTGGCCCCACAGGGCGACAAACGTATGGGCGCGTCCCCGTTTGCCAACGGTGGTTTACTGCGCCGTGAATTAGTTACGCCTGATATTCGCGAATTTGCTTTCGATACACAGCAGCCCGGCTCGCAGGCCGGACAGGCAACTGAACAGTTTGGCCGTTATCTTAACGCCCTGTTCCAACGCAATCGGGACAATTTCCGCGTGTTTGGTCCGGATGAAACCGCCTCTAACCGCCTGACGCCGGTATTTGACACCACCAGCCGCACCTGGCTTGAAGCTATTGAGCCTTATGATGAGCAGTTGGCCCCCGATGGTCGGGTAATGGAAATTCTCAGTGAACATCAGTGTCAGGGCTGGCTGGAAGGATATCTGCTTACCGGCAGGCACGGATTATTTAACTGCTACGAAGCCTTTATTCACATCATTGACTCGATGTTCAACCAGCATGCCAAATGGTTAAAGGTGACACGCAAGCTGGGCTGGCGTCAGCCCATCTCCTCGCTTAACTATCTGCTGTCTTCTCACGTCTGGCGTCAGGATCATAACGGTTACAGTCATCAGGATCCGGGCTTTATCGATCACGTTGCCAATAAAAAAGCCGACATCGTGCGTATTTACCTGCCGCCCGATGCAAATACGTTGTTATGGGTGGGCGACCACTGTCTGCGAACATGGGACCGCATCAACGTGATTGTGGCCGGCAAACAGCCTGCGCCGCAGTGGCTGGACATGGACAGCGCCATCGCCCATTGCGAGGCCGGAATGGGTGAATGGCACTGGGCCGGCACAACCCCGCAGGGCGCAGAGCCGGATGTGGTGATGGCCTGCGCGGGTGATGTGCCCACCATGGAAACGCTGGCGGCCGTCGATCTGCTGCGAAGTTATCTGCCGGACCTGCGCATTCGGGTGGTTAACGTGGTAGACCTGCTGGCGCTGCAAACGCAGAAACAGCATCCTCACGGCAAGTCAGAAGAGGCGTTTGATGCGCTGTTTACCGCAGACAAGCCGGTGATTTTTGCCTTCCATGGTTACCCCAGTCTGATCCACCGGCTGACCTATCAACGCAATAACCATCGTAATTTCCATGTGCATGGCTTTAATGAAGAGGGCACAACTACCACGCCTTTCGACATGACGGTGCTGAACGAGCTGGATCGCTATCATCTGGCGCTGGCGGCCATCAGGCATATCCCGGGACTTGCCGATCGCCATCCTGAACTGCCTGACGATCTGCAGCAGCGCCTGGCAGAGCATCATCGCTATGTACGGGTCTATGGCGAAGATGTGCCGGAGGTGCAGAACTGGAAGTGGCCCTCCGCCAGCGCCCCCGGCGCACCGGACTAAACCGCTTTCAGAGCATCGGCCAGCATCCAGATCGTCGTTACCACCAGTGACAGCGCCATCAGGCTGTTGAACAGCTGGCGTTTCCAGGCGATTTGCAGGTGACCGCGCAGGCGGTCACCTAACGCCGCCCACAATAATATGCAGGGCAGGTTGAGCAGCATAAAACTCGCCATCACGATCAGGACGTGACTGTTGGCGCTGTACAACAGCGCCACGTTGCTGGCCATTAACCAGGCTTTAGGATTCACCGCCTGAAAGCAGGCACCGCCGAGAAACGTCATCGGCTGAGGCTTGTGCCGGGCCTCAGGTGCAGCCGCACGAAATATTTTCCAGGACAGCCACAGCAGATAGCTACATCCCACCAGCGTAAGCGGCAAGCGGATGGATGCCATCCAGTGCAGCAACAGCCCCAGTGTCATGCCCGCAATAACCGTTTGCAGGCCGCATCCAAGTAAAATGCCAAACACCATCGGCAGCGTCCGGCGCATACCAAAATTCACGCCGGAAGTGGCAAGCAACAGGTTGTTAGGACCCGGCGTAATCGACATCACGGTGACATAACTGAAAAAAGAGGGATCAAGCATCATGGTATTCCTGACAGGGAGACAGAGCACCATGCTACGTTGCGAAAAGTGATGGTAACAGGGACAGGAAATGGCTATTTTGATGGGTACAATCACGCTGATGTCAAACTGTACCTGTCGTGCCAGGAGGCAATTGTGTCCCTTGAAATTCAGCCTGAACAAACGCTTTACCAGCAACTGGCCGATAGCTTCGCAGAGGCCATTCATCAGGGTACTCTCAAGCCGGGTAAGCGCTTACCGGCTATCCGTCGCGTCGCCCAGTCGCACCAGGTGAGCGTGAACACCGTGCTGAATGCCTGGCAGCTGCTGGAGAACCGTGGCCTGATTGAGGCACGACCGCAATCAGGCTATTACGTGCGCGGCGTCCTGCCTGTGGTCACCCGGCATACTCAGCACGCTGCTCGTGTGATACGCGATCCCAGCAACGAAAAGCTGGATTTGATCGATAAAGTGTTCGCCGCGCAGAATCATCCTGATTACATCAATATCTCGCTGGCCTGCCCGCAGGACAGCGAACTGTTCCCCTCGGCCCGGTTAGCCCGCATCACCGCCTCATTGCTACGACGCAATCCCAACCTTATCGGTCGCTATGCGCTTCCGCCCGGTAGTGAGCGCTTACGGGAGGAGATTGCGCGACGCGCATTACATGCGGGCCAGTCACTCACCGCCGATGATATCACCCTCACCCATGGTTGCATGGAGGCGTTGCAGCTGGCATTGCGCGCGGTGACGCAGCCCGGCGACTGCGTAGGGCTGGAATCACCTACCTACTTTTTTTTGTTCCCTTTGCTGGCTTCACTCGGCCTCAAAGCGCTGGAAATCCCCACCGATCCGCAGCGTGGTTTGTCGCTGGATGCGCTGGAAATGCTGCTGCAGGAAGAGCGACTTCAGGCGATTGTGGCGATGCCCACGGCGCAAAATCCGCTGGGTTACTGTATGAGCCTGCCCGACAAGAAAAGGCTCGCAAGGTTGGTAAATACTTACAAAGTTCCGCTCATCGAAGACGGCCTTTACGATGAATTGCAGTTTGACTGGCCGCTGTCCCCTGCCGTGAAGGCCTTTGACGAGCAGGGCTGGGTTTTATACTGCACCAGCTTTACCAAAACCGTTGCGCCGGATTTCCGTGTCGGCTGGATTGCGGCCGGACGCTTCCACGATGCTATCGCACGGCTTAAAGCCGTGTCATCGATGGCGGAGTCCGCTCTGCTGTCAGAGACGCTGGCAGAGTTTCTTGCCAATGGCGGTTATGACCATCATCTGCGTAGCCTGCGGCGCTGTTATGCCAGCAATCTGGATGAGGCGCGAGGGTTAATTGCCCAGCATTTTCCCCAGGGCACGCAGGCCACGTTGCCGCGCGGCGGCTTTGTTTTTTGGGTGGAACTGCCGGGCAACGTGAACACGACCGAGATGTTCTCTCGTCTGCTGAAAGAGCAGATCTGCGTGACGCCCGGCGCGCTGTATTCGCTGAGTGAGCGCTATAACCATGCACTGCGCCTCTCGTGCTGCTATCCGTTTACCGATCGCTACATTCGCGCTATCGCCCGCGTCGGTGCCATCGCCTGTGAACTTGCAGGCCTGCCGCCGGGTCGGACTCAGGGCGTTCCGTTCCGTCCCCAGATGGTATAACCATGGCGTTCAGTCAGACGCTCGTAATAGGTCCGGACAGCCGGCAGGTCGGGATGATCCAGCGGGGTTTCAAACCAGCGGTTCACGGCAAGGCCAATCGGGATATCCGCCAGCGTGAAGTTGCGTCCGGCGACATAGCGACCGGTGTGCTCCAGCTGCTGGTTGAGAATCCCCATGGTATGGGACCAGCCTTTGCAGGCCGCAGCTAACAGGCGGGGATCCTGATGCGCGGGCGAATGGCGCACCAGCGACATAAAGGCATAGCGCCACGAGGTGTTAAGTTCGGTTGATTGCCAGTCCATCCACTGATCCACCGGCGCGCGCGCGCGCGGATTTTCCGGGTAAAGCCACTCGCCGCCATAGGCCGTGGCCAGATAGCGCAAAATAGCGTTGGATTCCCACATGACAAAGTCGTCGTCGAGTAATACCGGGATCATGGCATTGGGATTAAGCGCCATAAATTCTGGCGAGTGAGTGGATTTGAAACCTTCGCCCCACTCTTCGCGTTCGTAAAGCAGGTCCAGCTCGTCACACAGCCATAATACTTTGCGCACATTGATTGAGGAGGCGCGTCCAAGAATTTTTAACATAGCAGGCTCCATCCGGTTGCTTAACTTATTCATAGCCCTCTTAACTGACATAAGCAATTGCCCGAGCATGAAAAAACCGCTTTATCTCAATGAAAAGGAGTGACAATGAAGGTTGCGTTTAAACAAGTGGACGTTTTCACCTCGATTGCGTTCAACGGCAATCCGCTGGCCGTCATCATGGATGCGCAGGGCCTCGACGACAGGCAGATGGCGGCGATTGCACGCTGGACCAACTTATCCGAGACGACCTTTGTCCTGCCGCCAGAAGACAGCCAGGCTGACTACCGCGTGCGCATCTTCACCGTACAGGGCGAGCTACCGTTTGCAGGTCATCCCACGCTGGGTACCGCCCATGCCCTGCTTGAGGCGGGCTGGAAAACCAAAACACCAGGCAGGATGGTGCAGCAGTGCGGCGTCGGCAATGTGGTGGTGACAATCGCATCCGATGGTACGCTGGCTTTTGCCGCGCCCAGCGCCACCCTGACGCCCTACCACGATGCCCTGATCAGCACAGCATTAAACAGCGACGCGCTGGATCATTCACAGCCTGTCACCGTGGCGGATATGGGCATTCGCTGGTTGCTTATCCCGATGGTCAGTGCCGAGGCGGTGCGCGCCGTCATACCCGACGTCAACGATCTTGAGCGGTTAATTACCCACGCCAGCGTGGATGGTGTAATGCCCTTTGGCCCGCTGCCCTCGGGAGAAACAGAACAGTATGAAGTGCGGGGATTACTGGTTGAGCACGGCAGCCTGACAGAAGATCCGATTACCGGCAGCGCAAATGCCTGCCTGGCGCGCTACTTCGCGGCTCAGGGTAAACCGCACAATTACCGCGTTCGTCAGGGCACGCAGGTCAGACGTCAGGGCCGGGTGAACGTGGCTTATGAGGACGAAACCATCTGGATTGGCGGAAAAACAGTGACGATCGTTGAGGGCACAATTGACGTTACGCCCTGAGACACGACAGGGCGACGGAGTCGCCCTTACTGTTACAGTCCCTGCCCGCCCGATGCTTCGATGCGTTGCGCGGTGATCCAGCCGGTTTCCTCGCTCAGAATGGCGCAAATGGCGTCGCCAATATCATCAGGTAATCCGACCCGCCCCAGAGCGGTCAACGCAGCGATGCTTTTATTCACGGCTTTATCGTCACGCACCCGTCCACCGCCAAAATCCGTTTCAATCGCGCCCGGCGCCAGGATATTAACGCGGATTCGACGTTCCCCCAGCTCTTTGGCCTGGTAACGGGTCAGCACTTCCATCGCCCCTTTCATCGCCGCATAGGTGCCCGAGCCAGGATAGGTCAGGCGCGTTAATCCACTGGAGATATTCAGAATGCGCCCGCCGTCGCTGATAACAGGCAGCAGTTTTTGCGTCAGGAAGTACGGCCCTTTGAAATGCACATTCATAAGCGCATCAAATTCCGCTTCCGTCGTCTCGGCAAAAGGTTTGTAGTGACCATGCCCGGCATTGTTCACTAAATAATCAAATGTCTCACGCTGCCAGTGCTGCTGTAAGGTGTTTTTGACATCAGAAATGAAGCGGTCGAACTGGCTAACATCACCCACATCCAGCTGTAGCGCTATGGCGCGGCCGCCTGCGCGCTCAACAGCGTTGACGACGTCCTGTGCTTCGTTTTGATGATTGCGGTACGTCAGGATGATATCCCGGCCTTTTGCCGCCAGTTTTAGCGCTGCATTCTTGCCTAAACCGCGATTTGCGCCCGTAATCAAGACGATTTTACGATTCATGTTGATTTCCTGTTGCAAAATTGAACACAGATTCAGGATATTCGTTAAAAATTGTTCTATAAACGCTTAAGAATGCGCAGCACTGTTCCACTTACAACAACAATCGGCAGGCTATATGGATAAAATTCATGCAATGCAGGTGTTCGTCAGAGTTGCAGAGATGGGCAGTTTTACGGCGGCGGCTGACAGCCTTGGGTTACCAAAAGGCAGCGTATCACGGCAAATTCAGGCGCTGGAGAATCTGATGGGCACACGGCTGCTGCATCGTACTACCCGCCGCGTGCAGCTGACTCAGGATGGCCTGGTATACTATGATCGCTGTCTTGATTTGCTGGCGATGATTGGCGATATGGACAGCCTGTTTCAGCACGATCCCGCGACGTTAAGTGGCAAACTGCGGGTCGACATGTCCGTGGCAATGGCGAGCGATCTTATTCTTCCGCGTCTGCCTGAATTCCTTCAGCACTATCCTGGCGTGGAAATTGAACTCAGCAGCAACGATCGCCAGGTTGACGTCATTCGCGAAGGTTTTGACTGTGTGATTCGCGTTGGCGAGCTAAAAGATTCGGGACTGATCGCCCGCCGTATAGGTACGCACACCTTGATTAACTGTGCCAGTCCTGACTATCTTGCGCGTTTTGGCAGGCCGATTCGGCTTGAAGAACTGTCGCAGCATGCAATGGTGCATTACAGCCAGCCGTTAGGTCAGGCGGCGCAGGGCTTCGAATACTTCGATGGTAAGCAGTGCCACTATGTGCACACGGGCGGCGTCGTGACGGTGAACAGCACCGAAACCTACCGCGCCGCCTGCCTTGCGGGCCTGGGCATTATTCAGGTGCCGACGGTGGGCATCCAAAAATATCTGGAAAGCGGTCAACTGGTCGAGGTGCTCCATGCGTTCCCGGCCAAACCGATGCCCATTCACTTGCTCTATCCCCATCGCCGGAATGTCGCGCGTCGGGTTCGGGTGTTTATGGAGTGGTTAAGTCAGGTGCTCCAGGAGTATGTCACCTGACAGGCTATAATGTGATTTTAAGGTTCAACAGGAAAGTGAATGTCTATGACAGACGAGCAGGACAACGTAAAAGGCGCCAAACCGCTGATCGATATTAAAACCGGCAACAAGTCCGTTGATCGCTCCATCGTGCGCGTATCACGCTTCGCCGCCTGGTTCCAGGCGATACCGGCGGTAGCGCACTTTATTCGCGCGCTGGATCGGTTTAACGATCGCCTCGGCAGCCAGTTTGGTGCCGCCATTACCTATTTTTCGTTTCTGTCGCTCATCCCCATTTTAATGGTGTCTTTTGCTGCCGTGGGTTTCGTGCTGGCCTCGAATCCGGACCTCCTGACCGATATCATCAACAAAATCGTCAGCAGCATCAGCGATCCGTCGCTGGCGACCACGTTAAAAAACACCGTGAACACGGCCATTCAGCAACGCGCAACCGTGGGCATCACCGGTTTGTTGCTGGCGTTGTATTCCGGTCTCAACTGGATGGGGAATTTACGCGAGGCTATTCGCGCGCAGTCACGCGACGTCTGGGAGCGTCAACCTGACGATAAAGAGAAGATCTGGAAACGCTATATTCGCGACTTCTTGTCTCTGACCGGCCTGATGCTGGCGCTGGTGATTACTTTGTCACTGACCTCCGTCGCCGGTTCCGCCCAGGCGACTATCGTTAATGCGTTAGGGCTGGATGGCATTGAATGGTTGCGCCCGGCACTGACGATCATCGCGACGTCCATCTCTGTACTGGCAAATTATCTGCTGTTTCTGTGGATTTTCTGGATTCTGCCTCGCCATAAACCGCGCAAAAAAGCCCTGCTGCGTGGCACCTTACTGGCGGCCATCGGGTTTGAAGTCATTAAGTTTGTGATGACGTTGACGCTGCCGAAACTCGCCAGCTCGCCCTCGGGTGCGGCTTTTGGCTCGGTGTTGGGGCTGATGGCGTTCTTCTATTTCTTTGCCCGCCTGACATTGTTCTGCGCGGCCTGGATTGCCACCGCCAAATACAAAGACGATCCACGCATGCCTGAAAAAGGCGCAATGGCCACCCACGAACAGCAGTAACCAGCGAAAAATCCCTGCCCCCGGTTATTTATCAGCCACTTTACAGCATGAATAACCAGGGGGTCACTTTTCTTCAGCGCTTTCACAGAGTATCTCGCCATGTTTATCTCTGTTAACGCTGCCATTCTCCGACATTTCACATCAGGCAAAGATTTTCTACTTTTAGGCAGAGAAAGCCGCGGCTGACGCGGTTTCCAGCCATTGAATGCCGCTATACAGGTGCGTAAGATTCCTTAACGGTATTTAAAAATAAGAAACATTTATGCAAGCCTCCATCTCAGAAACTCTTGATAAACAACATGAGCCAACGCCAGTGAACTCACGCAGTAAAGTCGTTATTGCTTCACTGGTTGGCACCGCCATCGAATTTTTCGATTTCTATATTTATGCCACCGCCGCGGTCATTGTCTTTCCGCATATCTTTTTTCCTCAGGGTGATGCCACTGTCGCCACGCTACAGTCACTGGCGACCTTCGCGATTGCGTTCGTTGCGCGCCCTATCGGCTCAGCGCTGTTTGGTCACTTCGGTGACCGTGTCGGTCGTAAAGCCACCCTGGTAGCCTCGCTGCTGACCATGGGGATCTCTACCGTGGTCATTGGTTTGTTACCCAGCTATCAGAGCATTGGCGTTCTGGCCCCGCTGCTGTTAGCACTGGCCCGCTTTGGTCAGGGCCTGGGACTCGGCGGCGAATGGGGCGGTGCGGCCCTGCTGGCCACGGAAAATGCGCCAGCCAAAAAGCGTGCGCTGTACGGTTCCTTCCCGCAGTTGGGTGCGCCCATTGGATTCTTTTTTGCCAACGGCACCTTCCTGCTGCTCTCCTGGTTGCTGACCGACGAGCAGTTTATGCAGTGGGGCTGGCGCGTGCCTTTTGTACTGTCTGCCGTGCTGGTCCTGATTGGCCTGTATGTGCGCGTGTCGCTACATGAAAGTCCGGTCTTTGCCAAAGTGCAGAAAGAGAAGAAGCAGGTGCGCGTGCCGATTGCCTCACTTCTGAGCAAACATCTGACGGCGACCATTCTGGGCACCTTCATCATGCTCGCCACCTACACGCTGTTTTACATCATGACAGTTTACTCAATGAGTTACGGCACCGCCGCCGCGCCTGCGGGGCTGGGCATCTCACGTAACAGCATGCTGTGGATGTTGATGATGGCGGTCATTGGCTTCGGCGTGATGGTCCCCATCGCGGGCCTGCTGGCTGACCGCTTTGGTCGCCGGAAAACCATGATCACCATTACGCTGATGATTATTGGTTTCTCATTCCTGTTCCCTGTGATGTTGGGTTCCGGCTCTCAGGCGCTGGTGATGGCCTTCCTGCTGCTGGGATTAAGCATTATGGGCCTGACATTTGGCCCGATGGGTGCGCTGCTGCCCGAGCTGTTCCCGACAGAAGTGCGCTATACCGGCGCGTCGTTCTCATACAACCTGTCGTCGATTCTGGGGGCCTCCGTTGCGCCATATATCGCAACCTGGCTGAACGTGCACTACGGCTTATATGCCGTCGGATTGTACCTGGCCTCTATGGCCTTCCTGACGCTGATCGCCCTGATTGCCTGTAAAGAAACCCGGCATCAAACGCTGTATGAAGTGTGATCTCAGATCACGCTCATAAAAAAACCCGGCTCAGGCCGGGTTTTTTATGCGTTTTCGCGGCGAAAGCGCGCTATTTCGACTTAAGCCAGGCCATAAAATCATCGATAAAAACCCGGGTTTTTAGCGGCAGCAGACGGTTGGGTAAGGTGATGGCCCAGGGCGTCATCGGTGTTGTGTTTTCACTGTGCCAGTCCGGCAAAACACGACGCAGTGGACCATTAAGCAGATAGCCGTTTGCGATAAATCTACACACATTGCGCAGCCAGACTCTTCCCGAAGCGCATTTGGGGAAAAGGCGGGGACTGACTGAATGCCGACCCGACCCGCAGCGCACGGCTGTCGCTTCTGTCGCCGTATGCTATGCCCTCAGACATCATCACGAGTATTTTGCTGGCAACCTTACGGCTGGCATGTTCCTTATTCTTGCCGGGTGTCAGTATGTTGGTTACAGGAGCCTTTTACCGCCTGTTATCGTGTCGCCAGGCGCATGCTAAAACAAAAAGGCGCAGCCAGATGGCTGCGCCTTTTTGTCTTACATTTGCTGAAAACGGTGGCGGTGCGACTTAGCCTGCAACCGCGATGCGTTTCATATCGGTCATGTAACCACGCAGTTTGCGGCCAACCTGCTCGATAGGATGCTGACGAATGGCTTCATTAACGTCGCGCAGTTGGGCGTTATCCACCTGCGTGCCGTCAATAGCTTTACCCAGATCGCCCGGCTGCAGTGAGGCCATAAACTCTTTCAGCAGCGGCACCGCCGCAAAAGAGAACAGGTAGTTACCGTACTCAGCGGTATCAGAAATAACCACGTTCATTTCATACAGGCGTTTACGGGCAATGGTGTTCGCGATCAGCGGCAGCTCGTGCAGTGACTCGTAGTAAGCCGACTCTTCGATGATGCCAGCATCTACCATGGTTTCAAATGCCAGCTCAACGCCCGCTTTGACCATGGCAACCATGACAACGCCTTTGTCGTAGTATTCTTGCTCTTCGATTTTGCCGTCGAACTGAGGGGCGGTTTCGAACGCGGTTTTACCGGTCTCTTCGCGCCAGGTCAGCAGCTTCTTATCGTCATTCGCCCAGTCCGCCATCATGCCAGCAGAGAAATCGCCTGAGATGATGTCATCCATGTGCTTCTGGAACAGGGGAGCCATGATGGTTTTCAGCTGCTCAGACAGTGCGTAAGCACGCAGTTTCGCCGGATTAGACAGGCGATCCATCATCAGCGTAATGCCGCCAAATTTCAGGGATTCGGTGATGGTTTCCCAGCCAAACTGAATCAGTTTCTCAGTGTACGCCGCATCGTGACCTTCAGCCACCAGCTTATCGAAGCACAGCAGAGAACCGGCCTGCAGCATACCGCACAGAATGGTCTGCTCACCCATCAGGTCAGATTTCACTTCCGCAACGAAAGAGGATTCCAGCACGCCAGCGCGGTCACCACCGGTGGCAGAAGCCCAGGCTTTGGCGATAGCCATACCTTCACCTTTCGGATCGTTTTCCGGGTGAACCGCGATCAGCGTCGGTACCCCGAAGCCACGCTTGTATTCTTCACGGACTTCGGTGCCCGGACACTTCGGCGCCACCATAACGACGGTGATATCTTTACGGATGGTTTCGCCCACTTCGACAATGTTGAAGCCGTGTGAATAGCCCAGCGCGGCACCGTCTTTCATCAGTGGCTGTACAGCCTGAACCACGGCGGAGTGCTGTTTGTCTGGCGTCAGGTTAACCACCAGGTCCGCCTGAGGAATCAGTTCTTCGTAAGTGCCCACTTTGAAACCGTTGTCGGTGGCTTTGCGATACGAGGCACGTTTTTCGGCGATGGCTTCTGCACGCAGGGCATAAGAAACATCCAGACCGGAATCGCGCATGTTCAGGCCCTGGTTCAGGCCCTGCGCACCACAGCCCACAATCACAATCTTTTTGCCTTTCAGGAAGCTGGCGCCATCCGCGAACTCGTCACGCCCCATAAAACGACATTTGCCCAGTTGCGCTAACTGGTTGCGCAGATTCAGTGTGTTGAAGTAATTAGCCATGGGTACTCCGGTTAAATGTTGTGTTTGCTTTTGTCTGTTGACGGCGTGAGATTCAGCACCGCGAATGACCCCATCATATGACAGGATTTCTGTTGCTTAAATTGATATATTAACAACATTACATTGCAATAATCGCAATGCATTCCTGAGGTGGAACCTGTATGGATTTACGCGATCTCAAATTGTTTTTACATCTGGCAGAAAGTTGCCATTTTGGCCGCACCGCACGGGCCATGCACGTCAGTCCGTCCACGCTGTCACGCCAGATTCAGCGGCTGGAAGAGGATGTCGGCCACGCGTTGTTTCTGCGTGATAACCGCACCGTCACGCTCACCGAAGCGGGCGAAAGACTGAAGTTATTTGCACAACAAACCTTACTGCAGTATCAGCAATTGCGCCATGCCATGGATCTCAACGGTCCGTCACTCAGTGGTGAACTGCGCCTGTTTTGCTCGGTGACCGCCGCGTACAGCCATCTGCCGCCCATTCTGGATCGTTTCCGCGCCGAGCATCCTCAGGTGGAAATCAAACTGACTACCGGCGATGCGGCCGATGCGATTGAAATGGTCCAGTCGGGCAATGCCGATCTGGCGATTGCCGGTCGACCTGAATCGCTGCCTGCCAGCATTGATTTCACCACGCTGGGACTGTTGCCGCTGGGACTGATTGCACCTGCACTGCCCTGTCCGGTGCGCAGTCAGGCGACAGAAGAGGCACCGGACTGGTCACAGATTCCGTTTATCCTGCCCGAGCAGGGACCGGTCCGGCGGGCGATCGAGCTATGGTTCCGCCGTCATCGCATCGTTAACCCATTGATTTATGCGACCGTTGCCGGTCATGAAGCAATCGTGTCGATGGTAGCGCTGGGCTGTGGGATTGCGCTGCTGCCGGATGTGGTGCTGGAGAACAGCCCTGAGCCGGTACGAAACCGTGTGCTGCCGCTGGAAAGCGTGGCGTCCGTCGCACCGCTGGAGCTGGGTGTTTGTGTACAAAAAAAGCGGCTTGGAGAGCCGCTTATCAGTGCATTCTGGCACCAGCTATAGTTACTGGCCTGCCAGGAAGAAGCGGAATGCCGGGTTATGCGTTTCGTCGTGGAAATCGTAACCCAGGTCGGCAAGGTGCTCTTCAAAACGCGGTTCGTCGTTGCCAAGCTCGAAGGCCGTGAGGACCCGGCCGTAGTCCGTGCCGTGGCTACGGTAATGGAACAGTGAGATATTCCAGTGCGTGCCCAGCGTTTGCAGAAACTTAAGCAATGCGCCGGGCGCTTCCGGAAACTCAAAGCTGAACAGGCGCTCACGCAGCGGCTTGGAAGGCCGTCCGCCCACCATGTAACGCACGTGCAGCTTCGCCATCTCATCGTCAGACAGATCCACCACCTGATAGCCGTTTTCCGTTAACTGGCTGATGATCTCTGCGCGCTCATCCATCCCGCGCGTCAGCCGCACGCCCACAAAAATGCAGGCTTTGTCGGTGTCGGCATAGCGATAGTTAAACTCGGTAATTGAGCGACCACCCAACGTCTGACAAAACTTCAGGAAGCTGCCCTGCTGTTCCGGGATCGTGACCGCCAGCAGAGCTTCGCGTTGTTCACCCAGCTCACAACGTTCAGAAACGTAGCGCAAACCATGGAAGTTAACGTTAGCCCCCGACAACACGTGTGCCAGGCGTTCGCCCTGAATATCGTGCTGCTGTACGTATTTCTTCATGCCCGCCAGCGCCAGCGCGCCTGAAGGTTCTGCCACGGCGCGCACATCTTCAAACAGATCTTTCATTGCCGCGCAGATCGCATCGCTGTCCACGGTGACGATATCGTCGAGATATTCCTGGCACAGGCGGAAAGTTTCGTTACCGATGCGCTTCACGGCCACACCTTCGGCGAACAAGCCCACGCGCGGTAAATCCACCGGCTCACCAGCCTCCAGCGCCGCTTTCAGGCAGGCCGAGTCTTCTGACTCAACAGCGATCACTTTGATTTGCGGCATCAGCTGCTTGATGAGCACCGCCACGCCCGCGGCCAGACCGCCGCCGCCCACCGGAACAAAAACCCGATCGAGATGTGCGTCCTGCTGCAGCAGTTCCATCGCCAGCGTGCCTTGTCCGGCGATGACCGCCGGATGGTCAAACGGTGGCACAAAGGTGTAACCCTGCTGCGTCGCCAGTTCAATGGCTTTGGCTTTCGCCTCGTCAAAGTTGGCACCATACAGGAAGGCTTCACCGCCAAATGCACGCACCGCATCCACCTTGATGTCCGCTGTCGCCAGCGGCATGACGATCAGCGACTTGATGCCCAGCTTCGTCGCCGATAACGCAACGCCCTGGGCGTGGTTACCGGCCGACGCGGTGACAACACCGCGTGCTTTCTGCTCTTCATCAAGGCCGGCAATCATCGCGTAGGCACCGCGCAGTTTAAAACTGTGCACCGGCTGGCGATCTTCTCGCTTCACCAGAATGGTATTGCCCAGACGTGCAGAGATTTTTTCCATCTTCTGCAGTGGGGTAACCTGTGCCACTTCGTATACCGGTGAACGTAACACCGCACGCAGATACTCGGCACCGCAGGGCGCCTCGGGTAGCGGTTGAGCCTCAGCCATCTTAGCCTCCCAGCTTACTCTTATCGCGCACAGCACCTTTATCGGCGCTGGTCGCGAGCGATGCATAGGCGCGCAGGGCAAACGACACGTCGCGCTGACGGTTCATCGGCGTGTAAGCTGCGTCGCCACGGGCTTCCTGCTCTTCACGGCGGGCATGCAGTTCATTATCCGGTACGGCCAGTCTGATACCGCGGTTTGGGATATCGATATCGATGATATCGCCATCTTTCACCAGCGCGATGGTGCCGCCGTTAGCGGCTTCAGGTGAGGCGTGACCAATTGACAGGCCAGAGGTGCCGCCAGAGAAGCGACCGTCGGTGATCAGGGCACAACTTTTACCCAGCCCCATCGACTTCAGGTAAGTGGTGGGATACAACATTTCCTGCATGCCCGGCCCACCTTTTGGCCCTTCGTAGCGGATCACAACCACGTCACCCGCTACCACTTTGCCACCGAGGATAGCTTCCACAGCGTCATCCTGGCTTTCATAGACTTTAGCCGGGCCGCTGAACGTCAGAATCTCTTTATCGACGCCCGCGGTTTTTACGATACAGCCATCTTCGGCAATGTTGCCGTAGAGCACGGCCAGACCACCATCCTGGGAATAGGCATGTTCGCGCGTACGGATACAGCCTTCAGCGCGGTCATCATCCAGCGTGTCCCAACGGCAACTTTGCGAAAACGCCTGAGTCGTTCGAATACCGGCTGGACCCGCACGGAACATGTCCTTCACCGCCTGATCCTGAGTCAGCATGATGTCGTACTGATCGAGCGTTTCACGCAGGCTCTGCTGCAGAATGTTACGGGCGCTGGTGTCAATCAGCCCGGCACGATCCAGCTCGCCGAGAATACCGATGACGCCACCCGCACGGTGCACATCTTCCATGTGATATTTCGGCGTGCTCGGTGCCACTTTGCACAACTGAGGAACTTTGCGTGACAGGCGATCGATATCAGAGATGTTAAAGTCCACCTCACCTTCCTGCGCGGCGGCCAGCAAGTGCAGAACGGTATTTGTAGAGCCGCCCATGGCGATATCCAGCGTCATGGCATTTTCAAACGCGGCTTTGGTGGCGATGTTGCGCGGCAGCATATTCACATCATCCTGCTCGTAATAGCGTTTGGTCAGGCTGACGATGCGCTTACCGGCGTTAATGAACAGCGCTTTACGGTCGGCATGGGTGGCCAACAGTGAACCGTTACCCGGTTGTGACAGGCCGAGGGCTTCGGTCAGGCAATTCATTGAGTTTGCGGTGAACATGCCCGAACAGGAGCCGCAGGTTGGACAGGCGGAGCGTTCAATCTGCTCGCTGTCAGCATCGCTGACGTTCGGGTTAGCCCCCTGGATCATGGCATCCACCAGATCCAGCTTGATGATCTGATCGGACAGTTTGGTTTTACCGGCTTCCATTGGGCCGCCGGAAACAAAGATCACCGGAATATTCAGGCGCAGTGCGGCCATCAACATGCCGGGGGTGATTTTGTCGCAGTTTGAAATGCAGACCATGGCATCAGCACAGTGCGCGTTCACCATGTACTCGACAGAGTCGGCAATCAGCTCACGTGAAGGCAGAGAATACAGCATGCCGCCATGGCCCATGGCAATACCGTCGTCCACCGCGATCGTGTTGAACTCTTTGGCCACGCCACCTGCCGCTTCGATTTGCTCGGCAACCAGCTTACCCAGGTCACGCAGGTGTACGTGGCCCGGCACAAACTGGGTGAATGAGTTAACGACGGCGATAATCGGTTTGCCGAAATCATCGTCGGTCATTCCTGTTGCGCGCCAGAGGGCACGGGCACCAGCCATGTTGCGGCCGTGGGTGGTGGTAGCGGAACGGTACTTAGGCATGCTCTTTACTCCAGTCAAAATAAGATCGCGGACATCCAGCGACATCCGCGCAAGGTCTGGTTATGCGTTAACCGGGTCCAGCCAGCCCCATTTGTCTTCGGTCTCGCCGGTAAACAGGCCAAAGAATGCCTGCTGAATGCGTTTGGTGACGGGCCCACATTTGCCTTCGCCAACCTGAATGCGATCCACGCTGCGTACCGGGGTGATTTCTGCCGCCGTGCCGGACATAAAGACTTCGTCAGCCAGGTACAGAGATTCACGAGACAGTGCCTGTTCACGCACTTCGATGCCCATATTACGCGCCAGCGTGATGATGGCATCGCGGGTGATGCCCGGCAGTGCAGAGGAGGTAAACGGCGGGGTAAACAGCACGCCATCTTTCACTTCAAACAGATTTTCGCCTGCGCCTTCTGAAATCAGGCCATTGGTATCCAGCGCAATGCCTTCCTGATAGCCATGGCGGCGCGCCTCACTGCCTACCAGCAGGGAAGACAGATAGTTGCCGCCCGCTTTTGCTGCGGTTGGCAATGTGTTTGGCGCAACGCGGTTCCATGAAGACACCATGGCATCAATGCCGTTTTCCAGCGCTTCAGCGCCCAGGTAAGCGCCCCACGGGAAGGCTGCAACAATCACATCCGTGGTGAAGCCATCCGGCGGGTTCACGCCCAGACCGACATCGCCCACGAAAGCCAGCGGACGGATGTAGGCGCTTTTCAGGTTGTTCACGCGAATCACTTCACGGCAGGCTTCCATCAGTTCATCAACGCTGTGCTTGATCGGGAAACGGTAAATTTTGGCGGAATCGTGCAGACGCTGCATGTGCTCGCGGTGACGGAAGACGACCGGGCCTTTGTGTGAGTCGTAGCAGCGCACGCCTTCAAATACCGAGGTGCCGTAATGCAGAGCGTGAGACATCACGCTGACTTTCGCCTCTTCCCACTTAACCATTTCGCCGTTGAACCAAATGAAATCTGCTTTCTTGGTGCTCATTATTATTTCCTTTCGCGACTACGCGCGGATTTGTTGTGATGTCTGTTGTTGAATCTGGACGCAGGCGACATCCATCAGTTTGCTTAACTGGGAAGACAGTAAATCGACAGAGCGCTGGCTGGCAACGGTCATTTCGATATTAATGTTTTCGGCGTTAGCCACAGTCGCCATGTTCATTGAACACACCTGAAAGCCACGATGGCGTACTACACGTAAAATGCGTTCCAATATTTCAGGTCGAAAGCGCGCTTCGATAGACAATTGATGCTGGTTCATACGGTTTTCTCCATCATGTTGGCGTTGCTGGCACCGGGCGGTACCAATGGCCAGACGTTTTCATGCTCATCAATTGACACGTGCAGGAAATAAGGACCTTCACTGTTCAGCAGAGCATCGATTGCGGCGTCGACCTGATCTTTACGGGTGATTCGCTGGCCCGGGATATCAAATGCGCTGGCCAGCGTGAGGAAGTCGGGGTTATCGGTCAGGATGGTTTCACTGTAGCGACCGTCAAAAAACAGCTGCTGCCACTGGCGAACCATGCCCAGACGCTGGTTATCCAGCAGCAGAATTTTCACAGGCAGTTTGCCACGCTTAATGGTGCCCAGTTCCTGAATATTCATCATGATCGAGCCGTCGCCCGAGACACAGATGACGGTATCGTGAGGGCGCGCAACCTGTGCGCCGATTGCCGCAGGCAGGCCAAAGCCCATGGTGCCTAAGCCACTGGAGGTGATAAAATCTTCAGGCGCGTCACAGGCTATATGCTGGGCCGCCCACATCTGATGCTGACCTACGTCGGTGGTAACAACAGTGTTTGCCGGTTTGCGATCGGACAATTGTTTCAGTAATAACGGCGCATAGATGGCTTCACCGGGATGATCGTAGCGCCACGCATGCTGTGCTTTCAGCGCCATGACTTCGTCGCGCCACGCCTGAATCTGTAAAGGCTGGCTCAGGGCCGGCAGGACATGGTTGAGATCGCCTTGCAGCGACACATGTGCACGGCGCAGCTTATTCAGTTCTGCAGGGTCCACATCCAGATGGATCACGCTGGCCAGCGGGGCGAAGGTGTCCAGTTTACCGGTGACGCGGTCGTCAAAACGGGCACCCACCGCGATTAACAGGTCGCAGGACTGGACGGCCAGATTAGCGGCCTTAGTGCCGTGCATGCCCAGCATGCCCAGATAACATTCGCTGTCGGCATCCACACTTCCCAGGCCCTTCAGCGTGGCAACAGCGGGAATGCCGGTTTCCTGCATCAACGCGCGCAGTGCCGGTACCGCTTGCGCCATGCCGACGCCACCGCCGACATACAGCATAGGTTTTTTGGCCTGCGCCATCATTGCCCGCGCGTCAATAATTGCCTGATGCGGCATCGACATCGCTTCTTCCACCGGCATCAACTGCGGTGAAGGTTCCCCTTTTGCCAGCTGAATATCCTTTGGGATATCGACTAATACCGGCCCGGGGCGACCCGACTGCGCAATGGCGAACGCCTCGGCCATCACGGAAGGCAAATCATCCAGCGATTCAACCATGAAGCTGTGTTTGGTGCAGGCTAACGACAGACCGAGAACATCGATTTCCTGAAAGGCATCCGTACCGATGAAGGCAGAAGCGACCTGACCGGTCAACGCGACAACCGGCACGGAGTCCATCATGGCATCAGCCAGGCCGGTGATCAGATTTGTTGCACCGGGGCCCGAAGTGGCAATGCAGACACCGGTTTTACCGGTTGAACGGGCATAGCCGATTGCGGCCATCACCGCGCCCTGCTCGTGACGGCACAACAGGTGTTCGACGCCGCCGTCGTATAGCGCATCGTACACTGGCATGATGGCGCCGCCAGGGTAACCAAATACGGTATCAACGCCTTGTGCGCGTAAAGCCTGAACTACCCATTGTGCACCTGTCATCGTTATTCTCCTGTCGCCTGAGGGGAACAACAGAATTTTATGCTACTGTTCATTGTTTGTTCCTTGCAGATTTACTGAATTTTGCCAGGTCAAAAAAAAACCCCCGGACCTTTCGGTGCGGGGGGTTTTTTAGAGTTCTGGCTTGATTTTTAAGCCTTTCTTGCTCCAAGCGTTGCCCCGCACAGTGGGTTAATAATCACCACCACGCTAATCACGACAAGGCTAATCACTAGTAGAAGGGCTTTCATAACGTATTCGATTCTTTAACTCGTTCGAAGTAATGCCTACAGAGTTATCATAGTTAGTAGGCTAATTACAATATTTTTTATCAGGTTTTTTATTGCGGCCCATTGCGTTCTTTCGTTATCAATTTGTAATTAAAAGATTATTTTATTGAGCCCCGACTTTGACAAAAAAACCATGCCGATGCGGTTATACCGCGTTCAAAGTCCGGTTCCACAAAAAAAGCGTGCGGATGTATAGTGCGCAAAAAAATCACGGCGCAGCTTACATTTTGTCCTTTTGGCCCTCGCCGTCATTGAAGCGCCAGGGCAGACTTGCCGCATTTGGGAGCGGCCATGTCTTTGTCAAAAGTTCTGACACGTGCAGCCATCGGGGTTGATGCGCCGCTGGTGACTATTGAAGTCCATATCAGCAACGGATTGCCTGCCCTGACGTTGGTGGGCTTACCGGAAACTACCGTCAAGGAGGCACGCGAACGTGTCCGTAGCGCCATCATTAACAGCGGCTTTGACTTCCCTGCCCGGCGAATCACCATCAATCTGGGCCCGGCCGATCTGCCTAAGGAAGGCGGGCGCTACGATTTGCCCATGGCTGTCGCCATTCTGGTCGCGTCTGAACAGCTCCCTGCAGAGAAGCTGGGCGGATATGAGTTTCTGGGCGAGCTGGCGCTAAACGGCGCTCTGTGTGGTGTACAGGCCGCCATTCCGGCTGCCCTTGCGGCGATTAAAGCTGGCAGGCAGTTGATTCTCTCAGCAGAAAACCAGACTGATGTGGGTTTAATCCGTAAAGGCTCAACGCTGGTAGCCGCCCATTTGATCGACGTTTGTGCTTTCTTACACAACAGGGGTGAACTCACGATTGCCACCGCCCACGCCGATAACACCGACGAAATCACAGACGATCTTCGCGATATTGTCGGGCAGGAACAAGGACGCCGTGCCTTGGAGATCACGGCGGCCGGTGGACATAACCTGATGCTGATCGGACCGCCAGGCACAGGCAAAACCATGCTTGCCACTCGTTTACCGGGCATCATGCCGCCATTAAGCGATCAGGAGGCCTTAGAATGCGCAGCGATAGCCAGCCTGAGTAATGCGGGCCCTGTGCATCATTCATGGCGTAAAAGGCCGTTCAGGGCCCCTCATCATAGTGCTTCACTGTATGCGCTCATTGGCGGTGGCGCATTGCCCCGTCCCGGCGAGATCTCGCTGGCCCATAATGGAGTGCTTTTTTTAGATGAATTGCCTGAATTCCAGCGCAGCGTTCTGGATGCATTGCGCGAACCCATTGAGTCCGGTGAAGTCGCGATTTCGCGAGCCAGGGCTAAGGTGGTTTACCCTGCACGTTTTCAGTTAGTCGCTGCGATGAATCCCAGTCCGACAGGACACTATCAGGGACAGCATAACCGCACCTCGCCGCAGCAGATTTTACGCTATCTCAGCAAACTTTCCGGCCCCTTTCTTGATCGCTTTGATCTGTCGCTGGAGGTGCCATTGCTACCGCCGGGACTGTTAGGCCAGCAACAGCAGACGGGAGAAAGTTCTGTGGCGGTACGCGAGCGCGTGCTTGTTGCCCGGCAAAGACAGATAGCGCGTTCAGGAAAAATCAACGCTCATTTAGCTAATGCGGAGGTATTACGGTGGTGTGCGCTTTGTTCTGCGGATGCGAAGTGGCTGGAGTCTGTTTTAAATCAGTTGGGCTTATCAGTCCGGGCTTGGCAGCGGATCCTGAAAGTGGCGCGCACGGTGGCCGATTTGGCCGGTGAAGAGACGATCAGCCGTTATCATTTGCAGGAAGCCGTCAGTTACCGAAGCATTGACCGCCTCATGACCTATCTTCATAACAACCTGCAGTAAAAAGGGGCTTTCGCCCCTTTTCATTAATCGTCGCTTTCTGTGTAGTCTTCAACGGTATCCATTTGTGGCTTACCGCCTGACAGCGTGTGAAAACGCTTAGGACGCTTGATACGGGTCATGTATTTGGACCAGACACGTTCTGCTTCCGTCTGCGGCTCACGGACACCACGACATACCTCGATGAACAAACGCTCTTCTTCTGTCGCTGGTTCACGTTTGGCAAGATCCAGCTCATTAAACGCGACGCCGTGGCGTTCAAGTAGCTGTGCTTCTTTAATCGTAAAGTCCCCATGACGCGAAAATCCGCGTGGGTAATGTTTGTTATCAAAGAAACGATTTTCCGTTGAGAAGCTTTCCGCCATGTTACACGCTCCTGTTTCTCTTATGGCCGTGCTATTTATGGCGCGGAGTATTAGATACGCTTGACAGAGTGTAAAACAAAACATTTAAATCTATACGACAAACAAATTTTGGGAGAAGGCTGTGGATACGGAATTACTGAAAACTTTCCTGGAAGTGAGCAGAACTCGCCATTTCGGGCGTGCTGCAGAAGCACTTTACTTAACGCAGTCTGCTGTCAGTTTTCGCATCCGCCAGTTAGAAAACCAACTGGGAGTGAATCTTTTTACCCGACACCGCAACAACATCCGTTTGACCTCGGCAGGTGAGCGTCTTTTGCCTTACGCGGAAAGTCTGATGAACACCTGGCTTATGGCGAAGAAAGAAGTGTCTCACACGCAGCAGCATCATGAGCTGTCCATTGGTGCCAGCGCCTCACTTTGGGAAGCCTATCTGACGCCATGGCTTCAGACACTCTACGAAAACAGGGAAAGTCTGCACCTGGAAGCGCGCGTGGCGCAGCGTCATTTGTTAGTTAAACAGTTGCATGAACGCCAACTGGATTTATTGATTACGACGGAAGCACCAAAGATGGATGAATTGACCAGCCAGCAGATAGGTCATATCTCGCTGGCACTGTTTCGTTCCCGGCAGACCGAAAAGCGTGAGAAATATAACTATATTAAGCTGGAATGGGGCGCGGACTTTCATCAGCACCAAAGTTATCTTTCCGGCGGGGACGATGTTCCGGTATTAACAACGACATCAGCACAGGTGACGCGTGAATTGTTGCACACGACAGGAGCCTGCGCGTTTCTGCCCGAGTTCTGGCAAAGCTTGTACAGCGACCTGATAGTGATGCCCGATACGTCTGTGGCGGTGCGGCCTTTGTATGCGGTATGGCTGCAAAACAGTGATCAGCAGACGTATATCCGTCAGTTGCTGAAGTTTCCAGTCGTGCCGAATTAAAGAGAGGGAAGAAAGCGAGGATTAAGCCAGTCTTTGCTGGCTGGTTTTCTGTTTTGCTTTTCTTAAGGCAAAAAAAAATCCTTCGCATACGCAAAGGATTTTTCTTTTTCTGGCAGGGGCGGAGGGACTCGAACCCCCAACACCCGGTTTTGGAGACCGGTGCTCTACCAATTGAACTACGCCCCTAAAAAGG
>NZ_JAVAYG010000011.1:0-167418 GCF_041954745.1 Pantoea sp. CS_6
TCAATCAGGCCTGTGATGTCGCGAACTTTTGTCGCGCTCAGGGCGATGTCATTCATGGTATGAGACATGCGCTGGACTTCGGACTCGCCGCTGCGCGCCAGGGTTGCAGCCTCGCGGGCAACGGTAGCCGTATGTTGTGCACTGGCCGTATTGCTCTTCACCGTGGCGGTGAGCTGTTCCATACTGGCCGCCGTTTCCTGTAGGGCGGCAGCCTGCTGTTCTGTACGTGATGACAGCTCAGTATTGCCCTGAGCGATTTCATCGGATGCCGAGGCGACCGATCCGGCGGTCTCTTTGATTTGGCTAACCAGACGACGCAAACTGGTCTGCATATTCGCCAGAGAGGCGAGCAGACTGGTTGAATCGTTGGCACGCAAGGTGACCGGTGCGGTTAAATTGCCGCCGGCAATCGCCGCAGATAATGCCTGCGCCTGAGCAGGTTCACCCCCGAGCTGACGCATCAGCACGCGTATAATCATATACCCCGCTGCGACGGAAACGACCACCGACAGAGAGGCAAGAATCAACAGAATCAGCGTGGCCCGGCGCACATTTTGACTGGTGATTTCAACGGACTTTTCACTGTCTTCCATTTGCAGCCTGGTCATCTCTTTCAGCGACTCAAGTAATTGCCCTTGCAATGGCCGAACCGTTTTTATCAGATAAGACGTCGCGTCCTGCTGCTTGTTTTGTAAGCCAAGCTGGCCGGCATGTTCCAGCGCCGCCAGCACCGGGCCCTCGCTACTTACTATCTTATCAAAGGCCTCTCTGGCCTTTGGCGTTGAATCTCTGGCAACCATTGCAGCCAGACGCTCACGGTTCTCTATATAGCTCGCTTTTTGCGTGACAATACGTTGCCACTCTCGCTGCATTTGGTCGGGATCCGTAATCAGGGCAAGGTTACGCACAATGACGGCCATGTCACGTAACCCACCGTACATGTCCATCCCCACACGGTATTTCTTCATTTTGACATTTACGGCTTCATCCATGCCGTTACGAGCATTATTCATACCGGTATAGGCCACTGAGGTGCAGATAATAAACAGCGTAATTAAAAGGCCGAAACTCATCGTCAGGCGCGTTGAAATTTTCATTATGGACTCCCTGCTTATGGTGAAAAACAGGTATCGGTTAAAAAAGTAAAATCCACAGTAAAAATTAAGAGCCCCGTAATAAAAAAATAATAAGCAATTGATAATTATGGTTTTTTAATAAAAACAAAAATAATTTGACGAATATTAAATCTTAAACTAAACGAGAAGAATTTAATTTAGAAAAAGAGAATAAAACATTGTATTGGTTACTTTCTGGCGATAAGAAAAAAATATTCAATCGTGGTTAACAGGGAACACTCACCGTTTGCCGCTGCGGCGTCAGAGCGTGCACCACTTCTTCACTGTAAACAGTGCTTAAGCGCAGGAAAACACGCAGGCGATGACGCACGCAGCGACACAAAACGCGTCACAGGGATTGCAACACAACCCTCAGCTTCGGAAGCGTCTTGCGGGAGTAAGCGGAATGTATGTTTAACCGGTCCTGAGCACGTGGCGATACTCATCGTAAGTCATATGACTTTAATTATCTGACCAGAATATTACCCGGTAAAAGCCCCTGGAAGACTTTATTGTTGGCTAAAAAAATAAGGACCGCCATTATCGTCACCCCTCAGGATAACTTTAATTTTTTTTTCATTCTTTGGGATCGAGGCTGCTTTTTTATAACAAGCATCCCATATATACCTATTTATAATTAGATGAAAATTAAAAAAGAAAAATAATTTGGCTTAGCCACATTGAAAAGAAAATTTAGTGAATCTTTAACATGATAAACAGAAGAATGCACTCTATACTGTCTTTCACTGTGAAAAATGGGCCTCGCCCTGCCGTTAAATCAAACAGATCGTTGATAATAAGCGAAAAATTTCCATTCTATTACAGTAAAAACATAACATAATTATATTTTGATGATTTTATCAAAAGACACCACTCCACCTGGACCGCAAGTAATGAAAAACATTCTCGACAAACTCGGCCTGCCGACAAAATTTCTTATCCTCGGTATTTTTGCTCTGGTTTTATTTATATTACCTACCTATCTATTTATTCAGACGGGTAATGAAGCGATTAACGTAAAAACACAAGAGTTACAGGGCGTACCGATCGAAAAAGATATCCTGACATTACTTAACCTGATACAGCGCCATCGTGCGGAAAGTGCCATCGCTATTTCCCAAAATAAGCTGGATAACGCGCCACGCGTAGCGCTGGCTTCTCAGATCGATGCAATGTATGAAAAAATAGCCTCTGAATTGCGTCAATATGATGCCAGCGCACAACCCACTCAGCGTTTTTTAAATGTTCAGACCGCATGGTCACAGCTACAACAGGACGTGTTAACGGGGAAGTTAACGCTGTCGAGCAGCCTGACGCATCATGCCCAACTCATTCAAAACCTGCTGGACACGAATCAAGACATTCTTGATTTGTATAGTCTCTCTTTAGATGCCGACCTGAATACTTATCAGCTTATCATGAGTATTTATGGCCGCCTGCCAGAGCTGACCGAAACGCTCGGGCGCATCCGGGCAAGTGGTACGTCCATCATTGCGGCGGGGGATAAAGCTGACGAATCCTATCGTGGCGTCATGGAATATCAACTTGAAGGCGGCCGAAATGCACTGGAAAAATTCAGTAATGTACTGAATAAAGCCTTTACCGTGGAGCCAGGACTGAAAACTGACTTTGCCGCGCAGGCGCAGGACGCCTATCAACGTTCGGCCAGCGTACTTAAGATGGCGGAAAACGTCTTTATCACGAAAACCGTGCAGATTACGCCTCTGGACTACGTAAAAGACTTTACCCAGGCGATTAACGCCTATAACGATCTTGGCACAAAACTCAGCCAGCAACTGGCAATTACGCTCAACGATCAAATCGATCAACGTCGTCATTCGCAGTATATCCTGCTGGCCGCATTACTGGTGTTAGCACTCATAGCAGTCTTTGTGGCGTTTATGATTAGTCGTTCGGTCACGCGCCCTGTAAAAGAGGCGGTGGCAGTGGCCAGTAAAGTTGCAGCGGGTGATCTAACCACCGTAATAACGGTCTCGGGCAATAATGAGATCGCCGAACTGCTGAATGCCCTGGCGCAGATGCAGCTACGTCTTTCGCTGTTAGTGACCAGTATTAAAAATAACGCGTCAACCATTGCCAACTCGTCGGAAGAAATTGCGATGGGTAATAACGACCTCTCATCGCGTACGGAGGAACAGGCCGCCTCGCTGGCTGAAACCGCCGCCAGTATGGAGCAACTGTCGTCCATTATTAAACAGAATGCCGATAACACACGTTACGCCTCCGATATGGCCGTATCGGCGACTAATGCGGCCTTAATGAGTGGTGATGCGATGAACGCTGTCATGGCGACAATGCAGAAGATTCGTGGCAGCTCAAGCCAGATTGAGGAAATCACCGCCGTCATTGACAGCATCGCCTTTCAGACCAATATACTGGCGCTTAACGCCGCCGTTGAAGCGGCTCGCGCCGGCGAACTGGGTAAAGGATTTGCCGTAGTAGCGGCCGAAGTGCGCGCACTGGCGCAGCGCTCAGCCGGTGCCGCGAAAGAGATTAAAGGTCTCATAGAGCAATCTGTCGTTCAGTCGAATGAAGGCTTAACGCTGGCGCAGGATGCGGGCAGCAAAGTTAAGCAGAGCGTAGAGGCCATAGAGCAAACCTCTCAGCTGATTCGCGATATCTCATCATCGTCTGAAGAGCAGAGCAGCGGCGTAAGCCAGATTAATATTGCCGTTAACCAGATGGATCAGGTGACACAGCAAAATGCAGTACTGGTTGAGCAGTCGGCGTCATCCGCAGATGAACTGGCAAAACGGGCCAGTGATTTGCGCGACATGGTTTCTGTGTTTCGTACAGCCTGACCGCCTGCTCAGTTAACCGGCGATGCAGCAGCATGACCGCCAGAGCCCGGCACTGCCCGGGCTCTTTCTTTGGCAAAGATGAAAAATACGTCAATGTACAATTGAATGATTGCTCAAAGAAACTTATTCTGTTGCCCGCAAAAAAAAAGCCAGTAAAGGTTTTCGGTGCCATTGCAGTGCCGCCTGCACATCCGTGCAGTCTCATTTTGATGCTGAGCAAACCCCCACTGGAAAAACCTGTGCTAATCTTTCGGTCTCAGAACCGCCTTCCGGGGAGTATATGAATAACGTTTTTGACGAAAAAATGACGGACATCATCATCGGAGAGATGGTGACGCAGCTACTGAATGAGGATGCGGCAATTTCCTGGCGCCTTCTCCTTGAGCGGCTGCAACAGCTTCTGGATACCGAAAGTGATGAGGTACGCATTCGCGCAGCATTGCGGGCCATTGAAGAAATCCGTGCGGAGATGATTTCTCGTCCGGCTGAATCGCAAACGACAGAACTCGGTGATCTCAGTATCCATCACCTTCATTAAGTCGCTGCCAGGCAGCGGCTTACCCTACTTTCTGAAAAACGCTTTGCACGAGTAAGCGCCTTGAAAGGTATTCACATAACCGACGCGCTGATTAATAAAGGCACGTTTTCGCTGACGGAGGTCGAATGAGTGATGACACCGCCATGCAAGACATCTATACCATTATTGGTACGATAGTTGCGCGTTTGCTTAAACCCGATGGCGAGCTCCATCTTCAGGATATTGTCAGTTCACTGCATAATTACAGTGAACAGAGCACAGAGCAGCTTGAAAAGAAAGCGTGTCAGGAAGCGATACGTCTGCTTTCCCGACAGTTTCATTAAGATGATGAAGCACCGGACTAGCGGTGGCACCAATACCGCTTTATCAGTACAGGGCGATGCGCTTTTATTCCATGACAGATTCAGCGAGACCGCGCAGGCTGTATCTTACGTATCGTCCCTGGAGGATGTTCGCCCCACAACAATTTCCAGGCAATGGCGTAACACGGCCAACTCGGTGCTATCTTCCGTGCATTCCAGTTCGGCAATCAGACGTATGATGATGGCCTTACTGGTCACCTTTTGTCCCTGAATGACGATGTCACGAATCACCGCATCCAGCACTGCATTTTCAGCCTGAAGTGTGTCACCCGCACGGCGAAAGAGATGCAGTATTTCTGCTTCTGTCGTGTTTTGCTCAATGTCGATAGTATTCGGCATGATGATCTTCTTAATCTGTATCTGTGAAGGTAAGTGACGTCATACTGACTGTTCAGTGCTGCAATCCTGCGTGCATACCAGCAACCGCTGCGTTTTTACCCTGCATGCATCGCCCTGAAGGCCGCCCAGACTTAGTGCTTACGACTGTTGTCCGGAATGCTCTGACCAAATGCCAGTACGGTGGCATCAATCGGGTCACGTGCGGAGGCAAACTCGTTGCGAACTTCCGTGAGCGCCATTTCAATAGCCTCGTGCCGCTCGTCGTGAGTTTCATCCCGGAGCATGATCTTAAGTCTGTTTGCCAGTGTCGCACCACTGATGGTGTCATTGCTGTCAAGCAACGCGGTAATCGCCTCGCCCATGACAATTTCAATAAGTTTCTCTTGTTTATCTTTTTGCATACCCGCATTCCTGATGACATTGTGCCCCTGTAACCGGGCAAACCAGCCTCAAATGCTCAGGCCTCTGGTGACCTGCTTATTTGACCAATCAGATTACTGCTGCGGGACGTGAATGCACGTGTGCGTCGCAGCGTTCAGCGGTCAAAAAGCATACTGATCAGTTTCTGATAATGTTGCTCTTCAAGCGGACTGGCCGACTGACTCAGTCGACGAATCAGCGCGCTACAAATGGCCTTACGGTTAAGGCTTTTGCCTGCATGAAGGATCTCCACGATGACCTGACCCAGCGTCGCTTTTTCGGAAGGGAGCGTGTCGTTGCCAAAGTAACGGGCAATATCGTGAACCGTATTGGACGTATTTTCGTTCTGACGCATCATGAATCTCCCAAATGAGAAATAGTATAAACATTAGTCAACGCAATGTTCACTAAACTTATACAACATCTGGAAAATTGTACAGGAATTCTCTTAACTGGCTGGCAGGGTTATTGTGCATAAAGTGCTATATCATACTTAACAGTCACTTGCGTAAATATCAGAAAGCTAACCGTCTTACAGCGTTGCGATTACACCACAGGGCAGAGGCGAGGCGGTAAAGCAGAGGCAGAGAGGTCATTGATTACCTTTTCTTGACTAACTTGCCAACGTTTGGCTATGCACGGTCGTCATCCTCTTCCGGATTAAGACGAATAACATTTTCATCTGTTTTTCCTTCCTGACTGGCTGTCATTAACCAGCGCAGGCCGGAATCCCTCCTGACGGGTGAAGGTCTGAACTGCTTTAGCCAGCGTCGCGCCGAGAAAATGTCGGCTAATCTGTTATCACAGGTTTCTGACTCGGCCATCATATTGAGCTCCGCAATGAGTGTATCAATACTAATTTCTTTCTCACCGAGGGCAAGATTGACCACCGCTTCGCCAAGAATGACATGACTTTTCTCATCGTCGTGAAATAACACTTTACGCTCCTCAATCTGGCAATTAATCACTATTGTTTTTCACATTCTAGTAATAATCAAACAGATGACAAAAGCCTTTTTCTGCCGAAAGAATAGTAGCCTGAAGTGATAAAAATGATACTTTTGAAATGCCTGTTTTAACTTAATGAATTGCAATAAATTTATTAAATTCCTGGCCTGAATGCTGTCTGATAAAGACTATTCTGAATATATCTATAGTACGCCTGACAACACCTGCAGGCCTTGCCAGGCCTGGACCGGCGTTATGCGTGTATTTTCAAAGGCACGTAAAGACAGATATCCGTCAACGTCGATATATTATCGTTCAGCTTTTTGTAAGAGCAGTATTAATATTTTTTGTTGTGGCGCTGATGGTTATAATTCCTGGCGACTGTTTACGCCCCATGAATAAAACCCTGCTAATGATAATGTTATTCTCTTCGGTAATGCTTCGCACTAAAACGTTATTATTAACGTGCGCCATGCCTGTGCCTGTTCATTTAGCGGCGTTTATGCTCTTATCACAGACTGAAATATTCACGCACAATGGGAAGCCAGTCGCCGCTGTCAGCCAGCTCTGAAGCGCCAGTGCCCGCCTTACATATCGCCGCTTTACCCTGCCAGATCTAAGCCAGACGGCTGGGAACCTTTCTTTCGCCAGTAATCGGTAATACTGCTGTACAGCGGCCCCCAGGATCGGTTAACTTGCGCACAAATACTCCTACTCAGCTTCAAGGAACACTATGCGCCAGGACGGTTTGCCGCCCTCAGGAAAAACCAGCAACCTGGCCCATTATTTCAGCCAGATTGATCACCCACATCAACTTGAAACACTTGGCAGGATCGCAGTCGAAATTCTTCGGGAAAATAAGCCTGTGAGTCGACGCATCATCTGTCTGAAGCTGATTGGTTGTCTTGAAACGGCAACGAATGAGGACGATGCGTCACATTATCGTGAACTTCTGACGCTGCTCTTCAGGCAATAAACGTTACACGCGCCTGCTTACCTGCCTCTCGACTCACCATTACCACGCTGACGTTAATGCCCTTCCCTCTCTTACTCTGTCCTCTGTCGTTATGCACAGAAAACGGGCTGTCGTCAGCGCTGGCCTGCAGGCAGGTTTTACGGCCTTCCCTGACGCGTTGAACGTGCAACAGAGAGGCAAGGCGCTGTTTAAAGTGCAAAAAAATGCCCGAACCTCGTTAAAGGGCCGGGCCGGAGTTCTCAGGGAAATCCTAAATGACTTCCAAACAGCGTTATTACACTAGTTCACGCTTTGGATTGTCGCCACCCGGGATCAAACAAATTTTCTCTATACCTGAAATGCCTCTCTCTTTTTTTGCGGATAAATGCCCTCAGACCGCTTAAAACCTGCGTCGCGTCACGTTTTCACAAACGTGTCATCGGTTCGCTCAATCTTCCTGGCACAGGGCCGTTAATCTTAGTGTGAGTTGATTATCACAATGATTGTCCTGACAAACGTTGCTCACTTCGGCACCCTCGCGGTGCCGTTTTTTCTGCCTCATCGGTCAGGACAGCGTCATCTTCGTTAACGCTCAGGACCCTGAGCGTTAACGCCGGAAGAACAGCAAATCAGGGTTGGGGGCAATTGAGCGGCGTAACATAAAGCTTTTCGAAGCGAGGCGCGCTGACGGGTGCCCCCATCTGTTTGCCCTGTAAAATGTCACATGCCGCAGCACAAATGAATTCATGCTGTGCACGGTTCTCAATGCCTTCAGCCGCGACCGTGATGCCCATATTTTTGCCTAACGAAGCAATCGCGTTAAACAGCAGTCGGGCTTTGTTGCTCTGCTCAAGTTGGCCCGTCAGCGATTTATCTATCTTGAGACCGGCAACAAAGCGATGCTGCAACAGGCTGAGCGAGGCCAGGCTGCGACCAAAATGGTCGATGATAAATAACGCCCCCGTATTTTTAACCGCATCCAGAACCTGTAATTTTGTCTCATCGGCATCGGTAAGCAGCGGTTCATCGATTTCCAGTTCGATAAAGCCTGCATCTTCCCCGGCACAGTGACGGATAACATCGGCCAGGCCCGTTTCCAGCAACTGACGTGGGAACAGATTAATACTGACACGCAAGGCCGCGTGTTGACGCCGCCACTGCTTAATTTGACTGACAGCGGACTGAATGATCCACTCCCCAAGTTTGACTGACAGCGGACTTTTAATCAGCATATCAATAAACTCAGCGGGAAAAAGGATGCCACGCGCGGGATGCATCCAGCGCACCAGTGCTTCGCAGCCGATCAATGTCCCATCGGCCCCATTAAAACGCGGCTGGTAATGCAGAACGAACTGATGCTGACGTACCGCAGCTTCCAGTTCACGCTCAAAACGGCGTCGTCCCTGTTCCGCCTCACGAAATTCAGGCTGAAAGAGAACAGACTGGCCTTTCCCGCGCGCTTTGGCGCGGTACAGCGCTAAATCGGCGGCTGACATGACCGATGACGTGTCGGTGCCATGTAAGGGAAAACAGGCCACACCGGTGCTGGCTCCCACCGTCAGCACCGATCCCATGTAATCAAATGGCATCTGGATGGCCGCAGTGAGTATGTGCGCTATCCCCATGGCCTCATCGCAACCATTGGGTAGCAGGACAATAAACTCATCGCCGCCAAGTCGGGCTGCCGCAATCGCATGGGTACAAACCGCGCGAATCTGCTCAGCCACATGGCACAGCAAGGCATCGCCTGCGGCATGGCCTAGTGTATCGTTCACCTCTTTAAAACTGTCTAAATCCGTCATCAGCAAGGTATAAGGTACGCCGGATTCCGTCAGCTTACTGAGTTGGGTCATAAACGCACTGCGGCTGGCAAGACGCGTCAGCATATCCAGTGACGCCAGCTCACACAGTCGCGCCTCGCTTTCATAACGCAGCGTAACATCACGGATAATCATGCCAACATAGCGTTCCTCCCCTTCGCGCCAGCCCGAGAAAGAAACTTCTGCCGGAAACTCTTCACCGTTGCAGCGTTTCCCCCAAATCTGCAGAGTACGAGGGACTGCGATCGCGTCATCGTCATGCTCAAGCCGATCAAGTTCGTTGCGGTAGTCGGTCTGGCAGCGTTCCGGGATCAGTCCGGCGACATATTTTCCCATCATTTCGCTGGCGTCATAGCCAAACATGTTGGTCGCGGCAGGGTTCCAGAATGTAATCCCGCGATTCAGATCGGTACAAATAATGGCATCAGGCGAGGTGACCGATATGGCTTCAAGCCGCTGCTGACTGGCATGGCGCAGCACCTCCATACGATGAACCTCCATGCGGTCCATCACCAGCGCAGCCAGATCGGTCAGGTTCTGACGATCCGTTGGGCTCATTGCAGGGCGGGGATGATTGTCGGTCAGACATAATGTCCCAATTCTGTGCCCGTCGGGCGTAATCAGCGGGACGCCAGCATAGAATCGAATATAGGGATAACCCAGCACCAGCGGGCTGTTACAGAAGCGGGGATCGTTGAGCGCGTCAGGCACACAAAGAATCGAGTCACTCTCAAGCGTATGATGGCAGAACGCCACGCTCCGCGAGGTTTCAGTAATCTGCAGACCATAGCGAGACTTGAAAAACTGGCGTTTTTCATCAATCAGCGACACAAACGCCACCGGCACGCTAAACAGTCGCGCGGCCAGAATCGTCAGGCGATCGAACGCTTCATTCGGCGGCGTGTCCATCAGGTGATACTGGGCCAGCGCACGCAAGCGCGCTTCTTCAGCGCCGTTTTCGGTTGAGTGCTTCAGAGTATGTCCTCCTGAGGTCGTATACTGTGGCCGGGCATCTCACAGTAAAAAGAGGACGCCTGCAATCAGACAGAACCAGGTAAACGTTATCTGCCAACCTGAAACCGCAACAAAGGCCCGCCTGTACAGCAAAAATCCCAATCTCAGTCATCTGCTCTGATCACGGGATCGCCTTTAACTTCGACCCCGTTTTTACTGTTATCGTCCTCTCAGAGATGAACTTCATAGTCTGAGGCTGCTTATCTGTGTAAAACGGTAAAAATCGCTATTTTTTGGACTGTGGCACCAGTTCATAATAGGGATGCTTGCCTGCTAACAGCAGCAGCAATTCATACTCGCCCTGACTCAGTAACGCGACTTTCGCCGTGGCTTCTTTTGTCTGCCAGGCGCGTAAGCTGAGATCAAAGCGTTCGGCTGCGCCCTCCTGTGACAGACCTGCCGCAATACGCAACTCCCGGACGTTATTCTGGACGGGCACGGGCCGTCGGACGATTGAATTTCCCAAACCAGGCTCCCTGTTGTTGACTTAGGGTAACAGTGCCTTAGCGCAGCCCGTATCGGTTCTCTCACACGGTCATCAGCCACCGCCGCAGCACACATTTCATAAGAATACTTAATCTTAACAGGGGAAATGTCAATCGAGGGAAGGCCGTTCTGGCAGGAATTTTATGGGCCCGAATCTATGCTTTGATCAACTTATATCACTTTCCCTTAAGCGAAACGGCATGACTTTTAAAAAAACCAATAATTTGAGTTTATTTCGTAACGTAAGATGTAAGGAAATATAAATTTAAAACAGGGCGTTCAACAATAAATTCCCCCGCCATAAGGCGGGGGCATGAAAACCACAGTGGTTATTTTCAATTGAAAAACAGACCACCGGCTGGCTTATATATCTTTATTTACCAAACGCAATCCAGGCCGCATCATCTTTTGTCGCCACAGAGACCGAAGGACGAAGAGGTTGCGTGGCCTTATGGCTGGCTGAACGGACAACAGACGAGGTTGTCACGGGCAGTGTAAACCGTGTAATGACGCTGGTCAGTGTCTCAGTCTGGCTGCTCATACTTTCCGCAGAGGCTGAGATAGTCTGCACCAGACTGCTGTTTTGCTGCGTAACCCGGTCAATTTCCGCTACGGCGAGTGTGACCTGAGAAATACCTTTACTCTGTTCTTCGGAAGCCAGAGCAATCTGACCAATCAGGTCGTTCACGCTGCCGACGTTACGTAACACCTCTTCCATCGTGCTGCCCGCCGTGTTGGCCGCATCACGTCCTTGACTGATACCGGCGACCGTATCCGCAATTAATCCTTCAATCTCTTTCGCCGCTTCGGCACTGCGTTGCGCCAGAGATCGTACTTCGCTGGCCACTACAGCAAAACCGCGCCCCTGCTCTCCGGCGCGCGCCGCCTCGACGGCGGCATTGAGCGCCAGAATATTGGTCTGGAACGCAATACCATTGATGGTAGCCGTAAACTGACGTATTTTTTCTGCGCCAACAGACAGGCCTTCCATCGCGCCAACCACCGTTTTCACCAGTTGTTCGCCCTGCTGAGTGGTTTGCGCAGTGATGCCTGACAGCGCGCGCGCTTCACGGCTGTTTTCTGCGTTATAGCGCACGGTCGCGGTTAACTGCTCCATGCTGGCCGCCGTTTCTTCCAGCGCGGCTGCCTGAGTCGCCGTCCTGTTCGACAGATCGGCATTGCCTTTAGCGATATCGCTGGCCTCATCCCGTAACACGGATGCATTGTCGCGAATCGCCAGAACGGTCTTCAGCAAACTTTGTTGCATTTCTTTAAGTAACGGCACCATTTGCCCGACACAATTCCGACCAAGATCTTCGGGTTCCTGGGTCAGATCGCCGTCAGCAATGATGCGGAAGTGATCACGCAGTTTTGCTACGGGGCGAACAAGATGGACAACCAGATAGCGGTCACAAAAGAAAAGCAGCCCCGTGACCGCAGCCAACGTAATCAAAAAGAGTTCTACCAGTCTCTGATGCTCTACGCTCAGCGGCGCGTTATTGCTGGAAATCTGCTGCGTCAGAGCACGGAGTCTTTCCTGCGCAGCCGCAGGATAATCCTGTGGCGCGCTGGTCAGCGCGGCACGGTAGCGCTGCCACTCATCACCCGCAGGCACGTCTGCCGCCAGCGCAGCACGATTCGCTGTCGCATTCTCCTGCATCTGCAAACTGGCACGATTAAGGAAAATAAGCTGTTCTGTCAAGCTGTTACTGCGTGTAACTTCCCGATTAATGTCTTTGAGAATCACCGAACCATAGGCACCCGCAAGCGCAATGACGATCACGGCGATAATGAGTATCCATAAGACGACACGTCTTATCGTAAAATTTTTTAGAATATTCATAGTATTTCCCCGGTGTGGCTGTGTAAAAACGTCAATAAAAATATTCATGCCTAATAGTTGCGGGCAAAACAATAGCGCGCTACTCTTTATAAAAATAATTGTGGCAGTGTTAATGAAAAAATAAAACGTAAAAATTGATTAAATGTGTGCATCGTTCATAACTAAGATATTTATTAAAGAAAATAAAAAGAGACATAAACCCAGAACACGCCTATTATTTAGTGAAAATAAAATTATTTCCTGTTTTTCCTTTCGCGCCCTTTGGCCAGCGTTGCGGTGCTTCTATCCGACACTTTTTCTTTTTAATTTCGCGCCGTTATCAGTACGGAGCGGAGGACACACATGCTTATGAGTCTCGACGGCGATCCTGAACGCCGCATCCGTGCCCTTGAGGCACTTCGTCATCCTGATGAAAGTCGGGATGACATACTGAGAAAATTTGTCAGACTGGCCAGTCAGGCACTGAACATTCCCGGCAGTTTTATTTCTATCATTGATGATGAGTTTCAGTATGTGCGTGCCTCACACAATTTTAAGCTGGAACGTTCATCCCGGGAGGATTCACTTTGTCGCTATGCGGTAGATGGTGACACCGCCGTCGTCGTGCCTGATACCTATCTCGACAGCCGCTTTGCGGCCCATCCCCTGATCGTTGGGGCGCCCTTTATTCGGTTTTATGCGGGCGTCCCACTGAAAAACCGTGATGGCATAAACCTGGGTACGCTGTGCGTCACGGATGTTCAACCGCACCCCTTCAGCGCCTCACAAATTACGACGCTTCAGTTACTGTCATCATTAGTGATGTCGTTTCTGGAGGCCTGGCATTCTGCGGGCTTTGTCGACCCGGTGACAGGGCTGCCCAACCGCCAGCGCCTGATTCGTGACATGCATTATTTATCGGCAGCAGGCGACACAACCTTACGCCGCCTGGTCCTGATTGACTGTATTGATATGCCGCGCGCCTATGAACTGGCCCGGTCGATGGGCATGGGGCCCGTTGAAAGCCTGCTCAAGGATGTCGCTACCCTTTTGCCCCTTCGGCTGCGTCCTGCGGCCAGTGACATTATTTATACTGTTGCCACCGGGCGTTTTGCGGTGCTGACGCGTGCGGACAGCCGCATCAGTGCGCACTGGGTCGCCTGTCAGATGGAAGGCATCAGCGCCGACCTGGGTGAAGGCCTGTCAGTGGGGCTCAGCACCCACACCGGCGAGGTCGATTTCGTCTCCGGTATTTTCCCGCCCCATGAAACCCTGCGCCAGGCGGTCAGCGCCTTGCACGAGGCCATTGGGCGCGGTTTACCCTCTTTACGCTTTAGTGAAGCCACGGATATCAGACGTACGCAGGATTTCACGTTAATCAACGATCTGGCGCGCGCGCTGCGCGAAGATGTGGGCCTTTATCTGGTTTATCAGCCTAAAATTTGCCTGCAAAGCGGTAAACCCATCGGGCTTGAAGCCCTGATTCGATGGCATCATCCTGAACGAGGCGAACTCTCACCGGCCACTTTCATCCCGCTTGCTGAGCAGACCGAAACCCTTACTGCCCTGACATCATGGGTGATTGACAACGTTATCGCCCGCCTGAAGCGCCTGCGCAACAGCTGTATCCAGTTGCCTGTTACGATTAATGTGAGTGAGCGCGATTTCTCGCTTGACGGTTTTGCGGATAGTCTGGAAGAGAAAATGCTTAAGGCAAAACTCCCCACCTCCCTGCTGGGAATCGAGTGTCTGGAAACGGAGCGCATTGTTGAGAGCCCCTCGTCCATGCGGGGGCTTGAGATGCTGAAACTGCGCGGCTTTGGCATTTCTCTTGATGATTTTGGTACCGGCTACAGCAATATCAGTTATCTGCGCCGGATGCCGCTGGATGTGATCAAGCTGGACCGTTCGCTAATTAGTGAGCTTTCATCCGATATGGCCTCACGCATTATTGCTCGTAATATTATTACCATGCTGAAAGAGCTGGATTATGTGGTACTGGCCGAAGGCGTGGAATGTGTCGATACCGTGGAAGCGTTAACGGAATATGGCTGCGATCAGGCCCAGGGTTTTTTCTATTCCCGTCCCCTGGCAGACAGCGAACTGGACCACTGGCTGCACTGGAAACTCCGCGAAATGTGTTAAGACGCCGTTGGGTTCACGTCCACGGCGTTACCTGGCAGGATAGCGAGAAATGTTCCCCTCATGGTTCACCATGACGCAGTTACGGCCTTCGTCTTTCGCCGCGTACAACGCTTCATCTGCCCGCCTGAGTAGTGAGGCGTCGTCGCCCAAACCGTTTAAGGTAGCGACGCCGAGGGAAACCGTCATGCTGTTGATAAACGGGAACACCGTATGACTGACGGCCTCACGGATGCGTTCTGCCATTGCGGCCGCGTCGCCCATAGAGGTGCCCGGCAGCAGCAGCACAAACTCTTCGCCGCCGAACCGGCTGATTACATCCAGCGTACGGCAGCGCTTTCTTAACAAACCCGCCAGGCTCACCAGGACTTTGTCGCCAGCATCGTGTCCATAGCGATCGTTGATGATTTTAAAGTGATCGATATCGATGGCAATCGCACTCTGCACAGGCTCCTCGCGGTGCTGAGCCGCCTGTGCATAGAAACCGCGACGGTTATTTAATCCGGTCAGCGGATCGGTCATGGCTTTATCGTTCAGGTCCGCAACATGCCCTGCGACCGCACGCCGGTGATGCTGAACCGCTTCTCTTAATCTGTCAGCTTCGTTGTACCAGGTGTTAACGGATGACAGCGGATCCGGGCTGGCCTCACTTCCCCCGTCACGCACCATGCCTGCCAGTTTTTCCAGCGGATAAGAGATGCGGGACGCCAGAAAGGCCATGCAGGTTGCAGTCAGGACGATGATGATCAGAATAAACCAGAAGGCATTTCTGGCCGTATGCATCATCAGGCCATTTACCGTTTCTGAGGTACCGGACATAAAGATATTCCAGTCCGTTTTTTGCAGGCTGGCGTAACCGATAAGGTACTTTTTGCCCGCGTCCTGAATCATAAACTGGCCGCTCATCGTGGCCGCCAGGCGTTTCTGTAACGGCTGACTTAACGCCATGCGCGTCCCGACACGCGTCGGATCCTGACTGAAAATAATCGTGCCATCATCACTGACAATACTGACCGATGTGCCATCACCGTAATAATGCTGGCTCAGGATGTCACTCAACATACTCTGTTTTTTCAGGTAAATCGTTCCCCCAATAAAGCCGAGATAATGACCGTCATGCGCAAACAGGGGATGCGAGATAAAGACCACATAGTTGCCCGAGGGTGAGATAAAAGGCGAAGAAATAAACGGTTTTTGTAGCTTATTCGCCTGTTCCGTTTCAGCGGTGTCCACCTTAACACCCAGCAGAGACAGGCTTTCAGGCGAGATGGAGGCGATAATGGAATGGTTATCCAGCACGACTACCGAGTTGAAAAAACCTGACTGTTGTAACAGGCGCGTAGTTTCGCGATGTAACAGCTGAACGTTATTCAGGTCAGCGATCTGACCGGCGCTCCAGGCCAGTTCACGTTGGGCAATGGCAAGATAGTGATCGGTGGTGTCGGCCAGCTTACGGGCATAGGCAATATTGCTGTCCAGCAGCGACTCTTCAATATTACTTTTTTGAAAAAGAAACAGCGCGCCCAGCAGCAAGCCGGAAGTCACAATGACACTTCCTATCGATAACGCGGTGAGTAACGTTCGAAGATGGATTTTTCTGCGATACATAACGGGATGTGCTGAGAATAAATTATGCAGATAGTAAACGCTAATCAGCCAGACAAAGGGCAGAATAAACGTCACTTTTGTTCTCTACAGTACTGAATGAGTGGCAGAATTCATCCGCAGGCAACAAGCGACACTTTTTTACCTGTGTGCAGATTCTCACCGTGTTGAGGCGTCATCTGAGCTGGCATCAATCATAGTGGCCCCGCACGCAATACCGCTATAAGAGTAGTTAATTATTTTGCCTTAAACAAAATAATCCAGTTATTCGATGGCAGATTCTTTCTTAAATATACGTCAGTTCGTTAACCCCGTGTTGAGGAGTACGCTGAAAGAAATTCAGGCGCTACTCCTTGCGAAGTAATGAAGCGTCGCAAGCGGTCTGAATCGCGTGTCTTCCCCCTTTCTCTCCAACCTTGCCCGGCGTACTGATCACGACGCACAACAGAAGGCGCTCTCGTTCGTTCGGCTGTTTTTTATGACAATGCGCATGCTATGGTAGTGATTTGCGTTTATGTGGATACCTTTGATGAAAAAACAGCGGGTTGGCATCGTCTTTGGCGGGAAATCTTCAGAACATGAAGTGTCGTTGCAGTCAGCAAAAAATATCGTTGATGCCATTGATAAGACCCGGTTTGAGGTCGTGCTACTGGGTATCGACAAACAAGGGCAATGGCACCTCAATGACGCCTCCAGCTTCCTGCTGAATGCAGAAAATCCGTCACTGATTGCCCTCAATCGCACGGCAAAACAGATTGCCCTGATTCCCGGCGAACCTGAGCAGCCACTCATTGCCCGTGACGATGCGCATTCCCTGTCACAGCTGGATGTCATTTTTCCGGTGGTTCACGGTACGCAAGGCGAAGATGGCGCGCTGCAGGGGTTACTGCGCATGGCGTCGCTGCCCTTTGTCGGGTCGGATGTGCTGGGGTCGGCGGTCAGCATGGACAAGGATTTCACCAAGCGCCTGTTACGCGATGCCGGCTTGCAGGTTGCCCCCTGGCTGAGCGTCACGTCTTCACAGCTGAACCAACTGGACACCGAAGCCGTCATCGCCCGCTTCGGCCTGCCGCTGTTTGTTAAGCCTGCCAATCAGGGCTCTTCGGTGGGCGTAAGTAAAGTGACCCATGCCGCAGCGCTCCTGCCCGCGCTGGAAATGGCGTTTACGTTCGATCGTAAGGCCCTGATTGAAAAAGCCATTAAAGGCCGGGAGATCGAATGTGCGGTGCTGGGTAACGAAGAGCCACAGGCCAGCCCGTGTGGCGAAGTGGTGGTGAAAGAAGGCTTCTATTCCTACGACACAAAGTACATCAGCGAAACCGGCGCACAAACGGTGATTCCTGCCGCCATCCCACCGGACGTCGATGCGGCGATTCGCCAGGTTGCGATTAAGGCATTTACCACACTGGAATGCTTTGGCATGGCGCGTGTCGACGTGTTTTATACCGAGGAAGGCGAAATCGTGATCAACGAAGTGAATACACTACCCGGTTTCACCAATATCAGCATGTATCCCAAACTGTGGCAGGCGGCGGGCCTGAGCTATCAGGACCTGATTACCCGACTGATTGAACTGGCTATCGCACGCCATCAACAGAGCGCCCTGCTGAAAACCAGTATTCATTAATGTGCGTCCAGCGACCTGCTCAGGCAACGTCGCTGGTCATTTCATTATGGGCTTTGCCCGGCGATGTCTGATTGCGACCATTTCGCTTGGAAATATAGAGATTTTTGTCGGCTGCGGAGATCAGGTTGTTAATCGTCTCAGCCCAGGCCGTACCCGGTTGGGCTTCGCCATTTGCCAGGCCCAGGCTCACCGTGACCGTGACGGCATTGCCCTGCAGCACAAATTTCTCGCGGACAATGCTCTGCCGAATCCCCTCCGCCAGCGAATAGATTTTCTCCGGAGACAGATCGAACTGCACCACCACAAATTCTTCTCCGCCAAAACGGCAAATGTGCCCTTTACTGCCAACCAGCGGCGAAATGCGGCGGGCAATCTCTTCCAGCACGCTGTCGCCCGCATCATGGCCGAAATTGTCGTTGACTGATTTAAAGTAATCCACATCCAGCAGGATCACGCCGACCTGACGTTGCGCATAGCTGGGCTCGTTACGCAGTCTTTCATACAGGCCGGATCGCGATAATAACTGGGTAAGAAAATCGTAATCGGCGCGCAGAGCCAGCCGCTCATTGAGCTGACGGATAGCATCCACGCTGACCGCCACAATCAGAGGACTGATGGCAAGCGTAGCCACGCCCAGTCGCGCTGACGTCAGATGACTGATGGGCAGCAGGCTTGAATCGCCCTGGATATGCATGACGCCATGGGAAACCAAAATGATCTGGCTGATGCCGGTTATCAGTGTCACCAGGCTGGTGAGCGGGATGGGCAAGACAATGGCGCACCAGATTAACGCCGGCACCGGCAGCGTCAGGCTGCCTGCGCCGCCCATTAAGGCCCCCGTCGTTAAGGACAGCCCCACGGCGATAAGCGGCAGAATCGTCCCCACCTTTACCCGTAGCCCTGAGAACATCACGCGCCAGTTTGGGGTCAACAGAAACGGCAACAGCATTAAGCCGGTCGAAAACTGTTCGCTGAACCAGTTCATCCAGGCATCGGCGAACGCGGCATTGACACTGCCTACCTGTGCCAGCGCGCCCCAGGTGGCGCAACCGAACGCCGCCAGCAGGCAGGCGGGGAAGATCCGTAAGGCATTCGAGATGCGTTCACTGCTGGAATCATGCTGATACTGTTTTCCCATCACTAGTACGCATATCAGGATAAAGAGAATATTGGCGACATTGAGCGTAAATGCCGGTAACGTCCAGCCCGAAAAGACCGTATCGTTAAATACCATCGCACTAAAGCAAATAAGATAAAAACGGGTTCGGTGAAGGAAGGGATAACGCAGCATCATACCGGCAATAAACACGTTTACCGGCCAGAACAGGGATAAATCGTGGGGAATGCGCAGATGACCGCCAACGAAACAAAACATCAGCGTAATCATAAACAGCCAGAAGGCACTCTTTTTAGCATTATGCTCTTCAAACAGCTTAGCGCGCATACGTCCGGACCTTGTCACAAAGAGGCTCACTACCTCGCCGCCCACAAAGTATGTGGCGTTATCATCATCATTAAAGCCTGATTCGTGTCTGCGCCATTCAGAGAAAAACAACAGTAAACAGGCGAACGTCAGGGTATTGAAACAGGTTACCGGTAACGAATGGGCTGGCAGACATCCCTGCCTATTATGTCTTACAAATAAAAAAATCGGATATCCGAGATATCCGATTTTTCTGCTGTAAATTCCAGAATACCGATGTCTGGTTATTTCACCGCCACCGGCCACTGACTCAGGCGTATGTTTCGTTTATCAGCATTTTCACCAAAATCTTTCAACACGGCTTTTACATCCGGATCGATGTATTCTGCATTATCGTTATCAACAATTACCACGCTATTTTCGGGAATTTTTTCCAGCAGTCCCTGAAGTTTAGGGTTGTGTAAAAACGTCAAATTTTGCTGAAAACGCAGCACATAGTGGTCGTCATAGCGCGTAAGCTGCAAGGCGTTGCGATGACTCTTGTAGATGCTGTAGATAATTTGAGTGGCAATACCTATGCCGATTCCCACCAGCATTCCCAACGTGATAATTCCGATAATCGTCGCCAGGAACGGGACGTACTGCTGTGCGCCCATACGAAACTGTTCGATAAACAGTCGCGGTGCAGCCAGCTTATAACCGGTATAGAGCAGGACCGCAGCCAGACTGGCAAGCGGAATGGCATTCAGCATCTCACTAAACCACATACCGCAAATCAGCAACATCACACCATGAAGCAAAATGGACAGTTTGGTTTGTGCGCCTGCGTTGACGTTTGCTGAGCTGCGAACAATAACCGCCGTGATGGGCATTGCACCCAAGAAGCCCGCGGTTATGTTACCAATGCCCTGAGCAAACATTTCTCTGTTGGGCGATGGCGCAGGATTTTGCGGACGTAGCTTTTTCAGGGCTTCCTGGCTCAGGAGCGTTTCCAGACTGGCCACCAGCGCCAGCGTCACCGCGACAACCCACACCTGCGGATTTTGCCAGGCCATCCAGTCCGGCGTTTCAAGTTCGGCTATCATCGCCGAAACGCTGTCAAAAGCGGGCAGTGAAATACGCGGTAAGGCGTCGGTGAGTGACGGGAACAGTCGCGCCCCCAATACTGTCACCCCACAGCCAAACAGAACCGCAAAGAGCGGACCCGGGATCCAGGCTATCGCCTTGATGCGCTTGATGGGGCCGGTTGTCCACGCAAACAAAATGAACAAGCCCACCAACGACACCAACAGCGCCGAGAGCGAAAAGGTCATTTCACCGTTTACCAGCGACACCAGTTTTACGCTGCCGCCGGCTCCTAGCGCCACCGGTATTTGCTGCATGATCAGCAGCAGGCCAATCGCCGCCAGCATACCTTTAATCACGCTACCGGGCACGAGTGCAATAAAACGGCCAGCGCGCAGCAGACCAAACAGGCACTGTAAAAGCCCGGCGATGATCAGCGCAGTGAGAAACGCGGAAAAACTTCCCAGCGTGGCCATCGAGGCGACCACGATAGTGACCAGTCCTGCCGCAGGACCGCTGACGGCGAAGCGTGACGGACTGAGTGATGTCACGATTATCCCGCCAATCACACCGGTCAGTAAGCCGGCAAAAGGCGGTAAACCGCTGGCCTGAGCAATACCGAGGCAGAGCGGGAGTGCGACCAGAAACACAACCAGCCCTGCCGGCACATCGCGGCGTAACGTATCCAGATTCATGGTGAAGACTCCTCTGCAGATTGCTGAATCAACTCTTTAAGATGACCCGATTGCAGGTCGTAAACACAGCCAAACACATCCAGTTCCTGACCAGATTGCCAGGCCTGACGGACAGGGTCGGAAGCCACCAGCCTGGCAAACTGCACCCGCACGTTTGCCTCCACCAGACGGTTCAGTTTCTCACCCTCTGTTTCCTGCGCCGTCGGGTCGCCAAGATGGCTTGCCAGGCCGTCGCGCAAACAGGTAATACGACGCGCCAGTGCAGAATCCTCCGTCGCTAACGGACTGCCGGGCAGATTCAGAGCCGCCTGAACGCCGCCGCAACCATAGTGACCGCTTAATACAATGCGCTTCACGCCAAGAAAGAAGACGGCATATTGCAGAACACTCAGCAGGTTGTCGTCTTCCGCCACGACCATATTGGCGATATTACGATGAACAAACAGCTCGCCAGGATGGGAACCCGTTAACACCTCCGCCGGTACCCGACTGTCTGAGCAGCCAATCCATAATGAATGCGGTTTTTGCTGATAGAGCGATTTTTCAAAATAGGCGGGGTTACGTTGGCGGCGCTGTAAGGCCCAACTGCGATTTTTCGCTAATAAGGGTTTAAGTGTCGTCACAATCATCTTCTCTTAACTACCGGGAATATCATTTCCAGGCGAACCACGGAGTGAACCCGCTCACCTTATTTGGCCGAGGGGCTAATGAAACCTGAACTCCATCACATTAAAAGGTTATAGCCGCTTATCATTTTCAATGCACATGGAATATTACACGCGCAAAAATACTGCCTGCCTGTGTAAGGCTTTATTCAACTAACGTCATCAAAACGTAAATAATATTAAGAGGTCATACCACCAAACTTTGCAGTTATTTTAATTTTATTCATTTAAAATCAAACACATAAAATTAACGCCATGATTTATAAATTGACAAATAAATACAAAACTTTCATAGCGAACTAAGTAATTAAAATAACAGCGACGCCACAGACCAGGATTAGTCTTAAATGCAGAATTTATGAATAGCACGATTAACCGCCTTTATTTAATGCAGGCAGTGAATCCGTCTTAATGAAGGGGTAAATTAAAGCGAGAGATAGTTAATTTAATTTGCGTGAAAATAGTGACGGATGTAAGTAAATATTTGAGCCAACGTGAAGGCGCCCGCCCAGTGCAGGCGCTTCATATTGACATTTTATTTACCGTTCCAGGCGTTGAGGCGCGCCTCACGAACGGAAAGCTGTTGTTGTGGTGTCAGCTTATTGTAATTTTCCGCCATGCCGCTTTCCCAGTCGCCATACAATGGATTGGGTAAAACAATAAATTGCGTACCGAAAAGCGCGTGATTACTGTCGACAAATGCCCGACGCTGCGCGTTACCCTGATGCCAGGTTGCGCCGCCAAAATCATTCAGGTTGTCACCGATATATAAAACGACATTGTAGCCCGCATTTTTAATGGCATCGAAACGCGCCTGCTTGTTTGAGGAGTCGGTTTTCAGGCTGACCGTTTTCTCACTGACTCCGCTGAAGCCAAGCTGCTGCAGGTTGGCCACCGTGGCGGCATAGTCTTTTTGATCGCGATTGGAAACGTAAAAAACGGTGCCGCCATGGCTGTTGACGTAGCGGGCGAATTCCACCGCGCCGGGCACCGCTTTTGCCTGCCGCGCCTGTGTCCAGGCTGACCAGGTTTTGTCGCTGAAAGGCTGGCCATTCTTCACCTGCCACGCGCTATAGGCACTGTTGTCCAGCATAGTTTCATCTAAATCGACAATGACCGCTTTAGGCTTGCCCGCCAGCGAAGCCGATTGATCAAAGGCCAGACGGGCGCTGTTGAATGCCTGCCAGCAGAGCGCCTGATATTCGCCGGACTGCTGGAACCAGTTCAGGGCCAGGACCGATTGTTGCCCCAGTTGCTGCTGTGCCTGCTGTCGGGCAGGTTGCGCGCAACCTGCCAGTGCCAGCGCAACCACCGCCGACAGCGCGAAATTCACTGAATGTTTCATCGTTTTATCCTAAGGTGTGAAAGATTTAAGTGGGTAACGCTTCAAAAATGTAGCAGTTAACGTAAGCTGAGGGCAGCAACATTACACGCTGTTTCAACAGGAGATGAGGATGTCCGCTACACCGCGTTCGCCGTTGCTTGATGCACTTGACTGGGTCGATTATGCGTTTCAGCCCGCAGGCGAACCGCCTCCTGATGATGCCGCCTATGCCCATCAGCTTCACAGCGCCGTCGTGTTAACCGACACTCACACTATTCCACCCAAAAGCGGTGATGCAGATGGCGTGATCGCCACCGGCCACCGCCCCGTCGCGGTTTACACTGCCGACTGTTTACCGGTGCTGTTTGCCGACAGCCAGCAGAAACAGGTTGCCGCTGTTCATGCGGGTCTGCAGGGGACCCTGGCTGGCGTGCTGTATCGGGCGGTAGCGCATCTTTGCGAACGCGGTGCCACGCCAGCGAGCCTGACGGTGGCGATTGGCCCGGCGCTGGCTCCCTGCTGTTTTGAGCTGGATCGTCAGCGTCTGGCAGAGATTGAACAGATGCCCGACATGCCATTGCCCCTGCGCTATTATGCGGTTCAGCCCCACAATCCCGGCGCTCAGCGCCCCCAGGCCGTTGCTACCCGTGGCGGTGTCTGGTTTGATCTACCGTATCTGGCGACGCAAATGCTGATAAAAGCAGGCATTCCGGCAGAAAACATTGACCCTGTCCACCAGTGCACCTATTGCACTACCGAGGCGGGCTCCAGCTACCGTTTCAACACGCATCACGGCAGTGGCTATCGTTCCCGCTATTCCTGGATTCGCCGCCGCTGAGGTTGCGCGCACATCCGCTGGCCTTCCCCTGCATTTCCCCGGCCTGGCCGTTTTATGTGGCGGCTAAGGCCGCTTTTATGATGTTTCTCACAGCCTGATGCCATTTCACTTTTTTTTAACAGAAAAATGGTTAAAGCTAACTCATCCGACCACTTTATCTGTGAGTGATTATGACTGTGCTGCCCTCATCCTACCCGGCGTTGTTTACGCCCCTTGATCTGGGGTTTACTCAGCTCAGAAACCGCTTTTTGATGGGATCTATGCACACCGGTCTGGAAGAGCGTGAAGATGGCGCGGCCAGGCTGGCGGCATTCTATGGCGAACGGGCACGGGAAGGCGTGGCGCTGATCTTGACGGGCGGCGTGTCGCCCAATCCTCAGGGCGTGACCGCCGCACACGGTGCGGTGCTGAACCAGGATTCACAGTGTGACTGGCACCGGCAAATCACCGCCGCCGTGCATCAGCACGGGGGAAAAATCGCGCTGCAGATTTTGCATACTGGCCGTTACAGTTTTCAGCGCGATCTGGTTGCGCCCTCTGCAATACAGGCCCCCATTAACCGTTTTACGCCGCGGGAACTGAGCGACGCCGAGGTTGAGCAGACCATTGCCGACTTCGCGCACTGTGCCCGTCTGGCGCAAAAAGCGGGCTACGACGGCGTAGAAATCATGGGCTCCGAAGGGTACCTGATTAATCAGTTTCTGGTACCGCACACCAACCAGCGTCAGGACCGCTGGGGCGGCGATTTTACCGGGCGCATGCAGTTTGCTTTAGCGGTCACCCGCGCGGTCCGTCAGGCCACCGGCGACCGTTTTATCATTATCTTCCGCTTGTCGATGCTGGACCTAATTGAGCAAGGTAGTACGCTGGACGAAACGCTACGACTGGCAACAGCGCTGGAACGCTGTGGCGTGACGCTGTTTAACACCGGCATTGGCTGGCACGAAGCTCGCATTCCGACCATTGCGACCTGCGTGCCCCGCGCCGCCTTCGCGTGGGTCACGCGCCGCTTGCGCCAACACGTTGCCGTGCCCGTGGTGGCAACGAATCGAATCAACCATCCACAGGTGGCAGAACAGCTTTTGCAGGATGGCTGTGCGGACATGGTTTCCATGGCGCGACCGTTCCTGGCCGATGCCGCGTTTGTCAGCAAGGCGCAACGGGGGGATGACGACAGTATCAACACCTGTATCGCCTGTAATCAGGCCTGTCTGGATCAGATCTTTGCCGGTCACGTCACCGCCTGTCTGGTCAACCCGCGTGCCTGCCACGAATCCCTCATGCCGGTGACACCGGCGCACATGCCCAAACGGCTGGCGGTTGTAGGGGCCGGTCCGGCAGGTATGGCGTTTGCCTTACAGGCGGCTGAACGCGGCCACCAGGTCACCCTTTATGAGGCGGCCGATGAGATCGGCGGACAGTTCAATATCGCCCGACAGATCCCAGGGAAAGAGGAATTCAGCGAAACCCTGCGCTATTTTCGCCATCGTCTGCCGGCGGCGGGCGTGGTAATCAAAACAGGCTGTCGGGTCACCGCTCCCCTGTTGGCAGACGCCGATGAAGTCATCCTGGCGACCGGCATTAAACCGCGTACGCCAGATATGCCCGGTATTGATCATCCCAAAGTCCTGAGCTATCTGGCCGTGCTGGCGGATAAGCGTCCGGTTGGTGCACGCGTGGCGATTATTGGCGCGGGCGGGATCGGGTTTGATACGGCTGAATATCTGTCTGAACCGCCCGCAAACGAAACCACCGGGGATTTTTATCGCGAATGGGGCATCGATCAGAGCCTGACGCAGCGCGGCGGCGTGATTGCGCCCGCGCCACAGCCTTCACCGCGTCAAATCTGGCTGCTTCAGCGCAAGCCCGGCAAGCCCGGTGCCACGCTGGCGAAAACGACCGGCTGGATCCATCGCAGCAGTCTCCAGTCACGGGGAGTTGAAATGTGGGGCGGGATTGAGTATCTGGCGATTGATGATGAAGGGCTGCATATCCGGCGCGACGGCGAGCGCCTGCTCCTGCCGGTCGACAACGTGATTATTTGTGCCGGTCAGGAGCCGCAACGCGAGCTGGAAGCGGCGCTGCGGGCAAACGGTAAACCCGTGCAGGTGATTGGCGGGGCCGACGTCGCGCAGGAGCTGGATGCCCGTCGGGCGATAGCCCAGGCCACCGCGCTGGCGTTAACGCTGTAGTTAACGCATTTTCACTGCACGCAGCACCACAAATTTTTTGTTGGAGGCAACCAGGGTGCAGTTGCCAAAGAGCTTCTTCAGCTTGTGGTGATAATCCAGGTGACGGTTGCCGACAATGCGCAGCTCCCCGCCGTATTGCAGGCAGCGCTTTGCGTCACGGAACATCTGCCAGGCCAGGTGATCGGTCACCGCGTGCTGCTGGTGGAACGGCGGATTACACAAGACCGCATGCAGCGTATCGGAAGGATAACCGCTCAGGACATTATTGACCCGGAACTGACAGCGTGACAGATCGTCCGGGCGGTTGATCTCTACGTTTAACCGGCTGGACGCCACCGCCATGTATGACTCATCAAGAAAATGCACCTCCGCCTCGGGATTTTGTGCCAGCGCCATCAAGCCAATCACGCCGTTGCCACAGCCCAGATCGACAATCTCGCCTTCAATATTTTCCGGCAGGTGCTGCATGAACAAGCGCGCGCCAATATCCAGTGAAGAGCGGGAAAAGACGTTGGCGTGGTTATGGATCTGATAAGGCGTACCGTCCAGCGACCAGACCTGGGTAGGCGATTTTTCGCGCAGCGCAGGCTGGGTGAACTGGCTGTAAATCACGCGCGCTTTTTTGACGGCCAGTGAGGTTTTGGTCTCACCAATGATTTGCTCAAACAATTGCAGAGTGGAGGTATGAATCTCTTTCGCACGCCCCGCCGCCATTATCACGGTCTCTGGCGTGATAACCTGACGCACTGCGCGCAGTTGCTGCTCCAGCAACGCCAGGGTTTTAGGAATTTTGATCAAGACCAGTGCCGGTGCGGCCGGCAACGGTGCCAGGCTGTCAAGGAACTGGACATCGCTGTCGTCCAGCGCATTCAGGCGCAGGTTCTGACGCGTGGCCTGCTGACTCAGCCAGGAGTCACTGATATGCCACAGCGGACGGGTGTTCAGTGCGCAGGTTAACGCCCCAAAGCTGTCGTTAAAGATTAACGCTGGACCAGGCGGCAGGCTTTGCTGCAGGAGATATTCATCAGCGGCATCCCAGGCTTGTAACGGACTTTCGTCACGCATCTGCGGGAAACGGTGCAGGATCAGTGTGCGATCGTTCAGTTCAAGTTGGCTCATGAATTCTCCGGCGTGGTACACTTTGGTTGATTTTCGCCCCAAAAAGGGGGCGCAGTATACTGTCTTTCGCCGGGAATCTCTAATGTCCTCACTGATCTATCTTCAGGGTTATCCTGAGTCCATCCTTGAACAGGTGCAAACGCTCATCGATCGCCAGCGTCTGGGCCCGGTGCTGCAACAGCGCTATCCCGACAGACACGATGTGATGAGTGATAAGGCGCTGTATGACTTTACGCTGGCACTGAAAAACCGCTTCATGCGCAACGCGCCGCCCATCAATAAGGTGATTTGGGATAACAAAATCAAGGTGATGAAGCACGCGCTGGGCCTGCACACGGCCATTTCCCGTGTGCAGGGCGGCAACCTGAAGGCCAAAGCGGAGATTCGTATTTCCACGTTTTTCCGCCAGGCGCCTGAGCCTTTTTTACGCATGATCGTGGTACATGAGCTGGCGCACCTGAAAGAGAAAAATCACGACAAGGCGTTTTATCAGCTGTGCTGCCATATGGAACCGGACTATCACCAGCTCGAATTCGACGCCCGCCTGTGGATGACAGAACAGGCTTTGCAGGGCAATGCGGCTTAGAGAAACTCCTGCGCTTTCTGAATCAGGCTGGTTTTGGTCAGCGCGCCTAAAAAACGGCGCTCCTGGGGATTATTCAGGACAGGCAGACGTTCCAGCGTGACGGCTGCAAAAGCTTCCCATCCTTCCCGCAGGCTTTGGTTTTGATAGGCCACCGGGAAATCCTCATCCATCACGCACTGCACCGGCGAGTCCAGATTAATCTCCTGCGCCAGCACCCGGCGGGATATTTCGTGAATGGAAACCACGCCCAGAAACGCGCCCTGCGCATTGATGACGTACACATAGCGCTCACGCTTAAGCGAACTCACCGCCAGTGCTTCCCCAACCGAGGCCTCAGGTTGCAGGGCCGCCCCCGGAATGATCAGTTCGCTGATGCGCATATTATCGAAGTCATATTTGGCTTCAGAACGGTTGAAATGGTGCGTCACGACGGGATAAGTACTGGCCATTTGCAGGCGGTAGACCACCATTGTCGCCAGAACGGCCGCTATCATCACCGGAAACAGCAGGCTGCTGTTGAGCGTCATTTCCAGCACCATTAACATGGCCATTAACGGCGCCTGACTGACGGCCGCCAGGACGGCCGCCATGCCAACAGCGGCGAACAGCAGGACATTATTCAGGGGAAGATGCAGGGCAACCCCACACAACGCGATGACCATACCCAGCAGCGCCCCGATCAGCAAGGACGGTGTAAACAACCCGCCCACCGCATTGGAGCCTACCGAGAGGCTGGTCGCGAGCGTTTTTAAGACCAGCAGCAGCAGTAAACCTGATAACACATAATGCCCTGCCATCACCTTTACAATGACTTCATAGCCGTTCCCCAGGATATCGGTCGAGACCAGCGCCAGCAGGCCCACGGCAAAGCCACCCGCCCCAAGACGTAGCGGTAAGGACCGGACCCGACTGAACAGCGTTTTAGCACGGGCGATCAGGCGAATCAGGAGCAAACCGGCCAGCCCGGACAGTAAGCCAATCAGGACGGTAATCAGCAGGCTGCTGACATCCATCGTGAAACTCACCTCGGCCAGCGGATAAAGCGCATTACGAAAGCCCAGCGCCCACATGGTCATGACCGCAACAGCGGAGGAGACCACCAGCGGAATCAGGCGTTGCAGGGCGGAGATACCAAACGCGATCTCTGCCACGAAAATGGCCGATGCCAGCGGCGCATGGTAGACCGAGGAAAGACCAGCTGCGGCGGCCATGGCGACGACGTCGCTGTTTTTTAACTGCACGCCAGGCGGCAACAGGCGGCCGATCATGCTGCCACAGAGCGCGGCCAGTTGAACCATCGGGCCTTCTTTACCGATTGACGCGCCGCTGCCAATACTGGCAACCGAAGACAGCGCCCGGAAAAGGGAGGTTTTCGTCGGCACGGCGTCAAGGCGGGCATTAATGACTTCGAGATAGTCGGTCTTGACGGTTTGCTGCCGCTCTATCGCGACCGCGTAGCGCAGGAAGAAACCGGCCAGCAGACCGCCCACGCCGACCAGAACGGGCCAGAACAGCATGGGCCAGAGATGGATGGATTCGGTGATGTCGTTGCTGCGGCCAAACAGCAGATAATTGATGAACTCAATCGTTTCGCGGAACAGCAAAGTAACTAACGAGGCGGCACAGCCCACCGGCACGGCAATCAGTAATGTGGTCCAGTTTAATGCGTGTTTGCTTCCTTTCACCTGCGCTCCCCGTCTTGTGCTTAACGTGCGGTATTCAGACATAGTATTGGAATGGCGATCTCAGGATCAACGTCTGATGTTGCCTGCCGGATGCCAGATGCTACTCTGCACTTTTACCTGCGCAGGAGATCACTGTGATTCGCTTTGCCATTGTGGGAACGAACTGGATAACGCGTCAGTTCATCGAGGCGGCACACGAAACCGGCAAGATGAGGCTGTGTGCCGTCTATTCACGTACCCGGGAGCAGGCCGCGGCATTCTGCTATGACTATCCTTGCGACCAGCGCTTTACGTCGCTGGCGGCCATGGCCGCCTGTCCTGATATCGACGCCGTCTATATCGCCAGTCCCAATGCCCTGCATTGTCAGCAGGCCATGCTGTTTATGTCGCAGGGCAAGCACGTCATTTGTGAGAAACCGCTGGCCTCGAATCTGCACGAGGTCGAAGCCATGATCGCCTGCGCCCGCCAGTATCAGGTGGTGCTGTTCGAAGCCTTCAAGACCGCCAGCTTACCCAACTTTATTCAACTCCAACAAGGGCTGCCTGCGCTTGGCACAGTGCGCAAAGCGCTGCTGAACTATTGTCAGTATTCGTCCCGTTATCCGCGTTACCTGAACGGCGAACATCCCAACACCTTCGATCCTCGCTGGTCCAACGGATCCATCATGGATATCGGCTACTATTGCCTGGCGGTCGCCGTCACGCTGTGGGGCGAGCCCCGGCAGGTGCTTGCCTCGGCCACCCTGCTGGAAAGTGGCGTGGACGGCCACGGCACCGTGAATCTGAATTATGGTGAGTTTGATGTCACGATAGTGCACTCAAAAGTCAGCGACTCGGTACTGGCCAGTGAAATCCAGGGGGAAGCGGGATCGCTGGTGGTGACACGTATTTCTGAGTGTCCATCTGTGACCTTTATTCCGCGTGTCGGGGAGAAACAGGATTGGAGCCAGCCTCAACACATCAATACCCTGCTGTATGAAGCAGAAACCTTTGTACGACTGGTAGAACAGCGCCATGTCAGCCATCCGGCGCTGGACATTTCCCGTAGCGTTGCAAAATTACTGACCGAGATCCGACGTCAGACCGGCGTGGTCTTTCCGGCCGACAGTGCCTGAGTGTAAATATTTCAAAATATGACGGGCAGACGATTGATTCCTGACGGCCAGCCACGTAATTTATCGGCTTGCAAAGGGGAGTAACTTGTAAGCTGATTGATCGTCACTACGTTGCGTACGCATCCGGTCATCAGGCAACCCAGAATCCATTCCTGAGTTGTAAGTGAGACCTTGCCGGAAGGCGAGGTTTGCTTACACAGAATAAGCGGCTGACGTCTTCTGACCTCAGCCGTTTTTTTATTTCAGACAGGATACGATTATGCAAACTGTAGGTACGCCACTCCTCTGGGGCAGTTTTGCGGTTGTAGTACTTATCATGCTGGCGATTGACCTGTTCCTGCAGGGCCGTCGCGGTTCGCAAACCATGTCCTTCAAACAGGCTGCCGTCTGGTCGCTGATTTGGGTCTCCGTCTCGCTCCTGTTCAGTGCGGCGTTCTGGTGGTATCTGGACGGTACCGCCGGGCGTGACGTGGCGACCAGCCAGACGCTGGCTTTCCTGACCGGTTACGTGCTGGAAAAATCGCTGGCGGTAGACAACGTCTTTGTCTGGCTGATGCTGTTCAGCTACTTCTCTGTTCCGGCCAACCTGCAGCGCCGCGTCCTGATCTACGGTGTACTGGGCGCTATCGTTTTGCGCACCATCATGATTTTTGCAGGTAGCTGGCTGGTAACGCAGTTTAGCTGGATCCTCTATGTCTTCGGTGCCTTCCTGCTGTTTACCGGTATCAAAATGGCGATGGCGAAAGAGGACGATGCAGCCGTGGGCGACAAACCGGTTGTGCGCTGGCTGCGTAAACATTTGCGCATGACCGATACGCTGGACGGGGAAAAATTCTTTACGCGGAAAAACGGCGTGCTGTTTGCGACGCCGCTGCTTTTGGTACTGATCATGGTCGAACTGAGCGATGTCATTTTTGCCGTCGACAGCATTCCGGCCATCTTTGCCGTCACCACCGATCCCTTTATCGTTCTGACCTCAAACCTGTTTGCGATTCTGGGTCTGCGCGCCATGTACTTCCTGCTGTCTAACGTGGCGGAACGTTTCTCGATGCTGAAATATGGTCTGGCTGTCGTGCTGGTCTTTATCGGTATAAAAATGTTGATTGTCGATATCTACCACATTCCGGTAGCGATATCGCTGGGCATCGTCGGAACGATTCTGGCATCGACGCTGCTGATCAACGCCTGGGTTAACCGTCAGAATGACAAAAAGAAGCTGAATAAGCCGTAACGGCACGGCAAGGAAAAGCACGGAACAAGGGCGGCATGGGTGCCGCCCTTGTGATTTACAGCGTCACACCGCTCTTGAAAATCGCGAGCTCACGAAAATCATTTTGTTCGTTACGGGTGCGTTGCCCGTTGGCAATGGCCACAATCGTGTCCACGAAATCGGCCAGCAGCGCCTCCATGCTCATGCCCTCAACCAGCCTTCCGGCATTAAAATCAATCCAGTGCGGTTTCTTTTCAGCCAGCGGCGTATTGGTGGCCAGCTTAACGGTCGGTACGAATCCGCCGTAAGGGGTTCCGCGTCCGGTGCTGAACAGCACCATATGACAGCCTGCGCCCGCCAGGGCACTGGTCGCCACTGCATCATTGCCCGGTGCGCTTAACAGATTAAGGCCGGGTACCGTCAGGCGTTCACCGTACTTCAGTACGTCCACCACCTGACTTTGCCCCGCTTTTTGTGTGCAACCGAGCGACTTCTCTTCCAGCGTAGTGATGCCGCCGGCTTTATTGCCCGGAGACGGATTTTCATAAATAGGTTGATGGTGATCGATAAAGTACTGTTTGAAATCGTTGATCATTGCCACGGTTTTATCGAAGGTCGCGCGGTCGCGACAGCGCCCCATCAGAATGCGCTCGGCACCAAACATTTCGGGGACTTCGGTCAGCACCGTTGTGCCGCCGTTGGCGATCATCTGATCAGAAAAACGCCCCAGCAGCGGATTGGCGGTAATGCCTGAGAAGCCATCAGAGCCGCCACATTCCAGACCAAATTTCAGCTCGCTGAGTTTGCCCGGTGTACGGCGATCGTGACGCATTTTTTCGTACAGTGCGTGCAGGCGTTCCAGCCCGGCTTCTATTTCATCGTCATGCTGCTGGCAGACCATGAACGCAACGCGGTCGCTTTCAAACGCCCCTAATGTTTCACGAAAGGCATCGACCTGATTATTCTCACAGCCCAGGCCAATCACCAGCACCGCGCCCGCGTTTGGATGACGCACCATGTTTTGCAACATGGTGCGGGTGTTCTCATGGTCCTGACCCAACTGTGAACAGCCAAATGTGTGGCTGAAAAGAAACGCCCCGTCGGTTCCGGCCGCGTCCTGGGTTTCTTTCAGGAAACGCTGCAGAATTTGCCGGGCAATTCCGTTAACACAGCCGACGGTCGGTAAGATCCACAGCTCGTTGCGAATGCCTGCCTCACCGTTGGCGCGGCGGTAGAGCTGCACGTCGCGATCGCCAGGTTGAGGCGTTAAGGCTGGCGGCTCTGGCTGGTAGTCGTACTGGTCGAGATCGCTAAGATTGGTACGTGCATTGTGCGAATGCACCCGTTCTCCGGCCCCGATAGCCTGCGTGGCGTGCGCGATGGGCAACCCGTATTTCACGACCGTTTCGCCTTTCTCCAGCGAGCGTAAGGCAAACTTATGCCCCCGCTCCACGGCCTGTCGTAACGTCACGGGGTGATCCGCCAGCGCAATTGACGTCCCGATGTCGATATCCTGCAACGCCACGGCGACATTGTCCTGCGGATGAATTTTTATGGCGTCTTGCATCATGATCTCCGGTGGCTCAGCGCGTCGCGTATTCCATGCGCGAGAATGCGTTGCAGATGGTGGCTGACCGTTTCGGTCAGGCCGGGTAGCTGAGTTAAATCCTGTCCCCAGTGCGATGCCTCACCTAAAACCTGCTGAACCAACGCCGCGGGAGAAAGACGTTGTGCGCTGACGGCAGCCCAGCTCTCTGAATAACGCTGAAACCAGTACGGCTCGTCCTGCAAGGTCCAGCGCTTGTCTGCCTGTTCGCCCCGGTAAAACGCGATCAGGGCGGCAAGCGCAAACGTCAGGTTTGTTGGCCACTGGCCGGTTTGCTGATGGGCAGTCAGTAATGGCTGCAGCAAACGTGTGCGAAATTTGGTCATGCCATTAAGAGCGATAGACAGCAGCGCATGGTGGATAAAGGGGTTACGAAAGCGGCGCAGTACCGCGTCGGCGAAGGCGTTAAGCTCATCAGCGGGCAGATCGAGCGTAGGGATGATCTCTTTGCGCAGGAGATCGTCAATATACCCAGCGACCTGTGTATCCTCCATCGCCTCGCCCACGCTCTCCAGGCCCGCCAGAAACGCCACCGGCACCATTGCGGTGTGCGCGCCATTCAGAATGGCCACTTTTTGGGCTTTATACGGGGCGATATCCTCAACCCGGCGCACGTTGGGTGCCAGCGCCGTCAGCCTGAGTTCGTCAAACAGCGCGGCGGGGCCTTGCAGAACGAACTGATAATAGACCTCGCCCGCTACCAGGAAGTGATCCTGATAACCCAGTTGTGCCTCAAGCGCGGCGCTGTCGGCCGGAAACCCGGTGACGATGCGATCCACCAGCGTGTTATAGAACGCACAGCTTGTCGTTACCCAGCGTGTAAAGGCGTCCGGTAACTGCCAGTGTTCGGCATAGCGGAGCACCAGCGCGCGCAGCATATCGCCATTATGATCGACCAACTCGCACGGCACGATAAGCCAGCCTTTGCTTTCGTCACCGGCAACGTGCTGATAACGCGCCCAAAGCAGCTGCGTCAGTTTGCCGGGAAAGCTGGCGGCGGGCGAATCGGTCAGCCGATCCGTTTCGCTAAACGCGATGCCCGCTTCGGTGGTATTCGAGAAAACAAAGCGTATGTCGGGCTGGCGCGCCAGCGCCATAAACGCATCGAACTGCGTGTAAGGCTGGATTTCACGGTTCACACTGCGGATCAGGCGGCTTTCGCTCACCGACTCACCCTGCGCGTTCAGGCCACGAATCAAGGTCGTATAAAGGCCGTCCTGCTGATTTAACGTGTCGCTGACTGCGCGATTGCGCGGCCTGACCACCACCACACCGGCATCCGTTCCCTGATGCTCATTGAGCCAGTCCAGTTGCCAGTCGATAAAAGCACGCAGAAAATTGCCTTCACCAAACTGAATCACGCGATCGTGGTAGACCGCGCCGGGAAAGTCGTGGCGGTTCAGCCGCGTCATCATCAGGCTCCCAGCTCAATGCCAAAATAGTCGCGCGCATTGTTAAAGCAGATGTTTTGCACCATCTGTCCTAACAAGGCTTCATCGGCCGGGGCTTCGCCGTGATCCACCCAACGACCAATCATCTGGCACAGCAGACGACGGAAATACTCGTGGCGGGTATACGAGAGGAAGCTTCGGCTGTCGGTTAACATGCCCACGAAACGGCTCAGCAGACCGATTTGGGCCAGCTGCGTCATCTGACGTTGCATGCCATCCAGTTGATCGTTAAACCACCAGGCGGAGCCAAACTGCATTTTCCCGGCCTGGCCTTCTCCCTGGAAGTTGCCGGCCATAGTTGCCAGCACTTCGTTGTCACGCGGATTCAGGCAATAAAGGACCGTTTTAGGCAGCGCATTATTGAGGTTTTGCGCACCCAGCAAACGAGCCAGCGGTTCTGCCACAGGCTGATCGTTAATGGAGTCAAAACCGACGTCCGCGCCTAACAGCTGGAACTGGCGCTGATTGGTATTGCGTAACGCACCAATGTGGTATTGCTGCACCCATCCGCGACGGGCGTACTCGCCGCCCAGCCAGACCAGCACCGCCGTTTTGAACTGGGCGATCGCCTGTGCATCGGGTTTGGCACCACTGCGACGGTGCGCCAGAATCCTGTCCAGCGTCGTTTCATCGGCCTCGGCATAACACACGACATCCAGCGCATGATCGGAAATCTTACAGCCGTGTGCGGCAAAGTGGTCCAGCCGTTTGCTGAGCGCCTGACGTAAATCATCGAAGCGTTGCACGCTGACATCAGTAAGGCTTTCCAGCTTTTCAATCCACGGCAAAAAGGTGTCCGCTTCGATGTTGAACGCTTTATCCGGACGCCAGCTTGGCAGCACCTTAACGTTGAAACTGCCGTCTTCGGCGATCGCACGATGGTGCACCAGATCGTCCAGCGGATCGTCGGTGGTGCCGACCATTTTCACATTCATCTGCTGCATGATACCGCGCGCGGTGAAAGTGTCCTGAGCCAGCAGATCGTTACAGCGCTGCCAGATCTCATCCGCCGTTTTTTCTGACAACAGGACGCCGGTAATCCCGAACGGGCGGCGCAGCTCCAGGTGCGTCCAGTGGTAAAGCGGGTTGCCGATGGTGTGCGGTACGGTCCGTGCCCAGGCATTAAATTTCTCGCGATCGCTGGCATCACCGGTGCACAGCGCCTCAGCCACGCCGTTTGCCCGCATCGCGCGCCATTTATAGTGATCCCCTTTCAGCCAGATATCGTAGAGATTGGCAAAACGGTAGTTTTCAGCGATCTGTTGCGGCGGTAAATGGCAGTGATAGTCGTAGACAGGCTGGTCTTTGGCGTAGTCGTGGTAAAGACGACGGGCGAACTCTGTGTCCAGCAAAAAATCCTCGGTCATGAAACGCGACATAAAAAGCTTCCTTATGGGATACACCCTGAATGGCTCAAAGTTATCATACCAATTTTCACTGACTGCCGTTTTTTTTACGACTCAGGTCACATTTAAGCGAGATTTTTCCCCCGAAAAGCGACCTTTTTGCCGCCGGCAGCGCGCTAACTGGCTGTGTTCTCATCTGTTTACAGTATCCCACATGCGATTACGGGTTTTTGTGATGGCTTTCAACTTTTAAAGTTGTATAACAAGTTAGGCTCTCGCTTTACCGCAAGGTAACAAAATTCTGACATAAGGCAAGGCAGATAACGGTCGCTCAGGCAGGGCCGGCGGGCGTGAGCAGAGCTGTATCACGAGATGTCCCGCTCCAGATAACAACAGCGGTTTGACCGCATACACAACTGGAAGAGGTACAGAATGCGTAAGATCAAAGGATTACGCTGGTATATGATTGGCCTGGTGACGCTGGGGACGGTACTGGGTTATCTGACGCGTAACACTATTGCCGTAGCAGCGCCAACCTTACAGACCGAGCTGCACATCACCACCCAGCAATACTCGTACATTGTGGCGGCGTACTCCGCCTGCTATACCGTGATGCAGCCCGTTGCGGGTTATGTGCTCGACCTGCTAGGCACCAAAGTCGGTTATGCGGTCTTTGCCGTACTGTGGGCCACATTCTGCGCCGCGACCGCGCTGGCAGGCAGCTGGGGCGGACTGGCCCTGGCGCGTGGCGCTGTCGGTGCCGCCGAGGCAGCCATGATCCCCGCCGGGCTCAAAGCCAGTAGCGAATGGTTCCCGGCAAAAGAGCGCTCCGTCGCAGTGGGCTATTTCAATGTGGGCTCATCCATTGGTGCCATGGTCGCGCCGCCGCTGGTCGTGTGGGCTATTGTGGCGCACAGCTGGCAAATGGCGTTTATCATCGCAGGCGTACTGAGCATGATTTGGGCGCTGTGCTGGCTGGTGTTCTACAAGCATCCTAAGCAGCAAAACAAGCTGAGCGACGAAGAACGTAACTACATCATTTCAGGTCAGGAATTGCAGCATCAGACAGGTAACACGACCAAAATGTCGGCACTGCAGATCCTGCGTAACCGCCAGTTCTGGGGCATTGCGCTGCCGCGTTTCCTGGCCGAACCTGCGTGGGGCACCTTTAACGCCTGGATCCCGCTGTTTATGTTTAAGGTTTACGGTTTCAACCTGAAAGAGATCGCGCTATTTGCCTGGATGCCCATGCTGTTTGCTGACTTTGGCTGTATTCTGGGTGGCTACCTGCCCCCGCTGTTTCAACGCTGGTTTGGCGTAAACCTGATCGTGTCGCGCAAAATGGTGGTCACAATGGGCGCGATATTGATGATAGGCCCGGGCACCATTGGTTTGTTCACCAGCCCGTACGTTGCCATCGCGTTGTTATGTGTTGGCGGCTTTGCCCATCAGGCACTCTCTGGCGCGTTGATTACGCTATCTTCTGACGTTTTTGGCCGTAATGAAGTGGCCACCGCCAATGGTTTAACCGGTATGGCGGCCTGGACAGCCAGCACGCTGTTTGCGCTGGTGGTTGGCGCGCTGGCAGATACGTTAGGTTTCAGTCCCCTGTTCGCTGCGCTGGCCGTGTTTGATTTGCTGGGCGCCATCGTCATCTGGACCGTCCTGAAAAATCAACCGGTGTCGGAACTGCAGACGCCACATTCGCCTTCTCAGGCTGCGCCCGTTCGCAGCTAATCTCCCGGGCTGGCCTGCGCCAGCCCTTTTCTTCAGTTACAGCAAAGTGGTATAACAACTTATCTGCTTGTTACTTTGGATCGTGCTATGGACCTCACCGAATCGCGTCGACTTTATCAACAACTGGCCAGCGAATTAAAACGGCGCATTGAAAATGGCGTTTATCAGGTGGGAGACAAGCTGCCCGCAGAGCGTCTGATTGCCGAAGAAATGCAGGTCAGTCGCACAGTGGTCCGCGAAGCCATCATCATGCTGGAAGTAGAAGGCTATGTTGAGGTACGCAAAGGCTCGGGTATTCATGTGATAGCCAGCCAGCAGCAAACCCGTGTGGCTGAGTCCAGCAGTCAGTTGGAGTTCGCCACCTTTGGTCCCTTTGAACTCCTTCAGGCGCGTCAGCTGATTGAAAGTAATGTCGCCGAATTCGCCGCCACACAGGTAACGCGTCAGGATATTGTCGACCTGATGGCGATTCAGGAGAAAGCCCGTCAGGAGGACCATTTCAGGGACTCAGAATGGGATATGCACTTCCATGTTCGTATTGCGCAGTCCACGCAGAACAGTGCCCTCGCGGCCATTGTCGAAAAAATGTGGCTGCACCGGTTACACAATCCCTACTGGCTCAAACTGCACGAGCATATCGATCAGCGCAGTATTCTCAGCTGGTGTGACGATCACGATCAGATTCTTAAAGCACTCATCCGCAAAGATCCTGCCGCCAGTAAGCTGGCAATGTGGCAACATCTCGAAAATACTAAGCAGATGTTATTTAACGCCACCGCCGACGATTTTGAATTTAATGTCGACCGCTACATGTTCAGCGAAAATCCGGTTGTCTTACCTGATGCCGATACGATTCAGCGCTAATCTGGCCTAAAAACAGTCAGTTAATCTGCAATAGTGTCAGAACATGTAAAACTCCTTTTTACATCGTAATGGAGAGGGTAAAACTCCTGTTCGTTTAGGAGTAGTTCTGTCTCCGAAGCTGGATTTTTGTTACAGTTATCACCCTTTTCTTACCTTTTGCGTTAAGGGCTTATCAAATCGCTGATTTAACAATCAGTTCTGGAAGGATCCAGACATGCATGCTCAGACGGTCACCCCAGAATTTATAACTAACTGTCAGTCTGCGCTTTAGTCCCAGTGGGACATGTTCAACGATGATGTTCGGGAATGATTGATGGAAATTTTGCAAGCGCTGCTGCATGCCTTATGGCAACAGGATTATGAAACGCTTTCTGATCCAACACTGGTGTGGGCGATTTACGGCGTTTTATTCATGATTCTTTTTCTGGAAAACGGTTTACTGCCTGCCGCTTTCCTTCCCGGGGACAGTCTGCTGATTCTGGTTGGCGTGCTGATTGCCAAGGGCACAATGAGCTTCCCGCTGACGATCCTGGTCTTAACAACAGGTGCCAGCCTTGGCTGCTGGGTCAGCTATATTCAGGGCCGATGGCTCGGCAATACGCCCACCGTACAAAACTGGTTATCGCACCTTCCCGCCCGCTATCATCAGCGGGCCCATAATCTGTTTCATCGCCACGGATTATCCGCCTTACTGGTTGGCCGTTTTATCGCCTTTGTCCGCACCTTACTGCCCACGATTGCCGGGCTGTCCGGTTTAAGTAATGCCCGTTTCCAGTTTTTTAACTGGATGAGTGGCTTCCTGTGGGTGGTGATTCTGACCGTTCTGGGCTTCGCGCTGGGTAAAACCCCTATTTTTCGGCGTTATGAAGATGAGCTGATGTTCTTTCTGATGATGCTGCCGCTGGTGTTACTGGTGGTGGGATTAATCGGTTCGCTGGTTGTTCTCTGGCGCAAGCGCCGTGCAAATCAGCGGGGGACCGGTTTATGAAAACATTACAGGTGATACCTAAACACTGGCGGCCCTGGTTGATTGGCGGTGCATTCGCGCTGATTGCGATAAGCCTGGTGCCCGGTCTGATGCGCCATGAAAATGTGGTACAGATTCGCGTTTCGCATGCGGGTGCCCCGATGCCGGACGGCTTTTATTTATACCAACAGTTGAGCGCGCAAGGTATTCGCATCAAAAGCATCACACCCGCAGGTGATGCGCTGGTTATTCATTTCGACAATGAAGAGCAGAGCCTGGCCGCGCAAAAAGTGTTGCGTCGCTTGCTGCCTGAGGGCTTTATCGTCGCGCAACACGATCAATCGCCTCACCTCTCTCTCGCCTGATGCGCGTTTCTTTATACGTTCAGCGTTTATCGACTGCGCGCTGAACGTTTCCCCGTATATCGGTGATCTTTGGACTTTTTCCACCTGATGTCTATGCTTAAACTAAGGCGGGTTTCAACGCACACCGTGAAGCGGTTGCGCCGCGTTGATGTAAATCAGGCAACAATGGAAGGTACTACGCCTAATGAAAAATAAATTACTGCTGGGCATCGTGTTGTTTTCGCTTTCAGGTTCATTGATGGCGGCGGAATCGCTGTGCCAGCAAAAAGAACAGGACATACAGCACGAAATTGAGATGGCGAAGAAGCATAACAATCAGCGCCGGGTAAACGGCCTTGAGCGCGCCCTTACTGAGGTGCGCGCGGGCTGCACGGACAAAAAGCTGAAAGCTTCACATCTGGAAAAAATCAACGCGCAGAAACAGAAAGTGGCTGAGCGTGAACGCGAACTCAAGGAAGAGCGCGATGAAGGTCATGATAAGGACAAGATAGCAAAACGCGAACATAAGCTGGAAGAAGCACGCCAGGAGCTTAAGAAGTTACAGGCGGAGCCCTATTAATCGGATTCACTCTACTGATGTTAAAGGAGTATTTTATGTCTAAAGACACATCATCGGAACATTTGCGTGCTGAGCTGAAAAACCTGGCGGATACGCTGGAAGAAGTGCTGAGCAGCGGCACAGAAAAATCGAAAAGTGAACTGGATAAGCTGCGTCATAAAGCGCGCGTGGCGCTGGACAGCTCCCGCGAGCGTTTAGGTGAATCCGGCGAGCGCCTGGCAGCCACTACGCGCGAAGCGGCACAAAAAGCAGACGGTTATGTACGTGATAACCCGTGGCATGGTGTCGGTATTGGCGCGGCGATCGGTGTCGCTATCGGTATGCTGATCTCGCGTCGTTAACCATGACCGATTCACAGCAGAACCACGGACCAGCTAAAGGGGTGATCACGATTGGTCAGCGTATCGTTACGACGCTGGTCAGTATGGTCGAAACACGCGTTCGTCTGGCAGTGGCAGAGCTGGAAGAAGAAAAGGCCAATCTGATACAGATGTTGTTGATGCTTGGCCTGACGATGCTTTTTACTGCTTTTGGCCTGATGAGCCTGATGGTGCTGATTATCTGGGCAGTCGATGCGCAATACCGTCTTATGGCGATAGCCATCACCACCGGCGTGCTGTTCCTGCTGGCGTTGATTTTTGGGCTCTGGACACTGCGTAAATCACGCCAGTCGACGCTGCTGCGTCATACGCGTAAAGAGCTGGCCAACGATCGTGATTTGCTTGAGGATAACCGCTAATGAGCCGCCGCGAACGTGAAGCGCGTATAGAAGAGTTGCTTAAACAGGTTCAGCAACAGCGCCTTGATCTCAGCGCGGCACGGCGTGGCTGGCTCGAAATCACGGCACCTTACGACCGTGGCTGGTTTACCTTTTTGAGCCTTAAACGCTATCTGGCCATTGGCAGCAGCGCGTTAGCGATTTACTCCATCCGCAGTCCCAACCGCCTGTTGCGCTGGGCCAAGCGCGGCTTTGGCCTGTGGAGCACCTGGCGCATGGTTAAGTCAACCTTCCCCCCGCGCTGACATCACCAGGCCAGTCCATTGTGACTGGCTTTTTTTTGTCAGATTTACTGAATAACATCGACAGTTTATATCGCTTACAACTGTCACGCCTCGCGACTATCATCTCCAGCTATCAGCCCAGCGGTTTGCTATCAGGCGGCCAACGGGAATATTCACTGCGGGCATTCCTGCCTTGCAAACTTATAGCGTTGGAGTAGATGATGAAAAAATTCGAAGACAGTGGTTTGTTGGCCGCCCGTATCCTGATGACCATTCTGTTTATCACCGCAGGCTGGGGCAAAATTACCGGTTATGCAGGTACACAGCACTACATGGAAGCGATGGGCGTCCCCGGCTTCATGTTGCCACTGGTTATCCTGCTGGAGTTTGGCGGCGGTCTGGCGATCATGTTTGGCTTCCTGACCCGTTTCACCGCGCTGTTCACCGCGGGCTTCACGATTCTGACCGCCTTCCTGTTTCACAGTAACTTTGCCGAAGGCGTGAACCAGCTGATGTTTATGAAAAACCTGTCTATCGCTGGCGGTTTCCTGGTGTTAGGTCTGGTTGGACCGGGCGCGTACAGCATCGATCGCCTGATCAGTAAAAAGCCACAGGGTGTTCTGGCGCGCTAATTCACCGCCAGCAATCCCGCTTTAGCTGAACGCACCGGCTGCTTTTTCCGGTGCGTTTTGCTTTTTTGCTGCCTGCCGTCTCGCCGCTTCTCCGGTACCGCGGAGAAACGCTTAAGGTAAGCCTAATCTACGCATGAAAATATAGTGTCCTGTTCTTTTCATTTCAGGATTACTATGAACATGCCTTACAGGCAGTGGCTCCCTCATCACGATGCGCCTTTTTTTCGACGGCTCCATCTCTTCGTTGCCGTCCTCATCCTTTCCCAGATCATCAATTCCGGTTTCACCGAACGTGAAGCGCTGGGCGGGCACAGTCTGGAAACGGTGATCACCTGGTTTCATATCCTGTCTGGCCTGTTACTGATTGTCGCCGGATTCGCTATGCTGATCTGGATGCGCATGCAGCGCGGCTTACACTGGTACTTTTCGTGGCTGACGCTGGATTTCCGCGGTATTCGGGACGATCTCGCCTGTCTGGCGCGCATGAAATTACCCGACGCGCACAGTGGCGGCATCGCTGCCACCGTACAGGGGCTGGGCGTTAGCGCGTTGCTTGTGGTGGCCTGCTCGGGCGCGCTATGGTTTTTACTTAACAGCACATCGTTCGCGTCGCCGGGTCTGACGCATGCAGTGCTGCACTGGCACAGGTTCCTGACCACGTTTGTCGAAATCTATTTCTACAGCCACGGTGCAATGGGCGTGCTGCATATTCTGCTTTCGCACTATGAAAATAAGCGTACCCGTCGGGTCGCTGATCACAGGGATAACGAATGCAACACAGTGAAACGCATAAAATAGAACACGCAGGCTGGCTGCGCGCGGCCGTTCTGGGGGCTAATGACGGGATTGTCTCAACCGCGAGCCTGCTGGCAGGCGTGGTATCAGCCAGTAGTGCCCCCCACACGGTGTTGCTCGCCGGGCTGGCGGGAATCGTCGGCGGCGCGATGTCGATGGCCACGGGAGAATATGTCTCCGTGTCTTCACAGTCAGATAGCGAACAGGCCTCTCTACAGCAAGAAAAAGCCGAGCTGGAGGCTGACTTTGCGGCGGAAACCGTTGAACTGACGGCGATTTACCAGGCGCGCGGGCTGTCTGCTGACCTGGCTCATCAGGTAGCAGAGCAACTGATGGCCCATGATGCCCTGGCCGCACATGCCCGGGACGAGCTGGGCATTACCGACTTCAGCAGCGCGAAACCTCTTCAGGCCGCGCTGTTTTCCGCTATCAGCTTTGCCTCCGGCAGCGTGCTGCCGTTTGCTGTCGCCCTGCTCATTACCGGGCCCTTCGCCCTGCCCGCGATTGCATTGTCGGCCCTGCTGGCGCTGGCACTACTGGGTGCCCTGGCAGCTAAAGCGGGCGATGCGCCCGTACGCAAAAGTATCATGCGCATCTGCTTCTGGAGCCTGCTGGCAATGAGCTTTTCGGCGACCGTCGGCTACCTTACGGGTCAGGTACTGGGCTAGCCGCATAAGGCCGTCCACGAGCCCCATCAGGCATTCACGGGCTGGCCTACCACCAGCCCAAGCTGACTGGCCAGAACCCGGCCTGAAACAGATTCACCGTCCGGGCCCTGCCCTTGCAGGATTTCGAGTTGCCCTTGTCCACAGCGAATGATCAGGGGCGATAGTGATACAACCTCACCCGCACGCCCGCTGTTATCGCCGTTCATCACCCGGGTTTGCCAGACGGTAAACCTTTGCGTGCGGGTAAAGCTGAACGCCCCCGGCCAGGGAAAGTCCAGCGCCCGAACCAGATTGTGGATATTGACGGCACTGTCCTGCCAGTGTATCTCGCCGTCCTCGGGTTTGCGGCTGCCCCAGCAGCTGGCGGCCCGTTCATCCTGCGGTGTTTCTGTCAGCTCGCCCGCCACCAGCGCCTTAAGCCAGCCCGGCAACATCTTGCCCGTCGTTGCCACTAAGCGCGTATGCAAGGCCAGAGCATTATCTTCCGGCAGAATATCCACCGCCTGCTGCGCCAGTATGGGACCGGCATCTGGCCGTTTAATCATGCGGTGCAGCGTAACGCCTGTACGGGTTTCGCCCTTGATAATGACCCAGTTGAGATGGGCGCGGCCACGGTAGGCTGGCAGCAGCGCGGCATGAACGTTATAGGCGCCTTTTGTTACCGAAGACAGAATGGCCTCGCTCAGTACCTGACGGTAGGAGAAGCAGAACAGGTAGTCCGCGTCGAAACTGGCGATACGGGCCTGCCACTCGGCGGTATTCACCTCCTCGGTGATAAATACCGGAATAGCGTGACGACGCGCCAGCTCAGCAACGGAACCATAAAATGGTGTGGCGTTGCCGGGATCGGCATGGGTAAACAACGCACTGATACTGAATCCGGCATCCAGCAGCGCCTGTAATCCGGTACAGGCCATTTCATGGTATCCAAAGACGACGGCTTTCATTGCACTTTCCTTTTTCTCCGCCTCTCCGCACGGACAGGCTGGTGGAATGAGATGCCTGGGGCAGGCAGAATGTCCGACATCATAAAGGAATCGTTACCGGTTTACGTCATCAACCCTTCTCTCAGTGAGAGGCCGTTGAGACGATGGCACAAAATGTCTGACGCCATGCGCGCACAACGCTGTCGCAGTCGCGCATCACCACCTATGGTTAATCAGACGAGAACATTTCATTGCACGACAGAGAGTGGAGACAAGATGGGCCAGTTAATTGATGGTGTCTGGCATGACACCTGGTATGACACAAAATCAACCGGCGGGCGTTTTAAGCGCTCGGAATCCGCATGGCGCAGTTGGGTCACGCCGGATGGCAGCGCCGGACCGAGTGGCAACGCCGGGTTTGCGGCAGAGCGCGATCGCTATCATCTTTATGTATCGCTTGCCTGTCCCTGGGCACACCGTACCTTGCTGATGCGTCAGTTAAAAGGGCTGGAGAACATGATCGATGTGTCAGTCGTGCATCCGCTGATGCTGGAAAATGGCTGGACCTTCGATGACAGCTTCCCGGCGGCAACCGGTGACAAGCTGCATCAAAATGAATTTCTTTATCAGCTCTATCTGCACGCGGATAAGGACTACACCGGTCGGGTGACCGTGCCCGTGTTATGGGATAAGCAGCAGAATACCATCGTCAGTAATGAATCTGCCGATATCATTCGCATGTTTAACAGCGCCTTCGACGGCGTGGGCGCACGTGCGGGCGACTATTATCCGCCGGCACTGCGCGACAAGATTGATGACCTCAACGGCTGGATTTACGACACGGTCAATAATGGCGTGTATAAGGCGGGGTTTGCCACGTCACAGGCGGCTTATGATGAAGCGGTTACGGCACTCTTTCAGTCGCTGTCCCGTCTGGAACAGATCCTGGGCCAGCACCGTTATCTGACCGGCGACACGTTGACCGAGGCGGATTTACGTTTATGGACTACGCTGGTGCGCTTCGATCCGGTCTACGTCACCCACTTTAAATGTGACCGTCACCGTATCAGTGACTACCTGAATCTGAGCGGTTTCCTGCGGGATATTTACCAGATGCCTGGCATTGCTGAGACCGTGAATCTGGCCCATATTCGCCATCACTACTACTGCAGCCATAAAACCATCAACCCGCACGGCGTAATCTCTGTCGGCCCGGCGTTCAACTGGGATGAACCTCACGGTCGCGGTTAACCGGATGACGCAGACCTGACATGGGGGACATGTCAGGTCAAAACGGCTGCGCGGCCCGTCAGAAAAACTTATACGCAATATTCAAAATCGTCAGCACGCCAATCGCGCTCACGAAAACGTTGTCAGCACGGCCTTTATATTTCGCCAGCGCCGGAACCCTGCGGATAGCAAACATCGGTAACAGGCACAGCAGCGAGGCGATAATGGGCGCACCCATCGCCTCGATCAGGTCAAGAATATTGGGATTGAGATACGCCACCAGCCAGGTGGACCCCATAATAAAGACCATACTTACGGTGTTCAGCTTACGATGGGACACGGCGTCTTTATCACCGTGGTAGCGGAACTTGATGATTAACCCATTCAGCCCTTCCAGCGTGCCCAGATAGTGGCCAAAGAAGGATTTAAAAATCGCGACCAGGGCGATGACCGACGCGCTGTATTCCAGCACCGTGGAAAAGGTAGACTTTTCACCCGCCATACTGGAGAAGTGATTCGCCAGATAAGACAGCACAGGAATATTTTGTGCCCTGGCATCCGCCATGTCCTGCGGCGACAAGGTAAACAGACAGCTAAAGGCAAAGAACATGACCACTGCCACCATCAGGATGCTGGCGCGGGAGATAATCTGACTGCACTTGTTTTCTGTGTAGGTCCGGCCCATTTCCGGCTCGTACTCCTCCCGTTTCGACACCACGAAAGAAGACACAATGGGCGAGAAGTTAAACGAGAACACCATGATAGAAATGCCAAGCCATACCGTGACGAGAATGCCATCATGCCCGGTAAAGGCCAGATCATTCAGGTGAACCTGATCGATAACGGCGCGATTCCAGTACGGGATGAGCGACAGTGAAATCAGCACCAGACTGGCAATAAACGGAAACACCAGCCAGCTCATCACTTTGACCATCAGATCTTTACCAAACCCAATCACAAACGCCATCAGCAGCAGCAGACACAGCGCGACGACGCCACGATTAAGGGCGGGCAGCAGTAGCTGATATTGCCAGAACGCCATAAACGTGTTGGTGATGGTGACGCCATAAATCCATAACAGCGGGCAAATGGCAAAAAAGTAGAGAAAGGTGATGACCACGCCGCCGGTTTTACCGAAATGTTCTTCTACGGTATCGGTAATATTACCCGATACGTTACTGCCGGACAGGCACAGGCGCGCCAGTGCCCTGTGGCAGAAAAAGGCAATCGGATACGCCAGCACTAACATAATCAGAATGGGGATCAGGCCGCCATAGCCCGCTCTGATAGGAAAGAAAAGGACCCCGGCTCCAATGGCGGTACCAAAAAGTCCCAGTGTCCATGTGGTATCGGACTGACGCCAGATCGACGCTTTTTCCCGGTTGAGAATATTTTCAGAATTACTCATAACTTATCCTTTATGCGTCAGCGAGACCCGAAACCCGGGACAAATCAATATTGCCGCCAGAGAGCGTGTAAACGGTTTTCCGCCCCTGAATGTCATGGTCCACGTTGCCGCTGAGCGACGCAGCGCAGGCTAACGCACTGACGCTTTCCGTAACCATCTGGTTTCGCTGAGTCTTTTCAATCAAACACTTACGAATGTCGCCTTCACTTAGTCACCCCTTCTGATCGACCTGTTCGTTCATAACCGCGAAGGTGAGTTCACTCGAACAGGCGACATCGCGGCCATCCGCAAGGGTACCCGAGTACAACAATGGGGCGTCATGGTACCAGCAAAAATGGAGGCTGCCATACCGTCAGGATCAACAGATTGCGCACCGTTGACGGTAAACGCTGGATTCCTTGATCTCAGGGCAGCCACCCTACCGGCCCTCCGCCCATGGCGAAACCGACACCGAAAAGTTCGTCAGGCATCGCCAGACCGATGGCGCCCTGCCCGGCAATACTGGGCATTTTCTTGCCAGCAGGGATAAAAACAGGGGATGAGTGCGCGAAAAAAACGCCCACTGGGTGAGTGGGCGTGATGAGGACATTACTTCTTGTCGCAGGCGACCGGCCAGGGCTTCGCGGGGGAGTTAAACGGATGGTACTGATAACACCAGGTTTCAGATACCACGTTTTCCTGCGCTTTCAGATAAAGCTTCAGCTCCACCGGGTCACCGTCCCCCGCCACCAAATCAAACTGCGCCAGCCAGTTGCCGGAGTCATCAGGCAGCTTAGAGACCAGCACGTTCTCAAACGTCCCGCGCGAGGCCGACAGCACGGCTTCCGGCGCAACGCCTGACGGCAGGTGATTCAGGTTGCCACCGTGGAATTCAACGGTGAATTTACGACTGTCATGCGGACGGTCAGATCCCGGCACGCCGCCGCGTCCCAGTCGGGTCGCACCACAGCGCGCCAACGTTGAGGGATAAGGTTCATCGGACAGCCAGTGCAGCCGGTAATGGAAATAATGTTCATCACCCGCTTTGGCTGGCGCATCCGGCACCCACATGGCGACGATATTGTCGTAGATTTCGTCATCGGTCGGTATTTCCACCAGTTGTACCGATCCTTTGCCCCATTTCCCTAGCGGTTCGACCCACAGGTCCGGGCGACGCTCGTAGTGCGCAGCATCCAGGTAGCTGTCAAAATTCCTGTCTTTCTGCAGTAATCCAAAGCCTCGCGGATTCTCGTCGTGGAAGCTTGAGGTGACCACACGCAACGGATTGTTCAGCGGTCGCCAGAGATGTTCACCGCTGCCGGTCCACATTGCCAGACCATCGGAGTCATGCACTTCGGGACGCCAGTCTGTCGCAGCCCCCTTGACCGTTTTTGAGAACCAGTACATGGACGTCAGAGGCGCGATGCCGAAACGCTGAATATCCTTACGCAGGAAAAGCGTGCATTCCACGTCCTGCACCACGCCTTTGCCACGATGCAGGATAAACTTGTAGGCACCCGTTATGCTCGGCCCGTTGAGCAGGGCATAGACCGTGAGGTTTTTGCTGTCATCTTTCGGCGCTTCGAACCAGAAATCCGTGAAATCAGGAAACTCTTCATCCACACCGGGCTGGACGGTATTCAGAGCAATACCGCGAGCGGACAAACCAAACTGCCCTAATTCACCAATAGCGCGGAAATAGGACGCCCCCATGAAGGAAATCCAGTCATTTTGGGGATTGGTTTTTAACGCGTCCTGGCTTGCCAGCACTCTGAAACCTGAAAATACGTTTCCTTCCAGCGCCGGCAACCTGACGCTTTTATCCGTCGTGGTGAAGTAATCAATATTTTGAATGATTTCGCGCGCGGCGTTATTTTCCACTACGTGCATTTTCACCGGCATGCGGTGCAGGCCGTTAACCATGAAAAAGGTGACAGGAAACCGCCCGGCATTTTTGAACAGGGCATATTCCGGTTTGTACACGGTCTTCATGTAGGCGTCATAGGTGATGTTGGACAACAATGACGGATCGAATTCGGTGGGTTTTTCGTAAGGTTTGGCTGCCATCGCTTTAGCCCGGGCAATCAATGTCTGAAAATTAAATGTTTCGCTGTTACCCAGTTTGAGCACACCTGCTGCCATCGCGCCGGGAGAAATGCCTAAAGCAGATAAGGCAGCAAACGCCCCGGAATACGTTAATAAATCCCTTCTTGTAACCATGATCCACCTGTTTTTTTAATCTTCATTCAATGAATGCGTGCCCAATGGGGCAAAACGTAAAATCAGTGACGTCTGGCGAGCTGCCTTCAACTATAGACGAGAGAAACCGTTGCCTCCCAAACAGATGGCAAGCCATCATGTAACACATCGGATGAGCGTATAGGGCATTGGCGAGAAATTGCATGGGATTTGCCTGAGAAACACACCCTCTGGCAACCGGCCGCTTATTTCCCCGATCAAAGGGTATAGCCCGGACGCCCGTACAGAACCGCCCTGCCGCATTTTTTTACCACGGCATCGTCAAACCATCCTGTGTGACTCGCGCCGAACAGTGGCTCCCGTGGCAACGTCGTGCGCGTCTTTCCCCTGTGCCTGATGGAGACAGCAAAGCCTGCATAGCTGCGCCATAAAGCAAAAACCCCGCTTGCGCGGGGTTTGCATGAATAAGTCGAAACTGACCGATAAGCCGGGTTCTGTCGTGGACAGTCATTCATCTAGGCCAGTAATCGCTTACTGGCTCAAGCAGCCTACCCGGGTTCAGTACGGGCCGTACCATGTGAACCCCTATTTGGCCTTGCTCCGGGTGGAGTTTACCGTGCCACGGACTGTTACCAGCCGCGCGGTGCGCTCTTACCGCACCCTTTCACCCTTACCTGATCCCATTACTGGGCCATCGGCGGTTTGCTCTCTGTTGCACTGGTCGTGGGTTTCCCCCCCAGGCGTTACCTGGCACCCTGCCCTATGGAGCCCGGACTTTCCTCCCCTTTGCCCGTCTCCCTCAGAGAGGGACGACGACAAAGCGGCGACTGTCTGGTCAGCTTCGGCGCGCATTATAGAGCGTTTAGCCGGCGCTGTCACGCAGGCAAAACAGGCGGCTTACGCCTGCTGATCCAGCGCATATTTATAGAGGGCGTTCTTTTTCACCCCATGAATCTCCGCTGTCAGGGCGGCCGCTTTCTTTAGAGGCAATTCCTGCTGTAACAGGGCCAGTGTGCGCAAGGCCTCCGCTGGCAAAGCCTCTTCATCAGGCTGGTGGCCTTCCACAATCAGCACCATCTCACCTTTGCGGCGATTTTCATCCTCTTTGACCCAGGCCAGCAGTTCCGCCACGGGCGCACCATTGAGATTTTCCCAGGTTTTAGTCAGCTCACGCGCCAGCACGACATAACGATCGGCACCCAGCTCGGTCACCATGTCCTGCAGGCTGTCTAACAGACGGTGAGTCGACTCATAAAAAATTAAGGTGCGTGGCTCGTCGGCAAGGGCCCGCAGCGCATCACAGCGTGCCTTGGTTTTGGCTGGCAGAAACCCTTCGTAACAGAAACGATCAGACGGCAATCCCGCTGCGCTTAATGCTGTAATCGCTGCACAGGCACCCGGTAAAGGAACGATGCGAATACCGGCCTCCCGGCAGCGGCGAACCAGGTGGTAACCGGGATCGTTGATCAACGGCGTGCCAGCATCAGAAACCAGAGCTATGCTTTCTCCCTGTTGCAGCCTGGCGAGCAGGATGTCTGCTTTCTGCTGTTCGTTGTGGTCATGAAGTGCGAAGAGTCGCGCATTGATGGCGAAATGTTGTAGCAACAGTCCGGTATGACGTGTATCTTCCGCTGCGACCAGATCGACGCTGGAAAGTACCGCTAGCGCCCGCTGGGTAATGTCAGCCAAATTACCTATTGGGGTTGGCACGATGTAAAGCGTGCTGGCGGAAATGTCTGCCCGATCGAGTTGTTTCATTGTTTCATCCGAATTGCCGATTTAATATTGAGCATCTTGAAAAAAACATCACTGGATACAGTATGCTTCCTTCAAAAATCGTTCGTCATAAAGCAGGACGCTTTGTGCCTGTCCTTCTTGCTGGTCTGATTTTAGCCGCGTGTAGTGGCCAGGGTCCCAAAAGCCAGTCCGTAGACATTCAGGGGCCAGCCACCAATAATTCTGCTTACTATCTGCAACAGGTGCAGCAAAGCAGCGATGATAGCAAGACCGACTGGCAATTACTCGCAATCCGCGCCTTGTTAAAAGAGGGAAAATATCCTCAGGCCGACCAGGCGATTGGCGAACTGCCTAATCAACTGTCCTCAACACAGCAGCAGGAATTACGCTTGCTGAAAGCCCAGTCGCTGATTGGACAGCAAAAAGTGGCTGACGCGCAGCAACTGTTGAGCCAGGTGAAAACCAGTGAACTGTCTCAGGATCAACTGGCGCGCTACTACGATTTGCAGATCGCCAGCGCACAGGGGAAAACCTCTCTGGCCCTGCTCCGTGCCTACATTGCCCAGGAACCGTTGCTGAAGGGTGACGCACGTCAGAAGAACATTGATGCAACCTGGCAGGCACTGACGCAACTGTCACAGCAAGACATGAACGCGCTGGTTATCAATGCCGATGAAAACATTCTGCAGGGCTGGCTGGATCTGCTGACCGCCTGGCACGCCAATGCGCAGGATGCCAACATGCTTAAGTCGGCCATTAAAGACTGGCAGACGCGCTATCCTGACAATCCCGCGTCCAAAACCTTGCCGACGCAGCTGAGCCAGGTGCAGAACTTCACCAAAGCGTCCACCAGCACCATCGCGCTGCTGCTGCCACTCAACGGTCAGGCTCAGATGTTTGCCAGCGCCATCCAGAAAGGCTTCAACGACGCGAAGAACGGTGTTATCCCGGCGGCACCCCAGGCAACGCCGGGCAGCGCACAGGATCCCATCGCGATGAATCAGCAGCAGCCTGCTGATGCCAACGCGGTTGTCAGCCCCTCAGCCGCCCCTGCGGCAACAACGCAGACGGGCATGGCGCAGCAACCTGCCACGACCGCCCAGCAGCCTCAACAGCAGCAACAGCCGTCGGCGCAACCGGCCAGTAATGCGCAGGTTAAAGTCTATGACACCAGCAGCCAGCCCATCGCCCAGGTGATGCAGCAGGCGCAACAGGATGGCGCGACACTGGTCGTCGGCCCGCTGTTGAAAAACAACGTCGAAACCGTCGCCAACAGCCAGACACCGTTGAACGTTCTGGCCCTGAATGAGCCGGAACACATCCAGAACCATCCCAATATGTGCTACTTTGCGCTGTCGCCAGAAGATGAAGCGCGTGATGCGGCTCACCATATCTGGGATCAGGGTAAGCGCCAGCCGCTGCTGTTGCTCCCGCGTAATGGCCTGGGCGATCGCGTCGCAACGGCCTTTGCGAAAGAGTGGCAGTCACTGGGCGGTGGCACCGTGCTCCAGCAGCGTTTCGGTTCGGTTTCAGAGCTTAAGCAGGGCATCAACAGCGGTGCAGGAATCAGCATGAGCGGGACGCCGGTGGTTATCCCTTCTGCGTCCCAACCGCAGAACGTGTCCGTTGCAGGGCTGACTATACCGGCCCCTCAAACCAGCGCACCGGCAGCCAGCGAATCGGGTGCGGTAGATGCGGCCTATATCGTGTCGACGCAGGATGAACTGCAGCTGATTAAACCGATGATCAGCATGCGCACCGGCAGCCGCAGTAATGTCGCGCTCTACGCCAGTTCCCGTAGTGCTCAGGCTGGCGCAGGCCCGGATTTCCGTCTGGAAATGGAAGGCCTGCAGTACAGCGATATCCCTCTGCTGTCCGGCGCCAATCCAGGCCTGATGCAGCAGGCCGCCCGGTCGTTTAACAACGATTATTCACTGGTGCGCCTGTATGCCATGGGGATGGATGCCTGGACGCTGGCTAACCACTTCAATCAGATGCGTCAGGTGCCTGGCTTCTCTCTTGATGGCAATACCGGCAAGCTCAGCGCGACGCCTGATTGCGTGATCAACAGGAAGTTGACATGGAACCAGTATCGTCAGGGCAATATCGTACCGGCCAGCTAAACCGCCGCCGTACAGGTGCCGAATATGAACAACGCGCCCGCCGCTATCTTGAGCGGGCGGGGTTAACATGGGTCGCCAGCAATGTGTACTATCGCGCAGGTGAACTTGACCTGATAATGCGAGACAACCAATGCTGGGTGTTTGTCGAAGTGCGTTACCGCCGTAACGCACGATTCGGCGGCAGTCTGGCCAGCATTACCCGACAGAAACAACACAAGCTGCTGCGTGCTGCCTCTCTCTGGCTGGCGCAACGCGGCGGCAGTTTTGAAACAGTGAATTGCCGTTTCGACATCATCGCCATTACAGGCCCGGCGCTCGAATGGTTGCCCAATGCCTTTAATGCAGACGTTTAGAACCAGGTGGTCGTGTGCAGGAAAGAATTAAAGCGTGTTTTACTGAAAGTATCCAAACTCAAATCGCTGCGGCTGAGGCATTACCTGATGCCATCTCACGTGCAGCAATGACCATGGTGCAGTCCCTTCTCAACGGTAACAAGATACTGAGTTGCGGTAACGGCGCATCATCCGCCAACGCACAGCATTTTGCCGCCAGCATGATCAATCGTTTTGAAACCGAACGCCCCAGCCTGCCTGCGCTGGCTTTAAGTGCGGATAACGTCATGCTGACTGCGATCAGTAATGACCGCCTGCATGATGAGATTTATGCCAAGCAGGTGCGCGCGCTCGGGCAAAACGGTGATGTGCTGCTCGCCATCTCGACCCGCGGCAATACGCGTGACATCGTCAAGGCTGTCGAGGCCGCCGTTACGCGCGATATGACGATCGTTGCGCTTACCGGTTATGATGGGGGAGAATTAGCCGGATTGCTGGGACCGCAGGATGTGGAAATTCGTATTCCTTCACATCGCAGTGCTCGCATTCAGGAGATGCATATGTTAACACTCAACTGTTTGTGCGATCTGATTGATAACACCTTGTTTCCCCACCAGGAATGACGGAAGGAGCACCCATGAAAGCATTGAACGCTGTAGCCATTGTTTTAACCGCCATGCTGCTGCAAGGCTGCGTCGCGGTGGTGGCCGGTAGTGCCGCTGTCGCGACCAAAACCGCCACCGATCCCCGCTCTGTGGGCACGCAGGTTGATGATGGCACGCTGGAGTTACGCGTCAGCAATGCGCTGGCTAAAGATCAGCAAATCAAAACCGATGCCCGCGTCATTGCCACCGCCTACCAGGGCAAGGTTCTGTTGACCGGCCAGGCACCGAATCAGGAAGTCGCTAACCGCGCGAAACAGATCGCCATGGGCGTTGACGGTGCCACCGAAGTTTATAACGAGATTCGGATTGGGCCGAAAGTCAGCCTGGGTACGTCCTCCGCTGACACCTGGATCACCACGAAGATCCGCTCGCAGCTGCTGGGCAGCGATCAGGTGAAATCATCAAGCGTGAAGGTGACCACTGAAAACGGTGAGGTGTTCCTGTTGGGTCTGGTCACGCCGGAAGAAGCGAAAGCCGCTGCGGATATTGCCAGCCGGGTAAGCGGGGTGAAACACGTCACCACGGCCTTTACCATGGTGAAATAACGCGGAGGTCGGGGTGGTCTTGCCTGCCTGAATCGCGCGAATAAAAAAGCCGTCCCCTTTCAGGGACGGCTTTTCTCGTTTCTGGCGTCTGATCCCATGACCAGGCTGACGCAAACCACTTCGCCCTTCGCTGTCGGCTATCCGTCTCTGCGCGGATATCCACTGTTGTGATACCGCCACAACGCCACGCCAGCAGAAGCGCGTCAGACAGGGATATCGATTACCAGCGCCCGCGTCGGTGTGATGGCAGCCAGCCACAGTTGCTGCTCTTCCTGCAAAAACGCGCCATCACCACAGCCGAGCGTTTCCTGATGCGATGCACCTGCAGAGGCTTCAAGCGAACCATGGATCGACTGCAGATAGGCGCGCGCGCCATGCAGCGGCACCAGATGCTGCTCGCCAGCCGCCAGCTCAAGCTGGTGGATCCAGACCTGCTGACGCAGTTGCAAGCTGTTGTCGCGGCCATCCGGCGAAGCCACCAGTTGCGAGCACGTTCCTGCGGTCAGGCTGATTTTCTGCATACGCGGGTTTTCCCGTTCCGGGCAGGCCGCCAGCCAGAGCTGCATGCGGGTCAGTGAGCGCTCTTTACTGGGATTCAGTTCACTGTAGCTCACGCCCGGCTGGGCAGAGAGCAGCAGTGCCTCACCTTCACCGACGGTAATGTGATTGCCTTCGCTGTCGCGGTACTCCGCTTCACCCTGCAGGACAATATTCAGCACATCCACCTGAGGATAGGTGCGCGGCTGAAACGCCGCGCCGGGGGCCAGCACTTCCTGGTTCAAAACACGTAAAGCGGCATAACCCATTAATTTGGGATCGAAATAGTGGCCAAAAGAGAAGCTATAGCGTGCCTGTAGCCAGCCATAATCAGCCTGACCACAATCGGATGCACTGCGTGTGGTTATCATTGTTTACCTCCTGCATCCGTCGGCAAGAATCGACGACGGGTATGATTCCCTTATGGTAAAAGTCTGGACGCCGGATTGTTAGCCAGTTAATCTGCCGGGCATATTCAAATTTCCTGACAGAGAACCAGGATGGCAAAAGACCGTGCGTTAACCCTTGAAGCTTTACGTGTGATGGATGCTATCGATCGCCGGGGCAGTTTTGCCGCCGCCGCCGATGAGTTAGGGCGCGTGCCTTCGGCACTCAGTTACACCATGCAGAAACTGGAAGAGGAGCTGGATGTGGTGCTGTTTGACCGCTCTGGCCATCGCACAAAGTTTACGAATGTCGGACGCATGCTGCTTGAGCGCGGTCGGGTGTTGCTGGAAGCCGCTGACAAACTCACGACCGATGCCGAAGCGCTGGCGCGCGGTTGGGAAACGCAGTTAACCATCGTGACCGAAGCCCTTGTCCCTACCGATGCGCTGTTCCCGCTGGTTACAAAGCTGGCTGACAAGGCTAACACCCAGATATCCATTATGACAGAAGTGCTGGCAGGTGCCTGGGAAAGGCTGGAACAGGGGCGGGCAGATATCGTTATCGCACCGGATATGCACTTTCGCGCCTCAACTGAGATCAATACCCGCAAACTCTACAGCATCGTCAGCGTTTATGTCGCCAGCCCTGACCATCCTATTCATAACGAACCCGAGCCGCTTTCAGAGGTCACCCGGGTAAAATATCGGGGGATTGCCGTGGCCGATACCGCACGCGAAAGGCCGGTGTTGACCGTACAGCTGCTGGATAAACAGCAACGCCTGACCGTCAGTACAATGGACGATAAGCGGCGTGCGCTTCTGGCCGGTTTAGGCGTGGCGACCATGCCCTATAACATGGTAGAGCAGGATATCGCGGAGGGGCGGTTACGGGTCGTCAGCCCGGAATATTCTCGCGAGGTGGACATCATCATGGCCTGGCGTCGTGACAGTATGGGCGAAGCGAAAGCCTGGTGCCTGCGCGAAATCCCCCGCCTGTTAGCAAAGAAACACTGATAACGGGCTGGACGCTATCCAGCCCACCTTGCCCCTACTTACAGCCGACTCAGACAGTCCAGCGCCACGGTTTTAAAACTGCTGAAGTCAGTGCTGTCGCGCAGGCGCGTCATCGCCCGCTCACGCATAAACGTGACGAAAAGGTCATAAATTGCCATGGCTTCTTCATACTCGCTTTTACTGATTGCCAGCAGAAAAATCACGTAAGCCGTATCGTCGCCCCACGGAATACCCTGTGGAGCCAGCACGGTGTAGACGACCGTTTCCCGGGCCATGAGCCCCAGCGAGTGCGGTAGCGCAATGCCCTCGCCCAGCATGGTACTGACAATGGCTTCGCGTTCCTCCACGGATGCAAAGAAAGCCTCATCCACCACCCCTTCATTCTCAAGCTGATCGCATAATAACCGGAACAGATCCGACTGGCTCATGGGCGCATCAACAATCCGAAAATGCCGGGCATCAAAAAATTTCTCCAACATATAGGGGCGGGTACGATCCACCAGCACCAGCTTACCAATCTGTTCCAGCTGGAATTCGGTCGGGAACGGCGCCACCACCACCACCGGTTTTTCTTTTTCGCTGACCCGCGCGGTAGAGATGACAAAGTCTTCTTCAATACGTTGACGCGCTTCGTATTCGCGCTGAGACAGGCACTGGGTTACCTGCAACTGGGGATAGTTTCGCAGCAGCATCGCTTCAATCATGCGCAGCGTGGAATTCCCGCTGTCGCACACCAGCAGCACCTGAGGGCGACGTTGATAGCCCACGTTGTAATGGCGCTCCAGCCCGACGCCAATATGCAGCACCAGGAAGCCAATTTCATTCTCACTGATGACGTAAGGCGAATATTTGCCCCAACTGGAAACCGCCGCCAGCGTTACGTCATAGGCCATCGGATAGTGCTGCTTGATATTACTTAACAGGGGATTGGGAATATGGATCTGATAACGCACCCGCGTGATCATGGTTTTAATATGGGTGAGCAGATCGGCACGCAACTGAGGATCGTTCTGCAGATCGTAATAGTAGTGTGTGTTAATAAAGCTGAGCAGATAGTCGACCAGCGCATCCGCGTCATCCGCATTGATCGTGCTGGGTGCGCTGTCCTGAATGCGCCGGGCAGCGATATTAACCTGTAGCCAGCTCTCCTCCGCCGGCGAAACGGGCTTGCCGATAAGCGGCAGCAGCGAGTGAATCAGGGTTTGTGCCGCGTCGCGTATCGCATCGTCCATCTGTTCCGTGTCCGCGGGATCGTTAACCGGATAACCTTCGCTGATGCGCCGGACCGCTACCGCACAGTAAAACTGTAAATAGCGTTCACCTTCGTCACTGAGACGGATATGGTGCTGGGCAAAACAGCGTTGCAGGCACGGTTCCAGACTTTCCAGCAGGCCCCCTTCCAGGGATTCCGGCGTGATCAGCGGGCTGTCTGGCTGCGACTGATCGATCTCGATCAACAGATCGGTTAAGCAGGTGCGGATCGCCACCTCGCTGCCAAACAGTTTCATGCCGTGGTGCGGTTTGCTTTCAATGCTGAGTTGGTAGCGTCCGAGCCATTCACGTACGTCGGCCATGTCATTCTGCAAGGTCGCGCGGCTGACAAACCATTCTTCTGCCAGCGCTTCCAGCTTCAGCGAATAGGCGGCGGTCAGGAAGCGCACCAGCAGATAGCGGATCCGCTCCTGAGAGGTACGCGGCACCCGGAGAGGCGCACGCGTTTGCTGCTGGAGAATAGTAAAACGCTGCGCGTCGGCAATTTTAAGCTGATAACCGGCCCCGCGATTCAACACAAACTGCGCGCCGTGCTTTTCCAGTAAGGCATTCAGGGCGGTGATATCCGTGCGTACGGTACGCGTTGACACGGCAAAGCGCCGGGCCAGCTCGTCCTGAGGCAAGGTTTCGTTTTTCAAAGCGTCAAACAGTTGCGCAAGGCGCTGATTAGGAAATCTCACGTCGGTTTACCTGACTGAATGGAGAAAAGAGCAACACTCACAGAGTGCAGGAAACGCGGCTGTACGTCCAGGAAAGGGCGCGCCGGCCACAGTTTTCTGCGCCAGCGCACAACCTACGTCAGGCCAGCAAGGACTTGCTCATTGCCAGAAGCTGTTTGACGTCATCCACGCGGGTTTCACCGCTGGCCTGATCAATGATCGAACTGTAAATATGCGGGATCACCTTGCTGACGCCCGCATCCAGCGCAATTTTTACGATCTCGCTAAAATTTGCCAGATCGATCCCGCCTGTCGGCTCCAGCCAAAAATCCTGCTGTGCACAGGCCTCCGCCACGGCGCGGTATTCTTCCACCCTGTCCAGACCGCCCATGGGGAAATATTTTACCGAGCTGCCGCCCATATCGATCAGCATGGCGATCGCGGTGTCGATGGGCACGATGCCGTCGTTGCGCTGTGAGCTGAGCGGACCGGTCGAAATTTTTACTTTTCCTGGCGTCCCTGTCGGCGAGATCAAGCCGTTCACCACCGTTTGCGACTGGCCAAGCAGCGCCCGGCTGGTGCCAACGCCGGTAAAGACCTGGTTAACATGCTGAGGCTGTAGCTCAGCGGCCAGCTCGCTGACCATGCGTGACTGCCGGGGATCGCCCGCGCCCAGGCCAATCGAGAGCGCATTATTGATCAGCGCAGCATAGTCGCGCATATCCGCGATTGCGGCGTCATGACTGGCGTAATTCTTCGATAGCACACCGACCAGAACGTGCCCTTCTGCCGCCTGCCAGATAGCGCGCGCATTTTCTTTTGAGCCGGCCAGCACGTTGAGGCACAGCCGGTCTTGATAAAAATCAGGGGTAAGCGTCATTAGTGTTCTCCGGTTATCAGCGCCTGAATACGGGTAAAAATGATATGCAGCTGCTCAGCGCTGACGCTACGCACGTCGGCTTCGATAATGCCTTCATTCGCTTTGTAGCCACGGAAGTAAATGGCGATATCACCGTTTTTCAATGCCTGAACCAGATCGCCGGTTTGACGCGCAATTTTGGCTTCATCAAAGTGTATTTCGGCGCGTGCAATATCGCGTCCGGCCGCATCCCAGACGACGCGCGCAGTTACGCCGTCCAGCCCATTGAGGTTGTTAATAAAGGGCGTCATTTTTTCTACCATCTGTGCGCCGGTCACTTTCGGCTGAGTCAGATAGGACTCAATGGCCTGCGTCAGCCCCAGAATCCCCTCTTTGCCCACTTTCATGGTGCGGCCAATGCCGTTGCTCTGGCGCTTTACCCACTCAACAAGCTGGTGCTTACCGATAACCAGGCCGCTGGTTGGGCCTTCAATCGCTTTGGCGCCGCTGTAGATCACCAGATCGGCACCGGCCTGGTAGTAACACTGCAAGTCCTCTTCGGCGGCGGCATCCACAATCAGTGGCACACCATGCTTACGTGCGACTTCTGCGGCCTGTGCAACGCTCAGGTGGCTCTTTTGTACGCAGTGATGTGACTTCACGTAGAGAATGGCGGCCGTCTGATCGGTCACCGCGGCGGAAAGCTGCTGAGCCGAGCATTCATTACTGTAACCCGCTTCAACCGTCCGGCCCCCACCCAGCGCGATCATGCTGCCCACCGGCGCACCGTAGTTCACGTTATGCCCTTTTGGCACCACGATGTCGCGCGGCACGGTCAGCGGTGCACTGTGTAAATTATCCAGCAGCCAGTCATCATCTTTCACAATGACGGCGGCCACGCTCTGGGCTATCCCTGCCGAGGCGCAGGAGACCACCAGCGCATTTTCCACTTTCAGCAGGTTAGCAATATACGCGCCGGTTTTATCGACCAGATCCTTTACTTCAAAGTAGTGCGCCAGACCGTACTTAACCGTATCGATCACCTCATCCGATGGCGTTGAAACGCCCAGTATGGTCATACGACCGGAGGCGTTGATGACCTGCTTCAGGCCATATTTTTCATACAGAGAAGACATGGTATTTTTTTCCTTGTTCAGTAATCCAGCACTCGCCGGCGACAATGGCGGCAAGGGGAATCAGGTGACGATCGCCCTGTTCCGCCAGCCCTTCCGCATCCACAAAGGACACCGGCTCTTGCGCGACGGTGAACAGCGTAAAGTCGGCATCGTAGCCGGGCTCAATACGGCCTTTGTGGCGTAAACGCAGGCCGCTGGCTGCCTGGTGAGTCACACAGGCGATAATCTGTGGCAGGGTCATGCCGACATTGAAAAACTTCGACATCACATGGGCCAGGGTATAAACCGGTCCATTCAGGCGGTTACGGCAGTAAATATCCGAACTGATGGTGTCAGGCAAAATGCCCCGTGCGATGGCCGCACGCGCGACCTCGAAACTAAAGCTGGCGCTGCCGTGGCCGACATCAAGCCGTACGTCGCGTGCCAGCGCATGTTTGACGGCGGCACGCAGTTCGCCGTCGGGTGTCAGGATGCGATTGGGTTTGCCGTTATAGCAGTGAGTGATGATGTCACCCGAGGTCAGCAGTTCCGCGATCTCATCAAGGTTGGGTGGGTTGTTACCGATATGCACCATCAGCGGCAGATGGCCGTTTTCCTGCTGAATAGCTTTCGCGAGGACCAGCGGCTTAATGCCGTTTTCGCCCACTACGCTGCTGCTCATACGGGCTTTAAGCCCCACAATAAAATCGGGGTGACGTTTTACCGCGTCGGCAATGGCCTGGCGATCAATCTGCGTCATGTCCGCCAGTTCATTTTGGGTAATGATGCCAGTGCGTGCGATATTCAGCAGCGCGTAAACCTGCGTGCTCACCGCTCGGGTGCGCTGCCAGAAATCGTCAATGTCATTCGCGCCAGTACTGCCTGCATCCACCACGCAGGTGACGCCGCTTTCCACGCCAACCCGATCGGGATGATCGTGGTAGACGGGGGATTTTTCATAGCAGTGCACATGCGAATCAATCCAGCCCGCACTGAGATAACAGCCTTCTGCCAGCGTTTTCTCGACGGTTGCGTGGCCGCTGATTTCACCTGTGGCGGCAATCTTGCCGTCACGTATCGCAATATCGATCAGGGTTTCATCCGGCAAACGCGCACGCCGCAGAATCAGATCGTACACAGGAACCTCCTTAACTGCCCCGATCGGCCTGAACCGATCGGGAGATAACAGGGTCAGATCGCCACAGGAAAGATCGCGCCCAGGATCATGGCACCCAGGATCGCACCGCCCGTGATCGGTTTATTCCACAGATAGAACACCAGCGCGCCCAGCAAGGATCCGAGGCCGATAGGAATTGAGGCACCCATCGCGGCCAGAATGATCAAGGGTCCCAGGAAACGGCCTGATGCATTGCCCGCCCCCATCATGACGTCCGCACCGTACGTGCTGTTGCTCTGATTGATGGTGAACTTACGTGCCAGGATAATGACGTAACCGATTGCCACACCGAGAATCAGGCCGGTGACCAGCGAAGCCGCAAAGTTGGCGACGGGGAAAACAAAACCCGCCCCGAGCAGCAGCGCCGGCACGCCCAGACCGACACCGGTCTGGATCGCACCACCGATGTCCAGAATCCCGACCAGCGATCCTTCAATGATGCGGGCGAACAGGAAGCTGGCTCCGAACGCAGCCACCGCCCCATAGACGCCGGTATCGATTCCGGCCCGGAGCATGGACACGAAAGCGACTTCGTTAAACGCTCCAATGCCGTACAGGTAGTACATATGTGTCCCGGCAAACACGCCGGAGGAGAGCAAACCGACAAAAATGGGGAATGACCAGTCGGCATACCAGAAACCTTTGTTTGATTCTTCCATTGCAGACGCTCCGTTATTTGCCGCTCAGGCTGTTATGAATACTGTCGAGCCAGCCGGGAATGCCGAGCTGGAAGGATTGCAGCATCTTCATATCGAAACCGCGGAAGAAGGCGCTGAGGACAAACAGGGCAACGATGGCGGTCATCATGACTTTGGTCACTTTGTGCCAGCCGCTCTCTTCAACCCCTTTGCCAATCAAAATTCCCAGCACCAGACCCGGTACCGCATTGCCCATAATCAGCTGCGCCAGACCGCCAAAAATGGTGGCCCAGAAGCCCGATTTCTTACCGGCATCGATTGCGGCCAGCCAGAAGATCACGGGCATGACCGTGTTCACCAGCAGATTCGCCGCAGGGACCAGCACTTTGACCGCCGTAACCTGCAGGGCCGCCGGAACGGCAGAGGCCGTCGAATTCAAAAACGCGACCACCACCATGCCGATGATGCCGCAGGCGATAGCCATCTTTTTTGGATCGTGCAGCGTTTGCGCGACGTTGCGGTTTTTGACCATGATGGCCGCCGCGCCCCAGTTGGGAATGATGCGGTGATCCACATCCTGGGTGAATGCACCCGCCGCAACGGAGGAAGCCCAGGCATTGAAAAAGAAACCCAACCCAAAAGAGAAGTGAGAAGCGGGATCGCCTTCACAGGAGTTGAGTTCACCCAGTGTGCGAAACGCGCCCATACCTTGTGTCGTTGGCGCGTGGAACATGCGGGCAGCGCCAGCACCCACACCGACGCCCACAAGGCCGCCGATGATTAACGACTTGAGCAAAATGATGAGAAACATCCTCTTTCCTTATTTATGTTGTTTGAGGCTGACTTACACGCGGGTGAACGCAACTTTATCGCCGTCCAGACAGGTCACGTTGATGGTGACCTCCAGATCGACACTGAAGTGCCTGCGCTCGCGTGCCAGGAAAAAGAAAAGAAATTTTTCGGTTCTGACGCGCTCCTGCGCGCGCACCACCTTTACGTCCTGGGGTTCGATGCGCAGCAAAATCTTGTTGGCGTTGCGCAGGACTTCGTGCTGCACCCGGCTGAGCGCATCAGAGAACGCTTTCGCTTTGGTATCGCCTTTGCCGCTTACGGCTACCGAGGTTGTAAAGGTCTCTTTCATTCCTTATCCACCGTGTTTTTTGTGCCAGGCCTGAACCAGACGTTCACCCAGCTCTTCTTTATCCATAAACCCGAAGCCCAGCACGGTGGCGCCTTCGTTGATGGCTGTCACACCTTCATCCACTGAGCGCATGCCGTGTTTGGCTTTGTAGCCATACTTGTTTTGTGCCGTAATTGCCCCCGCACCGCCGCTGCCACAAAAAGAAATGCCAAAATCGGCATTCTCAGCCTTCATCACATCGCCCAACTTCATGTCAGCTGCCACGCCGGGCACGACAACGGCACGCCCGCCCGCTTTCTCAACGCCGGCCGCCACTTTCTGTCCTTTACCTAATCGATCGCCTATTACTACGGTTACCATATGTCTGTACCTCTCATGGTGGTGAAAATCAGTCGTTCTTAGCCACTTCAAAGTGGACGGAGAGCAGCCAGGCTTCTTCCGGCGGTAAATTGCCAAACAGATCCACGACCTGCTGCGCCAGTGCCATTGACGCTGGCGAGATCTCATCGAACAGATCCGCCTCCACCTCCGGCAGCCCTTCACCGGTTACCGATCGCAATGCCATTGCGCGGACATGCGAAGCCAGCATTTGCAGCTGTACCGCATTCGGCTTAATGGACCGCTCGGCAAACAGCGCGCCGATCTGGGTCATTACGCGATCCGCCAGGGCCTGAATCGTTTGCTGCTCGTCTTGTGACGCGTTCATCGCTACCGCTCCATTACACGTGCTCATCGTCTGCATCCCGTTACGCATTCAGCGTGATCACAAACTAAACAGAGTCCGCGCGGCTGTGGAGAACGACTTTTTCCGTTTCGAAGTGGAAATCCTGCACCTGAGCGTGATCGGTGCCGCAAAGTGGGGAGTGAACAGGGGGAGAATGGCGAGTCAGGTTATGTAAAACAACCGGTTAGGCTGTCTTACCTGTGCGCAGTGATGCGCCTGTGAACACATAATGCGCGATGGCCGGTACTGTACCGCTGTCACAAAACCGACAAACAGTTACCTGCCATCACGTCTTAACAGAGAAACTTATGGCTTTTCCGCCCCCGTCACCTGAACGCAGGCCTCGTTGCGCGTTGGGATAGCAGCAGGGGCAAGAGCGTGCCGTTTACGCTGGTTAATGGCCGCGACAATGCGCGCGAAACGCGCTTCATTGAGCCTGTAACCCCATCCCATAATCAGTGCCGCCGCGATGGCCAGCGTACAGGGCCAGATAAAGATCAACTGCCGCAGCCCCGCCAGCGTGGCATCCGATTGAAGGGCATTCGGCACATAGCCGATTTGTGTCAGCATCAGGCCCGGCAAAAACCCCGCCATGGCGGCAGAGATTTTACGGAAGAAGGTGTAGCCGGTATAGCAGGCGCCCTCTGCGCGGATACCGGTTTTCCATTCACCGTACTCGACGGTATCCGGCACCAGCGCCCAGTTAAGGCTGTTCACAAACGCTGTGCCGAAGAACGCCATACAGGAGAACAGGACGAACATTAGCGATGTGCTGCCCCAGAGAAAATTGCATAGATCGCCGACAGCCCAGAATACTAAACCACCGAGATACACCTGCTTTTTACCCCAACGTTTCACCGCAGCGGGCACCAGCAGCACACCGGCCAGAATACAGCCCATGCTGAAGAAACCCATCCAGGAGAGCAGACTGACATCGTTCAGCACGTACTGGGTGTAATAAACCTGAATCGCCAGCTTGATGTTGAATGCCGCCAGGGTACACAGGTTCGCCAGGCACAGCGTCCGCAAGGGCGGATTGTGAAAGATGGCGCGAAAGGCGGTTGCAACGCCAGGTTTGTGATGGGCGGGCGTGACCTCGACATAGCGTTCTTTCACGCCGCTGTAGCAAAGCCCCATGCACAGCAATCCGCCAGTGACAAAGACGGCAGCCGCCACCTGATAACCCAGCGCACTTTTGCCCACAAACAGCGACTGGATGGGCATAAAGCCTACGGTACAAACCAGCAATCCTAACGTGGCCCCGCCCTGCCGCCAGGCGGCAAGATGAGCGCGCTCGGTGGGATTCCTGGTGATGGCAGGCACCATTGCCCCGTAGGAACAGTTCATCAGACTGTAAAACAGGCCAAACAGCATAAACAGCGCGGTGGCGACAGCCGTTTTACATGTCAGGCTGAGGTCATGCGCCACAAACTGCGCCGCCGCCACCAGCGCGACCGGCAGCGAAAAATACAGGATAAACGGCCTGAATTTTCCTCTTGCGCCAATTGTCCGCCGTGAATCCAGCACGATGCCCGTAAACATATCGGTAAGGGCCGTAAAGAATTTGGCGACGAGGAAAATCATGCCGCCATACCAGGCCGGCATCCCCAGTTCATCGGTGTAAAACTTAAGTAAGTAAAGCGTCCCGATAGCCAGCATCAGGTTGGAGCCGAAATCACCGATGCCGTAAGCAAACTTCTCACGCAGAGGCAGTTTCAGCGTTAAGGGATCAGAACCTGTGTTCATAACGGATCCTTATCACAGAGCCAAATCAGTGCTGACGCTTACGGGCGTCAATCTCGTCAATGATGCGGACATACATCTTTTCATTGAGGTTGTAGAAACACCCCATGGCCACAATCGTGACCACGGCTAACGCACCGGGATAAATAAACATCAGTTGCTTCAGGCCCTCGACCGTACCGGCGCGCTGGACAACGTTAGGCACGTAGCCAATCTGGGTCAGCATCCAGCCGGGGAAAAAGCCCGCCAGTGCCTGTGAGACCTTACGGAAAAAGGTGAAACCGGTATAAACCGTGCCTTCAGAACGCACGCCCGTCCGCCATTCCCCGTATTCGACCGTATCAGAGACCAAAGCCCAGTTAAGACTGTTCACAAAGGCAGATCCAAAAAAAGCCAGACAGGAAAACACGATGAAACTGACGGAACCGCCCCCATAGCAATAGTTGAGCAGATCGCCCACGACCCAAATCAGCAAACCGCCGATATACACTTTTTTCTTACCAAAGCGCCTGACGGCGCCGGGCATCATAAAGACACCGATAAAAATGCAGCCCATGCTAAAGAAGCCCATCCATGACAGCAGGATGGGATCGTTCAGAACGTACTGGGTGTAATAGACCTGAATCGCCAGCTTGACGTTGAACGCCCCCAGTGTGCACAGGTTGGCAATACAGAGAATAAACAGCGGACGGTTACCCGCGATAGCGCGGAAGGAGGCTAACAGGCCCGGGTTTTGCGTGGGGTGGGCAGACGGCTGTTCGACATAGCGCTCCTTTACACCGGCATAGCACCACCACATAAAGAACAAACCAAATGCCGAGAAAAGTGTGGCTGCAGCGATATAGCGGAACTGCGCGCTGCCTTCTGCCAGGTTCATCACCGGCACAAAACCCACAGTACAAATCAGTAACCCCAGCGTTGCACCGCCCTGCCGCCAGGCGGCCAGGGAGGCGCGCTCATCAGGATTTTTGGTGATGGCGGGCACCATCGCCCCGTACGAACAGTTCATCATGCTGAAGAACAGGCCATACAACATAAACAACACCGTGGCGACGACCGCTTTACCGGTGATTTCAAACGGCGTGCCGATAAAGTTGGCGACAGCCAAAAGCGTGACCGGAAACGCGGCGTACAAGACAAACGGCCGGAACTTCCCTTTCGGGCCAATCCTGCGCCGCGAATCCAGCATGATGCCCGTGCCCATATCGGTAAACGCCGTGAAGAATTTGGCGACCAGAAAGATAATTCCGCCGTACGTTCCCGGCAGCTCCAGCACATCGGTATAGAACTTCAGTAAGTAAAGCGTCCCGATATCTAACAGGATGTTAGAACCCAGATCGCCCATGCCATAGGCCACTTTTTCCCGGAACGGCAACCGCAGCGTCGCAGGCTCGCCGGCAGAAGATACAGTTTGCTGATTCATGATGGTTCTCCGGTTTACCCGCCCGCCTGGCGGGTAACCTTGCTCAGGATGAAGGGGAAGCGTTTTGCTGCTGTGTTTCCGCTTGCTGCTGTGTTTCCGCGCGTATCGCCGCAACTTTTTTGCCCAATACCCACTGCATAATCGCCAGCAGGCCAAACACCGGCACCAGTACCGACCATGCCGGAATCGCCAACGCCCCCTTGATCAGCATGGCGCCGGATGCGATCAGCAGCAGGAGCACCATCAGCCGGAAAGTGCTGACAGAGATGCGTTGGTGAACATACTGGCCCACCAGCGAGCCCAGGATCATGGTGGGCACGCAGAACAGCACCAGCTTGACGGTTGACAGCGTTAAGATGCCGCTGGTCGTCAGGCCGCCAATAATGGCGATGTTACTGGCGGTAAAAAACGCATTGAGCGTGCCACGAAACGCCGCCGGAGCCAGATTTCTCAACATGCCATAAATCACTACCGGCGGGCCGTTGGTCGCAAAAGCCGACCCCAGAGCGCCGGCGATGATGCCCGTCGGCACCACTAGCCAGTTTTTGTCACAGACGGGCAGACGAGGAACAAACAGGCTGTAAAACGCGTACAGGATCAGGAAAGTGCCCAGCCCGGTTTTCATGATGTTGTCCGGGAAACTGGCGAGCGCATAAATCCCCAGGGGAATGCCGGCAAAGGAGAACAGGATAAGCACCAGCGCAGATCGCCAGTGGGTTTCGTTACGTGACAACCAGGTCGCATATAACGCGGTGGCTGTCCCGACAATGACCGACATAGGTGCCGCCATTTTGACCGGCAGCAACAAGGTGATCAGCGGCATCGTCACCAGCGCGCCACCAAAGCCTGCGCAGATACCGATGAAGGTATACAGGAACATGATGGCGATGATGATGCAGACAACCTCAATACTCAGCTCAAGCCCGTCGGGAGTAAAAAGCGTGAAGAAATCCATACCCTTTCTCCTTTATCGCGTCGAACCGGCACTGTCGATCAGCCGTAACGAGGCAAATAACGCCTGCCATTCACTTTCAGCCCGGTAAAAGACGGGCGGCTGGCCAAGCGGTGCGGCCACCGTGATCTCGCCACCGCTGGCCGCTTCACCGGTCCAGAGGTTTATCCAGCGATCCTCCGGCAGATAGAGCGTCCAGTCGTGGCGGCCCTCTTCATACACTGGCGCGACCAGCAAATCACGACCAAACAGGTACTGGTATTTCAGCGAATAAGTGCGGGCATCCGCTTCATAGTGCAGGAAAAGCGGCCGCATAACAGGCAGACCACTGCGGGCATTCTGCGCCACCGCCTGCCTGATGTAAGGCTTTAAGGAAGTAAAGATCGTCGACATACGGGCAAAATGCGCCATGGTTTCGTCATCGCTGTCAAACTGCCAGTTATCGCCGGGACGGTTACCTTCATGGGTGCGCATCATGGGCGTAAAGGTGTTGAAATCACACCAACGCAGCAGCAGTTCTTTGCTCCGTTTCATGCCGTAGAGCGTGGTATAGCCACCAATGTCACTGTGATGCAAACCGTGCCCACTCATTGCCAGCGACAAGGCGGCAGGCACTACCGACGCGAGGCCATCGTCCAGACTCCAGTCAACGTTTTGATCCCCGGCCCACATCATCACAGCGTATTTCTGACTGCCGGTATAACCCGCGCGCATAAAATAGAGCGTTTCGCCGAGCTTGCCGGTTTCTGCCAGCGCGTCGTAGTTACATTTTGCCCACAGCGCGGGCCAGGCATTATGCATAATCTCGGCATGGACACCGTTATGCAGAACCGTATCGGTTGGGAGATATTCGCCAAAATCCGCCATCCAGCCGCCACAGCCCAGGCCGATCAGATTTTGTTTGATAACCTCTTTGAACCAGTTATAAGCATCAGGATGAGTCAGATCGACAACGCCCGCATAGAACTCACCAAATTCAACATGGTAGTCCTGACCGGAAGCCGTTTTGGTGAGATAGCCGTGCCGGGCGGCCTCGTCGCACAGAGGGCGATCGCTGGCGACATAAGGATTGATATAAGAGAGAAACTGGACGCCTTCGGCTTTCCATTGCTGAATGCGTGTATCCAGTTGCGGATAGAGTTCGCTGTCCCACTGCCAGTTCCACATGACACGTTTGCCAAACGACGTCATGCGAATACCGGACCAGTCCTGAGCCCAGATACCGTTAACCTTCACACCCGCCTGACGCATCTTGTCTAACTTCTGCTGACACACGTCGGTGCCGCCCTGAATGCCCAGAATCACGCCATCGTAAACCCAGTCAGGCAATTCAGGCTGGCGGCCCAGCAAGGCGCTCAGTTTTTCCAGCAGCGCAATATAGCTGTCGGCGCATTCAAAGCGTAACGTCGCGCGGTTTTCCCAGAACGCCAGTTCGTGATAATCGGGTGCGCTGAAGTCAAAATTCATGTAGCCGCTGTTGTCCACATGGCAGTAATACTTCTGGCTGCTGACGAAGGTGGGCTGAGGGAAAAACGTCCAGTAATAATCGCCGCCGGCATTCTCCGCGCAGTCCGCCTGCCAGGTAACATAACTGTTTTTATTCCGTCCGACGCCCTGCTCACTGGTCCAGAGCGGGAACGGTTTCCCGCGCAGGTCAAAACAGGAAAACTGTTCGCCGCAGCCGTAGATGTGATCAGCCTGCTGCGCTGCCAGCCGTAGCCAGATGCGGTTATGACTGTCGGCGTCATTATTTAGCGTGAGCAGTAAACGCCCGCCGGCATCCAGCCCAACCGTCAGCGTGGCGCTGATGACGTTGCCGCGCGAGAAACGGATGTGCCAACAGTCGGCCTGCGACGTCATGGTGGCCTCAGTCAGGGCCAGCTTTTCATTCAGCCGATCTTTGATACTGAAGTTGCCACGAAACATTTTAATGTCGGCCCGACCGTGCCCCATCCACAGACAGGGCGCTTCCGGGCTGTGGCTCAGAATAACGCGGCCGTGATAAACCAGTGAAAAGCCGTTATCAGTGGCAGTGAGTTTTACCCCTGCCGTTTCAAGATGTTGTAAGTGCATACTGGCCTCTTAGTTGTAGGGTAAGGCGGTAAGATGATCTTTATCCGGGGCGATCGCAGCCAAGGGTGAAGGCCAGCCGATGCGTCGCCTGCGGTGCGAGCCAGACCAGATCAACGCCGGAGTTAAACGCATCAGGCGGGCAACTCATGGGCTCGGTTGCCAGCCCGGTGCGGCCCAGTTTTTCGCCGGTGTAAATTTGCAGCCAGGGCTGATCGCTACGTAAGTAAACAGAAAGGGACGGCTTCCGGCTGGTCAGGCGCACTTCCCACTGCTGGCCGTCCGTGCCTGTGCGAAGGCTGTCATCAATTTGCGTTGCGCCGAGCAGACGTGGGGAAAGGAAATCGCCTTGCGCTATCGCGGCAGGCAACGTGAGCAGGCACTCGTCCAGCGGCATTCTGTTGCAGGTCAGATACGGGTGCGCACCTGCGCCATAAGGAGCAGGTTCACGTCCTGTATTTTGACTGTCGAGCGTCACCTGCAGGCCCTGCATGGCATCCAGCCGGTACGTCACCGTTGAAACCAGGGCAAACGGATACCCGTAGCTGGGCGGTAAAAAGATTGTCAGCCTCGCTGTGCTGTCGGTATATTCCGCAATCTGCCAGTCACGCCACGCCAGCAAACCGTGAATGGCGGTTCCCCCTTCGTGATCGTTGATCGGTAAATGAAGCCATTTACCGTTATGGTACCAGGTGCCCTTCGCGACGCGATTGGGCCAGGGAATCAGTACCTTCCCCATGTGCGCCAGCGGCAGGGTTTCAGGGGAATGGGGGAGCACCAGATGCTGACCTGCGTATGTCAGTTCAGCCAGACCCGCGCCCACGGTGACAAGGGTGGCCTGATAGTCTCCGGCCCGCAGTACAAGGGTTTTTCCGCTGCTGTGCATAGCTGGTACTCCCGTCTGTTTTGGAATTATTTTGCGTTACAGTCCAGTAATCCGGCGGCGACAGCGGGAGCCAGGCCCGGTGCCAGCGGAAGGCGTGGGATGACCAGGCAATGCAGCAGGTGATAGATATCCTGTTTGCCGTCCCAGACTTTGGTCGTCACCTTGTTTTCGCAATCCAGTTCCTGCCACCAGGAACCGTTTTCGAAGTCCATCAGGTAGGTCATACAGTAGTCCCACCACTTCTGATACCAGACTTCGTATTGCGCCTCACCGGTGACGGTATACAGCGCATAGGCGGTTCCCATCGCTTCGACGATAGGCCAGCGTACCCGCTCGCGCACCACGGGCTTGCCGTCCCAGTCCACGGTATAAACGAAACCGTCTGCGCCATCGGGCGCCCAGGCATCACGCAGGGTGGCGTGAAATAACCCTTTGGCATCTTCCACTAACCAGGCCGGTGGGGTTTCAAAGCGCGCTTCAAGCGCGGCGTGCAGATGCAGCATCAGTCGCCCCCACTCAATCCAGTGGCCGGGCGTGCCACCATAAGCACGGAAGCGGTGGGCAGGGTTGTCTTTGTTGTAATCGCGCAGTGGCGTCCAGTGCGTGTCAAAGTGTTCATTCACGCGGTAATTATTTTGACGCGCGACATCATGGATGATTACGGACGTGACGCGCAGCGCGCGATCCAGCCATTTCTTATCGTGCGTGACGTCATACACGATCAGGAACGCTTCAACGGCGTGCATATTGGCGTTCCCTCCCCGGTAGTCTTCGGTCTTGCTGAATGCCTCGTCCCAGGATTCCAGGCACATCTGCTCGTCTTCACTCCAGAAGTAACGTTCAATGACCTTGATCGCCTCATCCAGCAATGGACGTGCCGCCGGATGGCCGGTGGTAACGGCGCTGGCGGCGCCCAGCAATACAAAAAAATGCTGGTAGCCCTGCTTGGAGGCATCGAGAACGCCTTCATCGTTGACGCAGGCGTACCAGCCGCCATATTTTTTATCGCGAAGCGCACCGTTTAACGCATTGATACCATGTTCAACCAGTTGATAAGCCCCGGGCCGCCCCATTGAGGCCGCCACCGCATAGACGTGCAACATGCGGGCGGTAATCCACAGGTGCGTTCCCTTATCGGGTTTGACCTGACCGTTATTACCCAGCCAGCCAAATCCGGTTGGCACCGCCGCATGCTTGCCAAAACTGAAAATCCGATCGGTTTCCTGTTCGAGCCAGCGATTGTGGCTTAAGGTGTTAAACCATTTCATCTGCTTCTCCCTATTAACGTTTCGCCATCATTTCATCTACGATCTCGCCCAGCCGTTGCAGTCTGGGAACAGAGATATCCCGCAGCATCAGGTCGGTATCGGGCAAACCAATAACCGAAGACCAGACTGCGCGGCCCGCCAGGAATCCGGAGGCACCCGCCTGCATGGCGACTCTGACGGCTCGTGGGAATAATTTTTCGTCAATGCCAGAGGAGAGGATGACCCACGGCATCATGATCAAATCGTTAAGTTTCTGCGCGGCCGTCAGCAGGTCGGCTTGTGAACCTTTGCCGTACAGCGGCATTTCCACCTTATAAAGATCCGCTCCGCTGTTACCCAGTTCCTTCGCTGCAGCGAGGATCGCCTGCTCGCGTTCGAAGCGATCGCCCCGGCGCGGCGGTCTGACAACGGGTTCGATAATGCTGAGCAGACCATGGCGGTGACAGCGCGCAGTGAAGGTATTCACCATATCGAGCCGCTGCTGTGCGTCTTCATCGCTGCGCCACAGCACCAGCAGCTTGAGCGCCTTTGCCCCGTCACGCTTGACGGCCTGAGGATCGACGCGGTGATCAATCTCCACACTGTCAACCGGAATGCCGTTGCCCGGGATAAACGCATCCGCCGCGACAATGATGCCGCAACCGGGCGACACAGCCCGCTGCTCCACAATCTGCTGAAAGCAAAATTGCTGATCCACCAGGATGGCGGAGGCATAAGGCGATAACACGCTGGCGGCATTCACTTTGAATTCGGTCAGAACCCGATCGCTGACCGGCTGTGGCGCACCCGCGGCGGCAAACATCAGCCGCATCGCTTCACGCTGATCCACAGCCAGCATGGCGAAACCACCTGATGGCCGGGCGATGTCTTTAAGGGTGTAATGAGTCATGTGCTTTCCTCTGATTAAGCGTCACAAGGGGTTGTCGAAGGTGAGAGGCCTGCGCTGGCGCGCACGTGTTCGAGAAGGGCGGTCCAGTCCTGACGTCCGCGTCCGGCGGCGCGCGCCTGGCTGTAAACCTCACGTGAGGCGGCCCCGAGCGGCATGGGCACATGCAGCTGGTTAGCCACATCCAGCGCGATGCCCAGATCTTTATGAGCCAGATCGATCATAAAGGCCGGTGACAGGTCGCCTTTCAGCACCTTATTTGGCCAGGTCGTGGTGAAGTGCCCCTTCCCTGCTGGCGTGCCGTTCATGACCTGTAGCGCAACGTCCAGCGGCAGCCCCAGCCCTTCACACAGCACCGCCGCCTCTGCAGAGAGCGCATTCAGGGCGATACTCATGTAGTTATTAATCAGCTTGACGCGAATCCCCATGCCCGGTCCGCCAGCCACCACCACCTCATTTCCCATGGCCAACAGCAGCGGTTTTGCCCGCTCAATCTGTTGCAGTGTTCCGCCTGCCAGCAGCAACAGCGTGCCGGCGATAGCATGATCGGATGTACGCCCAACCGGCACGTCCATCATGCTGAAGCCGCTCGCCCGCATCTCGTTAATCATCTGGTCGGTCTGTAGCGGATGGATCGTCGACATATCGATCACCAGTGCCGAAGGCGACAGCGTGGTACAGACGCCCTGATCACCTGACAGGACAGCGCGCACCAAATCGCCATTGGGCAGCATGGTGATAACGAATTCAGCCCCTTCGGCGGCCTCGGCTGGAGAACGGGCAGCCTGTGCGCCTTTTTCCACTAACCTGGCAACCGCCTCGGGATTGACGTCAAACACCCTGAGCTGATAGCCCTGCTTAAGCAGATTGCTCGCCATCGGCGCCCCCATTTGCCCCAGTCCAATAAACGCTACTTCCGCCATACCGCTCTCCCAAACCCGATGAATGTCACATTTTGTCCGATATATGATTTTTACTGTCTTTTTCGGATCATATTTGTAATTTAAGGTCAAAAAATTGACAGGTGTCACTTTTAAAACATTTGATGAAATTAAAATGACAGCACGAGAAAATGTCTGAGGAAGAGTGATGACGCGCATAGCTTGTGTAGGGATCACCGTACTGGATCGCATCTGGTACCTGGAAACGTTACCGCATCAGGGCGGAAAATATGTCGCCAGCAACTATCGGGAAGTCGGCGGTGGCCCGGCGGCCACGGCAGCCGTCGCGGCTGCAAAGTTGGGTGCGCAGGTAGATTTTATTGGCCGGGTCGGGGACGATGACACCGGGAAAAGGCTGCTGTCCGAGTTAAACAGTTACGGCGTAAATACACGTTATACAAAGATTTTTAACGCTGCCCGCTCCTCGCAATCTGCCATTCTTGTGGATGCTGAAGGCGAACGTATCATCGCCAACTATCCCAGCCCGGATTTACCCGACGAGGCCGACTGGCTAACGGAAATCGATTTTTCTCAGTGGGATGCCGTGCTGGCGGATGTCCGCTGGCATCAGGGCGCAAAATGCGCCTTTACGCTGGCACGCAGGTCCGGCGTTCCCACCATTCTGGATGGCGATGTGACGCCACAAAACATTGCTGAACTGGTAACGCTGAGCGACCACGCGGCGTTTTCCGCACCCGGTTTGCAGCGTCTGACCGGTATGGAAAGTGACGCCAGTGCGCTGAAAAAAGCACAAATGCTCACAAAAGGCCATGTCTATGTGACACAAGGCGTTCAGGGTTGCCTCTGGCTTGATGCGGGCACATTACAGCATCAGCCAGCTTTTCATGTCAGGGTGGTCGACACGACCGGTGCCGGCGATGTTTTTCATGGCGCACTGGCATTCAGGCTGGCCCAAAAGCCCGCCGTGGCGGAAGCGGTGCGCTTTGCCAGCGCTGTCGCGGCCTTAAAATGTACGCGCCCGGGTGGCCGGGCCGGTATTCCCGATTATGAGCAAACCTGTTCTTTTATGTCAGTTAATGGTTAAACTGACAGCCAAAGTGGTCTTCAGAGAGCAGCTCATGATCCTTACGGACGTAACCGGTAATCCTCGCCACGATCGTTTACTCAGCCTGATCGCCGAACGTGGCTACATGAATATTGATGAACTTGCGGTGCTACTGGATGTGTCGACGCAAACGGTACGCCGCGACATTCGCAAACTCAGCGAACAGGGATTGATTACCCGTCATCATGGCGGCGCAGGCCGCGCATCCAGCGTGGTCAATACCGCCTTTGAACAGCGCGAAGTCTCACAAACCGATGAAAAACGATCTATCGCTGACGCCATCGCTGACTACATTCCTGATGGTTCCACGGTGTTTATTACGATTGGCACCACCGTGGAGCATGTGGCCCGCGCCCTGATGAACCATAAGCATCTGCGGGTTATCACCAACAGCCTGCGGGTGGCACATATTCTGTATAAATGCCCCCAGTTTGAAGTCATGGTGCCCGGCGGCACGTTGCGCCCACACAATGGTGGCATTATTGGTCCGGTGACCACGGCCTTTGTGGCCAGTTTCCGGGCGGATTATCTCGTCACCAGCATGGGCGCCATTGAGAGTGACGGTGCGCTGCTGGAATTTGACGTCAATGAGGCCAACGTTGCACAAACGATGATGGCGCATTCGCGTCATATATTGCTCGCCGCCGATCATACTAAATTCCAGGCCTCGGCCGCGGTGGAGATGGGCAGCGTGGCGCAGGCGACAGCCCTGTTCACTGATAAACTGCCGGGTACGGCGCTGCAAAACCTGCTGAAAACCCATCAGGTTGAAGTGATCCTGGCTAAGCCGGGTGGCGATGAGGGGGCGGAATAATTAACCCCGGCAGTGCCGGGGTTAGCGTGTGTTTAGCGGAACTTCTTGTGGTTTTCGTTACGGATAGCAGCCAGTTTTTGCGCTTCTGCTTTGGCTTCATCCAGCTTGCCCTGTTTAGCCAGTGCATCGGCTTTATCAATCTGGGCAATCAAATCATCCATGCCTTTGTGAAAGTCTTTCATTTCCGGGCTGTCCGGTGCTTTGCCTTCCAGTTTGTCCGGGGTGCCTTTTTTGGCATCTTCGGCTTTGGCGCGCAAATCACCTAACATTTTGTGCAGCTGATCGGCGCTTTTCGCCCCATCCAGCGACTTGTAAATACCCGCCATCTCTTTCATATCGTGCTCAAGAGAAGCCGCACCGGCGGTGACATTAACAGATAACAAGGCAACAGCTAACAACGACATAAACGCTTTACGCATGCTCAGCTTCCTTTTTATTGTGAAAACGCTGCTTATAAAAAAGCGGAGGGTCGATGCCCTCCGCTTGCTATCGCCTACACAACTTAAAAGAGATTTTACTGTCCGGCAATATACATTTCGGGTAACAGAACAGAACCACACTGAATATTGCTGCGGGTTTCAATGTCATCGCCTACGGTAACAATGTTCCGCCACATATCGCCTAAGTTACCTGCAATCGTAATTTCACTTACCGGATACTGAATCTCGCCATTCTCCACCCAGAAACCGGCTGCGCCACGCGAATAATCGCCCGTGATGGCGCTGACGCCCTGTCCCATCAGTTCGGTCACGACCAGCCCGGTGCCCATCTGCTTCAGCATGTCGTTGAAGCTGTGCCCCTGACCGGCGATGCGCCAGTTATGAATGCCGCCCGCGTGACCGGTGCTGGTCAGGCCCAGCTTGCGCGCAGAATAGCTGGTCATCAGCCAGGTTTGCAGCACGCCATCTTTAATGATGTCGCGGGCCTGTGTACGTACGCCTTCGCTGTCAAACGGCGTGGAGGCCAGGCCTTTTAACAGATGCGGCTGCTCCTGAATGGTCAGCCATTCAGGCAGAATCTGTTTGCCCATCGCATCCAGTAAGAATGTGGATTTACGATAGACGCTGCTGCCGCTGATGGCGCCGACCAGATGGCCGAACAGGCCGGTCGCGACTTCCGGCGCAAAAATGACCGGCGCTTTCATGGTATCGAGCTTACGCGGTGCCAGGCGCGACAGCGTCCGGCGAGCGCACTCAGCCCCAACCCAGTCCGCGCTCTTTAAGTCCTCAATGGCGCGGCCAATGGTGTACGCATAATCACGCTCCATATTGCCGTCCTGCTCAGCAATGACGCAGCTGGACAGCGAATGACGGCTGGAACAGTAGCTTTGCAGCATGCCGTGGCTGTTACCAAAGACTTTGATACCGACATGGCTGTTAAAACTACCGCCTTCAGTATTGGTGATGCGTTTGTCTGCCTGCAGTGCCGCCTGCTCTGCCTGTGCCGCCAGCTGGATAGCATAATCGGCATCGATCTCCCACGGATGGTAGAGATCCAGATCCGGTGCGTCATAAGCCAGCAGTTCGGCATCCGCCGGGCCGGCAAAGGGATCCGGCGAGGTATAGCGTGCGATATCAATCGCCGCCTGCACGGTTCGTTTAATGGCATCCGGGCTGAGATCGGTCGATGAGGCACTGCCTTTACGGTTTTGGTGGTAAACAGTGATGCCCAGTGCGCCATCACTGTTGAATTCGACGTTTTCCACTTCGCCGTAACGGGTACTGACACCAATACCGGTGGTCTTGCTCACCGCGACTTCCGCGCCATCCGTACTTGCTTTTGCCAGTTCAAGCGCCTGTGCAATTGCCTGTTCCAGTGCTTTTCGCTGTTCTGCAACTTGAGTTGATACGTTCATCGACCTGCCGTCTAATCTTATGGTTGAATAATTTGAGTCTATCAGAGTCAGAGAACAATTTCGCAGTCACCCGATAAACTGGTAGGATTAGCCTCTTTTTTTTGGAGCCAGATATGACTAAGCAGCCTGAAGAGTGGCTCGATGATGTGCCCGATAATCACGAAGAAGAAGATGAAGAGATTATTTGGGTTAGTAAGAGCGAAATCAAACGCGATGCTGAAGAGCTGAAACGCCTGGGGGCCGAACTGGTCGACCTGGGGAAAAACTCGCTGGATAAAATTCCGCTGGATGAGCGTTTGCGTACCGAGATTGAACTGGCGCAGCGTATTAAGAAAGAAGGCCGCCGCCGTCAGTTACAGTTAATTGGTAAGCTGCTGCGCAGCATCGACGTTGAACCGATTCGTACCGCACTGGATAAGCTTAAAAACCGCCATAACCAGCAGGTTGCGCTGTTTCACAAGCTGGAAATGCTGCGCGATCGCCTGATTGAAGAAGGCGATGAGGCGATGACCGACGTGCTTGCCCTTTATCCTCAGGCCGATCGTCAGCAACTGCGTAGCATGATTCGTAATGCACAGAAGGAAAAAGCGGGTAACAAACCGCCAAAATCTGCCCGTCAGATTTTTCAGTACCTGCGCGAATTAGCAGAAGCCGTCTGACCCTGGCGGTGATGTGCGGCTGAGCAGTGCCCAGCCGCAGGGTTTTCTCTCCCCTCGTTCGGGGAGAAAAGGATCGGCTACCGGTTAACGAGCCAGACGATCCAGCAGCTTCTGATGAATCCCACCAAAGCCCCCGTTGCTCATCACCAGGATGGAATCGCCCGGCTGCGCCGTTTTGGCGATTGTTTCTACCAGCGCATCAATATCCGCGCTGCAGTGCGCAGGCTGCATGCAGGCTTCTGCGACATCCGCGACCTGCCAGGGAATATGGCTCGGCTGGAACAGAAACACTTCGTCGGCACGCGCCAGTGACGGGGCAAGTTCATTTTTATTCACGCCCATTTTCATGGTGTTTGAACGCGGTTCGAGCACGGCCAGGATACGCGCCGTCCCGCCCACTTTGCTGCGCAGCGCGCTCAGCGTGGCAAGAATCGCGGTCGGATGATGGGCAAAATCATCATAGATCTTGATGCCGTTGACCTCGCCGCGCAGTTCCAGACGACGACGGGCATTGATAAAGCTGTCCAGTGCCTGGCTGGCATCCTCGGGTTTCACGCCAACATGACGGGCTGCCGCAATGGCCATTAAACCATTGTGCATGTTGTGTTCGCCGACCAGTGCCCAGTTCACTTCACCCACTTTGTTGCCGTCCAGCCAGACTTCCCAGTGTGAGGCGTCAGGCGTCAGTTTTTTCGCCTGCCAGTGACCGCCATCGCCGACATGTTCCTGCTCGCTCCAGCAGCCCATCGCCATTACCTGCTTCAGGTTATGATCGTGCTCCGGCAGCAGGATCTTGCCCTGGCCCGGCACGATGCGCACCAGGTGATGGAACTGTTTCTGGATCGCCCGCAGATCGTCAAAAATATCCGCATGATCGAATTCCAGGTTATTCAGAATCAGCGTACGTGGGCAGTAATGAACGAATTTAGAGCGCTTATCGAAAAACGCGCAGTCATATTCGTCAGCCTCAATCACAAAGAATGGGCTTTTTCCTAATTTTGCTGAAACATCGAAGTTGCCGGGTACACCGCCGATAATAAAGCCCGGTTCCAGACCACACGCCTCCAGAATCCACGCTGCCATGCCTGCCGTCGTGGTTTTACCGTGCGTGCCGGCCACGGCCAGCACCCACCGGTCACGCAGCACGAAATCATGCAGCCATTGGGGACCTGAAAGGTAGGGAATGTTGCGTTCCAGAACCGCTTCCACACAGGGATTACCGCGCGTCATGGCATTGCCGATGATGACCAAGTCTGGTTGAGGATCAAGCTGACTGGCGTCATAACCCTCTGTTAATTCAATACCTTGCTGTTCCAGCAGGGTGCTCATCGGCGGATAAACATTGGCATCTGAGCCTGTCACCTGATGGCCAAGGGAGCGTGCCAGCATCGCCAGCCCGCCCATAAACGTGCCACATATCCCGAGGATGTGAATGCGCATAAAAACGTCCATAACTCAAAAGTTCGGCGCACAGTGTAACCTCGGTTGCGAGCGGAAGAAACGGATTAGGACTATGGTTTTTGAAGTTCAATCGGCTAAACTGCGTACGCATCCGTCGGCAGTGAAGTATGCCGCTGCCACTCCATCGATGATTCAGGGAATGTGTTATGAAAACGTTGGGCGAATTTATCGTCGAGAAGCAACACGACTTTCCGCACGCTACAGGTGAACTGACGGCGCTTATCTCAGCGATTAAGCTGGGTGCCAAAATTATCCACCGCGATATTAACAAAGCCGGTTTAGTGGATATCCTGGGGGCCAGCGGCGTCGAGAATGTTCAGGGTGAACAGCAGATGAAACTGGATCTGTTCGCCAACGAAAAACTCAAAGCCGCACTGAAAGCGCGCGGTATCGTTGCCGGTATCGCTTCTGAAGAAGAGGACGAATTTGTCATCTTTGAGGGCGAGGAAAACGGCAAGTACGTGGTCTTGATGGATCCGCTGGATGGATCATCAAACATCGACGTTAACGTCTCTGTCGGCACCATTTTCTCAATCTATCGTCGCGTCAGTGAACCCGGCACACCGGTTGTCGAAGCGGACTTCATGCAGCCGGGCAACAAACAGGTCGCGGCCGGTTATGTGGTTTACGGTTCGTCTACCATGATGGTTTACACCACCGGTTGTGGTGTACATGCGTTTACCTACGATCCGTCACTGGGCGTGTTCTGCCTCAGTCACGAACGGATGACGTATCCGGAAGTGGGCTACACCTATTCCATTAACGAAGGTAACTACATTCGTTTCCCGCAGGGCGTGAAAAAATACCTGAAATTCTGTCAGGAAGAGGATGTGGCAACGCACCGTCCTTACACCTCACGCTACATCGGTTCACTGGTGGCGGATTTCCATCGTAACCTGCTGAAAGGCGGCATCTACCTTTACCCCAGCACGGCCAGCCATCCGAAGGGTAAACTGCGCCTGCTGTATGAGTGCAACCCCATGGCCTTCCTGGCCGAGCAGGCGGGCGGTAAAGCCAGCGACGGGCAAAACCGTATTCTGGATATCCCCCCGGTAACGCTGCATCAGCGCTGCCCGTTCTACTGTGGCAACACCGCCATGGTGGATGACGTAGAGCGCTTCCTGGCAGAGTTTCCGGAGTGTCGTCAGGGCTAAGCATAAAGGGCGCGGGTGTCGCGCCCTTATTTTGTCTTATGCCTGCTGAAGCCGGAACAGCGCCATAGCAGCCTGCAACTGCTCTGACTGCGCCTCCAGTGAATGCGTGGCGGCGGTGGCCTGCTCCACCAGCGCCGCGTTCTGCTGCGCCGCTTCATCCATCTGCGTCACCGCATGGTTGACCTGATCGATGCCCCGACTTTGCTCTTCTGAAGCCATCGAAATCTCTTTCATCAGTGCCGTCACGCGCATGACTTCACCAGCGATATCATCCATGGTTTCGCCTGCACGCGTGGCCATTTCACTGCCCTCTTTCACCCGCGTTTGTGAATCGCTGATCAGCGTGCGAATCTCTTTCGCCGCGCTGGCACTGCGCTGCGCCAGGGTGCGCACCTCATTCGCGACGACGGCGAAACCGCGCCCCTGTTCACCGGCACGTGCCGCTTCCACGGCGGCGTTTAACGCCAGAATGTTGGTCTGGAAGGCAATGCCGTCGATCACGCTCAGAATATCGCCGATGCGATTGGCGCTCTCGGTGATCTCACGCATTTTTTCCATCACGTAGTTCACCACTTCCGCCCCGCGATCGGCACTGTCAGAAACGGCATTCGCCAACTGGTGAGCCTGCTGCGCGTTACTGGCGTTCAGACGAACCGTTGCGGTCAACTGTTCCATACTGGCCGCCGTTTGCTCCAGCGACGCGGCGGATTCTTCGGTACGTTGAGAAAGGTGAACGTTGCCCGCCGCCAGCTCGCGGCTGCCGCTGTCGATTTTCAGCCCGGCCTCACGCACCTTATTCACCGAGTCACGCAGAGCCTGCTGCATGCCCGCCAGCGCATTGTTAAGACGACCCAGTTCGTTGTTGCCCGCCAGCGGCAACGGTTGAGACAGATCGCCCGCCGCCACCTGCTCAAGGTGAATAATCGCATTGTTCAACGGCGTCAGTAACATGCGGCGCAGCAGCACCCAGGCCAGTACCAGCAGCAGCACGGAGAGCCCCACCGCCACGGCGATCAGCACTTTCATCATGATTTCATTGCGCTGAGCTTCAACTAACTGTGCCTGGGTAATTTCGTCGGCTTTCGCGCCAAAGGTCTCTACCGCTTTGGTGTACTTCGCGGATAAAGGCTCCAGTTTACCTTCCAGCAGTTGGTAATATTCATCGTTATACTGTTTGTCGAGCGCCTTCATCATCGGCAGGATGCCCTGATCAAGGTAATCCTTATAGCTTGATGCAATGGCATCAGCCATGATTTTGCCTTCCGCCGTCACGGTTCCGGCATCCACAAAACGTTTTAAGTTGCGCTGAGAGGACTCGACATCGGCCTGCGCCGTTTTGGTGACCTGCGCGCCCTCATCCAGTAAACCAATCTCAATCTTGCGTACTGCAAGCGCAGCACTGGCACGCGCGCGCATTAAATCGGCGTTACTGCGATACAGACTGTTTAACTCAATCCCCTGAATGCGGTTAATCACATCCAGCGAGCGGTTGCCCTTGTTGATTGCCACAATGCCCATCACACTCACCGCCAACAACAGCAGTGTCATGAATGCCAGCAACGCCAGCAACCCCGTGCGTAGTGATAACTGTTTCATCTTGATCGTTTCCGTATGAGTAGTAAAAGGCGAAATAATTTCGACAACCCTTAAACGGAGAAAGTATCGGCATTGCGATTCGCAAACTTTAACGCCTGTGAATGATTAATCCCGTGCTTGCCGCTAACCTGTTAATGAAATTGAAGGTATTTTGTTAAGGAAACAAAGGGGAAATCGATGAAAAAAAGGGTAATGTTGATAGCGCTCTTGAGTTGTAAGCTTGCAGTGGCTGAGCAGTCCACGATTGATGTCACGTTAAATCAATGCCTTAATCAAGCCGATACCACGCTGGCCTTGATGCAATGTCAGGATACGGCAACCCAGCAATGGGACGCGGAAATGAACGCGCAGTACAGTGCATTGATGAAAAAATTAAGCGGAGAACCCAGAGAGAAACTGCGTATCGCCCAGCGCGCCTGGCTGCGTTACCGGGAAGCCTGGTTAGCGGTGAGCCGCAGCCAACTCAACACGCAGGGCACTCTCGGCCCCGTTGCGCTGGCCACCCAGAGCACCGCGCTGGTCCGCAATCAAACCCTACAACTGCAATCTTTAGCCACTGGCAGTTGCGCGAACCCCAACGATTGTTGATTAATGTAACCCTTTAAAGTCAGTCATAACTGTCTTCATTCATTTTCAGGGAGAAACTATGGTTGCTTACGCCTCCACGCTGATCTTGATCTGCCTTGCTGTACTGAGTTACTTCGTCCACAACACCGCCGTGACCCTGTCCATTCTGATCCTGCTGATCATCAAAATGACACCGCTGTCGCAATTCTTTCCTTATGTGGAAAAACAGGGCATTACAGTGGGCATTATTATCCTTACCGTAGCCGTAATGGCCCCGCTGGCCAGTGGTTCGCTGCCTGCGTCATCCCTGCTGAAATCCTTTGCCAACTGGCAGTCGATTGTCGCAATCCTGGTAGGCATTTTCGTGGCCTGGCTGGGCGGGCGCGGCGTGAGTTTTATGAGTGTACAGCCTTCCGTCATTGGCGGATTGCTGATAGGAACAGTAATCGGCGTGGCGTTTTTCCGTGGCGTTCCGGTAGGGCCACTGATTGCTGCGGGCATTGTATCCCTGTTTGTCACGGCCAAATAGCGTTGAGGAGCATTCTGAAACGCCAAAAAGGGGGCGTACTTTCACAGTCAGTTGGCTATAATAGCCGACACTCAACATACGACGACTGAAGGAATACCCGATGAGTTTGAACCAGGTGCCAGCAGGTAAAGACCTGCCAGAAGATATCTACGTAATTATTGAGATCCCGGCGAATGCCGATCCGATCAAATATGAAGTTGATAAAGATTCTGGAGCCCTGTTTGTGGATCGCTTTATGTCTACGGCAATGTTCTATCCATGCAACTATGGTTACATCAACAATACGCTGTCGCTGGATGGTGACCCGGTAGACGTACTGGTTCCAACACCGTACCCACTGGAGCCCGGCTCAGTGATCCGCTGCCGTCCGGTTGGCGTGTTAAAAATGACCGACGAGTCTGGCGAAGATGCCAAACTGGTTGCTGTCCCGCACACCAAACTTACCAAAGAGTACGATCACATCAAAGATGTGAACGACCTGCCAGAACTGCTGCGTGCGCAGATCACCCACTTCTTTGAGCACTACAAAGATCTGGAAAAAGGCAAATGGGTTAAGGTTGACGGCTGGGATAACGCCGAAGCAGCCAAAGCCGAGATCGTCTCGTCTTTTGAGCGTGCGGCGAAGAAGTAATTCTGCCCGGCTAACGCAGGTTTACCTGAGGTAAACCGTTAAAAAACACCGTCCAACTGGACGGTGTTTTTATTCAGACTTCCGACGCCTCATCACGCTTCAGCCAGTCTCCACTCTGGATACGCTGGCGACCCGCGACCGAACGCTGATAGACATAAAGCCACGCACTACCAAACGGCGTCTGAATCAGATGGCGTTTGTACTCACCACCTTTGGTCCGAAGCGCATCTAACTCGGCGAGAATGGAGGCATCAATTCGGTAGACTTCGCAATATACCGTTCCTTCGCCCGTGATCACGCCAGGATAGTGACCCAGACTGTAGAGTTCATAACCCTCAATCTGGTGATCACCCAACCATTGCGCATGTGTCATCCAGTGACTGTTTCCCTGTTTGCGCCGTAAACTGCCATAGACAATTATTCGCATTACTAAAACTCAAACTGATAGAGCAAATCAAGAGCCTGATCCACACCGGACACGGCTTCCAAATAGAGTTTGGGCATCAGTCGGTAACGTAAGGTTAACGTTGCCAGTGAATCAAAGATGCCAACCCCGTATTTTACTTGTAGACCCGGCAATACATAGCCACTGACCTGTACCTGCTGACTGTCGCCAACGCCGGTCGTATCAAGGGCAAGATTACTGACACCGAATGTCTCGCCGATTTTACCCACAACCTGCCCACTTTGTGCAACCCCTAAGCCGACTAACGCTGACGTTAACGCGTTACTGTCGCCGTCGCTATTCAGCCCCTGACCGCGTAACAGGTAAGAAAGGGCCTCCTGCTGTGACATCGCCGGATCGGAGAACACTTCCACTTTCGGCTCATCCGCCAGCCCCGTAACGCGCAATCCTGCCGTTACGCCATCCTCGGTCGCATCCGGATTACGAATCGCTTCCAGGTTGAGATAAGGCTGGTCTGGCGGGCCCGCAAACTGCAGCTCGCCTTTACGCACGATCAAGTCCTGACCGTAAGCATGGAAACGGCCGGATGGAATATTGATCTGTCCGTTGAGTCCCAGTCCTGATTTATCCTGGACCATTTTCAGATCGCCATTCAGACGGGCTTTCAGTCCAAAGGCCGACAGACGCACGTCGTTTCCAACATGAATGGTCAGGTTACTGTTAATCGGTATTGAGGCCGTTTTAGGCGCAATCGGTTTAAGGTTTTTATCCAGCATAACTTCATCAGACGATACGCCGACTGCGCTCTCAGGAACCTCCTGTACCGTGATACGTGCCCAGGGAATATCGACGCGCCCGTCAAGATTAAAGGCGGCTGGCGTGGCTTCAAATACCACATCCGGCGACACATCCATGCGCACCATTGGCGGCACCGTGACACGGACCCGGCTGCCTTTGGCGGTTACGCGCGCACGCCAGTTATCCAGCTGGCTCCAGTCCGCATCGCCGCTCAGGTTGATATTGCCCTGTGCGGTCTGTAGCAGGCCATTCAGCGTCGAACTCATGCCGTTAAACACCATGTTCAGACTGGCACTGGTCAGATCCACCGGCATGAAGTTGCCTTTCACATTCACATCTTTCAGACCCAGTTGCCCAAAAAGCTGCGGCTGCTGCACTGTGCCGCCCAGGCGCAGATCGCTGTTCAGCAGGCCTTTGATGCTCTCGCCCTGCATTAAGGCGGGATTGATCATCGCCAGCGAGATATTGCGGATATTCACATTGCCACCCAGCTCACGGCGCTGTTGCGGATCGGTAATCTGCACATTGCCATCCAGTTGGCCGTTATTGACGAGGCGAATCAGCCAGTCGAGCTGTGCACGTCCGTCCCGCAGTGCCGCATTAACATTAATTGTGTTAAACGCGATGGGCAGCGTATTGCCCTGCACATCCTGCGCGACTTTCACATTATTACTCTTCAGCGCCAACGTCCCGACGGGCAGTTTGCCATCCGCCGTCCAGTTAACGCGGGCATCACCGCTGAACACGCCGCTCAGTTGGGTCTGGTCAGTCAGGAAGGGTTTTAGCATCGCCAGATCGAAGCGGTTTAATACCACATGAGCGTGACCGCTGGGGCCGGCTTCAATCGGTTCTGGCACACAAAGCTGCGCGTTGGGGTTTTGCCAGCAGTGCGGGCCGATTGACGCAGTCTGCTTCTGATTAACATAGTCGATCGCCATAGCGCGCGTCAGACGCCATTCCCCGACGGGCGTATTAAAACGCGTATTGTTCAGGCTGCCTTTCCATGTCTCCGTCTGGCGGTCAAAGCTACCGTTCAGCGCGAGCTGACCCGATACCGGCTCGCCCTGCACGTTAAGTTTAAGCTGATGCTGCTTTTCGTCGCCATCAGCATTGAGCGTCAACAGATTAATGTTAAGCGCATCCTGCTTCAGTTGTTCAACGCGCAACTGCAGCTTACCGGCGATCTGGTCGCTGGAGCGTACATCGCTTTTCAGCGTTACGCGCCGGACCAGCAGTTGCTGCCAACGTAAGCCAGTGGCCGTCAGATCCGCCAGCAGCTGAGGGGCTTTCAGCGATCCGCGGGCTTTGATATCCCCTTTGACCACACCGCCAAGTCCCGGCAATGCGTTATCAAGATGGGGGGCATCCACGTTGGCATCCAGGTTCAGCGTTTCGCCCAGACTGCCTTTGATATCCAGATGATTGCGGCCCAGCGCAATCTTAATACCCGGAATATCCCACTGGTTGTAGCTGTTGCCCCGTAATGTTCCGTCCGCACTGACCGCGTTCTGTTTGACGTTACCCTTCAACATCAGTTGCGGCACACTCAGCTGCCAGCTGCCGCCATACAGGCTGCCGCGCGTAGTGATTTTACCCTCCAGTCTGGCTGGCCAGTCCGGATACTGGCGGGCGGTATTGATGCCCGCCAGCGTCAGTTCACTGCGCCAGCTGATGGCTTTGCTCCAGTCCACCAGCGCCGTCAGATCGATAGTGCCCTGTAACGCTGCCACACGCAGCTTGTCCAGGCTGAACTGTTCACTATTCCCTTTACCGTCCAGCGTAATCGTGGCAGGCGGCACCGCTTCGCCTTTCACCGCCGTGCGCAGCGACATCACGTAGTCGGTCGCCTTGCCTTTGAGCTGATAGTCGAGATTGTCCGCCTGGTACTGAACCGCTCCGGTGAGCGGCCAGCGCAGTTGCGGACTGGTCAGGGTTAATGCTAGCGGAAGACCGGCAACGGCAGGCTGAGCACGGGCATCCAGCTGCGCCCTGACCGGGCCAGAGAGGTTGAGCGCCAGCTTCAGCTCGTCACGCATCGCGCCCTGTAAGGTCAGACTCAGCTTTTCCCCTTTAACCGGATCAACATTCACATCGCCATTCAGGGCAAAATCAACGGGCCAGTTGTCTGCGAGCGTGGCCTGGCCGCTGCCGTTGAGCCTGCCGAGGTTTGAGTCCACGTCCAGCGTTTGCAGTTGTATATGGCGGTCAAGCGTTTTGGCCTTCACACGCAGCTGATTCACAACGATATCGGTATCGCCGGTAATGCGGAGCTGTTCGCCCACGATGTCCTGAACATCGATATCCAGCGGTAACTGGAAGTCCGGCAGTGTCGGTAGCAGGGGTTTGGCAAACATCGCCTGCAGCGTTTCGCCCAGCGGCTTCTCGTTTGGCTGCGGCTGCTGGACTTTCGGATCGACCACCTGTTCCTTCGCGACCGCTGCCGCTTTAGGCAGCGCAATTAACAGGCTTTGAATGTGGGTAGGATTCAGCGTTAACGCCCGCGCCTGCCAGTGTAAGCCGGTGGAAAAATCCACCAGCGAAATCGCGGTATCATCGACTTTCACACTGATGTTATGCAGCCCGACGTGGCGCAGGCTGATGGGGTACGGCGTACTGAGATTGGTCGCGCTGTTATCGTCTTCGGGTGCCGCCGCCGACGGCGTCATCTTTTTACTGTCAACGACCACACTGATATCTTTTAGCGTCAGGTCATCGACGCAGACCGACGAGTGCAGCAGGCAATTGAGATTTAATGCCAGATGGATATTGCCCGCGTTAACGCTGACGCCCGGCATGTCGTAACGCAGACCGCTGAGCGTAAGATTACGCCAGCCGCCATCCACTTTGTTGATGGATAATCCCGCTACCCAGCGCGACGCGCCGTTTAACACTAAATGCAGGCCCGGCGTCGTACCAATCAAAAATGCCACGCCAGCCAACAACAAGACCAAAAAAATCAGAAAGCCAGTCAGGACCTTTTTCCAGCGCTTCATAGTTCAGGCCCCAATCCTACGTAAAATTGCAAACCGTGCTCCTCCCTGTCGCCAATGGGACGCGCAATATCAAACTTAATGGGCCCCACAGGCGATGCCCAGCGCACGCCGATACCGGCACCGGTTTTAATATCGCTTTGGCTGATGTCATTGACGGCCTCACCGGCGTCAACAAACACCGCGCCCCACCATTTTCCGCTGACGTTGTACTGGTATTCCAGTGAACCGGTGGCCATTTTTGAGGCCCCGGTCAGCTTGCCATCACTGTCACGTGGCGAGACGTTTTTGTACTTATAGCCGCGAATACTGCGGTCACCCCCGGCGAAGAAGCGCAGATCCGGCGGCACCTTATCGAAGTCGTTGGTTTCAATCCATCCCACCGTGCCGCGTGCAATAAAGCGGTTCTTTTCGCCCAGCGTACGAATCCAGACGTTTTGCGCCTGCAGGATCAGGAAATCGACATCCGATCCCCAGGTGGTATCGGACACATCGACAGAATAACGCTGCGAGTCGCCCCAGGTCGGCATCAGGCCACCGCGTGAGCGCGTGCGGTTCAGACTGACGCCGGGATAAAGCAACATCGTGGTATTGGTGACATTCCCTTGGGTAAAGTGGTCAAGGCTCCAGCGCAGATTGACGGCCCTTTGCCAGCCACTGCTGCTGTCCCAGTTACGCGATACTGCCAGCGTGCTGGTATCCGCTTTGGTGTCGTTCAGATCGGTGCGTTTGAGCCCGCCTGAAAAAGTGTAGTACTGCTCCAGCGGGCTTTTGAGTAACGGAACTTTGTAGCTGAGATCCACCTGCTGCTCAGGCGCAGAAATATAGGCACTGGCCATCATGCTGTGGCCACGGTCGTTAACCCAGGGCTTTCTCCAGGTGCCTTTCAGACGCGGCCCGACATCCGTCGAATACCCGACACCGGCTTCAACAATATTTTTTGCCCGAGGGGAAACGGCCGCATTTAACGGCAGGACTTTGGTTTTACGTCCCTCTTTAAATTCCGGCGCGACGACCACCGACTGGAACCACCCCGTAGCCGACAGGCGGCGATTCAGTTCAGCCAAATCACGGGAACTGTAATAGTCGCCCTTTTTAAACGGCACCAGATTTTGCAAATAGGCGTCACGGATCTGTGAGCCCTGGAAGGTGACATCGCCGAAGCGGTAACGCGGTCCGCTATTGTAGTCGATATCCCAAAAGGCTTCGTGGCGCGCCACGGAAACGCCTAACTGACTTTTTTCAAATTCGCCATCGAAATAGCCGTTGCGCAGCGCCAGGTTGGTAAAGCCACTTTTGAATTTATCGTACTGACCATGATTGAGGATTGTGCCAACTTTAGGGCGGCCCTGGGCGATCCAGTTTTTATAGTCTGCATCGTTTTTTGCCTGACCGGTGACAATGATCGTACTACCGGCAATCTTTACCGGCTGGCCAGGCGTCACGCGCGCGATGAGCACCGGACGGCCACCTTGCGCAGGGGCAGGGCGTGATTCAAAGTCGATATCAGGCTCATAGTAGCCGAGCGCGCGAAGCCCTTCTTTGATAGCGGCCGATACACGCGCGCGGAAACGGCCATCGTTGGTGACTTCGTCGCTGCTGATGGTCGACAGGCGTGCCCTGACGTTTTTTTGCAGTTCGCCGGTCAGCCCTTCAAGCTGTAGTCGAACCGGTGCCGCCCCAAAGGCGGGCGCGACGAGCAATAAGCCCGCCATGCAATAAACATAAAATCGTGGCACCTGTACTCCTGTCTCTCATGCCCGCCCCATTCCGCAGGGCGCGTGTTAATCCTTGTTGCCGTCACAATCGCAACGGCAACTTACTCATCATAGCCGCACTTTTTGCCAAAGGGCAGTCTGTAACGCGTTCTAAGTCAAACTGCGCATTATTGTCGGTAAAACGGACGCACGATACAACGACCTTGTTGTCCAGACAGGCCGCACGCCAGTAGACCACTCTCCTGCATTACACATGCATCCTGAGCTGAAAACCTCATTATAAGCCACTGTTTGCCCTCTGGCGGCGGCCTCCTCGCTGCTGCTATAATCACCCACCGCAGGCATCCCGCCTGTCTTCATTTCTGCCCCTTTCCCCTTACAACCTTGTCGAACGGGCGCAGACATTTTTGGCACGGATAGCTCCTCTGCGTCGTACGTACAGGGAATAAGCGCCTCAACCGCACGCTGCCCAGGCCAAAAATGACAAGTGGATAACTCTTTGGATTACTTATGCTTGATAGCTTACTTGTCATTCTGCTACTGATCGTAATCAGTGCTTTTTTTTCTCTCTCCGAAATCTCGCTGGCTGCCGCCCGCAAGATTAAGCTGAAACTGCTGGCTGATGAAGGCAACGTTAACGCTCAGCGGGTATTGAAGATGCAGGAAACGCCCGGCATGTTCTTCACCGTGGTGCAAATTGGCCTGAACGCCGTCGCCATTTTGGGTGGTATCGTCGGTGATGCGGCCTTTTCCCCGGCATTTTCCGCCCTCTTCAATCGCTTTATGTCTCACGAACTGGCCGAACAGCTCAGTTTTATCTGCTCATTCACCATCGTCACCAGCCTGTTTATTCTGTTCGCCGACTTAACCCCAAAACGGGTAGGCATGATCGCGCCAGAAACCATTGCCCTGCGGATTATCAATCCCATGCGCTTTTGTTTACTGGTTATGCGGCCGCTGGTCTGGCTGTTTAACGGCCTGGCCAACGTCTTTTTTCGCGTCTTTAAGCTGCCGATGGTACGCAAAGACGATATCACGTCCGACGATATTTACGCGGTTGTGGAAGCCGGTGCGCTGGCTGGCGTGCTGCGTAAGCAGGAACACGAACTGATTGAGAACGTGTTTGAGCTGGAATCACGCACCGTGCCCTCCTCCATGACGTCACGTGAAAATATCGTCTGGTTTGATCTGCACGAAGACGAAGTCAGCCTGAAAACAAAAATCGCTGAACATCCTCACTCGAAATTCCTGGTCTGTAATGGGGATATCGACCACATCGTTGGCTATGTCGATTCGAAAGAGCTGCTGCTGCGCGTACTGGGCAATCAGAGCATGGCGCTGAACAGCGGCGTGCAGATTCGTTCCGCGCTGATTGTTCCGGATACGCTGACGTTGTCTGAGGCGCTGGAAAGCTTTAAAACGGCGGGCGACGACTTCGCGGTCATCATGAACGAATATGCGCTGGTGGTCGGTATCATTACGCTGAATGATGTGATGACGACGCTGATGGGCGACCTGGTGGGTCAGGGCATGGAAGAACAGATTGTTGCGCGCGATGAAAACTCCTGGCTAGTGGAAGGCGGGACGCCGATTGATGATGTTATGCGCGTGCTGGATATCGATGATTTTCCGCAGTCGGGTAACTACGAAACGATTGGCGGCTTTATGATGTATATGCTGCGTAAAATCCCGAAACGTACCGACTTTGTGAAATTTGCGGGCTACAAGTTTGAAGTGGTCGATATCGACAGTTACCGCATTGATCAGCTGCTGGTGACACGGATTGATGAACGACCGCCGATGCTGAACGTGACGAAAAGCGAAGAATAGAAACACTCAGGGCGCCATCGGCGCCCTGTTTTTTAGTTAAACTCTAGCTTGAGACGAACGACCTGGCGGTTAATTTCTGACATCACGCTCAGGTGCTGTTTGTCTTTGACCCGGGGGATCAGGACTTTACCTTTATCAAACTCAAACGCGCCCACATCCTTGATGTACAACCTTCCTTTAAACAGCGTCTTAACATATTTTGCTATCTGTAGCGGATTATAGCGCTGGAAGATTTTCATACTTCTTAACTCCTTAATTTTTAAGCACGCTTCGCCGTTGCCAAATTCGGTACGGGTCCATGAAGCGCGAATGCGAGATAAACTATAGAACACTCTGCTTACTTCGCACGACCAGAAATAACTTTTTTTACCGTGCTGACAGAACATTACAGAATACTCTGTTATTTACTTTTCACTATTCAGTATAAACCTTCGTTCGTTACAGAATTGTGTGGTTGATAACAAAGCTGACAGCTTTTTGAGACAGCCGCATCATCCCTGCTTACTATTACAGTTGGATGACTAACTGGTCTGATCACTGGAGAAAATAATGAGGCGTATTACTCTGGCCGCACTGGCCTTGTCACTGCTGCTTCCTGTAAGTGCGTTGGCCCACAATCTTGAGACGGGAAAACGCGTGCCGCCCGTGGGCGTCAATGACAAAGGCGAGTTGATCCTGGCGCAGGAAAAATTCAGTTATAAAGACTGGAACAGCGCGCAACTGAACGGAAAAGTACGTGTCATACAGCACATTGCAGGCCGCTCATCGGCTAAAGAGATGAATGCAGCGTTGGTTGAGGCCATCAAGTCAGCGAAACTGCCGCACGATCGCTATCAGACCACGACGATTGTGAACACCGATGATGCCATTCCCGGCACCAGCCTGTTTGTTCGCAGCAGCATTCAGAGTAATAAAAAGCAGTATCCGTGGTCGCAGTTTATCGTCGACAGCAAGGGCAATGTGCAGCACGCCTGGCAGTTGCAGCAAGGCGGATCGACCATTGTGGTGCTGGATAAAAACGGTCAGGTGAAATATGTCAAAGACGGGGCACTGACGCAGCAGGAAGTCAAAGAAGTCATTACGTTGTTAAAAACGCTGTTAAAAGCACCCTGACAGGTGAAGTCGGGAGGCGAGTGCCTCCCGTCTGACGTCAGAACAGCGATACACGGAAGCCCGGATTCAGGAAAGATTCACGCGGCGCATAATCCAGCGTTCTTCCCTGCCAGTCGTGGACGTGGGCACCTGCCGCGACAGCAACGGCATGACCCGCGCCGGTATCCCAGATATTGGTGGGTCCAAAGCGCGGATAAAGCTGGGCCTTACCTTCAGCGACCAGGCAAAATTTTAACGATGAGCCGGTTGCCACCGTCTGATGTTCCCCTAGCTGCTTCAGATACTCTTTCATCTCATCATCATCGTTGTGGGAACGACTCACCACCACCAGCGGTGGACGTGCATCCAGAACGTGAATCTGCTGCTTTTCTCCGCCCTCTTCCTTCCAGGCTTTACCTTCTGCTGCCGAGTACATCACGCCCAGCGCGGGCGCGTACACCACGCCCATGATCGGTTTGCCCTGCTCGATCAACGCAATATTGACCGTAAACTCACCATTGCGTTTGATAAACTCTTTGGTGCCGTCAAGCGGATCCACCAGCCAGTAGCGCTGCCAGTGCTGACGGACTTCCCAACCGGGCGGATCTTCCTCTGACAACACCGGAATATCCGGTGTCAGCTGTTTCAGGCCCTTAACAATCACATCATGCGCGGCCAGATCGGCTGCTGTGACGGGCGAATCGTCTGCTTTATGCGAAACATCAGTGGGAACCGAACCGTTATAGACCTGCATAATCGCGTCGCCTGCCTCACGCGCCAGTTGGCTTATTTGCTCTAACATTTGTCACCTCATGTATGCGAATGCTACGCGTTAACTGTTATGCCTGTTGGAGTACATTTTAGCAGCTTCATGCTCGCCCCTCGTTTCAGGTAAACATTTTGAATCCTTTTTCAGCTATATCAACACAATAGCCCACAATGGCAAAGACCTCTTTTCACGCTGGCCTCTGCACTGATATGACTGAAGCGGCACCAGTCAGGCTCAAAACGTTATTTGCATCACGTTTTAATCTGCCCTTTCATCAGCCTTTTACATTACTTTTGTAGCCTTGATCTTTTAACGTTGGGAGTGAACATGGTTAAGGCGGGAATGATGTTACTGGCACTGAGCGTTTCAGTTGCAGCACAGGGAGCCACCGTGGATTTACGCGTGCTGGAAACGACCGATCTGCACAGCAATATGATGGACTTCGACTATTACAAAGATACGCCCACAGAAAAATATGGTCTGGTGCGCACTGCGTCCCTGATCCATGCCGCGCGTCAGGAAGTCACGAACAGCGTGCTGGTGGACAATGGCGATCTGATTCAGGGTAGCCCGTTAGGCGACTATATGGCTGCGAAAGGGCTCAAACAGGGTGAAGTCCATCCCGTCTATAAGGCGATGAATACGCTGGATTACAGCGCGGGCACGCTGGGCAATCATGAATTCAATTATGGTCTGCCCTATCTGCAAAAAGCCCTGGCGGGCGCGCATTTTCCTTACGTCAATGCCAACGTTATCGATCTGAAGAGCGGTAAGCCGCTGTTTACGCCTTATCTGATTAAACCCACCACAGTGACCGATCGCGACGGCAACCCGCAGACGGTGAACATCGGCTATATCGGCTTTGTCCCGCCGCAGATTATGGTGTGGGATAAAGGCAACCTGCAGGGCAAAGTGCGGGTGGACGATATTACAGAAACCGCCCGGCGCTACGTGCCCGAAATGCGCGCTAAAGGAGCGGACGTGGTTGTCGTATTAGCCCATTCAGGGTTAAGCAGCGAGCCGTATCAGGCGATGGCAGAAAACTCGGTTTATTACCTCAGCGAAGTTCCGGGCATCAGTGCCATTATGTTTGGTCATGCGCATGCCGTATTCCCGGGGAAAGAGTTTGCAGGGATCAAAGGTGCAGACATTGAGAAAGGAACATTAAACGGTGTGCCTGCGGTCATGCCCGGCATGTGGGGCGATCATCTTGGTGTGGTGGATCTGGTGCTGAGCAAGGAAGGCGATCACTGGCAGGTGACAAGCGGTACCGCGCAGGCGCGTCCGATCTACGATATCGCGCATAAAACTGCGCTGGCTGCTGAAGATCCTGCACTGGTTAAGGTTCTGAAAGACGATCATGATGCCACTCGCACCTTTGTCGCCCAGCCTATCGGAAAATCTGCGGATGTGATGTACAGCTATCTGTCGCTGGTGCAGGACGATCCTACCGTGCAAATTGTGAATAACGCCCAGCGCGCCTATGTCGAGCATTTTATCCAGGGCGATCCCGATCTGGCGCACTTGCCGGTACTGTCTGCCGCCGCGCCGTTTAAAGCCGGGGGACGTAAAAACGATCCTGCCAGCTATGTGGAAGTTGAGAAAGGCAACCTGACCTTCCGCAACGCAGCCGATCTCTATCTGTATCCGAATACGCTGGTGGTGATGAAAGTCAACGGCGAGCAGGTGAAAGACTGGCTGGAGTGCTCTGCGGGTCAGTTTAACCAAATCGATCCGACCAGTCGCCGCACACAGCCGCTGATCAACTGGAATTTCCGCACCTATAACTTTGATGTGATTGACGGCGTGAGCTATCAGATTGATGTCACACAACCCGCCCGTTACGACGAAGAGTGCAACCTGATCCATCCGGACGCGTCACGCATTAAAGATCTTCGCTGGCAGGGAAAACCCATCGATCTTAAGGCGACCTTCCTGGTGGCAACCAATAACTACCGGGCCTACGCGGGCAAGTTTGCCGGAACAGGCGACAAATACATTGCCTTTGCCTCGCCTGATGAAAACCGCGCGATTCTGGCGGCGTATATCAGTGCCGAAACCAAAAAGCACGGTGAAGTGCGCCCACAGGCGGATAATAACTGGCGACTGGCTGCAATACCTGCCGCGCAGCCTCTTGATATTCGCTTTGAAACCGCACCCGGCGATAAAGCCACACACTTTATTCAGCAGCATGCGCAATATCCCATGAAGGCGACAGGAAATGACGAGACGGGATTCGCTCTCTGGCAGGTAAACTTACAGCAGTAGAGGGGTAAGGGCGGCATCGCACCGCCCTTTATCCTTACAGGATTTCCAGCAGCTCAACTTCAAAAATCAGGGTGCTGAATGGCGGGATGGACGCGCCCGCTCCACGCTCGCCGTAGGCGAGGTTGTGGGGAATCACCAGTTCCCACTTCGAGCCAACCGGCATCAGCGTCAGCGCTTCGATCCAGCCCGCAATCACGCCGGTGACCGGGAATTCCGCCGGCTCGCCACGTGCAACAGAGCTGTCAAACACCGTGCCGTCGATCAGTTTACCGGTGTAATGCACGCGTACGCGGTCCTGGCGCGAAGGAATCGGGCCTTCGCCCTGCGTAATCACGCTGAACTGTAAACCTGACTCGGTGCTGCTGACGCCTTCACGCTGAGCATGGTCCTGCAGGAAAGCCTGGCCTTCTGCGGCCATGGCTTCCACGCGCTCACGACGCACGCTTTCCGCACGCTCATGTACTTCACGCAGGGCGCGATGTACCACATCGACAGGCACCGCAGGTGAGTTCCCTTCCAGCGCGTCGCGCAGGCCCGCGAGCAGTGCTTCTGGCTGCAGCCCCTGCAGACCTGATTCCAGCAGCTGCTGGCCAACCTGTAAACCAATACCGTAACTTGCTTGTGCTTCGACGCTGTCGAAAGAAGGGGTAGTCATCTTCGTTCCTTTCACTCTCGGATATAGTAAGACGGGCAGCATAACAGCGCTGGCCGCTGGCGTAAAATCCGCAGCGCTACAGATGACTTTTGTCGGCGAAAGAGAAACAATACGCAGGTCAAATTTACCAATGCTGGCAGGCACTTCGCGTCCACATTGCCCATACTGTATAAGTGACAAGTTCCCCCTTGTCAGTGGCACTATAAGAAAGAGAGAGAATATGGGCCAGATAGCCCCTCGTCGCCGCAGGACGCATGCACTGCGTATTTTAACCCGGTTACAGAACTTACTGCCGCAACGAACGCGGTCGCAAGGTGCCGGAGCGGAGGAACCCGATATGACTTCAGACGTCCCGTCTCGCCTGCCCAACTGGCTGTATCGCCTCTGGCATTTTACAGACGATATTCGCTGGATGGACCCGCTCCCGGCTTTCCACCGTCGGGGGATCGTCATTGCCGTCATCATACTGCTGCTGGCCTTTCTCTGGCCCTCCAGTACGCCGCAGTATCCGGTCGAACGGCCTGTGACACCTTCGGCCGAAAAAGACGTGCCGATGCAGGCGGATATCTACGATAACAAACCGTCTCGCTCCTCTGCACAATCCGAACCGAAGGCGGACACGCAGGGTGACTGGCACAGCTATCAGATTGCCGCCGGACAAACGCTGGCACAGCTGTTCCGCGACAATAATCTGCCGGTCAATGATGTGTTTGCCATGGCACGCGTTGAGGGCAACGATCAGCCGCTCAGTACGCTGAAGCAGGGGCAGCAGGTGAAGATCCGTCGGGATGCGAATGGCGTCGTTACAGGCTTAACGCTGGAAGGCGCTAACGGTCCTGTCCTGTTTACCCGCCAGCCGGACGGCAGCTTTTTACGTGTAGAATAAGTCCTCCCCGGTGGCGGTCCGTCACCGGTTGCGCCCTTCATGGCCGTCATTTTATTTGCCCGCCCGGTTTCCGGGCAGACCAACCGCAACGCAAGCGGATAGCCGCTTCAGCACAGATGACGGAGCGTGGTCGCTGATGTCGCGTCGTCACCCTGATGCGCTGAGGGTTTAGCCGCACATATCATCGTCACCTTTTAATCGGCAAACAGCGCGTTGATCGCATGAGGATCGGGCTGTCCGGTACACCTTTATGTGATGGTGAAGATGCGGGTGCCGAGTGAAGAGGGATGTGGCCGGGCAGAAAAAGAAAGGGTATTAACGACTGAAAACAAAAACGCCGACACAAGTGTCGGCGTTCAGGTGCGGCAGGCTAATAAAAATTAACCTGCAACCACGTTCACGATCAGTTTCGCGAATACTTCGCTGTGAACCTGGAAGTCCACTTCGTGCTCACCGGTGGTGCGCAGAACGCCGTTCGGTAAACGAACTTCGCTCTTAGCAACGTCAACGCCAGCTGCAGTAACAGCGTCAGCGATGTCGCGGGTACCGATGGAACCGAACAGTTTACCTTCATCGCCTGCTTTAGACGTGATGGTAACAGTGCCCAGTGCGTTGATTTTTTCTGCGCGCGCGTTAGATGCTGCCAGAACGTCAGCCAGTTTGGCTTCCAGTTCTGCACGGCGTGCTTCGAAGAATTCAACGTTTTTCTTGGTAGCAGGAACAGCTTTACCCTGTGGAACCAGGAAGTTACGAGCGTAGCCCGCTTTAACGTTAACCTGATCACCCAGGCTGCCCAGGTTTGCTACTTTATCAAGCAGAATAACTTGCATTACCTTATCCTCTTAAAGTCGTTAATGGACAGTTGCCGATTACTGATGACGATCAGTGTACGGCAGCAGAGACAGGTAACGCGCGCGCTTGATAGCACGAGCCAGCTGACGCTGGTATTTTGCGCGAGTACCAGTGATACGGCTTGGTACAATCTTGCCGCTTTCAGTGATGTAGTTTTTCAGCGTTGCGATATCTTTATAATCGATCTCTTGAACGCCTTCCGCGGTGAAACGGCAGAACTTGCGACGACGGAAATAACGTGCCATTTGGCTAGTCTCCAGAATCTATCAATTCAATCTGCTCGGCATGTAACACCATTTTACTCTGACCATTTCGCGCCTGATGGCAGCTAATAAAGCCTTCGAGAATGAGTTGCGTGCCGACCGTTATATGTTGAGTAATCACCTGATGGGCGCTGCCGCTAAGAATAACAGGCATTCGACACCAGGCTTGCCGGTGAAATCCGGCTTCCATCTGCACCGAGTTGTGCTCAAGCACGAACTGACAGTGCGGAATTCCTGACGGGCTAATTTTTCGAACTGGCGTCTTACACACGGTGCCAGACAGGCGCAGCCGATTAACCGTCACGATGGATTACTCTTCAGAATCCCCAGCATCTGAGTCATCAGCGGATTCGTTAGCAAAATCTTCGCGGCGCTCACGACGCTCGTCTTTCGCTTTAACCATCGGTGATGCTTCAGTTACCGCGTTTTTAACGCGCATAACCATGCTGCGGATAACGGCGTCGTTGAAGCGGAAGTTCGTTTCCAGCTCGTCAATCACTTCCTGCGGCGCTTCTACGTTCATCAGAACATAGTGTGCTTTGTGCAGTTTGTTGATTGGGTAAGCCAGCTGACGGCGGCCCCAGTCTTCCAGACGGTGGATCGTGCCTTCTGCACCAGTGATAGCACCAGTGTAACGCTCGATCATGCCAGGAACCTGTTCGCTCTGGTCAGGATGAACCATAAATACGATTTCGTAATGACGCATCGAAATTGCTCCTTACGGATTATTCAGCCTCCTGTCAGGGTCAGCTGCGGCCCACGGAAGCAAGGAACGTTATAGGTTGTGAATCACCGAAATGACACACACCTCTGAATGCAGCTGAAAAATTGACGCGTAATCATACTGGCGTGGGCGGACAAACTCAAGCGGGGATTTCATTTAAATCGGCGGGAGACCGCCCCGCTCCCGCGCTTATGTGTGAAAAGCAAGCAAGGGCCAAAGCAAGAGGGCGGTTTCGTTAACGGATCAGAGTTGACGCTTAAAAAAGCTGACCAGCGCGGTCAGACCTGACGGCGTAATTTTGTGTCCGATATGCGTTTCGGACAGCGTGGTCAGATGGGCATCAAGCCCCTTTTCGCGTAATGCCCGATCCAGGCGCTGAGTTTCAGCAAAAGGCACCACTTCATCGGCATCACCGTGCCACAACAAAAGTGGCCGGTTCGCCAGGTTCTGCAGCCGGGCTGAAGGATCATAGTCTGCCAGCGACGCCATACGTGCTGTGAACTGGGCTTTCTGTTCTTCATTCGTTACCACCACAGGCGGAAACAACGTATGACTGAGCTGCATAAAGTAGCCTGACCCCATCATGCAGGCAACGCTGTGGATGTGTGAATAGCGCGCCATAATCCCCAGCGCCGTCATGCCTCCCATTGAGGCGCCAGCAACGGCAAAGCGCGCATCGGCAATCAGATCGTCGGCACGTAAGGCGGCCTCAATAGCCGGAAATTCATCAATGTTCTGTCTGAGGATGTCCCAGAAATGGCGCAACCGCGTCTCGGCATCACCGTTATAACGCGCACCATGCATGTCGGCATCGGGCATAACGGCACGGAAGCCTGCCTGCGCCAGCGCAACGGCAAAGTAAGCGTACACCTCTTTGGATGAGGTAAACCCGTGATAGAAAACGAGGGTGGGTAAGCGCTGGCGACGCTGACCCGCAGGCGCAGCATGCAGGCACTCGATTCCTGCAAACCTTTCCGTGGTGAGCTCTATCATTTTTTCTCCTCTCCGACGACAAATGAGACGACATATTAGGGGTTTAATGTAATTCCGCGCTTCACAACATCATAAAGGCAATAATTTCTTAACTAAACATTTGCGCCGCGCTGCCGTTGTTAGTGCATATTTGACAAAAAATAAAGGTACTTTATGAAACGTTTCTCTCTCAGCAGAACAAGCCTTGGAGTGAAGCTGTGCGCCATAACTTCAGTAAGTGTAGGCGTTTTATTGTTAGTTTTGACGCTGATTCAAAGTCAAAATGCTTCACGCCAGTTGGAAAGTCTCGCCATGGATGACATGGTCAATCAGGTGCAGGGCATTACTGAAATGGCGTCCATGTTTAACGCGACGCTGACGCAGGAAGTGGGCAATTATACTCAACTGTTTGTCAGCTTTTTGCCTAAGCGTTTCAGCCGCGATGAAACTTCACGTATTCAGGTGGGCGAGTTTTCAACACCGACTCTGCGGGCCGGGCTCAAAACGCTGAACCTCGATCAAATTGCCGTAGATGATTTTACGGATCGTACGTCGGCCGTCGCCACCATCTTTGTGCGTGATGGTGATAATTTCATTCGTGTTTCCACCTCGCTGAAAAAAGAAGATGGCAGCCGGGCCATTGGCACCCAGCTTGATCGGACCAGTGGGGCCTGGAAAAAAGTGACGCAAGGCGAGATCTACCGTGGACTGGCCACCCTGTTTGGTCACCGTTATATCACCCAGTATCAGCCCGTTAAAGACGACAGCGGTACCGTGATTGCCATTATTTTTGTTGGCGTACAGATCGATAAACAGTACGGCCTGATGCGCGAAAAAGTGCTGGCACGTCGTCTGGGCGACAGTGGGCATTTCTACGTGTTAAACGGCACGCCAGGTGCTATGCAGGGGCAGTACCTGTTTGATAAACAGGCTGAAGGTAAACGTCCCGACTGGCAGGAGGGCGTGCTGAACGCGATGCTGACGCAGCCTGAGGGCGTACAGCAAGCCGATATTGATGGGGAAACCAAAATGCTGGCCTGGCAACAGTTGCCTGGCTGGAACTGGATTGTGGTCGGTGAGGTCAACCGCGACAGCCTGCTGGCACCGGTGATTCACAGCCGCAATATGTTCCTCATAACCGGCCTGATTCTGGTCTTGCTGTTTGCGCCGTGTTTTGTCTGGTACAGCCGTCGTGCCATTACGCGTCCGTTACAGCAGGTCATCCATTTGGCTGAGCAATACGCGGCCGGTAACTTACTGGTTCATCTGGCTACGACGCGCCACGATGAAGTGGGTCAGCTGATTAATGCCATTAACGGGATTGGCGAAGGGCTGGAGAAAATAGTCGCGCAGGTTCGCCGTGCCGCGCAGGAAATCAGCGATGGCACGGATACCATTGCCGCCAGCAGTCACAACATCAGTGAGCAAATTGGGCGCCAGGCAAGCAGCGTTGAAGAGACATCGGCCAGCATGGAGCAGTTTGGTGCGACCGTTGAGCATACCGCCGACAGCCTGCGTCAGGCCATGTCGCTGGTGGCCGAGGCCAGCAGTATCGTGGATAACGGCAACCAGACGGTCACCCGTTCGGTCAACACCATGTCCGCCATTAACGTTTCGTCGCAGAGCATCGCTGACATTACGCACGTTATTGAGTCCATTGCCTTCCAGACCAATATTCTGGCGCTGAACGCCGCGGTTGAAGCCGCCCGGGCGGGTGAGCACGGGCGCGGCTTCGCCGTGGTTGCCGCCGAAGTACGGGCGCTGGCACAGCGTTCCGCCCAGGCAGCAAAAGAAATTGATACGTTGATTGCGACCTCAATACGTCACGTTGCTGAAGGCCATGCATTGTCGGAACAAACCCGCGATGCGATGAGCGAAATTGTGACGCATATTGAGCAGGTTCAGGCGTTAATGGGTGAAATTAACGTCGCCGCACAACAGCAAACGGCCGGCATTGGCCAGGTTAACCTGGCGATGAATCAGATTAGCCAGGCCACGCATCAGAACAGTGAACTGGTTACGCAGGCAGAACAGACAGCCCAGAGCCTGAGTGATAAAGGCCACCACCTGACGCAGCTTGTCAGCGTTTTCTCGATTAAGTCGTGATGATCGCGGGGCGGTGGCTTACACTTATCCTGTTAAGGTGACTCTCAAGGATTAGCTATGCGTTATGTTGTGTTACTGACGTTGAGTCTGTTGTTGAGTAGCTGCGCGGCGTTTCAGGAGACGCCGAAAGCCCCGCCCGCGCCAACGGCTCAGGCGCAGTCGATTACCCGCGCGCAAAGCTATGGTTTACCGAAGCTCGGTACGATTAGCGCCAGCGTGAGAGGCTCACCGGATGACGCGGAGCGGGCGATTGCTGCGCGCGCGAATCAGGCAGGCGCCGTTTATTATCAGATTCTGATGGTCGACGAAACGATAACGCCTGGCATCTGGTATACCACCGCGATCCTCTACGGTGCCTCACCGGCCGCTGGCGCGCGCCAGTAGGCGATCGGCCAGTGCCGCATCGATAGTGGGTTCGCCCCGCGTATCCAGCCACTGGCCGCACCAGGCATCCGCCAGTCGCGGTTCAGCGTGGCGTAACAGCTGAACCGCTGTGGCCAACTGCAGGATGTCCTGTGTTAACGTCCGCGCCTGGGCTTCATCGTGTTTGCCCAGGCGCAGCTTCAGTTGACGCCAGCGTCTGTCGAAGTGGCGGTTAACGCCCTTTACCTCATCACATTCCCGAATTAACGCCTCCACGATGCCGCTCTTTTTGCTTATCACACGCAGAACATCCAGACACATCACATTGCCTGAGCCTTCCCAGATGCTGTTAACGGGCATATCACGGTAAAGCCGGGGCAGTTCGCTTTCCTCGCAGTAGCCATTGCCTCCCAGCATTTCCATGGATTCCGCTACAAACGGCATGCCCGCTTTGCAAATCACAAACTTCGCCGCGGGAGTTAACAGCCGGGCAAACGCCGCCTGATTCGCGTCATCCGCCTGCGACCAGGCACGCGCCAGCCGCATCAGTAAGGCCGTTTGCCCTTCCAGTTGTAGCGCCTGACGCGCTAACACCTGACGCATCAGGGGCTGATCCGCCAGATTTTTCCCCATCACCTGGCGCTGGTGGGCATGGTAAAGGGCAACCGAGAAGGCCCGGCGCATTTGTCCGTGGCTGCCCAGCGCACAGTCAAAGCGCGTCATGCCGGCCATTTTCAGGATCAGGCGCACGCCTTCGCCCTCTTCACCCAGCAGCCAGCCGGTTGCGTCTTTGAACTCCACTTCACTACTGGCATTGGCGCGGTTACCGAGTTTGTCTTTTAAGCGCTCAATGAAAATGGCGTTATGTGACCCGTCCGGCAGCAGGCGAGGCAGAAAGAAACAGCTGAGTCCCTGCTGCGTTTGCGCCAGGATGACGTGGGCATCGCTTTGCGGTACAGAGAAAAACCATTTATGGCCGATGAGGCGATACGCTTCGCCACTTCCCCGTCCCTGCAGCGGCTCTGCGCGCGTGGTATTCGTCAGTACATCACTGCCGCCCTGCTTTTCAGTCATCCCCATGCCGATCAACAGTCCACGCTTCTGATCGCCCGGCATCGCATGTGTGTCGTAACGATCGCTGAGTAATGGCTCAAGCCAGCCCCGAAACGCGGTGGGCAGATAGCGTTGCAGCAAGGGAATCGCGGCGTGCGTCATCGTCACCGGGCAAAGCGTGCCGGCCTCAACCTGGGCATGCAAAATAAACCGGGCCGCGCGCGCCACGCTGGCGTTTGGCTGTACATCAGGCTGCCAGCTGAGGTTATGCAGACGGCTGCTGCACACGCCCTGCATCAGCAGATGCCAGGCAGGATGAAAGCGCACGTCATCCACTCTTACGCCGCGCGCATCATAGCGGTGAAGTTCAGGAGGACAGGTATTCGCAAGCCGCCCCAGCTCCAGCGACTCTGCACTGCCCAGTTGACTGCCTACCGATGCCAGCCAGTCGCTGTCCCCTCCGCCGCCTTCACGCAACAGCGCGTCACATAACGGCACGTCAGACAGAAACAGGTTGCTGTTACTGAGAGGAAAAGGTTGATTAAACACGGTGTGAGTTGTCCAGGTCATAACGGCTCCTCGCGGATATCACTCACTCAGTATGTAAGGTGAGTGGCCATTATGACCGGACATAAAACCTAATTTGCGGCGGCGATCACGCGTTGCGCTGACGCACCGCCTCAAACAAACAGACGCCCGTTGCGACTGAAACATTGAGCGAGGAAACGCTTCCTGCCATTGGAATGCTGATCAGTTCGTCACAGTGCTCACGTGTCAGGCGGCGCATGCCTTCGCCTTCCGCGCCCATGACCAGCGCCATCGGGCCTGTCATCTTACTTTGATAAACGGTGTGGTCGGCTTCACCAGCGGTACCCACAACCCAGATGTGATATTCCTGTAGCAGACGTAAGGTACGCGCCAGATTCGTGACCCTGATTAACGGGATGTTTTCCGCTGCACCGCTGGCCACTTTTTTAGCGGTTGCGTTCAGGGGCGCAGAGCGATCTTTCGGCACGATAACGGCATGTACGCCCGCCGCGTCAGCACTGCGCAGGCAGGCACCCAGATTATGCGGATCGGTGACGCCGTCCAGTACCAGCAGGAAGGGTTTCTCCAGGCTCTGCAGCAGATCCGGCAGATCGCCCTCCTGATACTGCCGACCCGGCTTAACACGTGCCACGATGCCCTGATGTACGCCGCCTTCGACCTGGCTGTCCAGCCATTTGCGGTCGGCCAGCTGAATGACGATCCCTTGAGCTTCCAGCGCGGTCACCAGCGGTTGCAGGCGACGATCGTCGCGGCCTTTGAGAATAAAGACTTCCTGGAAACGTTGTGGGTCACGTTCCAGCAACGCCTGCACGGCATGGATACCAAAAATAATTTCGCTCATCAATCTGCTCAGTGGTTGGAAATAAATGGATAACAGCCCCTGCGCGAACGCAGAGGCCTGGGCGCATCAGGCAGGCTTCGCCTTCTTCGCGGCGCGCTTCGCCTTAGTGGCGGCGGCGATTTTACGGGTTTTCTCCGAAACTTTTTTACTTTTTTTCTCAGTCTTTGCCGCAGCAGGCTTGCTGCCACTCTTGCGGAAAGCGGAATCCGGTTCAAAGTTGGTTTTACGGCTGGCCTGGCGACGGCGTTTGGTTGGTGCTTTACCGTCCCGCTTCGCCTTGTCACGTTCGGTTTTCCCTTCGCCGCGCACCTGACGCTTGCTGGAGATCAACGCAAAGTCAATCTTGCGCTCGTCCATATGGACCGCTTCAACACGCACTTCAACCGCATCACCTAAGCGATACGTGCGCCCACCGGATTCACCGATCAACCGCTGCCCCACCGGATCAAAGCGGTAATAATCATTGTCCAGTGTCGACACATGCACCAGGCCGTCGATAAACAGATCGCTGAGACGGACAAAGAAGCCAAAGCCGGTAACGCTGGAGATGACACCATTGAAGACATTACCGACCTGATCCTGCATAAAGTCACATTTCAGCCAGTCGGCGACATCGCGGGTGGCTTCGTCGGCACGACGCTCGGTCATGGAACAGTGCTGGCCCAGTTGCAGCATCTGCTGCATATCGTAGTGATAACCGCCCGTTGGTGTCGTCAGGCCTTTCACGTCGCCCTGCTCTTTAGCCAGCAAATACTTGATGGCGCGGTGCAGGAGTAAATCCGGATAACGGCGGATGGGTGAAGTGAAGTGAGCATATGACGCCAGCGCCAGGCCAAAGTGCCCACGGTTTTCCGGGTCGTACACCGCCTGTTTCATAGAGCGCAGCAGCATGGTTTGCAGCATTTCTGCATCCGGACGATCGGCAACCTGCTCCAGCAACGCGGCGTAGTCGACAGGCTGCGGTTTATTGCCTCCAGGCAGACTCAGGCCAAGTTCATTTAATACGGTGCGGAAACTTTTGATGCTGTCGTCGCTGGGGCGATCGTGATCGCGGAACAGCGCAGGCTCCTGATTCTTCTCCACGAAGCGGGCAGAGGCAATGTTTGCCAGAATCATGCACTCTTCAATCAGCTTGTGGGCGTCATTGCGCGAGGTGCGTTCAACGCGTTCGATGCGGCGTTCAGCGTTGAAAATAAACTTCGCTTCTTCTGTCTCAAAGGAGATACCACCCCGTTCTTCGCGGGCGGTTTCCAGCACCTGATACATGTTGTGCAGTTCCTGCAGGTCTTTGACCAGCGGCGCGTACTGCTCACACAGCTCCGGGTTGCCTTGCAGAATATTCCACACTTTGGTGTAGGTCAGACGCGCATGGGAGTTCATCACCGCTTCATAGTGTTTGAAGCCGGTGAGTTTACCTTTTGCCGATACGGTCATTTCGCACACCATACACAGGCGATCGACCTGAGGATTCAGTGAGCACAAGCCGTTCGACAGCACTTCCGGCAGCATTGGCACTACCTGCGAAGGGAAATATACCGATGTCCCGCGCTGCTGTGCTTCGTTATCCAGCGGTGTGCCGGGGCGAACATAGTAACTGACGTCCGCAATGGCCACCCACAGACGCCAGCCACCTCCGCGCTTTTTCTCGCAGTAAACCGCGTCATCAAAATCGCGGGCATCCTCACCGTCGATAGTGACTAACGGCAACTGGCGCAGATCGACCCGGCCTTTTTTCGCCGACTCGGGCACCTCTTCACTCAGCTTGCTCACCTGAGCTTCAACCTCTGGCGGCCAGCTGTGCGGAATTTCATGGGTGCGCAGTGCCATATCCACGGCCAGGCTGGTGCCCATATCATCGCCCAGAATCTCGGCGATTTTACCGATTGCCTTCGAACGGCGGGTTGGACGTTGTAAAAGCTCAACGACCACGACGGACCCCATACGGGCATTCATGGTTTCTTCAGGCCCGATCAGAATATCGAAGCTCAGACGACTGTCGTCGGGCACAACAAAGCCGACGCCGGCATCGGTGAAATAGCGGCCGACAATTTGATTATTGCGCGGTTCCTGAACCCGAACGACACGCGCTTCGCGGCGACCTTTCCGATCGGCCCCCAGCGGTTGGGCCAGGATGACATCGCCATGCATACAAAATTTCATCTGTTCGGCAGAAAGATACAGATCGTCTTTTTGCCCTTCAACGCGTAAAAAGCCATAGCCATCGCGATGACCAATGACCTTTCCACGCAGCAGATCAAGACGTTCAGGCAGGGCATAACACTGGCGGCGGGTGAAAACTAACTGGCCATCACGTTCCATTGCACGTAAACGACGGCGTAAGGCTTCGAGGTGCTCTTCTTCCTGCAAATTCATTTCTTGTGCCAGCTCTTCGCGGCTGGCGGGTTTTTCGCGTTTTTCTAATAAAGCCAGAATAAATTCACGGCTTGGAATAGGGTTTTCGTACTTTTCAGCTTCTCTGTCCAGAAAAGGATCTTTTGACATTACGGTTCCTCCGATGTCATTGAGTATTCATTGCCACCGGCGGTTCAGACAATACAATTTCATATAAAGGCGTATTACCTTCCACTAAATCTGCCAGCGTATAGCCGTCCAGTTCTTTTAAAAATAACTGCACGGCATCATGTAAGGCCTGCTTAAGGCGACAGGCAGGCGTGATAGAGCACCGGGCGCAGTCAACCAACTGCAAAGGTTCCATTTTGCGAACCACATCACCAATGATGATATTTCCCGGAGGCATTCCCAGACGAATGCCCCCGTTTTTGCCACGTATGGCCGCAACAAACCCAGCACGACTAAGTTGATTGATAATTTTGACCATATGATTACGCGACACGCCATACGTATCGGTGACCTCTGTAATACTGGTTAGTCTGCCTTCCGGCAGCGTGGCCATATAAATCAACGCCCTCAGGCCGTAGTCGGTAAAACTTGTTAGCTGCACAGTGACCTCAGTCAATCATTCGGTGGCACCTGTATGCTCGCCCGTCCTGCTGTTTATTTCAATATTGAACTGGTTCTGACGTATTTCGCTACGATGATAAACCAGAGTGTTGGCGGCTGTGTATTTTTTTCAGCCAGTGTAGAGTTGGACAAGCGAAGGGAATTTTAGTGGCATTAAATCACATAAAAAACAAAGGCCGGACATTGTCCGGCCAGATGATGATTACGCGCTGAATGGGTCACGCAGAATCATTGTCTCGCTACGATCAGGGCCGGTTGAAATAATATCAATCGGCACACCGGTCACTTCTTCTACACGTTTGATGTAGTTGCGCGCCGCCTGAGGCAGGCCTTCCAGCGTTTTAACGCCAAAAGTGGTTTCGCTCCAGCCCGGCAGGGTTTCATAGATCGGCTCAATGCCTTCCCAGTTCTCAGCAGCCAGCGGCGTAGTAGTGACTTCACTGCCGTCAGGCATGCGATAAGCCACGCAAATTTTTACTTCTTTCAGACCATCCAGTACATCCAGCTTGGTCATGCAGAAACCAGACAGTGAGTTGATCTGCACCGCACGGCGGACCGCAACGGCATCCAGCCAGCCCGTACGACGGCGGCGGCCTGTAGTGGCACCAAATTCGTTACCTTGCTTGCAAAGGAACTCACCGGTTTCATCGAACAGCTCGGTAGGGAACGGACCCGCACCCACACGCGTTGAGTAGGCTTTAACAATACCCAGTACGTAATCGACAAAACGCGGGCCGATACCTGAGCCTGTCGCCACGCCACCAGCGGTGGTGTTAGACGAGGTCACATAGGGATAGGTACCGTGATCGATATCCAGCAGTGTTCCCTGCGCGCCTTCAAACATAATCAGATCGCCACGCTTACGCGCCGTATCCAGCAGTTCAGACACATCGACCACCATGCCGGTCAGAATGTCGGCAACCGCCATGACATCGTTCAGCACTTTATCGTAGTCGACGGCTTCTTCTTTGTAATAATTCACCAGCTGGAAGTTATAGAGATCCATCACTTCTTTCAGCTTGGCAGCAAAGGTTTCTTTGTTGAACAGGTCGCTGACGCGCAGTGCACGACGGGCAACTTTGTCTTCGTAAGCCGGTCCGATGCCACGGCCCGTCGTACCGATCGCTTTTGCACCGCGCGCTTTTTCGCGCGCCATGTCCATGGCGACATGGTATTGCAGGATGAGCGGACAGGCTTCAGAAATCAGCAGACGTTCGCGTACGGGAATCCCACGCTCTTCCAGGCCTTTCATCTCTTTCATCAATGCTTCAGGAGAGAGAACCACGCCATTACCAATGATGCTGGTAACGTTATCACGCAGGATGCCAGAAGGGATTAAGTGGAGAACGGTTTTTTCACCGTTGATGACAAGTGTATGGCCCGCATTGTGGCCGCCTTGATAACGCACCACGTAGTTAGCGCGCTCAGTCAGAAGGTCTACAATCTTACCTTTACCTTCGTCACCCCATTGGGTGCCCAGTACGACGACGTTCTTACCCATTTCTCAAAATCACCGATTGCTTAAAAAAGGATTCTACCATCTGATTTTATGGTTTTCAGCACTTTTAGCACACGATTGCGCGCTTTTTTGCCTGCGTTTTGATCACTACTACATCCAGGGGGTAAACGCGGCTTCAGATACCACACAGACGGCGAGCGCCACCTTATCAGGCTTCGCCATGCAGCCGCAGCATGCAGTAAATCACCACGCCGGCGACCACTAATCCCCCACCAAAACGGTGTAAAAGCCGATCGGGCAACTGGGTCATGCTCAACACTACGCGCCGCCACAGCCGTGGCATAAACATCGGCCCCAGTCCCTCGAGCACTAAAACCAATGCCAGTGCCATCCAGATATTTACGTTCATTCCGCATCCAAAAAAAAGGCCGACAACATTGTCGGCCTGTCAGTTATATCAGTTCTTAGCGCGTGGCGTTAGACGGTGCCTTCATATAGCGGAAGAAGTCACTGTCCGGGCTCAACACCATCACGTCCTGATTTTCGTTGAAGCTGTTTTCATAAGCACGCAGGCTGCGGATAAAGGCGTAGAAATCCGGGTCCTGACTGAAAGCATTTGCAAACAGTTTTGCCGCTTCTGCATCGCCATCACCGCGGGTAATCAGGGCTTCACGCTGGGCTTCTGCCAGCGTACGGGTAACCTGATAGTCAGCCTGAGCACGCAGTTTTTCCGCCTCTTCCTGACCTTGTGAACGCTGGCTACGCGCAACCGCTTCACGCTCGGCGCGCATACGGTTAAAGATCGCATCTGAGACTTCCGTCGGCAGATTGATCTGCTTGATCCGCACGTCAACAACCTGAATCCCTAACGCCGCCATACTGTTTGGATTTGGCGCAGGTTCACTGCTGTTGGTTTCCCGTTCAACCCGTGCCGCTGCACTGGCGATAGCATCATCTGCGGCTGGTGTAGACACGTCATCGTCACCGCCTGCCGTACCGGTATTCAGCGCATCACGGACATCCGTGGTCAAACGACCACGAGAATCGGTCACGATGTCTTTCACGTCGAGACGGCCCATTTCTGAACGTAAACGGTCACTGAATTTACGCTTCAGCAGCACTTCGGCCTGAGACACATCCCCACCACCGGTTGCCAGGTAGTAGCGACTGAAATCGCTGATGCGCCACTTAATGTAAGAGTCGACAATCAGATCTTTCTTCTCTTTGGTCACGAAGCGATCGGCCTGGTTATCCATGGTCTGGATACGCGCATCCAGCATTTTAACCGTTTCGATAAACGGAATCTTGAAATGCAGACCCGGTGCAAAAACCTGAGGCTTGTTTTCGCTGTCGCGCAGGACTTTACCAAAGCGCAGGACAATACCGCGCTCACCTTCCTGTACCACGAAGAGCGACGCATAAATGGCGACCAACGCGATAATAATGACAACTATGACTGGCTTACGCATTGATTACTCTCTCCCTTCGCGCTGGGTATCGTTGCGCAGAGCGTTGGCTCGACGCTGATCCATGATGCTGTCTGGACTGTATGACGACGTGTCCGTGCGGCTTGCACTCCGATCGGAAAGTGACGGCAATGCTGCGCTGCTCTTTTGCCCGTTCTTCGCAGAGGAAGACTGAACACCACGCATCAGTTGATCGAGAGGCAGAACCATCAGGTTGTTACCACGATCGTTCACCAGCACTTTACGTGTATGACTCAGAACACGCTCCATGGTCTCAATGTACAGACGCTCTTTGGTAATTTCCGGCGCGGCTTTGTATTCCGGTAAAAGCTTGGCAAAACGCGCCACTTCACCCTGTGCTTCCAGCACCGTGCGCTCTTTATAAGCACGTGCTTCTTCCAGCACACGCTGCGCACGACCGTTAGCCCGCGGCTGAACTTCGTTCGCATAGGCTTCCGCTTCACGCACATACTGCTCACGGTTTTCACGCGCGGCAATCGCATCATCAAACGCTGACTTCACTTCTTCAGGAGGACGCGCCGCCTGGAAGTTAACGTCAAGCACCGTGATGCCCATATGGTACGGGCGAATGGTTTCGTCGATTTCGCGCTGCGTTTCGCTACGCACGACCGTACGACCTTCTGTCAGAATACGATCCATGGTAGAGCGACCAATTACGCCGCGCAGCGCACTGTCCGTTGCCTGACGCAGGCTGTCGTCCGGGCTGGTAACAGAGAACAAATAGCGTTCCGGATCGGTTACGCGGTACTGCACGTTCATCTCCACGCGCACGACGTTTTCATCAGAGGTCAGCATGACGCCCGATGCCGCCAGTTCACGCACGGCTTCGACATTCACGGCGCGGACCTGATCGATAAAGGTGGGCTTCCAGTTCAGGCCTGGCTCAACGATGTGGCTGAACTTACCAAAGCGCGTGACAACACCGCGTTCCGCTTCTTTGATCGTATAAAATCCGCTTGCTGCCCAGATCACTACTGCCGCAACAGCGACAATGCCAAAAAGTTTGCCGCTACCGCCGGAACTGCGCTGACCATTGTCACCTTTATTGCCGCCGCCGAATCCGCCAAGCTTTTTACTCAGCTTGCGGAAGATATCATCCAGATCAGGAGGCCCAGATTCCTTACCTCCCTTATTCCCCCCAGAGTTGCCGCCTTGATTATTGCTGCTTCCCCACGGGTCGCGGTCCTGTCCGTTATTTCCGGGCTGATTCCACGCCATGTCATTACTCCATTTATAGTTTTAGCGGCTTACCCTTGTGATTTTCCGTTGTGGCGGCACTGGCTGCGTCTGTGTTCCCGACTCGCCGACCAGGTGAAGAGAGTGGCCGTCGGGAAATATGTCAACTAACGCCGCGCAACAACATAAAATCGTCAGGGTAAGTTCGGTTTGGCAATCTCAAACAATATAACTGGTCAGCGACGGCTCCTGCTTGCATAAGCGGTGCCAGTCAACAATCGGCATTCGCACATGCAACCCCACACTGCCGTCCTCTTCGTTCCACTCTTTTTCAATCGCCTGCAACTGATAGAAACGGCTGCGTAAGCGCCCCGCATCCGGTGGCAAACGTAAATCGTACTGGGCAATCTCGCCCGACAGACGCTCGGACAGCGCCTGCCATAACAGCGGAATCCCCGCCCCCGTCTGCGCAGAGAGCCATACTCGCACCGGCAGGTTATTTTCGTCACGGTCAATGCGCGGTTCAAAACCGTCCAGCATATCGATCTTATTCATGATCAGTAACGCGGGAATTTCATCGGCTTCGATTTCTTCAAGCACCTCATTGACAGCATCTATGTTTTCATTGACCCGTACGTCGGCTGCATCGATCACATGCATCAGCAACGTGGCCTGGCGGGTTTCCTGCAAGGTAGCTTTAAATGCGGCCACTAAATCATGCGGCAGATGGCGGATGAAGCCGACGGTATCGGCCAGCACAACTTCACCGACATCGGCAACATTCAGGCGACGCAGCGTGGGATCCAGCGTGGCAAACAGCTGATCCGCGGCATAAACGTTGGCAGAGGTGATGGCGTTAAAAAGGGTAGACTTGCCGGCGTTGGTGTAACCCACCAGCGAGACAGTCGGCACATCGGCTTTAGCGCGCGCCTGTCGTCCCTGCTCGCGCTGTTTTTCAACGCGTTCCAGACGTGACAAAATCTGGCTGATACGGCCACGCAATAAACGGCGGTCGGTTTCTAACTGCGTTTCACCCGGGCCACGCAGGCCAATACCGCCTTTCTGGCGTTCAAGGTGCGTCCAGCCTCGTACCAGGCGTGTTGCCAGGTGACGCAACTGCGCCAGCTCAACCTGCAATTTCCCCTCATGGGTACGTGCACGTTGGGCAAAAATATCAAGAATCAGGCCAGTGCGGTCGATAACACGGCACTCGCACAGGCGCTCAAGATTACGTTCCTGAGCGGGCGTTAAGGCATGATCGAAAAGGACGACCGATGCTCCACTTGTTTTTACCGCATCGGCAATTTCAACGGCTTTTCCTTCACCGACAAAATACTTGGGATGTGGCGCTTTACGACTGCCGGTGACAACCTGCAGTGCTTCAACGCCAGCAGAAGAAACCAGGGTTTCGAATTCCTGTAAATCTTCGAGCTCTTTGTCTTGGGAGAACCAGATGTGTACCAGTACGGCCTGCTCACCGGCATCATAACGGTCAAACAAGCTATAACCTCGCTTATATAAAAAGACCAGGACGGAAAACCTGAGGCTTTCCAGTCCTGGTTAAACGGTGCCGCCTTACTCTGCGTTATCACCGTCTTGTTGTGGCTGCGACTGAGCAGACGTATTGCTGCCGCCGTGATGGTAATTGTTGTTGCTGCCACCGCCGGTATTGTTGCTATGGTGAGAAACCGGACGTGAAGGCACAACAGTAGAGATGGCATGCTTATACACCATCTGACTTACCGTGTTTTTCAACAAAATAACGAACTGATCAAAGGATTCAATCTGACCTTGCAGCTTGATACCGTTGACCAAATAGATCGAAACCGGAACACGTTCACGACGCAGTGCGTTCAGAAACGGGTCTTGTAATGATTGCCCCTTAGCCATTCTATCTTTTCCTTATATGCTTGTTGTTTGTTGCTTGTAGAACACAGTGGTTCTGAAAAAAACTGCGTAAAAATTTGCGCACGTAACTTGCCAATTGTACACAATCACCCATGCTTCGCACTAACAACCTGAAGTACTGTATCACGCGCTAAGTGAGGTTCATCACTGTCTAACCAGTGAATGTTCTCCCAGCCACGTAACCAGGTCATCTGCCGTTTAGCGAGTTGCCGGGTTGCGCAAACTCCCCGATAAACCATTTCGTCGTAGTCGATCTCGCCCGCTAAATAAGACCACATCTGGCGATAGCCGACACAACGAATGGAAGGCATATCCGTATGCAAATCACCTCGTGCAAACAGGGCCCGAGACTCCGCTTCAAATCCTGACGCCAACATCTGGTCGAAACGCAACGCGATGCGCTGATGCAACAGCTCGCGGCTCGCGGGGGCGATAGCAAACTGGTGAACATCGTAAGGGAGCGCTTCGCCGGAAATTTTAGTCAGTTCCGTTAAAGTTTTACCCGAAATAAAAAAAACTTCCAGTGCTCGCGAAAGTCTCTGCGGATCATTCGGATGAATACGACTGCCTGCGACCGGATCAATTTCGCAAAGTTGACGATGTAAAGCTTCCCAGCCTTTTTCACTCGCCATTTGCTCTATTTTTTGGCGGACATCCGGATCGGCCGAGGGCAGCGGCGACAATCCTTCAAGTAACGCCTTGAAGTAGAGCATAGTTCCACCAACAAGCAACGGAATTCGTCCATGCTGAACGATATCCGCCATTTCTGCTAACGCGTCTCGCCGAAACTCCGCTGCCGAATAGGCCTCAGCAGGATCGCGAATGTCCAGCAAACGATGGGGTGCCAGCGCCAGTTCCTCTGCAGAAGGCTTCGCCGTACCGATGTTCATCTCTCGATAAATCAGAGCAGAATCTACGCTGATCAGTTCCACCGGCAACTGTTTACGCAGCTCAATCGCTAATGCGGTTTTGCCTGACGCTGTCGGCCCCATCAAAAAAATCGCCTTTGGCCGGCCAGCCTGGTTTAATTCACTCATGCTTCAACGCGTTTATCGCGCTCTCAATCTCGATGGCTTGCAACAAGCCTGAAGGTGGCGATTTCAGCAGCTGCGGACAAAGCCTTTCCAGCTCCGTCAACAGCGTAATCGCCTGGGAGTGATTCCAGTTCTGAGGCTCTGCATCCTCTCGTCGCGCCAGCCACTGGGCCAGTTGCGTCGCAGAGTTCTCTTGCTGTCGGGCGAGATAGCCTAACAGTTCAGGAATCAAGATTTGTAAATTTTGTGTTCGTAACGGTAAAGGCACGGCGCGCAAGATAATGTGGTCGCCCTCCGGATGCAAATCAATGCCCATCTGGTTAAGCAGACTGAGATTGTCCTGTGCCGCCTTGCGCTCTGCCGAGGCGATTTTTAACCGCACAGGAATCAAAAGCGGTTGTGCTTTTAATCCACCTTCCTGCGGCTCTAACTGGGCCTGTTTTAACCACCGCGCCGCCACGGGCAGGGCTAATAACAGTAAAGTCTGGTCCTGCTCCAGCACGGCATACTGATCTGCCAGCACCGTCAGTACGCGACCAAAACTGTGCAGATGCGCTTTCACAGGCGTTGGCGTAATCGTCGCCTCACGTGGCGGCGAGACCGGCGCTTTTGCCGCAGTGGCAGGAGGGGCTGCGGTATCCAGCAACTGCTGATAAACCTTGCCTTCATGCGGGCGATAACCCGGCTCTTTACTTTGCCAACCCGCCCCACCGGTTGTGCCACCACTGTTACGCGGCGTTGCCGCAGGCTGGCTGAAATGATTGCCGCCTGCGGCCTGGCGGTTTTCCTGTTGCCAGCGTGGTGCAGGCTCCTCTGCCTGTACGGCTGGCAGAACGGGCGCCGCACTTTCCTGCAAGACGCTCATGACGCCCTGGTAGATAAAATCATGCACCAGACGTGACTGATGAAAACGCACCTCATGTTTTGCCGGGTGGACGTTGACGTCGACCTGGTGAGGATCGATCGTCAGATAGAGCACATAGGCGGGCTGTTGATCGTCCTGCAACTGGCTCTGAAACGCCTGCCGGATGGCATGGTTGATGAGCTTGTCACGCATCATGCGGCCATTAACATAACAGTACTGGATGTCGCTGATCTGACGAGAGCCGGCGGGATCGGCAACCCAGCCGCGCAGAGCTAAATCGTCATGCTGCCAGTCGATTCGCAGTGCGTGCTGCATGAAGGTCGTGCCACAAATCGCGCCAAGGCGACGTTCACGCTGGCGCTCATCGTTAACCGCCCGGTACTGACGCATCAGCTTGCCGTTATGGTTCAGAGAAATCGCCACGTCAAACCGCGCCAGCGCAATGCGACGGATGACTTCATCAATATGACCAAACTCGGTTTTCTCAGTACGCATAAACTTGCGGCGCGCTGGCGTATTGTAAAAAAGGTCAAGGACTTCCAGCGTCGATCCACAGGGATGTGCGGCAGGCTTGAGGGTCACCTGCATATCACGGCCTTCCGCGTACGCCTGCCAGGCTTCGCTTTGTTCAGCCGTGCGCGACGTCAGCGTCAGGCGGGAAACCGAGCTGATACTGGCCAGCGCTTCCCCACGGAACCCCAGGCTCATAATGGCTTCCAGATCGTCCAGTGATGCAATTTTGCTGGTTGCATGGCGAGCCAGCGCCATCGCGAGTTCATCTTTTGCGATACCACAGCCGTTATCGCGGATGCGGATGAGTTTTGCACCGCCCTTTTCGATATCCACATCTATTCGCGTTGCCCCCGCATCAAGGCTGTTTTCCACCAGTTCCTTCACAACCGATGCGGGGCGCTCAACCACTTCTCCGGCGGCAATCTGGTTAGCGAGTTGCGGCGGTAAAATTTGTATTGGCATGCGGGATATCCTTGTAGCTGGTTGCCCGGCCTGCTGGCCGGGCCCACAATCAGGATGCAGGGATTTTCAGGTTTTGACCCAACATCACGTTGGTTGATTTCAGGTTATTCGCCTGAAGGATCGATTTCGGGCTGACACCGTAATGGGCGGCGATGCTGCTCAGTGAATCACCACGAACCACCTTATGTCGGATCGGGCGACGGGGAGTCGTTGCAGCTGGCGTTGTCCTGCTGGCTACCGCGCTGGCAGGCACTTTCAGTCGCTGTCCCACCCAGACGACATCGCGCTTCAGGGTATTCATCTGCCGTAACGTTGCCATACTTACGCCATATTTTGCTGCAATACCGGACAGCGTCTCTCCACGTGTCACGGTATGCCGTTGCACAGCGCCCGTATACTGCGTCTCACCGGTAGCCGGATTACTGGCTACGCTGACCGCTGGCGACGAGCCCAGCGGCCGGTTTTCCTCCTTTGGGACCGATTGTAGCGGGTGCGCCAGGAAATAAGCGCGCAGTCCTTTATATATTGACTGTGCAATCTTATCCTGGTGTGCGCTACTGCCGAGCAGTCGCTCCTCCGAGGCATTACTGATAAATCCGGTTTCCACCAGAAGCGACGGAATATCCGGCGAACGCAACACGCCAAGGCTGGCATGCTCCGGTAAACGTTTGTGTAACGACGTCACACCGCGCAACTGTTGGATGACTTTCACCGCAATGTCATATCCGACGCGCTGCGAGTGACCAAACTGGAGATCAAGCACCGCCTGGCTCAGATAAGGATCGGCCTGGCTGTTGGCCAGTAAATCGCCAGCCCCGCCCAGGAGTTCAGACTGTTTCTCTTTTTGCTCCAGCCAGTTCGCCATCTCACTGTTTGCACGACGGTTAGACAAGACCCAGACCGAGGCACCTGTGGCCGCATGGCTGGGGGCAGCATCCGCATGGATAGAGACCAGCACGTTGGCATTCGCTTTACGCGCCACGTCTGACCGGCCCATCACTGAAATAAAGTAGTCGCCATCACGCGTCAATACACCTTTAAACATCGGATCATTGTTTAAAAGCACTTTCAATTTACGCGCAATCGCAATAGTGACGTTTTTCTCTTTCAGGCCGTGCTGCCCAATTGCGCCTGGGTCCTGACCGCCATGTCCCGCATCAATGGCGACAATCACCGTATCGTTGCGGCTGGACGTGCCACCCGGTACGGCCGTGCTATTGGTATTGGTTACCGTAGTGACCGGATTCGCATTGAACGGATTGCTGGCATTGCGTTGTCGCGTTCGGGTGGGCTGGGATTCTGCCACGGCAGCAGGTGCGCTGCGCGTAACGGCGGGATGCTTACCCTGAATAGTAAAGACAACGCTGTAATTGCTGCCATTGCGCTGTGTCACTGCGCGGGTTTTTCCCGACTGCGTTAGCTCAAAAACCAGCCGAATACTTTGTTTATCTTTTGGCGTGCTGGTACGAATACGCTTTACGATGTTATCGCCGCTAAACGTTAAGGGTAGCCCTTTAATCACGCCACTTTGACGGATATCCAGAACAACCCGGTCGGGATTATGTAGGGGAAAATAGGCATAAACCGGCTGGCCAGAAAAACTGAGCGTTACTGTCGCCTGATTCCCGCCATTTGATACCTGAATGTCCGATAAATTAGCGGCAAACAGCGGACCCGCAACCAGTAGCAATCCTGCCACGATAACTGTTTTCATCCATGACATCATGCCGGTGCCCTGCCTTGTTCGATCTGCGTCACCCAGCGCTGTCCCTGTTCGGAATGTGCCACCAGTTCGGCCTCGCGTGCCTCATTGACATAACGCAGCGTTAAGGCGATATCCGGGGGAGGCAAAATACCGGCACCCTGTTGCGGCCACTCCACCAGACAAATCGCGTCATTGGTGAAGTAATCACGAATCCCCATGAACTCGAGTTCTTCCGGATCGGCAAGGCGATAAAGATCAAAATGATAGACAGCACGCCCGTCCAGAACATACGGCTCAACCAGCGTATAGGTCGGACTTTTCACATTGCCCACGTGGCCGGATGCCTGTAAGAAACCGCGGCTGAATGTGGTTTTTCCCGCACCGAGGTCGCCGTAAAGATAGATAACCGCCGCCTTGCCACAGGCATGCGCCAGTTGAGCACCTAGGTCGAGTGTTGCCGCCTCAGTGGGCAAAGGTATAACACAGCTCTTCATGCTTCTTGATTCATCTCTGGATTAACAAACTGCCACAGCAGATCAAATAAGTCTGATGCCAGCATACCGCGCGTGCCCCATAGTGCCGCTCGCTTATCAGCGGCAGCACCGTGAGCGACACAACCTGCGCAGGCAGCATCAAACAGCGCCAATTTTTGTCCCATCAACGAGGCAATAATACCGGTGAGCACATCACCCATACCACCCGATGCCATTCCTGCATTACCCACATCGGCAAAAGCCATCTGACCACTTTCACTGGCAATAATAGTGCCGGCGCCTTTTAAGACCACGACACCACCATAGCGTTTCACCAGTTCCTGTGCAGCATGTAAGCGGTCACTTTCAATTTCGCTGGTTTTAACACCCAGCAAGCGAGCCGCTTCGCCTGGATGCGGCGTTATAATGCGATTCTGACGTTTCTCTGCCTTTATTGCCAGCAAGTTAAGCGCATCAGCATCCCAAAGCATCGGCTTTTCAGCGCTTTTAACCTTCTCCAGTGCATTCTGGCCCCATTCACGCTGTCCCAGCCCCGGTCCAATCGCAATGACATCCGCCCAGGCGATGCCGTCATCCAGGCGCGTATCCGTCAGCTCGTCCACCATCACTTCCGGGCGCGCGGTAAGAATGGGTGCAATATTATCCTTGTGAGTAAGTACTCGCACCAAGCCGCTACCGGTGCGTAGCGCTGCTTCCGCAGACATCCGAATAGCGCCCGCGGTTCCACTGTCCCCACCAATAATCAGCAGGCGACCCTGATCACCTTTATGGGAGGTCGCCTTACGCGGCTTAAGCCACTGGCGTAAACTGTGTGCATCGTATCGGGCCATGGGGGGCTGCTGTGCTGCCAGAAAGTCGTGTAAACCCAGACCGGCGAAATAAAGTTGTCCGACACAATCCCGTGCTTTACCGGTGAGCTGTCCGGGTTTTAACGCGATCACGCTCACCGTATGCGTGGCTTCTGTCGCCTCACCCGGCGTCGTGCCGTTTTCTGCCGACAGGCCGGATGGCATATCGATGGCCACGACCGGCGCGCTATGCTCATTGATCTGTGCAATCAGGGTGGATAAAGGCTCAACCGGCGCCCGTGAAACGCCAGTGCCTAACAACGCGTCTACGATCACGTCGACGTTTTCAGGCCAGGCGGCGTCGGGCGCGTGAATTTCGCCGCCCGATTCAAGCCATCCGTCTCGCGCAGTACGCGCTTCGTCGGGTAAAGGTTTACTGCCATCGCACGCCAGCAACGTCACCTGTTTACCTGCAGCCTGAGCCAACCGGGCGACAACATAGCCATCGCCTCCGTTGTTGCCGTGACCGCACAACACCAGCCAGTGCTGAGCTTCTGGCCAGTGCGCCATAATATGTTCATATACCGCCTGACCTGCACGTAACATCAGCTCGTAGAGCGTAATGCCCAGCTCATCTGCCCCCTCGCGCTCAAGTTGTTTCAGCGCCTGCGCAGGCCAGACAGAGTGTGGTAAACTGCCGCGGTTTCTCTTCGGATTCTGGTTAGTCATGTCATACCCTCTGGATCTTGATCAACTCGCTCAACACATTAAGCAGTGGGGACGCGATCTGGGCTTTCAGCAGGTCGGTATTACCGATACCGATCTCAGCGCAGAAGAACCGCGCCTGCAAGCCTGGCTGGATAAGCAGTACCATGGCGAAATGGAATGGATGGCCCGCCATGGAATGATGCGCGCACGTCCGCATGAACTGCTACCCGGCACGCTGAGGGTGATCAGCGTTCGCATGAACTACTTGCCCGCGAAAGCCGCGTTTGCCAGCACGCTGAAAAACCCACAGTTGGGTTATGTCAGCCGTTACGCGCTGGGCCGCGATTACCACAAAGTATTGCGCAATCGCCTGAAAAAGCTTGGCGAAATGATCCAGACGCACTGTGGCGAAAGCCAGTTTCGCCCGTTTGTGGATTCTGCGCCGCTGCTTGAACGCCCGCTGGCGGCTAAAGCCGGACTGGGCTGGACCGGTAAACATTCGCTGATCCTGAATCGTGAAGCCGGTTCGTGGTTTTTTCTGGGTGAACTGCTGATCGATCTGCCCCTTCCCATCGATACGCCGCAGGAAGAACAGTGTGGGCGCTGCGTTGCCTGCATGACCATTTGCCCGACGGGCGCGATTGTTGAGCCCTATACCGTCGATGCGCGACGTTGCATTTCCTACCTGACGATCGAACTCGAAGGAGCTATACCGGAGGAGTTTCGGCCGCTCATGGGAAACCGGATTTATGGCTGTGACGACTGTCAGTTGATTTGCCCCTGGAATCGCTATGGGCAGCTGACTGACGAAGCCGATTTTTCGCCCCGCGCCGCGCTGCATGCCCCAGAGTTAACCGCGCTGTTTCAGTGGGATGAAGCTAAATTCCTGCGCATTACTGAAGGGTCCCCTATTCGGCGCATTGGTTATCAGCGCTGGTCCCGTAATATTGCCGTCGCGCTGGGCAATGCACCCTGGCATACAGAGATCCTTAGCGTCCTTGAGCAACGACGTGGCGAAAGCGATCTGCTGGACGAACATATTGAGTGGGCTATCACGCAACAGTTACATAAGCGAAAAGCGCTGGCGATCGATGTTCAACCCGCGCAGCAAAAACGGCTGGTGAGAGTCATTGAAAAGGGATTACCACGTGATGCCTGATTGCGCAACTGTCCAGAAGGCGCGGATTTCCACATCCTGTGAATAAAAATAAAAACGCGTTGTCATTCAATCGTAATAACACAACTGACAGAAAAGAATAACATAATGAAATATTATTATTTCATTAAAAATCAGCAATTTAAATAAAATTTGTGTTATTTTGCAAATGCGTCTACCGTCTGGCTTAATTCACAAACCTGTGGATAACTCTGTTTAAAACAAAATTTCAGAAGGGCGAAAACGGCACAGACAACGCGATAACGGCTGTGGATAACTGGACTGAATTGTCGTTGATACTGCTGCCAGCCTGACAGGCTGTTAACAAAAACGTGACGATAAATCTGGAGCGGGAAACGAGACTCGAACTCGCGACCCCGACCTTGGCAAGGTCGTGCTCTACCAACTGAGCTATTCCCGCATAGAAGGGCACTGCAAAACACATTTTGGAGCGGGAAACGAGACTCGAACTCGCGACCCCGACCTTGGCAAGGTCGTGCTCTACCAACTGAGCTATTCCCGCATAGTAGGATACTGCTAAACATCATTTGGAGCGGGAAACGAGACTCGAACTCGCGACCCCGACCTTGGCAAGGTCGTGCTCTACCAACTGAGCTATTCCCGCGCCTTGTACCGTCATAAATTCTTCACCGGTACGGGGTGCGCATTATACGAGAAATCGCTGCTGCTGCAAGATGCTGACAACAAAATTTTGCGCTTTTAACGCGTTTGCTGATTATTGCAGCAACATGGCGATTTCCTGTGCACCCTTTGCTGGTTAAAGCTGCAAAAAGTGTTGACGGTAATAAGCAAGCTCGGCAACAGACTCACGAATATCGTCCAGTGCCTGGTGCGAACCCGTCTTTTTGAAGCCTGGCAGGATGTCTGGCTTCCAGCGGCGAGCCAGTTCTTTCAGTGTGCTGACATCCAGATAGCGATAATGGAAGTAGGCTTCCAGCTCCGGCATGTACTTAAACAAAAAACGGCGATCCTGGCCGATACTGTTGCCGCAGATCGGCGAGGTATTGGCTGGCACCCACTGTTTCAGAAATTCGATCGTTGCCTTTTCAGCAGCACGGTCATCTGTCTGGCTGGCCTTAACGCGCGCAACCAGTCCACTGTTAGTATGAGTACGGACGTTCCAGTCATCCATCAGGCTCAGTTGTTCATCAGACTGATGAACCGCCATCACCGGCCCCTCCGCCAGAATATTCAGATCTGCATCAGTCACCAGAGTGGCAATCTCAATGATACGATCGCGTTCCGGATCGAGCCCGGTCATTTCCAAATCAATCCAGATTAAATTATTTTCGTTTCCAGTGGCCATGCTATTACCTGTGGTTGCTGAGTCGTCATTCGTCATCAATAAGGTGTATCATAGACGTTTTGCCCCTGTGGCGAAATCCAGCTAAACCGGTGAGGGTGAGTGAGTAAAAATAAACTGTCGAAAGGTCAACAACGCCGCGTAAGCGCTAACCACGATCGTCGTTTAAATCAGCGCAAAACGCGCCCGGAAGCGGACGATAATTTATTTGGTGAAGATGCTGAGGGCATTGTGGTCAGCCGATTTGGCATGCATGCCGATGTCGAAGACAGTGCGGGCATTACGCATCGCTGCAATATTCGCAGGACGATTCGTTCACTGGTGACGGGCGATCGTGTGGTCTGGCGCCCTGCCCTCAACGGCGGCAAAGGCATTGTTGAAGCGGTGCATGAGCGCACCAGCGTACTGACACGTCCTGATTTTTACGACGGCGTTAAACCTATTGCCGCGAACATCGATCAGATTATTATCGTGTCGGCCATTTTGCCCGAGCTCTCCCTGAACATAATTGACCGCTATCTGGTCGCCAGTGAAACGCTGGATATCGAGCCGCTGCTGGTGCTCAATAAAATCGACCTGCTGGATGATAAAGCCCGCGCGTTTGTCGATGAGCAAATGGCGATCTATCGCAAGATTGGTTATCGGGTCTTAATGGTCTCCAGCCATGAGAAAGCCGGTCTGAGTGAATTGCAGGCGGCATTGATTGACCGGATAAGTATCTTTGCGGGACAGTCCGGCGTCGGCAAGTCGAGCCTGTTGAATGCCCTGCTCGGCTTTGATCAACAGCAAGATACGGCCATTCTGACCAATGACGTGTCCGACGTGTCGGGTCTGGGTCAGCATACGACGACAGCATCCCGGCTTTATCATTTCCCCGACGGCGGCGATGTGATCGATTCGCCCGGCGTTCGTGAGTTCGGTTTATGGCATCTGGAGCCGGAACAAATCACCCGGGGATTTGTCGAATTCCGTGAGTTTTTAGGCGAATGCAAGTTCCGTGACTGCAAACATGGCTCGGACCCTGGCTGTGCCATCCGTGAAGCCGTTGAGCAAGGAAAAATCGACGCATCCCGCTTTGACAACTATCACCGCATTCTGGACAGTATGGCGCAGGTGAAAGTCCGGAAAAACTTTGCTGAGAGTGAAGATTAAGGCCAGTAACAGCGTAGTCGCCATCTGACCGGGGCGCTGCTACAATCCGCCCCCATTTTGTCAATGTTATAAAAGATAGCCAGGAGGCTAGGGTGTTTGATCGTTTTAAACTTGGCTTGAACCACATTCTCCCCAAAAAATGGCTGACTGAACTTGCTGGCTGGGGCGCAAGCCGTCGCGGCGGCTGGCTGACAAAGCTGGTGATTGACGGCTTCGTCTGGTTTTACAAAGTCGATATGACTGAAGCACGTAAACCGGATACCGCCAGTTACCGCACCTTCAACGATTTCTTCGTCCGCCCGTTAAAGGATGAGGCGCGCCCTGTGGATCCGGATGCGAGCCTGATCGCGCTGCCTGCGGACGGTGCCATCAGTCAACTTGGACATATCGAAGGCGACCAGATTTTCCAGGCAAAAGGCCACTACTATACGATCGACGCGCTGCTGGCAGGGAACGAGCAACTGGCCGCGTTGTTTCGTGAGGGTGAATTTATCACGACGTATCTGGCACCGCGTGATTATCACCGCGTCCATATGCCGTGCAACGGCATCCTGCGTGAAATGATTTACGTGCCAGGCGATCTTTACTCAGTGAATCCTCTGACCGCACGCAACATCCCTAACCTGTTTGCCCGTAACGAACGGATCATTTGTTACTTCGAGACCGATATGGGACCGATGGTACAGATCCTGGTGGGCGCGACTATCGTCGGGAGCATTGAAACCGTTTGGGCTGGCACGGTCACGCCACCACGCGAAGGCATTATCAAACGCTGGCACTATCCGGCCGCCGACCACGACGGTGCCGTTGTTCTGCTTAAAGGCCAGGAAATGGGCCGCTTCAAGCTGGGCTCGACCGTGATTAACCTGTTTGCGCCTGGCCGTGTCAGGCTGGCAGAAAGCCTTGAGGCCGAAAGCAAAGTCCGGATGGGACAACCTATGGCGGTCGCCCTGCCTCTGGCCACCGCACCGTCTGACGCTGTCGAATAAGAGTAAGCCCTGTGTTCGTACGCGCGTTCCTCTGTTTGCTGCTGAGCCTGGGGCTCAGCAGTACTACGTTTGCCGCCAGCCTGCCAGATGCCAGCCAGCTCAGACAACAGCTGGAAGAAGTCAAGTCCGCTAAAAACGCCACTTCGCAAACCGATCAGATTCAGTCGCTTGAAGCTGCACTGGCGGCCCTTTCTGAACGTGATGATGCCGTTGAGCGCGCGCAGCAGTATCAACAGGTCATTGATGATTTTCCGCGTCTGGCACGCGAGCTGAGACAGCAAATCGCCTCACTCAACGACAGTGTGAAGACGGTACGCAGCACAATGAGCAGTGCCGAGCTGGAACAAGAGATTCTGCAAATCAGCAGTCAGCTGATTGAGGAAGGACGCCAGGCTCAACAGGAGCAGGATCGGGCCCGCGAGATCAGCGATTCCCTGTCACAACTGCCGCAGCAGCAAACGGAAGCACGTCGGGCGCTGACGGAGAGCGAGCGACGTCTGCAGAGCGCGGGCAGCCCTGCCACGCCAGCCGGCCAGGCACAGCTGATGGCCCGTCAGGCAGAAAATGCCGCGAATAAGGCCCGGGTGGATGAGTTTGAGCTGGCGCAGCTGTCGGCAAATAACCGTCAGGAACTGGCGCGCATGCGCGCCGAAGTCCACCAGCGTAAGGTCACCCAGCTCGATAATTATCTCCAGGCGCTGCGTAATCAACTTAATGAGCAACGTCAGCGCGAGGCAGAAACTGCACTGGCCCGGACAGAACAGCTGGCGGAAAACAGCGGTGATCTGCCGCCAGCGATCAGTAAACAATTTCACGTTAACCGTGAGTTATCTGGCGCACTAAATCAGCAGGCGCAGCGAATGGACCTGGTGGCCTCACAACAACGCCTCGCTACCAATCAAATCATTCAGGTCCGCCAGGCACTGTCCACGTTACGGGAACAATCTCAATGGCTGGGCGCATCCAGTCTTCTCGGTGATGCTCTTCGCGCGCAGGTCGCACGATTACCTGACATGCCGAAGTCTCAGCAGATCGACAATGAGATGGCCCAGCTTCGTGTTCAGCGACTGCATTATGAGGATTTGCTCGAACAGCAAAACGTATTGCGTAAGGCCCATCAGCCCGACGGACAGCCTTTTACCAGCGAACAAAAGCGGATTCTGGATGCGCAGCTTAAAACGCAACGCGAACTGCTTAACTCGTTGATTTCGGGCTGCGATACGCTGATTCTGGAAATCACCAAGCTGAAAGTGGCGAACACGCAGCTACAGGATGCGCTAACCGAAGTTAAAGACGCGACGCACCGCTACCTGTTCTGGACGGCCGATGTCAGCCCGATTTCGTTGAGTTATCCCCTTGATGTGGCTAACGGCCTGTCTCACCTGCTGACGCTGGACACACTGGGGCAGCTCGGTAAAGCGCTGGCCATGATGTTTACCAGCCGCAGCACTGTATTACCTATTCTCGGTGCGGTGCTGCTGGTCGGCTTCAGTCTCAGTACCCGTCGTCACTTCAATGCTTTTCTTGAACGCTCAGCCAGTAAAGTCGGTAAGGTGACGCAGGATCGTTTTCGCCTGACAATCCGTACCGTGTTCTGGTCGATTCTGGTGGCGCTGCCGCTGCCGGTACTCTGGGCTACGCTGGGATACGGCCTGCAAAATGCCTGGCCCTATCCTGTCGCCGTGGCGATAGGCGACGGCATCACCGCCACCTTACCTTTGCTGTGGATCTTTATGGTCAGCGCACAGTTTGCGCGCCCGAACGGCCTGTTCATCGTGCATTTCCGCTGGCCTCAGGTGCGTGTTGCACGCGCGATGCGCTATTACTCGTTGAGTATTGGCCTGATCGTGCCGCTGATCATGTTGCTGATTACCTTCGATAACCTTGACGATCGCCTGTTCTCCGCCACCCTGGGGCGGCTGTGCTTTATTTTGATCTGTGGCGCGCTCAGTATTGTGACGGTAAGCCTGAAGCGTGCAGGCATACCGCTTTATCTCGATAAAGAGGGCAGCGGCGAGAATATGATTAACCGCCTGCTGTGGAATCTAATGATCGCTATTCCACTGGTAGCCGCCCTTGCGTCAATGACGGGCTATCTTGAAACCGCGCAGGCGCTGCTCGCCCGTCTGGAAACCTCTGTGGCGATCTGGTTTTTCCTGCTGGTGATTTACCACATCATTCGCCGCTGGATGCTGATTCAGCGACGCAGGCTGGGCTTTGATCGCGCACGCCAACGCCGTGCCGATATGCTCGCCAACCGTGCGCGCAACGAAGAGGAGAAAGATCAGGCCGCACAAAATACTGACGTAATTGAAATTGAAGAGCCTGTTATCGACCTGGACGCCATCAGTGCCCAGTCGCTGCGTCTGGTACGCTCCATTTTGACACTTATCGCGCTGGTATCGGTCATCGTCCTGTGGTCAGAAATCCACTCTGCATTTGGTTTCCTTGAAAATATTCGTCTGTGGGACGTGAATACCTCCGTTCAGGGCGTCGAAAGCATTCAACCTATTACGCTGGGTGCCGTCCTGATTGCCATTCTGGTATTCGTGATTACCACACAACTGGTGCGCAATATGCCGGCTCTGCTTGAGCTTGCGTTACTGCAGCATCTTGATTTGTCACCGGGCACCGGTTATGCCATCACCACGCTGACAAAATATGTGCTGTTGCTGATCGGTGGCTTGCTGGGCTTCTCACTCATTGGCATTGAGTGGTCAAAACTACAATGGCTGGTTACCGGTCTGGGCGTCGGGCTGGGATTTGGTCTGCAGGAGATTTTCGCGAACTTTATTTCCGGCCTGATTATCCTGTTTGAAAAACCGATTCGTATCGGTGATACCGTGACCATCCGCGACCTTACCGGCAGCATTACGCGCATCAATACCCGCGCAACCACGATCACTGACTGGGATCGCAAAGAGATTATCGTGCCCAATAAGGCGTTCATTACTGAGCAGTTTGTTAACTGGTCGCTTTCCGATTCCGTCACGCGTGTGGTGCTGACCATCCCTGCCCCCGCAACCGTTAGCAGTGAAGAAGTCACTACCCTGCTTAAACAGGCGGCAGAGCGCTGCAGCTATGTGCTGGATACACCGCCACCTGAAGTGTTCCTGGTGGATTTACAGCAGGGAATTCAGTTGTTTGAACTGCGCGTGCATGCGGCGGAAATGGGCCATCGAATGCCGCTTCGCCATGAACTGCATCAGCTTATTTTACATGGCTTTGCAGAGCATGGCATTGAAATGCCGTTCCCGCCGTTCCAGATGCGTGTAGAAGCGCTGAGCCGAAAAACGCCGACAGGTAATAGCGCATCGACCACCCGAACGTTCCGCTCAGGTGGGCTCTGAGAATAAAAATTGCCGTAACGGGCCGGTTAAGAGCGGATTGGTGCGCAGCGAGACAGCGCGTAATCTTGTTCAGGTTAGGTATCAGAACGCAATAAAAAACGCCCGGTCGAACCGGGCGTTATGTTGTCTGAAACGCTTTATTGCTTCACAAAGGCTTCGCCCTGCGCGATATCTTTTTTCAGCGTTTCAAGCATGCCTTCCAGTGCCTGCTGTTCAAACGGACTTAATGCGCCGATGGGCTTGCGCTCAGCAACCCCATTCTTGCCCAGCAGCAGCGGTTGAGAGAAGAAGCGGGCATACTTTCCTTCACCTTCAACATAAGCACATTCCACTACGTTCGCTTCGCCATTCAATGCACGCACCAGCGATAATCCAAAACGGGCAGCTGCCTGGCCCATAGACAATGTAGCAGAGCCGCCACCGGCCTTGGCCTCAACGACCTCAGTACCCGCATTCTGGATACGTTTGGTCAGGTCAGCCACTTCCTGCTCACTGAAGCTGACGCCCGGCACCTGAGACAACAATGGCAGGATGGTCACACCGGAATGCCCACCGACGACAGGCACTTCAACTTCGCCAGGTTGTTTACCTTTAAGCTCCGCAACGAAGGTGTTTGCACGGATGATGTCCAGCGTAGTGACACCGAACAGACGATTCTTATCGTAGACGCCGTGTTTTTTGAGCACTTCCGCCGCAATCGCCACGGTCGTATTAACAGGGTTGGTAATGACACCAATCAGCGCCTTAGGGGCGGTAGTCGCCACCTGCTCGATCAGGTTGCTGACGATGCCGGCGTTAACATTAAAGAGATCCGCACGATCCATGCCCGGTTTGCGTGCCACACCCGCGGAAATAAGCACAACGTCGGCCCCTTTCAGGGCTGGTTTGGCATCCTCACCGCTGAACCCCTGCACCTTTACTGCGGTGGGAATATGGCTGAGATCTACTGCCACGCCCGGCGTGACAGGCGCGATATCGTAAAGAGACAGTTCTGAACCTGCTGGAAGCTGGGTTTTGAGTAGAAGTGCGAGCGCCTGGCCTATGCCACCCGCGGCACCGAGAACGGCAACTTTCATTCATAACTCCTTATTAAGGTGGGGCAGAGAAGATCCGATATTCCATCTGTATCAGAGCGTAACCAACGGCTCAGTGGATGACGTTTGTCCGGTGCCTGATAAACAGACTTCAACACAGGGGCACCGGATAAAGAAATCCACACATCATCTTCTGTCTCTTTCTTGCCAGTTATCAGAAGCGAGTCAGGCAATTATCGGTTCAGGCTTACTTCAGTAATCAGTGATAAAGGTATCACTCTCACTGACTACAGCCCAGGTAGTCAACACTATACCTGTGAACCGGTAACCGTGTTATCCGCAGACAGAGATCGGCAATATACATTTTTATTTTCTTACCTCATCAATAATATAACACCTTTGCAACCTTTGCCTTTTCAGGCTGTGAGCTGGGTTTTGGTCTGAGGAGATTCTTTGCTATTATCGCCGCCCGCGATGATGACCTCGCAGTACAATTAACAACCGATTGCATAAAAATTCATTTATATGCATAATAATGTCTTTGCTGCGGCCTGGTTCGCGGTTTGTCTTACGTATACTGGTAAATTATGCGAAACCCATCGAAACAAGACGATCTGATTAAAGCCTTCAAGGCATTATTAAAAGAAGAAAAATTCAGCTCTCAGGGCGAGATTGTTCAGGCGCTTCAGGAAGACGGCTTCGAGAACATTAATCAGTCAAAAGTTTCTCGTATGCTGACGAAATTTGGCGCGGTGCGCACCCGCAATGCCAAAATGGAAATGGTTTACTGTTTACCTGCGGAACTGGGCGTGCCGACTACCACCAGTCCTCTGAAGAATCTGGTGCTTGATATTGACTATAACGATGCTCTGGTCGTGATTCATACCAGCCCGGGTGCCGCACAGTTAATTGCACGTTTACTTGACTCATTAGGTAAGTCCGAAGGCATCCTGGGCACGATTGCAGGAGACGACACCATTTTTATCACGCCAGCACGCGCCTTTACTGTCAGGCAACTGCACGATGCTATTCTGGTATTGTTTGAACAAGAACTTTAGCCTTTATCTCTGACCGGCAGCGCATCTGCCGGTTGATCTGCAGCGCGTCCCTCGTTGTGTTCTCTTCTGTTTAAACGCTCTATTATCAACGAGTTGAGCCTATCTCATTGCCGCTATTTACCTTGTACTATTGGTCATACCCTTTATCCTGACTACTTTTCCACGCTATTTTACACTGCTCTGAACCGCATCGATGGTGCTATCCTTTGAGGTTATGTTCACAAGCAGTCTGATCGACCATAAATTTCCGCACCAAAAGTTAAAGTTGCGCATCTTACTGTTTTTATAAGTAATTACCTGCCAAAGGCCGTTTTTTAACCGCTTTTAATAACGTTTAGTTATAAAAAAATCCCATAAGGTTAAAGTATGACTACAAAACATTATTAGGCAGATATTAATTTCCGCCGTTATTAGTCCTATACTTACTTTCGTGATGTGAATCACACTAATAAAAAAGAAGAACAGCCACGACGAGGACATCTTTCATGAAAATTAAAACTACCATCGCTGCTTTAAGCATTCTCTCTGCCCTGTCATTTGGTGCATCTGCAGCTGAATATGTTTCTGCTGCGGGTGCTCAGAATCTGCACTCTGTCGGCACTGTGAGCGTTAGTGGTGTCGCCGGTGCGCCATCAGATATCAGACAGCAACTGGGTGAGAAAGCGGATCAACACGGCGCTAAAGCTTTTCGTGTTATTGAGGCTTACAACGATGGCAACTATCACGCCACCGCTGAGTTGTACAAATAAAAGCGTTTGAACTGACAGGTAACCAGATGAGACCACATGCTCACTGGTTAATTAACATTGCTGGAGAAGAGTAATGAAAACCACATTAACCTTTGCCGCCCTGAGTTTGGCTTCGCTCCTGTCCTTTGGTGCCCATGCCGCCAGCCCGGTAACAAATCAACAGGCGCAGGAGATGAACCTGCAGCCCCTGAATCAAACCATCACCGTCAGCGGCATCGACGGCGATCAGACGAATGTTCGCCAGGTTCTGTCTCAAAAGGCAGATGCCCAGGGTGCGGGTCACTATCGCGTCATTGAAAATAATCGCGACGATACGTTCCACGTTACCGCTGAACTTTATAAGTAATACATCGACGGCAATCGTGCCGCATCTGAAATTAATCGACAACCCGCTCTGTGTTTTGACTCCGTAGGTTGTTGACAGTTATGAGGAAATAAACATGAACATCAAAGCAACCATCGCAACAGTAAGTCTTCTTTCTGCTATGACATTCGGCGCTTCCGCTGCACAGCTGGTGACCGCCGAACAAGCACAGAACTTACAACCTGCCGGAACCGTAAGCATCAGCGGTGTAGCAGGCTCTCCGATTGATTATCGTGCTCAGCTGTCTCAAAAAGCTGATGAGCAAGGCGCAAGCGCGTACAAAATCATTGAAGCTAATACCGGTGACAGCTATCACCTCACCGCACAGCTTTATAAATAGTTCCTCGTCTGTTCATGACGAACCCTTTAGCCCCGGTCGCCGGGGCTTTTTTCTGTCTGAAACGGCGAGGCAGAACCTGACAGCCATAAGGCGCAGCAAAACGGACGTCGGCTAATGATCGCGCCAGCGGCACAACACTCAGGCACGTTAAAAGAAAGGAACTGGCTTTCGCATGAGGTGCTCTGACGCGAAATGGGGTGGCGTATTTAATGACAGAGTTGCGCTAAGTCGTCATCAGAGAGTGCTGTCATCTCGGCGACAACTCGGGGATGCAAACCATTTTGCAGCATCGTGCGTGCGATCTTCAGCGCGGCCGCACGCTCTCCCTCGCTGCGTCCTTTCTCCAGACCACGTTGCTCACCGAGCTGAATGCCCTTTTCAATGCCTTTCTGCTCAAGCTGCTGTGCAATAGTCATCAATGCATCCTCATGTTGCGGTACTCGCTGTGCCAACGTCCTGACGAAAATGTCGGCGTCGGCTGTTTCGCCTGCCTCCAAGAGATAGTGTACCAACGATATCACTTGCGATGAAGAGAGATATCCAGCCAGTAAGACGGGAGCCAGCTTATCAATGAGTTCTGTCAACTCTCTTTGATGTATATGCTTTTGCAGCAATGTTAAAGCCGCCATGCTGCGGTGACCGATAATGTCCTCATCCGGAATAACCGTCACGTCCACCAGCGGAAAAGCGTTGCCATACAGTTCACTGGCGAGCACGGGCATTGCAAACTCATCAAGCCAGCGGGTACTGTAAGGATACGGGCTACGTTTGCCGCTATAGAACAGAACCGGGATGACTAACGGTAGCCGTTTGTTCCCTGCGTCAAGATGCCGCTGCATTGCCGCAATGGCATAGCGCATCAGTCTGAATGCCATGTGCTTATCCGGTGATGACTGGTGTTCGATTAAGACATGGATGTAGCCATTCTCTCTGCTTGTAGTTTTCATGCTATACAGCACATCGCTGAAATATTGCCGCAGATCCTCCTCCACAAAAGCACCCGATTCCAGTTTTAATGTATTCAGATCGCACAGGGCGAGCAGCGCAGCGGGAAGGTGTAGTTCCATAAAATCACGGGCAATCGTAGGCTGGGACAAAAATTGCCGGAAAGTCGCATCATGTGGCGTGGGCGTGCCTCTTTTACTTTTCATGTGACCTGTCCTGATGATTGGCGGGCAGAGTATCACGGCCAGAAAAAGCGAGGCGTCAGCAAGTGGTAACGTTGCGAGGATGCTCGAGAAATAATGTTTACTTACGCGGACAAGGCATTAAGCCTGATGATCCCAGCCGACCTTAGCGTGTTGAAGATGAGAGCACGTTAAACTGCAGTTGCCCTTCCAGTTCCTCCTCCGCCTCGTCGAACAGCAGAATCAAGGCACCGTAGCGCCGCTTCTGTCCCTGCCCCAGGTTCACAAACTCTATTTTGATGGGCAAAGGTAGCCCTCTGCAGACAATCACGTCCCACAATCCATCCAAATCGCAGATATAGCGCGCTTTCAGGGAAAAGCGTTCACAGAATTGCCGGAAGAAATGGGCCTGATCGACAATCTCATTAAAATCAAAACGCTCGACTCTCATACAGGTGACTCCTGTTATTCGTCGCTGGGCGGCCCGGTGCCGCCCAGATAGCCGTTTAACTTAAACCGCCAAGGTGCAGCGCTTTGACCTCAAGGTACTCTTCCATTCCCAGCACCGATCCTTCCCGGCCCAGTCCCGACGCTTTCACACCGCCGAAGGGGGCCAGCTCTGTCGAGACAGCACACTCATTGATGCCTATCATCCCACTTTCCAGCGCCGAGGAAACGCGGAAGACGCGTTGCAGATTCTGCGTATAAAAATACGCCGCCAGCCCGTATTCGGTTTGGTTCGCCCGACGAATAACCTCGTCTTCATCATCAAACCGGAAGCACGCCGCAACCGGGCCAAATGTTTCTTCCTGAGCCAGCTTCATGCCTTCATGCGCATCGACGATGACCGTAGGCTGCCAGAAATTGCCGCCCAGCGCATGTCGCTTACCGCCCGCGAGCACCTTGCCACCCTGGGCAACCGCATCGTTAACATGTTCTTCCACTTTTTCTAACGCCGAACGCTCAATTAACGGTCCGACAATGACGCCGCTGTCCATACCGTTACCCACTTTGAGTTTATTGACCTCATCTGCCAGTTGCGTTGTGAAACGCTCATAGATCGCATTATGAACAAAAAAACGGTTTACGCTGACGCACACCTGGCCCGCGTTACGGAATTTATTGGCAATAGCGCCCTGAACGGCAGCATCAATATCTGCATCCTCAAACACGATATAGGGCGCGTTGCCCCCCAACTCCATCGACACTTTTTTCATGGTCTCGGCCGCATTGCGCATCAACGTTTTGCCCACCGCCGTCGAACCGGTGAACGAGATTTTACGTACGGCGTTGCTCGCCATAATCGCATCGCTGATAGCATGCGTATCCCCTGCCACGCCGTTAAGCACGCCGTCCGGGATACCGGCTTTCTTTGCCAAAGCCAGCAAGGCAAACGCAGAAAGCGGCGTATTGTTGGCAGGCTTGATGATCCCTGTACATCCTGCTGCTAACGCCGGACCTAACTTACGGGTCAACATGGCCATCGGGAAGTTCCACGGGGTGATCGCCGCTACAACACCAACGGGTTCCCGCGTGGCCAGGATACGCGACCCCGCTTTAGCAGGCGGAATGATTTCACCGTTGGCTCGTTTGGCCTGCTCGGCAAACCACTGGATGAAACTGGCGGCGTACTCAACCTCGCCTTCCGCTTCTTTAAGCGGTTTGCCCTGCTCCGTTGTCATGAGCTCAGCAAGCCAGCGTTTGTTTTCAATGATTAACGTATACCAGCGGTAAAGCAGCGCTGAACGCGCTTTAGCCGTCTGCGCCCGCCAGGCGGGAAAGGCATCTTGTGCAGCCTTAATCGCGTCTTCGGTTTCCTTTTTACCGGCTTTCGCCACCTGAGCAACAACGTCCCCCGTTGCAGGATTGGTTACGTCAAAAGTCGACGTCGTCCTCAGCCACTGCCCGTTGACTAAATAGCCGGTCTGGAACAGTTCGCTGTCTTGCAGTGAAGAAGGCATCTGCGTTACTCCTGTCAGTTTGTTTTTACTTCAGGAAAGTATAGATGGCAAAAATGACAGGTCGGGGAAGGAAGGAAAGTGAAAGGGCCGCCAGCATGGCTGACGGCCCAAATTCAGATTTGGACGAGCGTATTTTGATACTTTGAAAGCATCTCAGACAGCCGTTTCACCGGCTCGGTAACACTGTCCGGTGCATCATAAAGGGCCAGCTTTTCCTGATAGACATCCAGCTCGCGCAGCAAGCGTTGGAAATAATAACGGCGCTTCTCATCACTACGGACGGCAATGATACGATCGGCCGTGTGCCGTAACTGGCGGTGGAAGGCGGAAAGCTCCGCATTAATCGGCACGTCTGCCGCACGCAATCGTTGATGTCCAATGATTAACGTCAGGGCGATGCGGTATTTGTCGATGTCGCCGGGAAACAGGTTAAGCAATAAGAAGAGCTGCTGGTACAATGCTGGCAAATGGTTTTCACGCCGGCGCGCCTTATTGGTTGTCATTGCCGACACCGCAGCATACATAAAGCGGTTAAGCAATTTACGTCCTGTTCGCGCTTTCGATTTATCACGGATCAGCAGAATCACCATTAAGGCAAGAAAACTCCCGATCCACTGCCCCAGTGCGTTATCGATAAAAACCGTAAAGTTGAACTGCATCGGATTATCCAGCACCAGGACGTTAATCGTACCGGCCATCGCGCCCAGCGTACCAATCTGGCGGCGTTGAATGAGAATGCCTGAAATAAAGCCCAGTAAACCGATGGCAATGCACAGCAGCAGAGCGCTTTGCTGCGTATTGGGCAAGATGTACATAAAATAAAGCGCCCCCAGCGGTATCGCGACCGTCATGCCATAAACGAAGTCTTTCGCCATCATGAGCGGATTAGGCATGCGCATCGCCAGGGCGGTAATCACGCCAAGCATGACCATACAGCCACTACCTGAAGTCCAGCCGGTATAGAGCCAGAATAATGAGCCCAGTGCCGTCGCCACAAACGTACGAATACCATTTATCATCGCATGGTGGGTTTCTGCCGAACGCGCCTGAATCACGACTTCTCGCTGGAGAATGCGCGCTTCCAGATCGGTAATACGACTATTGCTCTTCACACCATGAATCAACAGCTGGTATTCCGTTGCGGCACTCATCCAACTCCCCAACGTTTCCGGCACGGTTTTACTGCTGGCTGCCATGAGTCGCCGCATCGTTTTCAGACGTTTATGCACATCTTCTGGCGTCGTGGCCTCTTTTTCCGTCAGCACGCGATACTGCGTGGGAATGTACTCAGGACGTGAGTTCTGAATCAAAAACGTTTCCGCCGCCTGTGTAATCAGCGTCAGCGATAGCGTGTTTAGCATCTGCAGACGGCGGCTGGTATTTTGCCAGCGTGACGACTCCATCATTAACTGGCTACGCATACTGCTCAGCGCCGTTGTGCGTCGTACCAGCGCACTCCAGGCTTTATCGACTTCCTCTTTGTCCTGATGCGCCACACACAGTTGCAGCAACCGGTAATGGGCCACCAGCAGCGACGTCACCTCGGCATCAATCACTTTTTTAATGGAGCGCGGGGAAAAAATCATATCTGCCAGAATGGCGCAAAGGATGCCCAGGATAATTTCGCTACAGCGTTCCACCGCATATTGCGGAACCAGCGTAAGGCCGCCGCTGGCGTTTGCCGTGACCACGATAATTAATGCGGTATAGCCCGCGAGACCGAGCGCATAGGAATTTTCGACTTTAATCAGCGACGAAAGCCATACGCAAAAACCGGCCCAGATACAGCACAGCAACAGCATGACCACTGGCGCTCGCACAGTGGCAATCATGATAACCAGAGCGGCAACACAGCCAATTAAAGTACCGATAATACGCAGAAGACCGCGATAGCGTAATGCGCCAGAGTAGGGATCGCCTCCTGCCGCAAACGCCGTTCCCCCTGCAACAATCCCGGCGGTCATCACTGCCCAGCGCGGTGTTTCAAGGTTGAGATGAAAGCCGATCATCAACGCTGCCACCAGCGCAAAGGTCAGCTTTATCGGGAAACGCAGAAATTCGATCATATCGCCCTCTTAACCAAACTCACGCAGGCGGTTAAAGAAGGACATCATGGGTGAAACCGCCTGGTGCGGACGATCCTCCGCGCCAGTAATCACCACGGTCGCCGTCGTGCCGGCAGGGAACTGATTACCAGGCTGCTGATCAAGTCGGATGCGGACCGGTACGCGCTGAGCCAGGCGAACCCATTCCAGATTAGACTGAACGGTTGCCATCCCCTTGCTGTCAACACTGCTGCTGCTGTTGGTTACGCCTGCCGCAATGCTGTCCACGGTGCCACGTAAGGTGATGTTGCTGCCCAATGGCGTGATCTCTGCCCGAAAGCCCGGTCTGACGCCGTGCAGTTTGGTCTCTTCCAGATAGGCCAGCACATAAAAGGAGTGCTGCTGCACCAGGGCGACCGCAACCGAGCCGCGCGTAATGAATTCACCCTGGTAAACATTCAGGTTCGTCACCCAGCCGTCTGACGGTGCCTTAATCGTGGTCCGTTCCAGATCAATTTTCGCCAGATCGCGGGTCGCAACAGATTTCGCCAGCTGGTGTTCTGTGGTTTGCAAATCGTTATTGGATTGCTCGATGGCTTCTCGCGACATCGCAGAGGTGCCGAGTTGGTTACGACGTCCGGCCTCACGGCGTTTTTCATTCACCAGCGCCTGGTAATATTCTACGTCCGCCTGGGCTTCATCCAGCGCCTTTTGATAGCGGGGACGATCGACAACAAACAGCGTATCGCCTTTTTTTACGAGCTGGTTGTCATGAACCGGCACATCCGTAATTAACCCAGTGACATCAGGAGAAATGGCCACCACGTCGGCTGCAAATCTGGCGTCACGCGTCCAGGGCGATTCGGTGTAGAACACCCAGGCACGGAATATGATGATAACGGCGATGATGACCAGCAGGATGGTGATCGCGTAACGCGCGATTTTTCTTATAAGCGTGTTCACGTAAACCTCAAACGAATAAACGGGATACTAAATAAAATACACAGCAGTAGAGAGCTGTATTGAAGAGTGCCGGGTGCCAGACAAGATCGTAAATACCACTGGGCGTCAGCACGCGTTTCACCAGCCAAAACAGCATAAGTGAAACGATGAGTTCGATAAAAATGGGCGGAAAAGAGAGCCCAAACATGACAAAGACCGGAAGTACACTCATTAAAAATCCTTAGTTCGACACGGCCGGGATAGTCCACCGCCTTGATCGACGCAAAAGCCCGCGCCCTAAGCCACATCTGAACTACGGCTGGCTTAATAATAGCGTATCATCGGGTGTTTTCAGGTAATGAAGCGTCGCCAGGTGATACCCCGGTACGCTTATAGTAACGCGCTTAACTATACGTTTTCTACTGAATGTGATCTAAATCACTTTTTAGCCAGAGTAAACAATGGAACGACTTAAAGGTATGTCGATATTTGCCAAAGTGGTTGAATTAGGTTCTTTCACGGCGGCCGCACGACAGCTTCATCTCAGCGTGTCATCCATCAGCCAGATAATCGCCAGGCTGGAAGATGCCCTTCAGGTTAAGTTACTCAATCGCAGCACACGCAGCATCGGCCTGACCGAAGCGGGGAAAATTTACTATCAGGGTTGCCGCCGCATGCTGGCTGAAGCCAGCCAGGTACATGAGCAGTTATATGCGTTTAATAATACGCCTGTCGGGGTGTTACGGATTGGCAGTTCCTCCACGATGGCGCAGAACGTCCTGGCCGGCATGACCAGTGATATGTTGCGTGACTATCCCGGCCTGAGTGTCAATCTTGTCACCGGCATTCCTGCCCCCGATTTAATCGCCGATGGCCTGGACGTGGTTATTCGGGTGGGCGCATTGAAAGATTCCAGTCTGTTTTCACGCAGGCTGGGGGCAATGCCCATGGTGGTGTGTGCCGCTAAATCCTACCTGGCGCAGCATGGAACACCCGAAAAACCGGCAGACATTACAAAATTCGCCTGGCTGGAATACAGCGTTCGCCCCGACAACAATTTTGAATTGATTGCACCCGAAGGCCTTGTGACTCGTTTGTCACCTCAGGGGCGTTTCGTCACCAATGACTCCCAGACGTTAATTCGCTGGCTTAAGGCAGGCAACGGCATCGCCTATGTCCCGATGATGTGGGTGGCAGATGAGATCAAGAGCGGAGAGATCGATATTTTATTCCCACACTATCAATCCGACCCGCGTCCGGTTTATGCGTTATACACCGAAAAAGACAAGCTGCCGCTGAAAGTTCAGGTCTGTATCGACTACCTGACGCACTACTTTGAACAGGTTGCCGAGCAGTACAAGCAGCACCGAAAGACATAGCCCTTCGCCTTTAGCAAGGTGCAGAACAGGGCATCACAAAGGTGCGGGGCAGGACTTTAAACAGGCATCATTTACGGCAGAGACAGGAAAATCGCGCCAGCGTTTACTGAATGGGGCGCCTTCAGGATGTAATAGTAGCGCACTAAAAAAACCCGCCAGCAGGCGGGTTTGTCAGGCTAATCAGGCGGTGCCGCCGATAGTCAGCTTGTCCAGCTTGAGCGTAGGCTGGCCCACGCCAACCGGCAGACTCTGGCCTTCTTTACCGCACACGCCAACGCCTTTATCGAGCGCCAGATCGTTGCCAACCATAGAGATTTGCTGCATTGCCTCAATACCGGAGCCGATCAATGTCGCCCCTTTTACCGGTTTGGTGACTTTGCCTTTCTCAATCAGATAGGCTTCGGACGTGGAGAACACAAATTTACCCGACGTAATATCGACCTGGCCGCCACCAAAATTAGGCGCATACAACCCGTATTCCACACTTTCAATAATGTCCTGCGGCGTCGATTTACCCGCCAGCATGTAGGTGTTGGTCATACGAGGCATTGGCAGGTGCGCATAAGATTCGCGACGACCGTTTCCGGTAGGATTCACGCCCATCAGCCGGGCATTCAGCTTGTCCTGCATGTAGCCTTTCAATACGCCATTTTCAATCAGTACGTTGTACTGTCCGGGTACGCCTTCATCGTCAATAGCCAGTGAACCGCGTAATCCCTCGATCGTGCCATCATCAACCACCGTACAGAGGTCAGACGCCACCAGTTGGCCCATCTTACCGCTAAAAACGGAGGTTCCACGGCGATTGAAGTCGCCTTCCAGACCATGACCTACCGCTTCATGCAGCAGCACGCCTGGCCAGCCCGCCCCCAGCACCACCGGTAAAGCGCCTGCAGGCGCAGCCACTGCGGAAAGATTGACCAGTGCCATGCGTACCGCTTCGCGTGCCCAGGCATCAGCGCGCACATCGCCATTTTCATCAGCGAGGAAAAACGCGTAACCAGTACGCGCACCGCCACCGCTGGTACCCCGTTCGCGCTTGCCCTGATCTTCCACCTGAACGCTGATGGACAGACGCACCAGTGGGCGCACATCGGCGGCCAGGGTACCATCGGTTGCCGCCACCAGGACCTGCTCATACACGCCGGTCAGGCTGGCATTTACTTCCTGAACCCGTGGGTCCGCAGCCCGCGCAACCTGGTCAACACGATGTAACAGGGCGATTTTGTCTTCACGGCTGAGGCTGCCAAGCGGATCGACAGGCGCATAGAGCGCACGGTTGACGACGGCTGACAGCGTGTGCGCCTTGCCATTCCCCTGCTCGCGTACGATGCTGCGGGCCGCTTCTGATGACAGACGCAGGGCATTCATTGTGATCTGATCGGCATAGGCGAAGCCGGTTTTTTCGCCGCTGACGGCGCGGACACCCACGCCCTGATCGATATGGTAGGAACCATCTTTAATGATTTTATCTTCCAGAACCCAGGATTCATGGAAGCTGGACTGAAAATAAAGATCGGCATAGTCCAGACGACGTTCTGAAAGCTGCCCTAACAGGGAAAAAAGGTCCTGCTGATTAATGTTGTTAGCAGTTAGCAACTGCTCACTTACCAGATTCAGAGTCATCGTTTCTCACTCAATATGTGCTCGGATATTCATAGCCTGAGGCAATTATGTTACGCCGTCAAATATCACTTGTTATAGGTTTCGCGTGGCTTACGCATAACCTCGTCAATTTTGGGCTTATCGAGCGGGCCGCTAATGTGATAGCGCAGCACAGAAATTTTACTCCAGAGCGGCCCCAGAACCTTACTGGCCGCGAATACCGCGGCCCCGACGACCGGGTTAATCGCGAACGCGGTGGCGACACCAACGGAGGCGGAAATTTCCGGGGTAACTATGGCTTCCATATCAATCCGTCGCTTCACAAGATCCATATTGCCCTGCATGGCGATATCCGCCTCCAGCCCATCGACTGACAGGTTATCAGTACGGATGACGCCATCTTCAATCCAGGCGGTACCATTGATTGAATCGAAATAGAAACCCTGTTTAAAAGTATCACTGAAGTCGAAACGCAGTTTACGTAGCAGTGCATCAAAACTGAGCAGGCGCAAAATCTGCCCCGCCGCACCGGTATCCACATCCGTTATCTGGCCTTTACCAAAGTGTGTTTTCAGTGTGCCGCTCAGCGTTTCCGCTGATGGCTGCCAGGGTGCAGCGCGCCAGTGCAGGTCATAGTTAATTTTGAAAGGTGCATCGCGTAATGGCGTATTCACGCCGAACCAGTTGGTTGCGTTATTGATGTTGCTGCCCTGCAAAGTGCCTTTCAGCGAAGTACGCTGGTCGTTGGGCCGGTTAACCCATTCGCCCTGAATATTCAGACGCGAACTGCCTGTATCCACCAAGCCATTAGTAAGTGCTAACGTACTTCCTTTAGGTTGCAGCCCGGCGGAAACGCGCCCGTATTTTTGTCCCATCAGCCAGCATTCTGCACACTGAAACTGCACCGCAGGCCACTTGCTAAAGTCAATCTGATCGCTTTTTTGCCCCAGTGGCGAAGCCGCGGTATTTTTTCCGTCAGCGCCCTGCCAGTCGGGATTGTAATAAAGATAATCCAGAGCAACCTGCCACGCTGCTGACGGCGAGGTCGTAAGCTGGCCACGTAACTCTTTGGCATTAACCTTCACCTGGGTTTTACCGCCCATTTCCTGGGTGACGGTGGTATCCACGTCATGCCACTCTTGCCCTGCCAGACTGACAGCGGGGCTACGTAAGATAATATTGCCTGGCAACGTTGCCCCGCCCACCTTATGCTCACCCGACGGGCTGGCCGCTCCGCCTTCGCCCGCCATCAGGAGTGCCGCCCAGGCTTCGCCATCGAGCGCAGGCAAATTCAGCACCATGCCTGAACGATCCGGCAGCGCCGGTGTGGTTTTGGTGTCGTTAAGCCAGATGCCTCGCTCAACGCGCAGCGTGGGCTCCAGCAGCCAGCGGCTGTTAAACCGGTGCCGCTCGTCAACGCTGCCGCTCAGATCGAAATGCGTTAAGTCGCCGTTTGCATTAACGGTAACCGGCAGGCTCTCGCCAGCCTTTTTGTCGAGTGGCGGAGGTAAGCGACTACTTACTTCCTTACCGTCTCCTTTGAGTTGCACGGCATAATGTGCACCGCCCTTGTGAGGCAAGGTGACGTTTACCTCACCTTGCCACGGAAGATGACCGGCCAGTTGGCTGCTAATCTGTCGGGGTATATCATTGATTTTTGCCAGTTGCCAGTCCGCCTGTAATTTGACGTTCACGCCAAAATCGTCAGGATTCTCCTGCGTGGTGAAGCTGACATCAATCGGCTGTCCAAACCAGTTGGCCTGCAGCGTATCGCTTTCGAGATTGCCGTTGTTATAGCGGAACTGCCCCGTCAAATGGGTCATTGTGGTATTCAGGGGTTTGATATGCAGGCTGTTGTTATTCATCTGCACATCCCCGCTGGCGTGAACATCTTTGCCATTCAATGGAATATCCAGCTTGAGATGACCTTTGGTCAGGCCTTTGACCTGGAGCTGTTCCAGTGCCGCTCCCAGCGACGATTTGAGCGGCGTGTGCTGGAAGTACTCACCGATTTGCTGCCCGTCACCGCTGATATCGCCATTAATAATCAGCTTTTCCTTCAGATAATCCGGGATGACAGCGCTGACATTGCGGGCATCGACTTCACCCAGTTTCGCCAGTGGCGCATTCATCCACAGGCCGTCATTCAGGAAGTTAAGATCGATATCAAGATTGCTGAGATCGGGCCAGCCCGGCTGGAACGCATAGGTTGCCTGGCGTAACGGCACCCAAACCTGGAACATCCCGTCGTTGTGCTGGAAGGGAAAAAGCGCTGGATTACCGTTAAACAGCAGCGTGGCATTACTGACCTTGCCGCCTTTAATCGCACCGCTTAAATAGTGTGTCAGCGAGTGGCCCATTATCGGTGTCGGAAAATAGCGCCACGCATCACCAGCGTTCGTGACGTTAATGCCGGCCAGAATATTCAGTTGAGGTTGCGCATCACTGTTTTGCTGATAGCGGAAATCGCCGTGCGCCCAAAGGGAACGGGCCTGAATGTCAAGGTCGTGACCCGCCAGCGTCAGCCCCTGCTTATCCTGCGTCCAGTTAAGGTTGCCGGTGATCTGTTTGATCTCCAGCGGTGCCTGGAACATATCACCATAAGGCACCGTAGCCTGCCCCATCGCAATTGCGGCTTGCCCATCGTTCAGGCTGCCTGTCGCCTCACCATTAAGATGGCTGATGCCGGGAACCAGCTTCCAGTACTGCCAGCTAAAATCACGCCACTTTACCTGAAAGCGGGTCTGCTCGGGTTGTGCTAAGGGAATATCTAACGCAAGCCCATCAATCGTGCCCCGCGGCCGCAATGCACGCCAGTTATCAAACAGCGCAGGTGAGAGAGGCGCAAAAAGCGGCACCAGCGGCGCGATGCGATCTAATGCTAACTGCGTCGCACGAACGCGGACTTCGGCCTCGCTGTTGCTGCCCAGCATCTGCTCGTCCTGCGGTTGCCAGAACAGCGAAAAATGACCAGCAGGCCACGCGTTACCGTCTGTGCTGAGTTTGGTTTGCGGCACCGTTACCACCCAGCCATTTTTGTAACGCGAAAGGTGCGCCGTCAGACCATCAACGTTGAGAGTATGGGGACCGCTCTCGCCCTGCCAGCTTGCGCCGCCTTGACTTAACAGCAGGTCGCCAGCGTAGATATCACCATCACGCAGAGTGACCCAGGCTGCCAGGCTAAACCGGGCGCTGTCCAGACGGGTGTTATCCCGTACCCAGCGGCCCAGCCAGGGGCGCATATCCACGTCATCAGCCTGCATCCAGATGCGACCGTCGTTGAGTAAGCCTTCGTTATCGTTCAGGTCGAGACGGACCTGCACAACACCGTGCTGTCCGGTAAAACTCGACAGGCTGACCTCGCCTTCTGCGCGATGTCGCGTATGTTCGTTCAGCCAGGTGAGTTTAGGAATAGCCAGTTCAGCATGCTGACCGGATGGCGTGATAAAACCAATCGTGCTGTCGCGCAGATCGAAGTGATCGAACTGGCGTAAAAACAGATCGTTGATCTGGGTGAGCCTGAAGCTGTGCTTCTCGTTGTCACTGGTCAGGAGAGGCTGAGTGCTGTTAAAGTGCAACTGCCAGAAAGTCAGATCGCGGAACTGCCAGCGCCAGTGGAGCAATGACTGCCAGACGTCCAGCGCAACGGTAATACGCGCGATCGAGAGCGTCCCCGTTTGTTTCATGTCCACGTTCAGGTCACGGATTTGCAGCGTGGGCCCAAAATTTTCCCACTTGCCCTTCAGCTGGCTGGCGTTAACATTGGCACCGCTGACGTCAGAAACAAACTCTAAGACCTGACTACGATAGTTATCGAGGTGCGGCATCGCCAGACGCAGCGCACTGACCAGCAGCGCCACAATCACAATGACTGTCGCGAGCAGCAGTAACATCACTCTTGGCAACTGCCTCACTCACACCTCTCCTTGTCTACCGTTAACGACGGATGGTTGCTGCTCATACCCGGCGTCTTATGACATAAGCGGTATGGGGCCACATTTTACCCTAAAATGTGCGGCCAGACATCGTGAGCCTGACCGGCCAGCACTACATCATGACCACATCGAACTGTTCCTGAGTATAGAGCGCTTCAACATGCACCTTTACCTGCTTGCCGACAAACAGCTCCACTTCCGCCAGCGCATGGGACTCATCCGTTTTCAACGCTTCGCCCACCGTCGGCGACACGTAGACCAGGAAACGGTCAGAATCATAAGCATGATGAACACGAACAATTTCACGCATAATTTCGTAGCACACCGTTTCGACGGTCTTCAGTGTGCCGCGCCCTTTACACACCGGGCAATCCTCACACAGCACGTGTTCGATACTTTCGCGCGTACGCTTGCGCGTCATTTCCACCAGCCCTAAGGCGGAAAACCCGCTGATGCCCGTCTTCACTCTGTCTTTACTGAGTGCGGTTTCCAGCGAATGCAGCACGCGACGGCGATGATCTTCATTACTCATATCAATGAAGTCGATAATGATGATGCCGCCAAGGTTACGTAGCCTCAGTTGGCGGGCGATCGCCTGTGTCGCTTCCACATTGGTGTTAAAAATAGTTTCATCAAGGTTTCGGTGTCCGACAAAGGCACCGGTGTTGATGTCGATTGTCGTCATCGCTTCAGTTTGGTCGATGATGAGGTATCCGCCAGATTTCAGTTCAACTTTACGTTCCAGTGAGCGCTGAATCTCGTTCTCAACATCAAACAGATCAAAGATGGGCTGTTTGCCATTGTAAAGCTCGAGCTTGCTGGACATCTCCGGGATGTATTCGCTGGTGAATTCCTTGAGGAGATCGCAGGTCAGGCGCGAATCGACACGAATGCGATCCAGCGCTGCGCCCGCAAAATCGCGCAGAATACGCTGCGCCAGCGCCAGCTCACCATAGAGTAAGCAACGGGTTTGATTGCGCTTTTTCCGCTCGCTGACTTTGGTCCAGAGCCGTTTCAGAAACGCAGCATCCTGCGCCAGCTCTTCTTCGCCAATGCCTTCCGCGGCGGTGCGGATGATGAAACCGCCCAGGTCGTCACAGTAGTCGGCCACGACGGCTTTAAGCCGTTCACGCTCTTTTTCACTGGCAATGCGTTGTGAAACGCCAACGTGTGAAGCGCCGGGCATAAACACCAGGTAGCGCGAGGGCAACGTGATATCTGTGGTCAGCCGCGCGCCTTTAGTGCCAAGGGGATCTTTCACCACCTGCACCACGAGATCCTGTCCCTGACGCACCAGCTCCGCGATATCACGTACCACGAAATTTTTCTTTTCGTCGCCCGCAACGCATTCTGTATGCGGCATGATGTCGGACGCATGCAGGAAGGCCGCTTTATCAAGCCCGATATCCACAAATGCCGCCTGCATGCCAGGCAAAACCCGGCTGACGCGCCCTTTGTAAATATTACCGACGATGCCCCGCCGGGCTTCGCGCTCAATGTGAATTTCCTGCAGGATACCGCCATCAATGTAGGCGACGCGCGTTTCAGCAGGCGTAACGTTAACCAGTAGTTCTGCCGTCATGTTAACCCCTTACGGCACGCAGTGACTGGAACTGGTCGATCAGTTCCGCGGTCTCAACCAACGGTAATCCGACGACTGCGTGATAACTTCCATTGATTTTACGAACAAAGTTTCCGCCCTTTCCCTGAATACCGTAAGCGCCTGCTTTATCCATAGGTTCACCTGTGGCGATGTACTCATTGATGTCGTGTGCGGTTAAGTTACGAAACGTCACCTCGGTGACCACCAGACAGTCCAGCACCTGCTGACGATCGGCCAGCGCGATAGCCGTCATGACCTGATGCGTTTTTCCCGAGAGTTTACTGAGCATCGCGCTGGCATGGTCGGCATCGTGGGGCTTTTCCAGCACCTCGCCATTGAGCACCACGATGGTGTCGGCACCCAGCACCGGTAAGTCTTGCCGGGCAAGCGTGACGCCCGCTTTAGCTTTGTCATGCGCCAGGCGTCGAACATAGCCCTCTGCCGTTTCACCGGGCTGACGTTGCTCTTCAACATCAGTGACAAGACGCTCGAAGGTGATGCCAAGCTGGCTCAGCAGTTCACGTCGGCGGGGAGACGCGGAGGCCAGATACAGGGTTACCATAAATTTCCTTATTGAACAGCGAACTGACGGCGGATCTTTCTCATCAATAAGAATAGCCACGGCCAGAGAATCCCGTCGACAACACTGCTCCAGAAAATTTCAGGGCGGAATGAGACGTTGATCACCAGAAACTCTGCCCAGAAGACGATCACATCCATTGCTAATGACAGCACCATAACCATTAACGCCTGCTGCCACAATGCTAAGTTACGGAATAACTGGAATTTAAACGCAACCAGATAGGCGATAATGCTGAGCGCCAGTGCGCGAACGCCCAACGTCGAACCGGCGATTAAATCCATAATCGCCCCCAGCAGAAAACCGCTGCCCACATTCACGCGATGCGGCAGCGCCAGCACCCAATACACCAGAATCAACAATAGCCACGATGGCCGGAACATATAGATCTGTTCCGGCCATGGCATGATTTGCAGAATAAACGCCATCAGAAAGGACAGCCAGATCACCCATCGTCCCTGGCTGCGATATCGACTCAATTCTGGCCTCCGCGTGAGCGGGAAGCGGCATCCTGCGAACGACTTTCGCTGCTGCCCGAAGCGGGTGTGGTAGTCTGTGTGGTGGGCGCAGGCGGCCCCATTTCGCCGGCAGGCGGCAGCACCTGCGGCATCATTTGCATCAGGCGCTCGTTCGCGACCCGATGCACTTCATCAGGCGCCATAGGCATATCACCATTATGATCGGCTCCCCAAAGCAGCAGCAGATAGCGCAGACGTTGCAGACCCGCAGTAGGATGTGCCTGAATCACGGTATAAGCGCGTTGCGTATCCACTTTTACCGAGGACACGACACCGACAGGATAGCCTTCAGGGAAGCGGCCACCTAAGCCTGAGGTGACTAACACATCGCCCACGCGAATATCGGTATTGCCTGGCAGATGTTCCAGTTGTAAATCTTCCGTACAGCCATTGCCCGCCGCAATGACACGAATATCATTACGCAGCACCTGAATGGGCAGCGCATGTGATGCATCACAAATGAGCAGAACGCGACTGGTAAACTGACCGACAGCGATGACCTGGCCCACAACCCCTTTATCACTGATGACCGGCTGACCTTCATACACGCCATTGGCGCTGCCTTTATCAATCACGACCTGATCGGTATAGGGATCGGTACCGGTGGAGATCACCTGGGTCACCATCTTATGCTCGTCCTGACGCAGAGGTGAACCCAGCAATTCGCGCAGGCGTGCATTCTCCTGCTTGTATTGCCCCAGCATGAGCAGGTCGCTGTTTTTCAGAAACAGCTCCCGACGTAACGCTTTATTTTCCAGCTCAAGCTGCTGGCGTGAAGCCAGCGTATCTGACACGCCATCCAGAAGTTGACGCGGGCCGTTGGCCAGGAAGTAAAACGGACTGACCGATGTGTCCAGATAGTTGCGTATTTGCGTAAATGAACTCACGCGACTATCTGCGATGATGATGGCAATCGCCACAATCACCGCCAGAAAGAGACGCAATTGCAGAGAAGGGCCTCTGCTAAAAATCGGCTTCATATAATCTGCGTGTTCCTCGACTACAAGGTAAGAAAGTACGGACGTACCGCACTTTCCTGGGCTGGACACATCATACCGATGCACGCAGCGCCGGTTTACACGCTACTCCCTGCGCACTGTTACGACGGTCTCAGCCGGTTGAGGCCATTATTCTTCGCTGAATAAATCGCCGCCATGCATGTCGATCATTTCCAGGGCTTTACCGCCGCCGCGCGCAACGCAGGTCAGCGGATCTTCCGCGACGACAACAGGAATGCCTGTTTCTTCCATCAGCAGACGATCCAGATTTCTCAGCAGCGCACCACCGCCCGTCAGGACCATGCCACGCTCGGAAATGTCAGAGGCGAGTTCTGGCGGACACTGTTCCAGCGCGACCATTACTGCACTCACAATTCCGGTAAGCGGCTCTTGCAGGGCTTCAAGGATTTCATTTGAGTTAAGGGTAAAGCCGCGTGGCACACCTTCTGCCAGGTTACGACCACGCACTTCGATCTCACGCACTTCGTCACCCGGGTAAGCAGAACCGATTTCATGCTTGATACGTTCCGCTGTGGCTTCACCAATCAGTGAACCGTAATTACGGCGCACATAATTAATGATGGCTTCATCGAAGCGATCACCACCGATACGCACGGAAGAAGAGTAAACCACGCCGTTCAAAGAAATGACGGCAACTTCAGTGGTACCGCCACCAATATCGACTACCATTGACCCGGTCGCTTCAGAAACCGGTAAGCCAGCGCCAATGGCGGCCGCCATAGGTTCTTCAATCAGGAACACTTCACGTGCACCCGCCCCCTGGGCAGATTCGCGGATTGCGCGGCGCTCAACCTGCGTGGCACCGACAGGCACACATACCAGCACGCGCGGACTTGGACGCATAAAGCTGTTGCTGTGAACCTGCTTAATGAAGTGCTGCAGCATTTTCTCGGTCACGAAGAAGTCGGCGATAACGCCATCTTTCATAGGACGAATGGCTGCAATATTGCCCGGTGTACGGCCTAGCATCTGTTTGGCGTCATGACCAACGGCCGCTACACTTTTAGGTGAGCCGGCACGATCCTGGCGAATAGCCACTACGGAAGGCTCGTTCAGCACGATGCCTTGTCCTTTTACATAAATCAGGGTGTTCGCGGTACCCAGGTCAATGGACAAGTCATTGGAAAACATGCCACGAAATTTTTTAAACATACTAAGGGATAATCCTGCAAGCTGGAGGCGGAAAATAAAATCCGCTTACTTTACCAACCACACGAAGCTGCCACAAGGCGCAAAAACGTTCTGCTTCGGTGAAAAATTAGGCGACATTCGCATTAAATCATTTACAGCTGTTTCTCACACGAGCGGAACAGCGATATCACGCTATCAGAGCTGCTTGTTAAAGAATTTTCTTAACTTTACTCCGACATAAAATCTAACATTTCAGGCGCTCTATTCTGCCTGTTTGTTGTCCTGTATTCACTAAAAGCTGGCGTAAAACCGGCGAATTCAGGCAAACGATTAAATCTGGTAACGTTGCGAGTACTTTTTCACATTACTGTTGACCGGCTGAGAAGGTGAAAACAGGTCGCCCTGCCCGCCTTCAACCCCTAATTCGACCAGAGTTTGCCACTCCGCTTTTGTGCGAACGCCTGCCGCATAAAGCCGGGTACCGGTCGGCTTGCAAACGTCCAGCAGGCTCCGCACAAACAGCTGATTTTCAGTACGGCGCTCAATGTTGCGCACCAGGCCGGCATCCAGCTTGATTAACGCGACCGGCAGTTGCCTGATATAGGCGCTACTGACTACCGTCAGTCCTGCCTGACTGATGGCAATCCGGCAGCCAAATGCCTGGAGCGAATGCAACACCGGAATCAAACGGCTGATGTGTTGACAAACATCCCCTTCCGCAAGTTCAAATAAAAATCGTTTTCGCTGACTTTTTGGGCAGGCCAGCAACATTCGCTGCAACCAGACGACAAAGGGACGCTTTAACAGAGAGTCGATACTGACCGGGATAACCAGTGTTTCTTCAGGCCACAGCTCTGACAAAGCGGCAATGCGCAACACCATCTGCCTGTCCCAGCTCTCTACCATGCCAAGCTGCTGCACCAGTGGCATGTATTCAGCCGACAGCACTTCTTTATCACCATCAAAGATGCGGCTGAGTATGACACGATGACGAACCTTGCCCTCACGGTCCACGGCAGGTTTCTGATAGAGCCGCGGCCCACCGCGACTGAGTGTATTTTCCAGCAAAGTGCGCCAGCGAACACTGCCGCGCCCGGCATCCTGCGGATTGCCCGCGCCGTTTGACCAGTTATTGCCACCGGACAGCGTTGCCCGTCGCGTCGCCATCTCCACATTTTCCATTACCTGCGGCACCGTCTGGCCACTGTGCCAGGCGCTGATACCGATGTGAATAAAGTCGTCACGGTTCACCATGCGCATAGGAGGTAACGCATCAACGGCATTAATTAACTGGTCAGCGATGCTGTTGGCCTCTTTCAGGCTGCGGTGCGGCAGCAATACCGCAAAATCACTGCGAAAATAACGCGCAAGAAGCGCGCCGGGATAACGCATGACAAAAGTGGACAGCATATTGACGACGTTAAACAGGTACTCTTCAACCAGCACCGGTCCAAGCGAGTGGTCGTGCGTGTCGAGCTCAGGAAAGCGGATCATCATGACCACGCCGTGTGTCCCGACATCTTCCTGGTCCTCCAGCAAGGTGGCCAACTGATTATCGAAGAAAAGCCGGTTATTCAGCCCGGTTCGGCCATCCTGCGCAGCAAAGGTACGAATTAACGTATCAATGCGAACGCGCTGCTCGCCGGCTTCCTGTAAATCTGACAGAAGCTGATCGATCGCCCGACTGGCTTTGGGCGGCCACTCATCACGCTGCTTTTGGCGGAAGAAGGTACGCTCGCCAGCAAGAATCGATGCCGAACGACTTTCCAGGTGTTCCATCCCGCGCCATTGACGCACCAGCCAGCGATGGATGATGGACAGCATCACCGCCATAATCAGTACAACCAGCACGAGGGCGACAAGGGTATAAGTCGCAGGAATCGAGCGTAGCCAGGTTTGTGCAGGATCGAGAATCGTCAACCGGAGCCGCATTCCCGGTTGGTGCATTAGCGCAATGTCAAAATGGATATAGCGGTTTTTTTCGTGCTCGAGCATCTGATTTTCATGGCGGGACAGCGTAAAAACAGGTTGGCGACCGTTATAGAGAGAAAGTTGCTCCGCGTTAATAACAGGCAACATCGGGGCCAGCCAGGCCTTGAGCGTATCGGGAGGTTGGCTCAGCAAGACGTTATCAACTTCGGTCGCCAGCACCTGTACGCGACTTTCGACGCGCTGATGCGTGAGCCAGAAAACACTAAAAGCACAACCCACCAGCATTAAAACCATTGCCAGTACGCTAATCAGTGTAATAAATGCAGAAAGTTTGGTCGTTAATCGCATCCCTGTGCCTGTTTCACTTCGGTTGTCGCCGGATCACGCTGGCGCTGCACGGCAGCCGGAAGAAATTTGAGCAAAATAACACAAATGTCGTCTGGCAACAGTGGCGTTGTGCGTGAAGGCGAAGTATACCGCTGAGAAGATCTCACAGCGCCTGATTCTACATTTTTCAGTGGATTCCCATTTGAGAGCGAAGCCAGGAAATTTCACATTTTTGCAGCGAAATTCGCCAGCATAAGTAATAGTCATCATGCTGGTTGAGACTATCGCGCCTGGAGAAAAACGATGAAGCCGACTAAAAGCCTGACCGAAGCAGATGTAACGCCAGAAAGCATCTTTAATATGAACCGTCGTCGGGTGCTTCAGACGCTGGGGCTGGGTGCCGCAGCCATGGGCCTTCCCGGCATGGCGAATGCTGATATCCTGAGCTGGTTCAAAGGCAACGACCGCCCTGCTGCCCCCGCAGGCCGTCCGCTTGACTTTACCAAACCCGCCCAGTACCAGGCTAACCTGCCCTTAACGCCCGCCGATAAAGTTTCCGGATACAACAATTTCTACGAATTTGGTCTGGATAAAGCCGATCCTGCGGCGAACGCCGGTACCCTAAAAACCGATCCCTGGAAACTGACGATTGAGGGCGAAGTGGCTAAGCCCGTGACGCTGGACATGGATGATATTTTTAAGCGCTTCGCGATGGAGCAACGAATCTATCGCATGCGCTGTGTTGAAGCCTGGTCGATGGTCGTTCCCTGGATCGGATTTGAACTAAATAAACTGCTGAAGCTGGCAGAACCCACCAGCAAAGCCCGCTTCGTCGCCTTCCAGACGCTGTACGCGCCCGATCAGATGCCAGGGCAAAAAGACCGGTTTATTGGCGGCGGGCTCAATTACCCTTATGTAGAAGGTTTGCGCCTGGATGAAGCGATGCATCCGCTTACGATTCTGACAACGGGCGTATACGGTAAAGCGCTGCCGCCGCAGAATGGTGCGCCGATTCGCCTGACGGTTCCGTGGAAATATGGCTTTAAGGGCATCAAGTCCATTGTGAAAATTACGCTCACTCACGATCAACCGCCAACGACATGGAATCAGATTGCTGACAATGAGTATGGTTTCTATGCCAACGTGAATCCCCATGTGAACCATCCACGCTGGTCACAGGCGACCGAACGTTTTATTGGTCCGGGCAGTAGCTTTAATGTGGATCGTCAGCCCACGTTACTCTTCAACGGTTATGCCGATCAGGTTGCCTCGCTCTATCGCGGCATGGATTTGCGGGAGAATTATTGAGTGCGCCTGACAATAAAGCAGATCGGCTGGCTTAAAGTCCTGTTGCATCTGGCTGCGTTCCTGCCGTTGGTTTATTTGATCATGGCCGCGATGCACGGTGGACTGAGCGCCGACCCGGCAAAGGATATCCAGCATTTTACCGGCCGAATGGCATTGAAACTGCTGCTGGCTACGTTGCTGGTGTCGCCCTTAACGCGCCTGATAAAACAACCCCTGCTCATTCGGACCCGACGCCTGCTGGGGATCTGGACATTTTTCTGGGCCAGTTTGCATTTGACCAGCTACTACCTGTTGGAGCTGGGAATAAATAACATCGGCCTGCTGGGCAGTGAGCTGATTTCCCGGCCCTATCTGACGCTGGGGATCCTCTCCTGGTTTATCTTGTTGGCGCTGGCCGTCACGTCTTTCCAGCGCATGCAGCGTAAACTCGGCAAACAGTGGCAAACATTGCATAACCTGATCTATCTGGTCGCGATCCTGGCACCTGTCCATTATCTCTGGTCAGTCAAAATCCTTTCGCCGCAACCCATTATTTATGCGCTTTTAGCTCTGGTCCTGTTAGCCTGGCGCTACAAAAAGTTCATTAAGTGGTGGCCGCGTTAACCGCTCTTTTCCCCGCTATCGTCTGCAAAAATGCGGTCTCCGGACCGCATCCGATCAACTTCGCAGATAAGACCAGTATTTTGCTGCGAAATGCCACGAAACGGATATAATGGCCGGCTTTATTGCGATTAGACGCTTCTTTTTCACCGTGACGGGTGACAAATGGAAAGCGGCAAGGTATTTTACGCGATGCCTCAATGATTGCGGGAGATGGCAGCAAGATGGCCGATAAATTACATATTCTGCTTTTGAACGGTCCCAACCTTAATCTGTTGGGAACGCGCGAGCCTGAAAAATACGGGGACGTCACGCTGGATCAGATCGTTTCTCGTCTGGTGCAGCAGGCAGACCAGTTGAATGTAGCGTTAAGCCATTTGCAGTCCAATGCTGAATATCAGCTCATTGATCGCATTCATGAGGCAAAAGGCAACGTGGATTATATCATCATCAATCCTGCCGCGTTTACGCACACCAGCGTCGCACTTCGTGATGCGCTGTTAGCAGTGGACATTCCCTTTATCGAAGTTCATTTGTCAAATGTGCACAGCCGCGAGCCCTTCCGCCAACATTCCTATTTTTCTGATGTCTCTGCGGGCGTTATTTGTGGGCTTGGCGCCGATGGCTACTCGTGGGCATTACAAACGGCAGTAAAGCGCCTGTCTCATACTAATTAATCAAACTGAGTACGGAACCCCATTCATGGATATTCGTAAAATTAAAAAACTGATCGAACTGGTTGAAGAATCTGGCATTTCTGAGCTGGAGATTTCCGAAGGTGAAGAGTCTGTTCGTATCAGTCGTGCACCTGCAAACACTGGTTATCCGATGATGCAGCAGGCTTATGCTGCGCCTGTTGCTCAGCAACCGGCGCTGGCGAGCGCCGTGGCACCTGTTGCCGCTGTCGCAGAAGCTGCACCAGCAGAAATCAGTGGTCACATCGTACGTTCACCGATGGTCGGTACCTTCTACCGCACACCAAGCCCGGATGCGAAAGCGTTTGTGGAAGTGGGCCAGAAAGTCAATGCCGGTGACACGCTGTGCATCGTTGAAGCCATGAAAATGATGAACCAGATCGAAGCCGACAAATCTGGCGTTGTTAAAGCCATTCTGGTCGAAAGTGGTCAACCGGTAGAATTTGACGAGCCACTTGTTGTCATCGAATAACGGGGCGAACCATGCTGGATAAAATTGTTATTGCTAACCGCGGTGAGATTGCACTGCGCATTCTGCGTGCCTGTAAAGAACTGGGCATTAAGACTGTCGCTGTTCACTCAAGCGCGGACCGTGACCTGAAACACGTGCTGCTGGCAGACGAAACGGTTTGCATCGGCCCGGCACAGTCGGTCAAAAGTTATCTCAACATCCCGGCGTTGATCTCTGCTGCAGAAATCACCGGCGCGGTGGCGATTCACCCTGGCTACGGCTTCCTGTCTGAGAACGCGGATTTTGCTGAGCAGGTTGAGCGCTCTGGCTTTATCTTTGTGGGTCCAAAAGCTGACACCATCCGCCTGATGGGCGATAAAGTGTCGGCCATCACGGCGATGAAGAAAGCTGGCGTGCCGACCGTACCTGGCTCCGATGGCTCACTGACCGATGACATGGAAAAAAACCGTGCCCTCGCCAAGCGCATCGGCTATCCGGTCATTATTAAAGCCTCCGGCGGCGGCGGCGGTCGTGGTATGCGCGTTGTGCGCAGTGACAAAGATCTGGAACAATCCATCAACATGACGAAAGCGGAAGCCAAAGCGGCTTTCAACAACGACATGGTGTACATGGAGAAGTATCTGGAAAATCCACGTCACATCGAAATCCAGGTTCTGGCTGATGGCCAGGGCAACGCCATCTATCTGGGCGAGCGTGACTGTTCTATGCAGCGCCGCCACCAGAAAGTCGTGGAAGAAGCGCCAGCACCGGGCATTACGCCAGAGCTGCGTTCATTCATCGGTGAGCGTTGTACTAAAGCCTGTATCGATATCGGCTATCGCGGCGCAGGGACGTTTGAGTTCCTGTACGAGAATGGCGAGTTCTATTTCATTGAAATGAACACCCGTATTCAGGTTGAACATCCGGTCACCGAAATGATCACCGGCGTCGACCTGATTAAAGAGCAGCTGCGTATTGCTGCTGGCCAGCCGCTGTCAATCAAGCAAGAAGATGTGATTATTCGCGGTCATGCGGTTGAATGCCGTATCAACGCCGAGGATCCGGTCACCTTCCTGCCAAGCCCTGGTAAGATTACCCGTTTCCATGCACCGGGTGGTTTTGGTGTGCGTTGGGAATCCCATATTTATGCGGGTTACAGCGTGCCGCCGTATTATGATTCCATGATCGGAAAGCTCATCACCTACGGTGAAACCCGTGATATCGCCATTGCCCGTATGAAAAACGCGCTGGCGGAGCTGATTATCGACGGCATCAAAACCAACATCGAACTGCAGATGAAAATCATGTCCGATGAAAACTTCCAGCACGGTGGCACCAATATCCACTATCTGGAGAAAAAACTCGGCCTGCACGAGAAGTAATCGCAATGCTGAGTTAGTCTGAGGCCGGATATTCCGGCCTTTTTCTTTTCCCGCTGGCGTTAAGGTCACATCATGGACGCGCGTTTTTTACAGGCTCACAAAGAGGCTCGCTGGTCGCTCTGTCTCACGCTGGCCTGGCTGGCTGTCTGGGGCATTTCCGCCTGGTCGGGCGGCGATGCGGTTGGCATAACCGGTTTGCCACGCTGGTTTGAGCTCTCCTGCATTTTTGCGCCTCTGCTGTTCATTTTTCTGTGCTGGCTAATGGTCCGTACACGCTTCCGTGAGATGTCTCTTGAGGAGGAAGATGAACACTGAAATCATCCTGCCACTGTTGGCTTATCTGGTCGTTATTGCCGGTCTGTCCGTCTTTGCGATGCGTAAACAGCGCAAAGGAAATTTCCTGACCGAGTATTTTCTGGGTAGCCGTTCGATGGGCGGATTTGTGCTGGCTATGACCATCACCACCACCTATATCAGCGCCAGCTCCTTTATCGGTGGCCCAGGCGCAGCGTATAAATATGGTCTGGGCTGGGTGCTGCTGGCCATGGTTCAGGTTCCTGCTGTCTGGCTTTCACTGGGTGTACTGGGGAAGAAATTTGCCATTCTGGCGCGTAAGCATAATGCGGTCACGCTTAACGATATGCTCTATGCGCGCTATGGCAGCACACTATTGGTGGTCCTGGCCAGCCTGAGTTTACTCGTTGCCTTTGTGGGTGCGATGGCCGTGCAGTTTATCGGTGGCGCACGCCTGCTGGAAACCGCAGCCGGTATCCCCTACGACACGGGATTACTGATCTTCGGTGGGACTATCGCGCTTTATACGGCATTTGGCGGCTTCCGGGCCAGCGTGCTTAACGATGCCATGCAGGGCATTGTGATGCTGATTGGCACCTTTTTGCTGCTGTTTGCAATTATTCACCATGCCGGAGGGATCCACACTGCTGTAGAAAAACTGCATGCGATTGATCCCAAACTGCTGTCTCCTGAGGGGCCGGGCGATATCATTACGCCGACGTTCCTGAGCTCATTTATCGTTCTGGTCTGTTTTGGCGTTATCGGTCTGCCCCATACCGCTGTCCGCTGTATTTCCTACAAGGACAGTAAAGCCGTTCACCGGGCGATTGTTCTCGGCACTATCGTGGTGGTGGTACTGATGCTGGGAATGCATCTGGCAGGCGCGCTGGGCCGCGCCATATTGCCCGATCTGACCGTGCCGGATCGGGTTATCCCGACGCTGATGATTACCGTCCTGCCGCCGCTGGCCGCAGGGCTGTTTTTAGCGGCGCCGATGGCGGCGATCATGTCGACCATCAATGCGCAGCTGTTGCAGGCTTCCGCTACGCTGGTTAAAGATCTGTATTTACGCCTCGCACCTCAGCAACTGGACAATGAGCCACGACTGCGGATGTTATCGGGCACGGTGACATTTGCCCTGGGTGTCGTTTTGCTGTTCGTGGCCTGGCATCCGCCCGACATGATTATCTGGCTTAACCTGCTGGCGTTTGGTGGGCTGGAGGCAGTATTCCTGTGGCCGCTGGTTCTGGGGTTATATTGGGAACGCGCCAATGCCGCAGGCGCGCTCAGCGGGATGGTGGTGGGCGGAGGCTGTTATGCCATTCTGGCAACCCTGGGCCTGCAACTGTGGGGATTTCATCCCATCGTGCCTTCCTTATTGTTAAGTCTGCTGGCGTTCCTGGTCGGCAATCTGTTTGGGCGTTTACCCGCCGTGGTTAACGCACCACAACACTGAATTAAGAGAGATGTTATGCCGTGGATTCAAATCAAAATTAACAGTTCTGGCGCCAACGCAGAGGCGCTGAGCGATGCACTGATGGAAACCGGTGCCGTGTCAGTGACCTTTCAGGATACCCATGACACGCCCGTCTACGAACCTCTGCCCGGGGAAACCCGTTTATGGGGCGATACCGATGTTATCGGGTTGTTCGATGCCGAAAGCGACATGGAAGGCGTCATTGCCGAACTTTCACAGCATCCACTGCTGGGAGAGAATTTTCGCCACAAGATCGAGCAGATCGAAGACAAAGACTGGGAACGCGAGTGGATGGAGAACTTCCATCCTATGCGCTTTGGCGAACGCTTGTGGATCTGCCCGAGCTGGCGCGATGTGCCCGATCCGAATGCCGTCAATGTCATGCTGGATCCCGGGCTGGCTTTCGGAACCGGCACACATCCCACCACATCGCTCTGTCTGACGTGGCTCGACGGTCTGGATCTGAACGGTAAAACGGTGATCGATTTTGGCTGCGGCTCTGGGATCCTGGCGATCGCCGCCTTAAAGCTGGGTGCAGCGCAGGCCATAGGCATTGATATCGATCCTCAGGCGATTCAGGCCAGCCGCGACAATGCCGAGCGCAATGGGGTGGCGGACCGTCTGTCTCTTTATCTGCCGCATCAGCAACCGGAAAACCTGCAGGCTGATGTGGTGGTGGCAAACATTCTTGCCGGACCGCTGCGTGAGTTAGCGCCGCTTATCCGTGTGCTGCCTAAACCAGGCGGGCATCTGGGGTTATCAGGCGTGCTGGAAAGCCAGGCCGAGAGTGTCTGTGAAGCTTATGCCATGCACTTTGCGCTGGACCCTGTCGCCGTTAAGGAAGAATGGTGCCGGATTACGGGTGTAAAAAACGCTTAGCGTCGTAAACGATGCGAGCGTCAGACTCTGCCCTGCGAACGTCGCAGGGCTGTATACCTTCTCCTCATACAGATGAAAGCGAACCTGTCTGGTCGTCGCTGCCTTTCACGCTCAATCGCTATGCTTTTGTCAACCGTCTGTACGGCGTGTTGTGTCGTTAATCACGGTATGTGACGTTTTTTATCTGGCGAATGCCGAATCTTCGTCGGAAAAACCTTTGTTCACAAAATAAACATAACTGGATAACGCCATGATTTTTAATGTCATTTATCCATAACACCCTTGTCAGAGCAGACTAAAAGCAGTTTTCTTGCGAATTGTTCAAAGTTTGGCCTTTCATCTTAAGAAAAAAATGCGTAATATACGCCGCCTTGCAGACACAGTATGGCATTACGACTTCATGCGCATTGGAAACCTCCAGCTGAGAAATCGACTGATTGCGGCACCGATGGCCGGTATTACAGACAGGCCTTTCAGAACGCTTTGTCATGAGATGGGTGCAGGAATGGCGGTTTCTGAGATGTTGTCATCCAATCCCGAAGTGTGGGCCAGTGACAAATCTCGTTTACGCATGGTGCACAGTGATGAACCCGGCATTCGTGCCGTCCAGATTGCAGGCTGTGATCCCAGTGAGATGGCTCAGGCTGCACGTATTAATGTCGACGCTGGTGCACAGGTGATTGATATTAATATGGGTTGCCCAGCCAAAAAGGTGAACCGCAAAATGGCGGGGTCGGCCTTACTGCAATATCCTGCCGTGGTCGAGTCTATTCTCTCTGCCGTGGTAAATGCGGTTGATGTACCGGTCACATTGAAAATCCGTACCGGTTGGGATCCAGAAAACAGAAACTGTGTCGCGATTGCCCAATTGGCTGAGCGTTGTGGCATTCAGGCTTTGACGATACATGGCCGCACTCGTGCCTGCCTGTTCAACGGAGACGCTGAATACGACAGCATTCGGACAGTTAAGCAGAGTGTCTCTATTCCGATTATCGCGAACGGAGACATAACTGACCCGCATAAAGCCAGAGCAGTGCTCGACTACACCGGAGCCGACGCTTTGATGATAGGACGTGCTGCTCAGGGAAGACCGTGGATCTTCCGGGAAATCCAGCATTATCTGGACACTGGGGAGCTGCTTGCCCCGCTGCCACTGGCAGAGGTCAAGCGTTTGCTTGTTTCGCATATACGTGAGCTGCACGACTTTTACGGTCCAGGCAAGGGATACCGTATAGCGCGGAAGCACGTGTCCTGGTATCTCCAGGAACATGCCCCAAATGACCAGTTTCGGCGCACATTCAACGCCATTGAGGATGCCAGCGAACAGCTGGAGGCGTTGGAGGCATACTTCGAAAATCTTGCGTAACGAAATAAAGAGCTGAAAGAACTATGTTCGAACAACGCGTAAATTCTGACGTACTGACCGTTTCTACCGTTAACTCACAGGATCAGGTAACTCAAAAACCTTTGCGTGATTCGGTTAAACAGGCACTGAAGAACTATTTTGCTCAACTGAATGGTCAGGATGTGAGTGACCTGTATGAACTGGTTTTGGCTGAAGTCGAGCAGCCTCTGTTGGACATGGTGATGCAGTATACCCGTGGCAACCAGACCCGTGCTGCCCTGATGATGGGTATCAACCGCGGTACGCTGCGTAAGAAACTGAAAAAATACGGCATGAACTGATTCAGGTTCACACCGTTAATCTCGCCAGCCTTCGGGCTGGCGTTTTTATTTGTGCGTTACTACGCAAATTTTTTTAAAAACGCTGAAACAGTTGCATCACATATGGTAACTGTAGTTGCAGTCGCCAGCGTGACTTTAACAGACTTACCTTTCACATTTTCTCTTCTTCGCGGCCTTTGTCTTTTGTACCACCATGCCCTTCAGCCCAGCCCTGTCGGCCTTTTGTGAGCACGGCTACCTTTTTAAGCAATCTCATGTCTGCTTACATGAGCCACATGCAAACAGGCTCACACTGTTGCTAAATAGTGAAACAAATTGCACTAAATGTGATCTACCCGACTCGAAATGCATCCTTTTGGTGCGCCATATTATTGCAGCCTTCCGGATAATTCAGATTATTACCCGATATTTCAGGTGAATTCAGAATTCTGCAAACCTGGCACTGGCTTTGCAAAGTCGTGGATGGCTGATCGCCACAGACAGGAAACGCACACCAAAGTGCGCACTACATAACAACACGACATGCCACACAGGATGCTTTATGAAAAAGATGATGCTCTCTACTCTGGTTGCTGCGGCTTCGCTGCTCGCCGTTGCTCAGCAAGCCCACGCAGGCGCCACGCTGGATGCGATTAAAAAGAAAGGATTCGTTCAATGTGGTATCAGCGATGGCCTGCCAGGTTTCTCTTATGCAGACGCCAGCGGTAAATTTACCGGTCTTGATGTGGATATCTGTCGTGCCGCGGCAGCAGCCGTATTTGGTGATGCAACAAAAGTAAAATATACCCCGCTGACCGCAAAAGAGCGCTTCACCGCATTACAGTCTGGCGAAGTGGACGTGCTTTCTCGTAACACTACCTGGACCTCATCACGTGATGGCGGCATGGGCTTCATGTTTACCGGTGTTAACTACTATGACGGCATTGGTTTCCTGACACACAAAAAAGCGGGCCTGAAAAGTGCGAAAGAGCTGGATGGTGCCACCGTCTGTATTCAGGCCGGTACTGACACTGAACTGAACGTTGCGGATTATTTCAAAGCGAACAAGATGCAGTACACCCCGGTGACATTTGACCGCTCCGACGAATCGGCAAAAGCACTGGATAGCGGCCGTTGCGATACGCTGGCTTCCGATCAGTCACAACTTTATGCACTGCGTATCAAATTAGGTAAACCAGACGACTTTATTGTTCTGCCGGAAGTCATCTCTAAAGAACCGTTGGGTCCTGTTGTTCGTCGTGGTGATGATGACTGGTTCACCATCGTGAAATGGTCACTGTTTGCCATGCTGAACGCCGAAGAAATGGGCATCACCTCTAAAAACGTGGATGAGAAAGCCGCGAAGCCAGCGACGCCCGATATGGCTCACCTGTTAGGTGCCGAGGGTGACTATGGCAAAGATCTGAAGCTCGATAACAAATGGGCGTACAACATCATCAAGCAGGTCGGTAACTATCAGGAAAGTTTTGATCGCAACGTCGGTAAAGACAGCCCGCTGAAAATCGCTCGTGGCCAGAATGCGCTCTGGAACCAGGGTGGTATTCAGTACGCACCACCGGTTCGTTAAGTCTACCTCCCCGTCGGGCATCGTTTTCTGCGGTGCCCCAGCAAGGCTTTCGTTATTGAGGTTTCAACATGTCACAACGCCCAACCGTGAAAAGGGATTTTTCGTTCGGTAATCCCACGGTTCGCGCCTGGCTTTACCAGATCGTGGCGATCGTTATCGTACTGTCTGTGGTGGGTTATCTCGTCCACAACACCGTCATCAATCTCGCTAATCGCGGTATCACTTCCGGGTTTGGTTTTTTAGAACGTAATGCGGGTTTCGGCATCGTTCAGCATCTTATTGATTATTCCGAAGGGGATACCTACGCACGTGTATTTCTGGTTGGCCTGACAAATACCCTGCTGGTTTCCGCACTTTGTATTGTATTTGCTTCCATACTGGGCTTCTTTATCGGCCTGGCGCGTCTCTCAGAGAACTGGTTATTACGTAAAATCGCGAATATCTACATTGAAATCTTCCGCAATATCCCGCCGTTATTGCAGATTTTCTTTTGGTATTTCGCGGTGTTGCGTAACCTGCCCGGCCCGCGTCAGGCGCTGAATGCCTTCGATCTCGCCTTCGTGAGTAATCGTGGCCTGTATATTCCCTGGCCGACCTATGCGCCTGGTACCTGGCCTTTCGTTATCGCTTTAGCACTGGCTGTGGTGGCGAGCTACGGTTTATACCGTTTTAACCGACAGCATCAGCTTAAAACCGGTCAGTTACGTCGCTCCTGGCCCGCAGCTGTTGCGATGCTGATCCTGTTCCCGCTGGTTGCGCATGCAGTTTTTGGTGCCGCCATGCACTGGGATATCCCGGAGTTGCGTGGGTTTAACTTCCGGGGCGGCTTCGTCATGATACCTGAGCTGGCAGCGCTCACGCTGGCCCTGTCGATCTATACGTCATCTTTCATTGCCGAGGTGATTCGCTCAGGTATTCAGGCTGTGCCTTACGGACAGCATGAAGCGGCGCGTTCACTGGGGTTACCGAATCCCGTCACGCTGCGTCAGGTTATCATTCCTCAGGCCATGCGAGTGATTATTCCGCCCCTGACCAGCCAGTATCTCAATATCGTCAAAAACTCCTCTCTGGCTGCCGCGATAGGTTACCCGGACATGGTGTCGCTGTTTGCCGGTACGGTGCTGAATCAGACCGGTCAGGCTATTGAAACCATTGCGATTACGATGAGCGTCTACCTGATTATCAGCCTGCTGATTTCACTGTTGATGAATATTTATAACCGCAAAATCGCGCTGGTTGAGCGTTAAGAACACGGGATGACTATGTCTGTCACTGCACATGAAACGACGCCCGTAGCCTCCTCGCCGCTGAGCCGGGGCTGGCTATGGGCCCGCAAGAACCTGTTTTCAGGATGGTTTAACACCTTACTGACGTTGTTATGTATCTGGCTGATCTGGCACCTGATCCCCCCGGCGCTGAACTGGCTGATCTTTGATGCCAACTGGTTTGGCACTACGCGCGCAGACTGCACAAAAGAAGGCGCATGCTGGGTCTTCATTCATGCCCGTTTTGGTCAGTTTATGTATGGGCTCTATCCTCATGAGCTGCGCTGGCGCATTAATCTTGCGCTGGTGATTGGCTTAGTGTCGATTGTGCCCATGTTCCTGAAACGGTTGCCCTTTCGTGGACGCTATATCGCCGTCTGGGCGGTATGCTATCCGCTGATCGTCTGGTTTTTACTGTACGGTGGATTTTTGGGACTGGATCGCGTGGAAACGCGCCAGTGGGGCGGCTTAACGCTGACCCTGATCATCGCCTCGGTGGGCATTGCGGGCGCCTTACCTTTAGGCATTTTGCTGGCGTTAGGGCGCCGCTCTAAAATGCCTGTTGTCCGTACGCTTTCTGTCATCTTTATTGAGTTCTGGCGTGGCGTTCCGCTGATCACCGTGCTGTTCATGTCATCGGTCATGCTGCCGCTGTTTATGGCAGAGGGAACCACTATCGACAAACTGGTACGTGCCTTAGTCGGCGTGATTCTGTTCCAGTCGGCGTATGTGGCCGAGGTAGTTCGCGGTGGGCTGCAGGCATTACCAAAAGGACAGTATGAAGCCGCTGAATCCCTTGCCCTGGGATACTGGAAGACCCAGATGCTGGTGATCCTCCCTCAGGCGTTAAAACTCACCATTCCGGGCCTGGTGAATACCATTATTGCGTTATTCAAAGATACCAGCCTGGTTATCATCATCGGTTTGTTCGATCTGTTTAGCAGCGTTCAACAGGCTACGGTCGATCCGGCCTGGCTGGGCATGTCCACAGAGGGCTATGTCTTTGCGGCGCTGGTCTACTGGATTTTCTGTTTTAGCATGTCACGTTACAGCCAGTATCTGGAAAAACGTTTTCACACCGGGCGTAAATCGCACTGAGGTTTCTATGACACAAATAATAACTGATTCAACCAATGCGATGATTTCGCTTGAAAATGTGAACAAATGGTACGGCCAGTTTCATGTGCTGAAAGACATTAATCTGCAGGTGAAACCGCGCGAACGTATCGTGTTATGCGGTCCCTCAGGGTCAGGAAAATCGACGACGATTCGTTGTATCAACCATCTGGAGGAACATCAGAAGGGGCGGATTGTGGTCGATGGTATTCATCTGAATGATGACGTACGGAATATTGAGCGCGTTCGTACTGAAGTCGGTATGGTCTTTCAGCACTTTAATCTTTTTCCTCACCTTACGGTTTTGCAGAACTGTACGCTAGCGCCGATGTGGGTGCGTAAGATTGCCAAAAAAGAAGCGGAGGAGCTTGCGATGCACTATCTGCAGCGCGTACGCATTGCTGAACATGCGCATAAGTTTCCTGGTCAGCTTTCAGGCGGCCAACAGCAGCGTGTCGCGATTGCGCGTTCATTGTGCATGAAACCTAAAATTATGCTGTTTGATGAGCCCACCTCTGCCCTGGATCCGGAAATGGTGAAAGAGGTGCTGGATACCATGATTGGGCTTGCAGAAGATGGCATGACGATGCTGTGTGTCACGCATGAGATGGGCTTTGCACGTACCGTTGCCGATCGGGTGATCTTTATGGATCGCGGCGAGATCGTGGAGGTTGCGCCACCGCAGGAGTTTTTTGCAAATCCGAAGTCAGAACGTACCCGCGCTTTCCTGTCCCAGGTTATTCACTGACCGCTCTCGTTGCTGACCGTACCTCCGTCTCTGACAGAGGTACGGTTCTGACCTTTCCTGTCCGGATGATGCACCACGTTGTAAATCCTCCGTCATCCTTTATAAAACTCCGCTTTTTAGCGACTGACGATACGTTGTCGTCGACGGTGCATGCCTGAATCGTGCTGTATCCAGCAAAGGTGAGCTGGCCCAGCCAGTGCTCGTCTGTGCATTGATCGGATATGGGTGATTCAGGCAGGTTTACTGACGGCTTATAGGGTGATCCACAGGTCTTTCCGCTTTAACCCTGATACGCGTCTGCCTGAGATGGCCCGTGATGCACTTTATGTTGACGAGCCTGCTGGCGACAGGTAGAAATCGGCGTTGCGGAAGTCAGCCAGCCCACCAATGAGGCGAGTTTCACGGCTTTGGTGCCGGCGGTAGCGCGGCTTCCGCTGAGGTGCTGCTCGTCCCTTTCGGTTTCAGGCGGATAACCGACGTAAAAAAGCCCCGTACTTTCGTACGGGGCTTTTTTACTTGATTG
>NZ_JAVAYG010000012.1:0-163399 GCF_041954745.1 Pantoea sp. CS_6
AGCACGAAGTACGCGCCTGACGGTGCTGTATAACACCATTAATTACTGGCTACAGCTGGCGGCGGATCGCAGCAATCTGTCCATTGCAAAAGAGACGGCAGAAAGTGCGCGGCAGTCACTGGAGGTCACGCGGAAACGCATGCAAAACGGCGTAGATTCGATGGTCGATGTGGCTTCTGCGGAAACCACCTATCAGTCAGCACAGGCCGACGTGGCCAGTTATACCACTCTCGTGGCGCAGGATAAAAACGCACTGGACGTGGTGGTAGGGAAAACCGTTCCCGGCAGGCTGCTGCCGCAAAACCTTGAATCGATTGGCCAGGCGTTGCGCGATGTGCCGGCGGGGATAGCGTCGGATGTGTTGAATAATCGTCCTGACGTCTTGCAGGCTGAGCACAACCTGAAGGCGGCGAATGCCAACATCGGGGCGGCGCGGGCTAATTTCTTCCCAAGTATTTCACTGACCGCCAGCGGTGGCGTCGGCAGTGCCGATCTTTCGTCGCTGTTTAAAAACGGGGTGGGCATTTGGTCGTTTTCACCGAGCATTACCCTTCCCATTTTCAAAGGCGGCTACAACGTTGCTTACCTGAATTACACTAAAGCGCAAAAAGCCTATTACGTTGCGGCCTACGAGAAGTCAGTGCAGACCGCTTTCCAGGAGGTCGCCGATGCTCTGGCGCGTCGGGGAACCCTCAAAGACCAGTTGACCAGCCAGCGTAATAATGTGGCGGCCTCACAGACTTACGCCCATCTGGCAGACAGGCGTTATCAGAGCGGCGTAGATACCTGGCTGAACGCGCTAACTGCGCAGCGTACGCTCTACTCTGCCCGAACCAGTCTGATCAGTGTGGAGCAGGCGTACTACCAGAACCTCAATACCTTCTACAAGGTGATGGGGGGCGGTACGGCGTTGCAGGAATCGGAAGTAAAGATTTAAGTTAAAGGTGTGCATTCAGGTGCGCATGAATGTACATCCTGTCTAACATTAAGAATAACGTCGGAGAGTTACCGTTCATGCATGGCCACCGAAACATGCAGAGTCAACAGATAGTCAGAAGCTGTAATCAGAAGATACTCTGTCTGGAGTTGTAGTCAGCATTCCATCGCACGCCGGTGTGGGGTACCATAACCTTGTGACTAAAGATGGCGGTTATCTCTCATTCTGTCAGCAGGAGATTTTTTGAGTAAGTCAGATAATGATGATTTCATACGGCAGCGGCAGCTGAAGATAATTTCGGCAGCGAAAACCTGTTTCAGCCTTTCAGGTTTTCATGGCGCAAGTATGGCTGATATAAGCCATGAATCGGGTTTGGGGGCAGGTCAGATTTATCGGTATTTTAGCAGCAAGGAAATTATAGTTAACGAGACAATAAAAAGTATTGCAGAAAAGTGGCGAATTTTTTTACTGGATAATTTTAAAGTTAATACCAGTACATCTAATATTGTCGAGACTGAATCGGAGTTCTGGCAGAATTGGTCTTTCAGAGATCGCTGTTTACTGCTGGAGATGTATTCGGAAGCATCACGTAATCCATCAGTGCGTGAGATAATCGAGCATGAAGAAAAAATACTGGTGGCGGAACTTGATACATTATTCAGGCATAAAATGCCTGCAGCGAGTCCGCAAAAGCGCAGCAATCGTATTCAGTTTTTACTGATGCTGGCAGATGGGGTAGCCTGTCGTACGTTCGGAGATAAAAATGTTGACCAGGAGGAATTAGCGCGGATCAACAGCATTCTTGCCGGCCATCTTTTTTCCTGAATCACGTGACACTGTGCTGATTAATGTCGCGGGTAACCTTATCGAAGAATGCCATAAAACTGGTATCAATTTCATGCTGTTTCATACAGCGGCGAATGATCAAGCCGTCTATCACGAGTGACATAACATACAAGCGGGTGTGAATGATATCAGCATCCAAAGTCGGATTGAGAACCTGCTCCTGAGTGATGAAATTCTCTTTTAATACCTGCCAGGCATCATAAATAATCTGACGAATGCGTTCATTTCTTGTGGATTCTGATGATATATCAATGAGTAGTACAATGCTGCTTTCAACTTCTTTTGACAAAAGGTCGTGTGCGGAATGTGTGACCTTACCTGCATCAGCAAGTTTGTCAAAATCAGCTTTCAGTAAAGCTGTCATACGCTGCACAACATTTTCGATCAGTTCTTCGATAATCGCTTCTTTATTTTTATAATATTTGTAAATCAGGCCGACGCTGACATTTGCGTGCCTGGCAATACTCTGAACCGATGTTTGATAAAAACCTTTCTGTCGCATACAATATTCGGCTGCTTGAAGGATTTCTTTTCTGCGATTCATGATTGCGCTCATTTTGTAAATTATTTTACTTTATTTTTTACTGCTTAAGTCTATTAGATTTTTAAGAAAAATTCAATTGCAATTTTCTTTTCGGATTTAAATATCACCCCGAATAATTATATGAAAGAGATTGATTAAAGTATTGTGGTTCGGATAACTCCAGCATCCTGAAGTATAAACTTTCTGTTCTCAATGCAAACGTATTAACGATGAGAATTTATGGATTCCTGCGGCACAAACGGTGTCGAAACCAAGACAAATTTGGTCTTTACCTAAATTTCTGACCACAATAAAACAGGAAGTTAAGAACTTAAAGTTTAAGTGCCTCTGAGCACACCTAAAACGAAGCTGGAAACGTCTCATAACGGCGGTGAGCTTTTTCTGCGCCACCCGTTAATAAACAATAAAGCATGGCAATCATAGCCTTGCCTGGCTCGTCAGTGAGATACTATTGAGGTGATGTTCGTTACTATACGCGTATGAAAACTCAGGAATTCAGAAAGAAATGAAAGATTTGGCAGGAAACGCCAGTTATCTCATAAGGCTTTTTGCAGTTGTGGCAACAGGCTTAGCGGCAGGTCTGGCAGGGATGGCGCTGGGGCTGATTTTACACACAGTGCAGCACTTCGCATTTGGCTACAGCATGTCACATGTTATCGGTACGGTATCTTTTCTTCAGGGCGTCACTGATTCTTCCTCTCTGCGACGCATTGCAGCCATTATGGCTGGCGGAGTCATCGCGGGCTTCGGATGGTGGTTGCTGAGTCGTTATGGCAAACCTCGCGTATCGATCAAGGACGCTGTCTCTGTGCCCTCACGGGCAATGCCCCCGGGCACCACGACCGTTCATGCGCTGCTACAGATCGTGACTGTTGCGCTGGGCTCCCCACTGGGACGTGAGGTTGCCCCACGTGAAATGGGGGCGCTTGCCGGAGGCGCCATCGCACGCCGGTTGGGCTTAAACGAGGGCGAGGTCCGGATTCTGATTGCCTGTGGTGCAGGCGCTGGCCTGGCGGCTGTCTATAATGTGCCACTGGCAGGGGCCTTGTTTAGTCTGGAAGTTCTGCTGATCGCTTTTAGCTGGGAAAAAGCATTCGCCGCCGTCGTCACCTCTGCGCTCGCGGCTTGGATCGCCACATTTGGCCTGGGGAATGAATCGCAGTATCATTTTCTGTCCGTTGCGCTTCCTCATACCTTTATACTCTGGGCCTGTCTCGCGGGCCCGCTGCTGGGCCTGGCGGCATGGGGATTCCGGATTATCACAGGGAAAGCCCGCGCCGGGGTCAAAAATAACTGGCAGATGCCTGTTATCTGTCTGATTGCCTTTACTGTGCTCGCTGTCCTGAGTCTTTATTATCCTCAGTTACCGGGTAACGGTAAGGGACCGATGCAGATGGCCATCAGTGATGAACTTGATTATCGCCATGCTGCTGTTTTGCTGGGACTGAAACTTCTGGTGATCCTGGCCGTTCTGCGGGGCGGCGCGGAGGGCGGCCTGCTGACGCCCGCCCTTGCGGTCGGCGGGCTATTGAGTCTTCTGCTTTGTGCCGGATGGCAGCTTATTTTTCCTGGCGGTAATGCCCCCAGTTTTGCACTTGTTGGAGGCGCGGCATTTCTGGCGGCATCCATGCAGATGCCCCTTACCGCAGTCGTCCTTGTGATGGAATTTAGCCAGATGGAGCACAGTTATTTTGTTCCGGTGCTGTTATGTACGGCAGGCTCATATCTCACCTGCCGTATCCTCGATGGAAAGTATTGATACTGAAATGGCGCGAACGTCAGTTAAATGACAGCTGTAACTGTAACTGACGTCGCCGCCAGGGAATAGCAACCTGGAAAAATCAATAGTCGAACAAGGCAAAGGATATTTTCTTTCTCCACTTGGTTCTAATGTCAGGAGTAGTATTTCTGAAAGGCGGTTAAGAGCCATCAGCAGACGTTGCTAACAATATTCTGTTCGCATCGACGGGGAGCAGGTTCGACTCTTTCTTTTACAGCCTGTTTTTTTCCGGATAAATGAACCTGTGGACCGGGCGCTCATTGGCTGAGTGCCTGGTGTTGGATTTAAAGACCCAGTACGCCCGCCAGGCCACCAATATCCCTGATTTCATGATACTGATAAAAAGGCGTGCCCGGCTCGTGGCCACGCTGTACGAAAACCTTATGAACAATGCCCATATCATGCGCCGTCATCAGGTCATAACGCATGCTGGATGAAACGTGCATAATCTCTTCCGGTCCGCATCCCAGTTGATCCAGCATATATTCAAACGCCTTCATCTGCGGTTTGTAAGCCTGCGCCTGCTCTGCGGTGTACACCGCGTGAATGGGGGCCCCCAGTCTGGGCACATGGTACGTGATTAAATCGTTCATCGAATTCGTCAACAGAACCAGGGGTATCTCTCTGGCCACCTTGCTCAGTCCGGCAGGAACATCCGGATGCGGTCCCCAGGTCGTCACAGCATGATTAATAGCCGCACAGTCCTCGTCGTGGCAGACAATTTTCCATTTTTTACAGGTGCGTCTGACGGAATTGTTCACGACTTCCGCGTAGGGTTTCCAGGCACCAAGCACTTCATCAAGACGATAAGCCGCAAAATCTTTAACAAACGCCGCCATATCGTTGCCGTTAATACGATCGGCAAATTGTGTCCGGGCTGCACCGGCCATATCGAAATTGATCAAGGTACCGTAGCAGTCGAACGTAATATATTTTGGTTTGAACAGTGACATCGTCATATTCTCCTGGTTGTCTGTTTTGTTTAAAGCATGCTGGCGATCATTTTTAATTAAACATCTCTTCCATTACGTCGGTCATGACAGCAAGAAGGTAGTGCGCGTTTTCCGCAGAGAAAACCAGGGGCGGCCGTATTTTTAAAACATGACTGTCCTTACCACAGGCGCTGATGAGAATCTGGCGCGACCTTAAACGGTTAACTACATCCAGCGCATATTCCCCGGCCGGTTTTTTAGCTGCATTATCGCTGACCAGCTCCGCGCCAATAAATAATCCACTCCCTCTGACATTGCCAATAACGGGAAAGCGTTGTGCCAGCGTATTCAGCCCGTTAATCAGTAACTGGCCTGTTTCAGCGGCGTTCTGTTGCAGCTGTTGTTTTTCGATAACATCAAGCACGGCCATCCCGGCAGCGCAACTGACCGGGTTACCGCCAAACGTATTAAAATAACGGGCTATCCCGGCGAAGCGTTGCAAACAGGCTGGCCGGGCAACCACGCCACCAATGGGAAGACCATTGCCCATGGGTTTCCCCAGGATGACTAAATCGGGAACAATACCGTGGCGCTCAAATCCCCACATGTGCGTGCCCAGTCGGCCAAATCCTGGCTGAACTTCGTCGGCAATAAACAGCCCACCCGCCTCACGAATCGCCTCTACCGCCCCCTGCAAAAAGCCTGCCGGTCCGGAATAAATTCCATCGCTCGAAAAAATAGTATCGGTGACCAGCGCGGCGGGACGAATACCGTGGCGCTGCAGATCGGCTATGGCGCTGCGCACAGCCTCTGTAAATAAATCGGCTGTATTTCCCTCGCCCTGGTGATAAGCATTGGGTGCCGGGACAACACGCACGTGATCGCCCAGCGGCACGCCCTTACCCAGCGACGGTGAGATTTCAGCAACCGCGGCGGTAATGCCGTGATAGGCATTTTCCGTCACAATGATGCCCGTACCGTCTGTGTGGCAGCGGGCAATACGAAGCGCGAGGTCGGACGATTCACTGCCTGTGCAGGTAAACATGACATTGCTTAGGGCTGACGGAAACGTTGAGACCAGCCGTTCGGCATAATCCAGTACCACCTCATTCAGATAACGTGTATGCGTATTCAGCGTGCATAATTGCCGACTGACCGCGTCAGTGACGGCGGGATGACAATGCCCCACTGCGGGTACGTTGTTATAAACATCCAGATACGCTTTACCATATTGGTCATAAAGCCATACACCTTCACTGCGAACGACGTGCAGCGGATGTTTATAAAATAATTTATATGAGGGACCCAGCACACGGCCCCGACGCGCAATTAACGCGGCGGTATGGGGATCCAGGATGGTATTTTCAGACGGTTCGTAGGCATTGACCATTAGTGCAGGTTTCATCATTCCCCCTCAGTTACAGGCCGCGCGCAGTATTCTGCGGGCAGATAAAAAATCGATCGTTATTAACCGGGAAAGTCCCAGCCACGCAGAGTGGGTATTTTTTAAGATGTATTTTCTGTTTTCCGGATAGAGACGAGCGCGATATTCGGTAATGACGATCGTCATACATAATCTGGCGATAATCAGGTCATACAGCATGTCAATTTCTCCCCTCTCGAGCGGAAAGACAGAGTGATAGCCCTGCACTAAAGGAATAATATGATCAAACGGATTCTCACCTGAAAGATGATAACTTGCTGCAATGGCAATATCGTTCACGCGCGCCGTATGCGTCATATCACCGAAATCAAAAATACCCGATATACTTGCCGGTTCGTGAGGTGACATGACAAAATTATGCGGATTCATATCGGCATGTATGATCTGCTTACTGAAGTTTCTTATCGGCCCCACAATCCGCGTATCGATGTTGTCGAAAAACTGATAAACCGCTTTCCATTTTTTGTCCGGGCAGTGACCGGGCAAAAAGACCTGACAGTCAGCGATATGACTCAGGTCCCAGTTTAAAGGCCGGAACGCACCATCATGACGAAAGTCTTTTAAAACGTGTCCCAGTCGGGCCAGCATCACACCGATATTAAAGAACTGTGCCTCACTGTGCGGTAAAGTTCGCAGAGGCACGCCGTCCAGCCAGGTGCTGAGCCAGGTCAGACGCGGTGGCGTCCCGGACTGAGCATCCAGTGTCTGACTTAATAATACAGTCTGGCCGGTCCGACTTTTTATGATTCTCGGCACTGGTAAATCCGGTGCCTGACGGGCTATCCACTGCAACGCCTGCACCTGCAGATCCGTTGTTTCGGGACAGTCAGCGGGGTTGGCCAGCCGCAATATACCGCGCTTCCCGGAAGCATCCTCCAGGCAAAAAAGCTCATCCCGCTCGCTCGCCAGCCGGTGAGCACGGGCCTCCCAGCCATAATTTCGCCTGACAAAATCCTCAATGCGCTGCGGCGAAGACGCGTCCACCGACGTGATCATACTGGCATGAAGCCGGACATCATAAGACTGCGCCATAGCTTGTCCCGGTGTTGAAGCAACCGATTTCACAGCCGCCCCGTTACCCGACAATAAAAAGTGCGGATGATGGCACAGCGTGATTATCCCCCCGATGAGGTTGGCTGAAAAATAAGACATAATGGACTGACTCTCTATAGCCAATCCGGATCAATTTTTATGTCCACTCCACAATCCGTTCTGCTCTGTGACCTTATTCTTCAGGATATTGATGCCGGTGCGCATCGTCCCCTGCAGGTCAGGATTTTCAGCATTATTCAGAAGGCGATACTGGGTGGCATGTTGATTTCCGGATCCAGGCTGCCCTCAACACGTCAGCTTTCTGCTGAGCTCGGTGTGTCACGTATGACGCTGACGCTGACCTATGACAGACTCTCCGCTGAGGGCTACATTCTTTGCCAGCGTGGCAAAGGCACCTTTGTCGCCGACATTGCACCTTCAGCAACTCCCCGGCTGGTGCCTGCGCTCTCAGAGGCCCAGGCGGCGTTGTCATCGCGGGCGAAAATCATGATTTCAGGTGTTTCCGGCGTTTCGCAGCATGCAGGCGCGTTTGTGCCCGGGGTAGTTGAAACCAGTAACTTTCCCTTTCCGGTGTGGAAGCGCATGCAGAACCGCCATATCCGTCGGCCCGCGGCGCACATGACCGGCTACGACAGCGAAGGTGGCTATTTACCTTTGCGCGAAGCGCTTGCGCATTACCTGCAGGTTTCCCGCTCGGTGGTGTGCCAGCCGGAACAAATCCTTATCACCATGGGCAGTAATCAGTCACTGAGCCTGTGCGCCCATATGCTGGCGGATCCCGGTGACAGTGCGTTAACAGAGGACCCCTGTAACTGGAGCACCGCCCTGCTCTGGCAGGCAGCAGGACTGAACGTTATCCCCGTACCCGTTGATGATCAGGGCATTGATATCAGCCAGTTTTCGTTTGCGGCCCCGTTTCCCAGATTGCTGTTCACCTCGCCGTCACATCAGTATCCGATGGGCGTTGCGCTCACGTTGCAGCGCAGGCGTCAGCTCACCGAACTGGCTGCCGAATACGGCTTCTGGATCGTTGAGGACGACTACGACAGCGAGTTCCGTTACGACAGGAGTCCGGTATCGTCTCTGCAGGGGCTGGACTGCTACCAGCGCGTCATTTACTGCGGGACGTTCAGTAAAGTCATGTTTCCGGGATTACGCATCAGCTATATGGTGTTGCCGGAAAAACTCGCGGGCGCCTTTAAAAAAGGGCTGGTTCAGCTTTATCGCCCCGGCCAGTTTACGGTGCAGGCGGCGCTGGCTGACTTTATCAGTGAAGGCTATTTTTCCACCCATATCAGACGGATGCGCGGGATTTACGCTGAGCGTCAGCACACGCTGCGCAGCGCGCTGACTCAGGCTTTTGGCAATGAAGTCACGATGTCAGGGGGGAATGCAGGGCTGCACCTGACGGCCCTGTTTAACGCGTCAGTTGATACAAACAGGATGACGGCCAGTGCGGCCAGCAAAGGTGTCGCGTTAAGGGGGCTCGGGCACTATTATTTTCAGCCCCGTCAGAGCAACGGCTTTGTGCTGGGCTACGGTGGCATAAAGAGCGAAAACATTGCTTCGGCCGTCAACATTATGGCGGAATCAATCTGACGGGCCTTTAAGCAGGCATGAAGAGCGATAACAGACATGACAGAAATGTTGTAGAGGTGTGATATGGTGACCATCGATACACTGATGCGAAAACATTGCTCAATGTTGTTATGGTCCCCTGAAAACGGGAACTGACTTTTGTAACGGTGATTCCTGTGCTACTTGAAATACCTGACTCAGACTGAGTTGACACTTTGCTGACTGAAGAGCTCATGATAGTAACCGGGCGTAGTCTGCTATCAGCGATAAGCAGCCACTTGAACAGTAAACTAACAATAGCTGCTTACCGCCATTGCTCTTACTCGATATCTACAGCCAGTGAATTCCGCATCACATAATGATCAAACGAAATTACCTTTCCAGAAATACTTTATCTGACACAACTTGAATGCGGTTTTCTTCCACCAGTAAACAGCAAGACCATTCATTTATTAATCAACTACCGGATTACTAAAATTCTTTTTTCTCAACTCACCAAGAGGCTTTAATTTCAGACATCATGACATGGTTAAGATTGTAGCCTCGTCCTATATTTTGATGAAGCGATAAATACCTTTAAGGAAATCTTTCATGCTTGCACAATGCACTCTTAAAACAGCCTTAGCGGTGGTGATAAGTTTCGCCGTTTTTGCTGCACCTGTTTATGCAAATCCCGGCAATGGCAATGGCAATGGCAATGGCAACAGCAGTCACGGTAATAATGGCGCGCACGGAAATAAAGGGCAGGGTTACACACAGTCGAAGAACGAACATGGATATCGCAAGAATGGCAGACAACCCGATCATGTCGAATCTGACATCAACTTTTCCCGTGCACGTGCCCTTGCCATCAACTATGGTCTGGTGGGCTATCAGTCGCTGCCGCCGGGAATCGCTAAAAAAGTTGCGCGTGGTAAACCATTGCCACCGGGTATCGCTAGGAAAAATTTGCCAGCATCAATGATAAATGCACTGCCTCATTATCCGGGCTACGAGTGGCGTGCTGTGGGCGATGATTTAGTGCTTGTTGCGTTAAGCACTGCGGTTGTGACCGCCATGATTAACGGTGTGTTCAACTAATCACTGTTCTGCGGCCCGGCTGAAATCAGCCAGAGCCTCAGGACAGTGATGCATAAGTTAATAACCTGTTGCCTTTAATAAGTTGCATACAAATCAGGTGGTATGTGCTTCTGGGACAAACCGGACGTGAGCGCAGAAAGTTTACGTCCGGTAATCCTGCAAGCCTGTTTTGGTACTGACGGGCTCACTGAGAAGAATGAGGGCACTTATTATCTCGTTTTGCCTTGCCGGGTCAGGCTCTTCCCTGAACAGCAGACTCAACCTGGCAATGACCTTCGCACGGCTGACTGATTCAGCATCATAAAAAAGGGCTTCCACTGCCTTACCGATATAAACATGCGATGCATTGCTACAGTTTCCATCACACATTAACTACCTCACCCGCACTGAAGGATGCAGCCAGATGGCCTCAAGCCCGGCTCTGGCTGCAGGATGATTATCAGAACGTTTCCCAGTTCGCTTCCGGCGTTCTGACGGCCGGCAGAGGCTTTAACACGGGTGTGGCGACCTTAGCCCCCGGCGTCAACAGTCCGGAAGAAGGCACGCGGAAAACGGCAACCGTTTTTTCAAGTTCAAGCGCCTGTTCCTCGAGACTGCTGGCCGCTGCGGATGACTCTTCAACCAGCGCAGCATTCTGCTGGGTTGTGGTATCCATCTCCGTCATGGCCTGCGCAATCTGGGTAATTCCCCGGTTCTGTTCGTCAGACGCAGCGGCAATCTCGCCCATAATATCCCTGACCTGCGTTACAGACTTGACGATATCCTCCATCGTAACACCGGCGCGGTTAACCAGTTCAGTCCCGTTACTCACCCGGCTCAGGGATTCACTTATCAGCGCCTCAATTTCTTTGGCAGCAAGTGAGCTGCGCTGTGCAAGGTTGCGGACTTCACCGGCAACAACCGCGAATCCCCGTCCCTGCTCTCCTGCCCTTGCCGCCTCGACCGCGGCATTGAGCGCCAGGATATTCGTCTGGAAAGCGATGCCGTTAATGACGGAGATGATTTCACCGATTTTACCTGAGCTCTGACTTATTCCGCCCATAGTGCTGATCACGTCACTGATAATTTCCCCGCCGCGGCTGGCATTGTGTGACGCCTCGGTGGCCAGCTGGCTGGCGTGATGAGCATTCTCCGCATTCTGCTTAACGGTGGATGTCAGTTCTTCCATACTTGCAGCGGTTTCGACCACCGCAGCCGACTGCTGCTCTGTGCGTGAGGACAGGTCGGTGTTACCGGCCGCAATTTCAGATGAGGCGCGGGCAACGTTATTCACACCGTCCCTGACCCGGGAGATGATGTTACGCAGGCTCTGGTTCATCGCGCCCACGGCAGACATCAGCTCGCCGAGCTCATCGGTACGGGAGGTGGTGATTTCGGAGGTCAGGTCACCTTCAGCAATGCGCTGTGCAGACGAAAGGGTTTCTCTCAGCGGGACGGTGATGCTCCGCGTCATCCGCCAGGCAATCAGGAGGCTGAGGATGATGCAGGCAAGGGTTGCAAAACCAATTTCCCAGAGTGCGTTCTGGATATACTTCGCAGCCAGCTCTGACTGAAAAAACGCGAGGCCGGTGATGGACTGACTCAGTTTGCCTGCCGCTTCGGTCATTTCATCTGAGGCCAGACTTTCAGCCTTCACCGAAAGGAGGTAATTATTTAACTTTACGGAGCCCGAACTCATTTTTTGCTCCAGGTCTGCCAGCAATGCATCAAGGGCGCTGTCAGAAACGCCTCTGAGCGGGTTCAGAAGCGGAGAAATTGTGTCACTGACTCCACTGAATTTATCAAGCACCGAAGCCTCCGGCTTTCTGATAAACTCCTGGACATAAAATGCTGCCTGCTCTGTTTTGAAGCTGAGTGAAAGAAGTGAAGTAACAATATCAGCAGAAACGGAAGCCTGGCGGGCGACCAGTTTTTCAGCCAGTGAGACCAGGCCCAGTGTGTGTATTTCACTCAGCGCAAGCGCGGCCCTGTCGCTGCTTTCAAGAAAGGCCTGACGCTTTCCCTGGTACTGCGTAAGAATCGTACTCAGGAGAGAAAGCCTCTCTTCCCCTTCGGCTGACCACGCGTATTTACTGAGGCTGTTTCGTAAACCAAAAAGCTGATTCATTGCCTCGCCGTTAAGGTCGATAAACTTTTTCTCGCGGGTGTACTGAAAAAGGGTGCGGTTAAGTCTGGCTTTCGCCAGCGTGTCCAGCATCTGAACGGTGACGTCACGCTTGGCCGAGTTATCCTGAATGCTTAAAAAGCAGCGAAACGCCAGCGCCGATATGATAACAGAGGCCAGTATGACCAGCGTAAAGCCCAGCCCCAGCTTACCGCCAATTTTTAAACCCCTAAATTTTTTTATAATATTCATTTAAATTACCCCAGTGTTGAATAATGCCCTGAGCCATATATCACCTCAGGGTTCAACTGTTTATCGGCCAGAAAGATGTATTGTTTATGCCTGTTCTGGTTGTCAGTATAAAAATAATGAATTTTATTGACGCAAATCACTTAACTTCCCCTTTGCCTTTAACACCTGAAATTAATGGTATGAATTATCCTTAAGGAAATCGTCTGGTACCTAACCTTTTTAAGCGATGCGGTACTTTTAATTTACCCTGACGTATGCTTTAACTTAATTTCAGAAATTTAACGCAACCATTAAAAACGTGAAAGCCTGTGAGGTCAGCGACAGAAAATTAAATAAACGGGCAGGTATGGCATTCTGCAGCAGCATACATCTGTAAAAACTCAGAATTGCGTCGCATCTTTATACAGCAAGGGATAAGTCATTATGAAATTTAAAAAAACTTTCGTTCCGGTGTGAATTTTTATGCGGGGCAGGTAAGGATACTGCTGGCTGATTACCGGCAACATTTGCCGCCTCGCTTGTGAAAATCCTTTTTCACAACATAATTTGGGAGTGCAGGTGCCTGCTGGCTCCCGCCGCTAAAGAAGCCTGGAACCGTGAATTTGGTTCGCCCCCGCTCTGAGGCGGGGGCTCTTTTTTATTAACCGAACTTTCATTATGAGCATTTTATAAAGTAGCTTCCGGAGCACCACTGAACCCCGGGAAAAACGCCTTCGCATCCATTCCCCGGCATTTAATAACCGGATGAATTAATAAACCCGGAGGCTTCAGGAAAAATACGCCCGCCAGCTTTCGTTATTTAAACGTATAAACCTTTCGCTGTGACAGTTAAAAAATTTGAATTTATTTTAAAGAAAAAGGTAACCATGACGATAAACTGTAACAGACAGACCCTTAACCAGAAACGTGATAATAATAACACAGCAACACAGAACCATTGATACGGGGCCACCCTGCCCCTTTTTTTTTAAAGTATTTCATTTCTTATCTCTCAGAACACGCGCATTTCGTATGCTTTTATCACAGCATGTAGCGAAAGGTATACCGCAGATTAAATCGCCTTTTTTCGACGAAACTTTTTCATGAGCATACACAGCCAATTGTTGTCCGGCAGACAGCACCTTCGTAATCATCACGGTGAGTGATGATTTTGCCAGATCCAGACTGAGCAGATGACTGTGTCACAACGAGATGAAAACACGACACACGTCATTATCAGCGAAGCCGCACTGCATCCTGTTCTGGCGGAAAAGGCATAAACATTCATTCCCTTCTGGATGAACCCGGGCTTACGGCAACAGGCAACTGCCGCGACGAAAGCCTGAGTAAAATCTCAGAAGCCATAGCGTGGCTGGGAGAATTTATTGATTCGGGCCTTTCGGTACGGCCCGGGTCTCAACTATACATCCTCACAGGACTGAATGAGTAAAGGCATTTTAAAAAGGGCAAAATCAGGTTCTGATAAGAAGATGACAGGCGAAATGCCCTCACCGGGCTCAGGCGGTTTTATCCCCGCTCGTGATAAAAAAGTCATACAGTTGACCAGCCCCGCCTTTTAAGGAGGCTCGATTTTAGCAACGTTCACTTCTGGCACAAAGCGGACGTTTTAATCTGAACTACCCCCTGTAGTGAGAGCCGTATTCAGAATGCCGCTTCAGCGGCATTAAGGCGCAAGATGACATAAAAGATGGCGCAGAGGCTGAACGGCGCCGTACGCCCGGCGCAGCCGGTTACAGGCCTGTAAATCGTACCCTACTCCACCTTTTCCTGAACAGACTTACGGACCTTCAGCAATAAAGAAGCTCAGGTACCGGCTTCGCGCCAGACGGAGATCACCAACGAGCGTGATCAGCCCCGGCGATAACCGCTATCCGGGGCCCGAAACCGCTCCCGCTTCAGACGTTCTCTTCCCTTATCACCGCAACCCGCTGTCCCGCGCGCACAGCACTGCCTGGCTGCACGTTTATCTGCTGAATGATGCCGTCGCACGGCGCCAGCAGCGGAATCTCCATTTTCATGGATTCCAGCACGACCAGCACATCCCCCGCACGCACGCGACTTCCCGCCGTGGTTTGCACCTGCCAGAGATTGCCGGAAACCGGACTTTCGACGCCCTGTTCACCCTGCTGTAATGACCTATCGCCGCCCTCTTCCACCACGCTTTCCTGGCTGTCGAAATGAGCCTGACCGCTGGCGATCCAGCGATCGCGTTCCGCATTAAACGCCTTTTGCTGATGGTCACGAAACGCCGCGATGCTCTGCGCCTCCTGAGCAAGAAACTGCTGATAATCGCTTAACCGCAGCGTGCTGTGCTCAATGCGCAGCGGATAGCGTCCCAGTGGAAAATCGCGGCGGATTTGCATCAGTTCCCCGGCGGATACGGGGTAAAAACGCAGTTGATCGAAGAAGCGCAGTAGCCAGGGTTTTCCGGCAAAATCGGTGACGTCGCGATAGCGGTTCCACATCTGAAGCGTGCGGCCCACGAACTGATAGCCACCGGGCCCTTCCATACCGTAAACGCACAGGTAGGCCCCACCGATACCGACCGAATTTTCTGCCGTCCAGGTACGCGCCGGATTATATTTTGTTGTGACAAGACGATGGCGCGGATCCAGCGGTGTCGCTACCGGCGCGCCAAGATAGACATCGCCCAGCCCCATAACCAGGTAGCTGGCTTCAAATACCGTTTTCCAGACCGCCTGCTCGTCAGGCAGATCGTTAATCCGACGAATAAACTCCAGGTTGCTGGGGCACCACGGCGCATCAGGACGTACCGTGGTCATGTATTTTTCAATCGCCTGACGGCAGGCGGGATCGTCCCAGGAAAGCGGCAGATGCACCACGCGGGTCGGCACCTGCAGATCATCATGCATACAAACTGTGAGCCACTCGCCGCGCACCCATGCCAACAGCGCGTCATGGGTGAGAATTTCAGGCTGAAAATGGATTTGCAGCGAACGGATCCCCGGCGTGATATCAATCACCCCGTCTTTTGCATGCGCTTCCAGCGCCTGCATCAGGGCATAAATGCGAAAACGCAGAACCAGGTCCAGTTCCGGCTCCCCGGCTTCGAGGAGCAGATGCGTATCGCCCGAAAGCCGCGCCACCAGGCGCTTATCGGCCTCGCCGCAGGTCATAACAATCGGCGAGGTCAGCGGCGCAGGTTGCCAGGCCGTCTCCTGCGCGCAGAGCGTTGCCAGCGCCTGGCGTTGCTCCCGGGCCAGCTGACGCGCGGTGGGCAAATCCACTGCGGTAAAGCGCACGTTATCACCGGCTTTCAGTTGCCCCAGCTGCCAGAGGTCGGCTTCTATGACCGTGACCGGACAAACGAAGCCCCCCAGACTGGGTCCATCCGGGCCCAAAATTACCGGCATATCGCCGGTAAAATCAACCGCGCCAATAGCGTAGGGGTTATCGTGAATATTCGACGGGTGCAGTCCGGCTTCGCCGCCGCTGTCACGGCTCCAGTCAGGCTTGGGTCCAATCAGACGAACGCCCGTGCGACTGGAGTTGAAATGAACTTCCCAGTCCGTGGCAAAAAAGGTGGCGATATAGTCCGGCGTAAAAAACTCCGGCGCGCCATGGGGGCCATAAATCACCCGCAAGGTGCGGACCTGCGGAAGATTCGTACGCAACGCCAGAGGAAGTTTCGTGCCCGCCTGCGCCGTCTGCGGTGCCAGGTGCAGGATATCACCGCTGCGCAGGGCGCGTCCGGCATGACCACCAAACTGGCCGAGCGTAAAGGTGCTTTTGCTGCCTAAATACGTTGGCACCTGAATACCGCCGCTCAGGCAAAGATAGCTTCGCACGCCCGCACCGTTTACGGCACCCAGCTTTAGCGTTGCCCCGGCGGATATCGTAAACACACAATCCATCGGCACGGGCTGACCATCCAGGGTAGCGCTCAGCGATGCACCGCAAATCACCGCCTCAATGGCGGTGTTAAATTTCAGGGTGGGTCCGGTGAGGGTGATTTCCAGCGCGGCTTCGCCCTCCTCATTCCCCAGCAGCCGGTTGCCTGAACGCAGGGCGCGATCATCCATCGGCCCTGATGGCGGTACGCCGACTGCCCAGTACCCCAGACGGCCCGGGTAATCCTGAACGCTGGTTTGCGTACCGGCACTCAGCACCTCAACTGTCGCCGCCTGATAACACAGTTGCTCCAGACAACGGGTCCAGGGTTCTCCCTGGACAAAGGGCGCAAACGCCAGGATTTGCTGCAGATAGAGGCGATTGGTTTCAACACCGTACAAACGCGTCTCCCCTAGCGCCTGCGAAAGCGTGGCAATGGCCTCATCGCGGCTGGGCCGCCAGGCGATCATTTTTGCCAGTAGCGGATCAAAAAACGGCGGCACTTCACAGCCGGCTTCGACCCAGTGATCAATGCGCAGGCTGGCATTCTCGGTTTCGGGAAAGGCTACCTCCGTGAGCAGTCCGGGGGAAGGCTGAAACTGCCGTCCCGGATCTTCCGCATAAACCCGTGCCTGAACAGCATGGCCCTGTGGCTGAAGCCCCGCGGCCAGCTCGCGCAGCGGCGGCAAGGTGCCCGCCGCCAGTTCAATCATCCATTTCACCAGGTCAACACCCCAGACCTGTTCCGTTACGCCATGCTCTACCTGAAGGCGGGTATTGACCTCCAGGAAGTAAAACTGGCGGGCGACGCTGTCATAAACAAACTCCACCGTGCCCGCACTGCGATAGTTTACCGCTTTACCCAGCGCAACCGCCGCCTCGCACAGCGCCTGCGCCATTCCTTCGGGCAGATTGGGCGCGGGGGTTTCTTCGATGACCTTTTGATTACGCCGCTGCACCGAGCAGTCACGCACGCCCAGCGCGATAACCTCACCCAGTCCGTCGCCGAAAATCTGTACCTCAAGGTGGCGCGCCCGTTCGATATAGTTTTCGAGAAACACGCCGGCGTCGCTGAAGTTGTTTTGCCCCAGCCGCTGTACCGTATCGAACGCGTCGGCCAGCTCGTGCGCATCGCGGCAAACGCGCATGCCAATTCCGCCGCCGCCCGCGGTGCTTTTCAGCATCACCGGATAACCGACTGTCCCGGCGACACGGCAGGCTTCGGCGGCATCGGCCAGTAATTCGCTGCCTTCCAGTAAGGGCACACCTTCGGCTTTCGCCAGGGCCCGGGCCGTGTGCTTCAGGCCAAAGGTTCGCAACTGCTGCGGCGTTGGGCCGACAAAAATCAGTCCTGCGGCCTCACAGGCTTCCGCGAACGCGGCATTTTCAGAGAGAAAACCGTAGCCCGGATGAATGGCCTGTGCGCCACTTTGCTGCGCTGCGGCGATAATTTTTTCGGCGACCAGATAGGTTTGCGCCGCCGGGCCGTCGCCAAGGCTTAACGCTTCATCCGCGTCGCGAATATGCAGGCTACCGAGATCGGCTTCGGCGTACACAGCCACACCCTTCACCTGCATGGCACGTAGGGTGCGCAAAATGCGGCAGGCAATCGCGCCACGGTTGGCAATCAGTAAGGTATCAAACATAAGCGGAACTCTCAGGGAAGCGGGCCGTCCCGCACAAAGTCGATATGTCCCCTGGGGCCGTCCCCGGGGCTGATGTTGTTCAGGCGCGCGTAACGCTCAGCCGCGCCGGACTCAGTTCCACACCAGTACCTCGGCGGGTGTAGGGTTCCAGCCGTTGCAGGGGTTGTTTAACTGCGGACAGTTAGAGATTAAAACTACCGCATTACATTCAGCACGCAGTTCAACGTATTTACCGGCCGCAGAGATGCCGTCCTCAAAGGTCAGTCCCCCTTGCGGGGTAACAGGGACATTCATAAAAAAGTTGATGTTGGCACCGATATCGCGTTTATGCAGACGGCCATCGTGCAGGCAGGCACAGAGAAAATTATCCCGGCAGCTGTGCATATAGCGCTTGTCATGGGCATAGCGCACAGTGTTACTTTCCTGCGCACAAGCCCCGCCCAACGTATCGTGACGGCCGCAGGTATCGGCGACAATAGTCAGCAACGGATTGCCCAGATTGGAATAGAGTACGCTGCCGGTGGTCAGGTAAGCCTTACCCTGACGGCGTAGCGTACGTTGAGGATCGTAACGTTCACGCGGGTTATTCGCGTTGTAAAACAGCGTATCGATCGCCTGATTCCCTTCCAAATCGAGCAGACGCAGTGTTTGCCCTTTTTTAACCTCAAACAGCCAGGGTTCTCCCGCCGGGATAACGTGACGGTACACGGCATCTTCAGGGCGGCGGTCGCTGGAAATCATGGTCATCACTGCCTCCTTAAAGGGCAAAAAGTTGGGTATTGCGAATCGCGCGCTGGTTTTCATCGCGGATAAACAACGCTTCGGTAGCGGCCTGTTCGTCATCCGCCTGATACCAGCTCAGCTGAATGGGGCGCGGGGCATAGTCCGGGGCAGGATCCATCGGATGTGGCAGCGCGGTCAAAACGATCAGGACGTCCATAGGGGCAAACAACTCAACAAAATCCCCCGCGCGACTGTTCGCTGTGATGAAGTGGAAGCGGCCATCTTCATCTACAGTGACTTTGCTGAAGAAGTTAACGACCATGAGCAGATCTTCCAGACCCAAATCCCATTTGCCCATTTCGACCAACAGATTATCGACGCCGTTACGATGGAAGCCATTCCGCAGCTCCTGATAGCGCCCCGCGCCATATTTTTCGTGCGTTTCTGCCGCGTTCAGTACGCCACCAAACGGGTCGTGCCAGCCACAGCTGTCCGCCACGATTCCGGCGAGTACGCGGCCCATATCGGAGTAGAAACAGTGCCCGGTGGTGAGCCGGGCAGTATGCTGACCCTTTAGCGTATCCGGCAGATTCAGGCGTTCACTTTTTTCGTGAGGATTGAGCATCATCATGCTGACGTTAGCGCCGCCGTCGAGATCGGTCAGGCGCAGGATCTGTCCTTTACGCAGAATGAGTGAGGTATGCGCCCCGCCGGGAAGCCGCTCTTCGCGCAGGCTGGGAGCCGAGTGAAAACGTGCGGTCATTGCTGTCTCCTTAATGCATAAACGTTGTCTTTACTGTCTGCCATCAGCTGTGCCATTCGCGCCTCATTAAGCGGAATGTCGTAAGTGATACGTGCGCCCCAGGCATCAGGGGCCTGGGGATCGTGACGGACTTTGTCGAATACCAGTAGCCGGGTGCCCAGGTTGAAGCCTTCGGCAAGATCGTGAGTGACCATAAACACCGTCATACGGGTTTCACTCCATAGTTGAAGCAACAGCGCATGCATATCTTTGCGAATGCCGGGATCCAGTGCGCCAAAAGGTTCATCAAGCAACAGCACGCGCGGTTGCATGATGAATGCCTGGGCAATCGCCAGCCTTTGCTGCATGCCGCCGGAGAGCTGCGCCGGATATTTATCCAGCGCATTTCCCAGCCCCACCTTCTCCAGCATCGCGCGCGCCTGCTGGCGGGCCTCGCGTTTCCGGGCACCAAACAGGCGGCCAAACAGCGGGGAAGCAGGTAACTCAAGTCCCGTCGCGACGTTATCCAGGACGTTGAGATGGGGAAACACGGAGTAGCGCTGAAACACGACGCCGCGGCTACGGTCTGGTTCTGTTGCCAGAGCCTGGCCATCCAGCGTGATCTCTCCCCGGGTAGGTTTCTCCTGACCCAGCAGCAGGCGTAAAAATGTCGACTTTCCGCAGCCCGATGCACCGACCAGGGAGCAGAATTCACCCTCTTTAACCTGTAAACTGATACGCTCCAGCACCACATGATCGCCGTACTCCTGCCAGATATTCCTGATGCTGATAAAACTCATTTCCGGCCTCCTTCCGCCCAGGGGAAACAGGCGTTGTGCAACCTGCGCAGGCCCAGATCCATCAGCCATGCCAGCAGCGTGATCCAGATGACATAAGGGATAATCACATCCATCGCCATGTAACGCCGCACCAGGAAAATGCGATAGCCGAGCCCGGCGGTCGCCGAAATCGCTTCAGAAGAGATTAAAAACAGCCAGGCCGATCCCAGCAGCAGACGTAGCGAGGTAATAAGCCGCGATAACAGCTGCGGCAGGACAACCCGCAGCACAACCGTCCAGCTATTCGCCCCCAGGGTTTGCGCTTTGATAAAGAGTTCTGCCGGGATTTCCCGCGCCCGGTGTTCAAGATCGCGCGCGAGCATCGGCGTAATGCCAATGACGATAAGCATCACTTTTGACAACTCATCCAGGCCGAAAACAATAAACAGCACGGGCAGAATCGCCAGCGGCGGAATCATCGAGACAACCGTCAGCAGGGGTGACAGAGCGGCGCGGGACAGCGGGAACACCCCTGCGGCGATACCCAGACACAGGCCGATCAACGAGGAGAGCGCCAGCCCCAGCAGCAGGCGGCTCAGGCTGGTAAACGTATCGGTCCACAGCAGGTATTCACCACTGCGCTTATCCGGCGTGAAAGCCATCCGGTCAATGGCATCAATCATCTGCGACAGGCCGGGCAGCAGTTTGTCCTGCGGATTGGCTTCGAGCCGCACCGCCGACCCGATAAACCAGGCGGCGATAATCAGCACGAAGGGCAACAGCATTAGCGTCAGGCGCATGCCCTGGCGGGGATAGCGGTTGATGAGGCGCATGGCACGAACTCCCGTGGTCAGTGGTTACAACTTGCCCGCGGCGGCCAGCTTCAGATAGCTGTCGTCGAAGCGCAGCTTGCTGTTAGCCCTGTCGCCAATGGTGACGTTGCCCGGGAACGTCATGCCGATAAAGTCAGCGCTCTGTGCGCCCTGGCCCAGCAGCCCTTTATCAAAGGAGAATGTCGCCACGCGCTGCATGGTTTTTGGTAATTCCGGGGAAGAAATAAAGGCCAGCGTTTCGGCAGGTGTCCAGAACAGGTGGGTCGTTTTCAGCTGGGCCTGATAGCCCGCAAGGTCGGTACCGGAATCAGCAGCCATCTCACTCAGCACTTTCGTATCGCCTGCGTGCATTTTTGCCATCATTTCAAACCAGGCTCCGGTCAGCGCTTTGCCGAGAGCCGGGTTATCTTTCAGCGTCTGGGTGTTCACCACCATCATGTCGATGAGTTCACCGGGTACCTGGGAGGAGCTGAACACTTCAGTGGTTTGTGGCGTCTTTTTAATGACGGACAGTTGCGGGTTCCAGGCGACCACCGCCCGCACGTTGCTGGTGCCAAAGGCCGAGACGATATCCGCATCCGAGGTATTGACGACCTTCACGTCCTTTTCCTGCAGTCCGGCTTTTTCCAGTCCGCGAACCAGAAGATAGTGCGATACCGACAGCTCAGGTAAATAGACCGACATGCCCTTCAGGTCGCTGAGTTTTTTATTCACCCCTTTCAGGACTATACCGTCGTTGCCATCGGAATAGCTGCCGGTGATCAGCGCAGTCGAATCCACGCCGCCTGCCGCCGGGATAGTCAGCGCATCCATATTAGTCATGGTGCAGCCGTCAAACTGCCCCGCTGTATACTGGTTAATGGATTCGATGTAGTCGTTGAGTTGAACGATATGGATTTTGATGCCGTATTTGCTGGCCCATTTATCAATAATTTTTTCATTGCTGATGGTGCCCCAGGGCATCCAGCCCGCATAGATCGTCCAGCAGATGTTGAATTCTTTTTTGACCGCGGCGAAGGAAGGAAAGCTAATCAGCAAGATCAGTGACAGCAAAAGCGTGCGGATGAACGACGTTGTTTTCATGGTTAACCTCTGGTTGGCACAAAAAAGGAGCAGCGCGACACCTCACGGTGCTGCTGTCTCCCGGGCTTTTGTCCCGCCGTGTAACCTCGCAGAGGTCGCCAGCTCTCGGACCAGACATTCACCTGCGTGAACCGGAACCCTAGCCAGCTATTGCTATCAGATTATGTGTTGCGCTGCGTACTGTTCACAGTTTTGCAATTGACGTGCCAGAAATCATGTTGCCAGAAATCAGGCAATTACCCGATTTTCAGGCCGCGAAGCACCAGAATGATGAGTAATGAATGTGCGTTGCACATTCTCGGTGCCGGTACAGAACAGAAAGACGAAATGGGGTGACATCGCACGTAACCGCATCTGTTTGCCTGACTTAAGGTGTGGTGGCTGGGGCATTTGACTCAGAGCTGAATGTCATCATTATCCCATTCACAACGCAGGGTAAATCTCGTGCTTTTTTTACGGCAGGATAATCCGGAATACACTAGAGTTAACTGATTCAATTACCAGTAAAAACCCATGACCATGCACTCTTCCTTTGGCTCAAATCTTTTCGCCCGGTTGCGCCTGCTCATCTCTGTCGTTGCGGGTATCGTCTGCTATTTTTTACTGCCCGAACAGTTGGGGCAAATGCAGCGACTCTTGATAAGCTGGAACGTGCTGGCGTGGCTCTATCTTTGGTTTATCTGGTTTCGTATGTTACGCACTGCGCCTGATCAGATTAAACGAATCGCCCAGATGCAGGATCAAAGTGCCGCACTGGTACTGGGACTGGTGATTGTAGCCTGTACGATCAGTATGGTGGCCATTATGAGCGAGCTTCCCACGCTGAAAAGCCTGACGGGCACACCGCGGGCCCTGCATTTGCTTCTGACCGCCATAACGCTCATCGCCTCCTGGGCATTACTGCCCAGCGCGTTTGCCATGCATTATGCACACCAGCACTATTTGCATCGTAGCAGCAGCGTTACCCCGATGATCTTTCCAGAAAAACCTGCGCACCCGGCTTACTGGGATTTTCTCTATTTCTCTTTTACCATCGCGGTGGCTTCTCAGACCGCCGATGTGGCAACGGGCACAACAGAAATGCGAAAACTCGCCCTGCTGCAGTCGGTCATCTCTTTTATCTTTAATCTGACGATTCTGGGGTTATCTGTAAACGTGGCCGCCAGCCTGCTGAGCTAACGTGCGTCACGTAAGGGAGAGAAGAGATTACCTGCGGTGAAAGCCTGATCTGCCCTACACCTGTCCGCTGACGGACGGTGTAGGGAGGCGAGATTTACTGCTGCCCTTGCTGCTTAGCATCCGCCTCTTTTTGTTTTTTCTTCGCCATATGATGCCCAACCGCACAGCCAGCCGCCGCACCCGCTGCACCGTGGTTTTTCATATGCCCGGCAACGCCACCGACGGCTGCACCTTTCAGGCACCCTTTCGCTTCGACCTGAGTACTCATTGCCATGAGCAGACCTGCGGTAATAACAACAATCGAAAGTTTATGCATCAATTTGACTCCGTAACGATTATGAAAATGATTTACCTTTATTGAGCGTAGCGATGTTGTACGTTTTTGCCGTTCAGGTTCTGTTACGTTTATGCGACGTTTAACTTTCATTAAAAATCTTATTTCGCCGCAAGGCGAAAAAATAAACAGACGGATAAAGTCGGCGAGAACGGGCATGGTTAAGCCTGGCGGAAAAGGCGATCAACCGGGATCGAAACCCATCTCAACGCTACCTGTTGCGAAATAAGCCTGTCTGTTTTGCTTTAAAAAACAGTCAAAGCATGCTCAGAATAGGTGACTTAAATCAGGCTACGATCCCACGGCGTCTGGCAGATGAGATGACATCGTAACTGCCTGCATTCACAAGCAAAAACGGCGGATGCGCCGCCCGCTCTGGATAGCCTGGCTTGCTGGTGTTTAATTCAGGAGAATGACATACCGCAAATAATAGCGCCTTAAGCTCTCGCCTCGTGGAATTACAGATATGTTCGATACCGTTTTCTGGTAAATCCTTAATCATCGTGATTGCGTCAAATAGAGTGATATCCGCTAAAGGGCTGTCATGACTAAAAGGGTTAATTCATCACCAGTGCCTTCTTCAAATCCATCCCGCGATTTTGTTTATTGCAGAACAGATAAACGAACCCGTTAACTATCGCCGGATACCGTTAAACGTGATCCTTCTTTTTTGTTGATAGCCCTACGCCAGTTTCAGTCCGACGATGTCGTGTGGCATTAAGTCGCAAAGTGTCGGGAAAACCGCACACTGCGCCCTTAGCCTCTGTACCGAACGCGCCGTGACCTTGCCAGGCATATTCTGCTTTAAAGACGACGGTGAATGAGCAGAAGTTTCATACGCAGGAAATTAAAACGCGCTTTGTTTTTCTGGTTTTGTTTACGCTAAGGGCAACGTGCAATGCCTGCCATAACCGTGACAATCGCTCAGGAAGAAAAAATGAAAGTACAAAAACTTGAACAACCTGCTTCGATCAGCACTCTCGAACCCTGGGGTACCGTTGAGGGATTACCTGGTTCACCTGAAATCGTGATCGCCGGGCTGCAGAAAGTCATTCCGGGCCATGAGAGTATTGATATGGGCATTTTTGAATGTTCGCCGGGCAGCTATCGTCGCGGCGTAAAGCAAGCGGAGATGATGCACTTCCTTTCCGGAACGGGATCTTTTACTGCTGATGGCGAAACACCACAGCATTTCAAACCCGGCGATACGTTGTTTTTTGAAGCAAATACGGAAGGCACATGGGTTATGGACACGACCATGCGTAAGCTCTACGTGATATTTGAAACCCCTTAATGACGCCGACGAACAGACTTTTTGGTTGCCCGGATAACGGACAATCAGGACAACATAAAGTCTACGGCATCACGGGCATGAAGGCTGGTGGTATCAAAGACAGGCAGAGCGCTTTGCGCCTCGGGAACCAGCAGGCCGATTTCCGTGCAGCCGAAAATCACCGCCTGCGCGCCCTGATCGCGCAGCTGCGTGATCACATCAAGATAATACTGGCGTGCGCTTTCGGTAAATTTTCCCATGCAGAGTTCATCAAAAATGATGTGATTGAGGGTGGCGCGCTGCTCCGCCTCCGGCACGATCGTGTTAATCGAAAACCGTTGCTGTAACCGCCCCAGATAAAAATCCTGCTCCATCGTATAGCGGGTGCCCAGCAAGGCGACTCGCGTCATCCCTCTGGCTGTTATCGCCCTGCCCGTGGCATCGGCAATGTGTAAAAAGGGAAGATTGCAGTGGGCTTCTATATCGTCGGCAACCTTGTGCATCGTATTGGTACACAGCACGATGGCTTCGGCCCCGGCAAGTGCCAGTCCCCGGGCGGCTTCACCCAACTGCTTGCCTGCCTGTGCCCAGTTGCCCTCACGCTGACAGACTTCAATATCGTGAAAATCGACGCTGTGTAACAGCAGTCGTGCCGAGTGTAATCCGCCCAGTCTTTCCCGAATACCTTCATTGATGAAGCGGTAATAAGGCAGCGTGGATTCCCAGCTCATCCCACCGATCAGTCCGATTGTTTTCATGTTCATCCTGTGTGCATGCCGTGCAGGTTCAGGCCCGCCTTATGCGTGCGCAGGCCTGAATGCAGGTTTAATGGTCTGCCGCAGCAATAAGGCCATCAGGTTTTTTTACCTTTTTCGCTGGCCTGCTGCAGTGCCGTGATGACGATGCCCGGGGTTAACACCTGCGGCAGAACGACAGGTTTTCCGCCATCCGCAGGGTAAACGACATACAGCGGCAATCCGCCGCGACCAAAGTCGCTGAGCGCCTGTTCGACATCAGGATTGTACTTCGTAGAGTCCGCAATCATATAAATGGTGTCAGTGCGCGCCATAGCTTGCTTAACCGCCTGCGTCGACAGGGAAGTGCGCTCGTTAACCTGACAGGTAATGCACCATGAGGCCGTAAAATTGACCAGAACGGGTTTGCCCTGACCTTTTATCGCCTCAACATTTTGAGGTGTCCATGCCACCGCGGCCGCGGCAACGGTATCGGGCGAATCCGGCGTTGTCGTGGCGGTTTTCAATGTTAACAACGGCGGAATTAACAGAACGACCATGGCGGCTGTAGCGATGTGTAATGCCCAGTGCCGCCTTCCCATCATCTGTCGCTTTTGCGCCATACCATACAGCCAGGCGGCAAAACTCAGCACCAGGCAGCATGTCAGAATGGCTGCCAGGGCTGTCGAACCCGCCTGACGCTCCAGTACCCAAATCAACCACCCCGCCGCCCCCAGCATGGGAAAGGCGAGCCCGTGTTTGAGCGTGATCATCCAGGCACCCGGCGCAGGTAGCAGGCGGGCAAACACAGGGAAAAAGGAAATTAGTGTGAACGGTGCTGCAAACCCCAGCGCCAGTGAAAGGAAAATAACCACACTGATAACGGGAGGTTGCGTAAAGGCATAGCCGATGGCGCTGGCCATAAACGGCGCGCTACAGGGCGTGGCGACGACGATGGCCAGCGCGCCGGTGAGTGCCGATCCGGTTAGCCCTCCCCGCTCGCCTCCGACTTCACCCGCCCGCTGAAGGGATAAGCCAACCTCAAACAGGCCGAACAGGTTGAGGGCCGATGCCACCATGATTAGCACCAGTAAGGCTATCACCAGCGGCGATTGCAACTGAAAACCCCAGCCGACGGAAGCGCCCCCCATTCTTGCCAGTAACAGCACACTGACCAGCAGCACCATCGTGACAACCACACCCACCAGAAAAGCCAGCCCTTCGGCTCGCGCATGTGCGGGTTGGGCATTGTGGCGCAGCAGACTCAGGGCCTTCAGCGAGATCACCGGGAATACACAGGGCATGAGATTAAGGATAATGCCGCCCAGAAACGCGGCGGCGATAGCAGTCAACATGATGGCGCTGTCCAGATGTGAGATTAAGCCGGGTTAGCCTGACGGTATTTTTTCACGGCATCCAGGGTCTTCTGAATATGGGCCTCTGGATTTTTATCGGTGTAACTCAGCAAAATTTTGCCATCCGGCGCAATAACATACGATGTGCGGTCAGACAGAGTTTTGCCTTTCATTTCCATCGTACTTTTGTATTCGGCCGCCACTTTGGCACCCGGATCGGCGGCGACGGTGAACTTATCGCGACACTCAAGCTGAGAGAATTTCGCAATCTGATCGGTATTACCTGCGGTCACGCCAATTACCGTTGCGCCCTGCTTTTTAAACTCATCGGTTGCTTCCGCAAAAGCATGCGCTTCCAGCGTGCAGCCGGCGCTGAACGCCGCCGGGAAGAAATAAAGTACAACCGGTCCTTTTTTCAGTGCCTGCTGTAAGGAGAAGGTCGTTTCTTTACCTGCCAGAGCCGCTTCCAGTTTAAAGTCCGGTGCGGTTTCTCCTGCGGCCAGCGCAGCAAACGCAGAAGTCACAGGCAGGCTTAACGCCAGCAGCGTCGCTGCCGTCAGCATTTTCAGGCGCTTCATTTGATACATTCTTTTTCTCTCCATCGGCAAACAGGCAACAGTGCCTTATGCACATTAATACTAGATTCACTGGCAAAAAATGGAAATATTTAGCCGCATGGCCGGGCGGACAGAAAGGTCATACACACGTACCCGGCAGATAAAGTAAGATAGTCATATAACCGTTCTAATAGATATGTGGTTAGTAAGATAAATGTGTGACAGAGCGTAACGGTCCGTCGGTCACGCCCGCGCAATATATCCGACCTGATAAGCGCGAGCCGGACAAGTGACGGCCTGCGGCGTTCGCCATAAGGTGAATGTCAGGCGCCGCCAGCCGCAGGCGTCCAGTGCGGACACCCGTGCCAGCGCGTTGTCCAGCGGCCGATGGTGAGTCAGTAGCGCGAGATCGCTGTAAGGTTGTACGGGGCTGATTTCACAGACGGCCCAACTCGCCTGGCTGATAGCCGTCGATATGTCGGCAGACAGCACCGGAAAGGTATCAATACGCGGCCAGCCAAAGGCCGGCGTCAACCTTTTGAACCCCTCGCTGGCTAAAAAGCGGTGCATACTGTCCGCATCCTGCCAGAGATAAAACGGGGCATAACTGTTTTCCTGGCCGTTCATATCGGCGCCCTTCTGCCAGGCGTAAAGAAAAGCTTTAAACAGCAGGCCTGGAAAGCCATCCATTTTTTTGCCGTTGTCAGCAATCCTGCGCTGAATGATTGTCATATCGTAGTCAGCGGGAAGAACAAAACGGTACTGCATCGCCAGCATATTTTTTCTCCTCAGCGTGATGAGATATCGGCCAGACTAAACACCTTGCCGTTGCCAAATGACCAGTCCTCGGGGTCACTGAAATTCACGACAATCATGACGTCAGCCGGATTAATGCCAATCGCCTTTACCAGACGCGCATTCAAATCTGCATAAAAAGCCTGCTTTTGTGCGAGGCTACGCGCTTTCCCTGCCGTAATGTGAAACAGAAGAAAGTCATCACTTCGGCCCGTCTGCGCGCTGCACAAATAGTGCCGGTCAAAAATACGTGTATGCCGGTGATAACTGTCAAAGAACTGAAAACAATCCCCGTGCGGCACAGAAAAAGAGGTCTCGAATGCGTCCTGTAACGCCGTGGAGATAGCCTCACGCCACTGTTCAATACGGTGTTCAGATATCGCAATACGACTGACGGGCATAGATATTCCTTACTCTGAGGGCGTGTTTTTAAAAACCGTGAGGGCGGAAACAGCCGCCGGCCAGCCGCAATAAAAGGCCAGGTGGGTCATCATTTCCGTGAGCTCAGCCTCAGAGAGGCCATTCGTGCGAGCCAGTTTCAGATGCCAGCTCAGTTGTTCGGGTCGGTTTAACGCAATAAGCGCACTGACAGTAATCAGACTTCTGTCTCGCGGTGAAAGCCCGTCGCGCTGCCAGATATCGCCAAATAAAATGTCTTCACTCAACGCTGCCAGCCTGGGCGCGATCTCAGCCAGATTTTCGCGCGTTAACGGTATGGGATTCATTTCTCTTTCCTTCTGTGGGTGTGATAAAAAGATAAAATGCGGCGATGATTTATAAAATCAGAAATATTGGGACAAACAGTCCCGTTTTATGGGATGAATAAGAATGGCGAAAAGGCCCGTGACGTTTGATGCAGAAAGCCTGCGTACGTTTGTGACCGGTATTGAACTGGGGAGCTTTGCGTCTGCCGCGCAGCGCCTGGGCCGATCAACCTCGGCGGTGAGCGCTCAGCTAAAGAAACTGGAATACCAGGCGGGAGCAGCGCTGGTGCAGAAGTCAGGACGGCATCTGACGCTTACCGCGCAGGGTGAGATTATGCTTGCCTATGCGCGCAGGCTGATGAGCCTGAATGACGAAGCCTGTGCCGCCATCAGGGCCAGCGGGATTGGCGGAGAAGTGCGGCTGGGTTTGCAGGAAGATTTTGGCGAAACATTCCTGCCTGCCGTTCTGGGTCAGTTTTCGCGTGCGCATCCCGACGTGCAAATTTCAGCATCCGTAAGCCGCAATCAGCCCTTACTGACCGCAATACGACAGCACGAGATTGACGTCGCCCTCTGCTGGCAAGGCGAGGAGTCGACAGCGCACAGTCAGTCACTTGGCGCGTTGCCGCTCAACTGGATCAGCGTAAAGGGTTTTGATGTCCAGAGTCTGCTGGACGCTAAACAACCACTACCCTTGCTGGTCTTTGACGCGCCCTGCCTTATGCGTAGCGCCGCCACTGCGGCGTTAGACAGGGCAAATATTCCCTGGCGCATTGCGTTCACCAGCCGCAGTCTGAGCGGAATATGGGCCGCCGCGGAGGCGGGGCTGGGTATTACCTTGCGGACACAGATGGGCTTACCGTCTTCGCTAACGTTGCTGACATCAGCTCTGCCGGAGATGGGCACGATTGGCGTCAGCCTGCACTGTGCTGAAAAACCGTTATCCCCTGCAGCCGCATCACTCTGCGAGTCGATCAAAGCGCACTTTGCTGGCCTGTGACGGACCGGAACGCTTTACCTCAGGCGCGGCATCACTGGTGTGAGTCGCTAATCAGTGCAAAGAATTCACCCCGCCAGATGAATGAACAAGGTGATAGTGGTGAAGAAACTGGGGGTTTTCCTTATTAGACTGCACGTTAATCTCTGCCCTGCTGCCGCTTCTCGTTACGCTGTCACGGATAGCACACACTTCTGGCGGGCCGATGAAAGCGGGTTTTCCGCGAAAAGGTATGTTCGCAGATTATCTGCTGCTAACGCTATTTTGCCGCGAAAGTTGATGCCGGCACCCTGGCAGGAAATCGTTAAAGTATGATGTAACTAAAATGCATAACACAGCGCTGTTCGCGTTTCCCCTGCATCAGACACGCTGAACCCGCACCCACAAAACGCTAGCCCCGGCTGATTTCTCCACCAAAACCGGACACCCTGAGTTGGTCACCCGTGATATCAACCCACGCAAAGGGCACCGCTGTGGGGCCATCCAGCATGCCTTTCAGGGTGAAAAATTCCGTCCCGTCGATACAGGCATAACCTCCACGATGATCGTGCCCGGCAAAACAGGCGCGTACGCGATAACGTGTGAATAACGCCACCAGCGCGGGGGCATTCATCAGGCGGTGCGTGGTTACGGGTGCCAGCGGATAGTGGCCAAAAACAATCACGCTTTCCCGTGACTGTTGGGCAGCCTGTAGCTGCTGTTCAATCCAGTTGAATTGTTGCCTGCCAACGGCACCGTTCCAGGGCTGCGCCTGAGGCTGTTGGTCATGTTGCAGTTGCGCTAACAAGGCTGCGGCCTCTTCACGATCTCGGCCGTTGAGGGTATTACAGTACAGGCTCATATCGTTGCCATCGTAAACAACAAAGCGCCAACCGTTAAAACGGAAAGCGTAATAGCCTTTGGGTAAGGGAGCCTGATTATCTAGTCGTTCAGCGATGGTCTGCGCATCATGGTTGCCCAGTACCACAGCATGCGGATGCTGTAACCGGGCAAACACCGGCAGTATGGCGGCATAGCTTTGCCAGTGGCGATCCACCAGATCGCCCAGCGTCACCACAAAATCCAGCGGCTCCGCGTTGAATGCCTTGATGGCCTGGCTGAGTTTATTAAGGCCATTGCGGTAGTAAAGATTGTTGCTGATATCCGGGTCCACATCAGCATACTGAGGATCGGCAAGCAGACCAAAACGGATGCCATTATCTCTGACGGGCAACGCACGTAACGATGGCGGCTGATACAGCGACGCAATATCCGCCAGCAAGGTACGTTGTGACGGGCTGAGAGTGTGCGGCGTTAACATGTTATTTTCCTTAGCGAATGCCTGCGCGCATAAATGACTGGATAAACTGGCGCTGGAACACCAGAAACAACAGCAACAGCGGCAGCGTTGTCATGATCGTTGCCGCCCCAATCAGTGCCCATTGCACGCCCTGCTCCGGTGCCGAAAATAACTGCAGTCCTACCGTCAACGGACGGACTTTTACAGAATCCGTAATAACCAGCGGCCACAGAAAATCATTCCAGTGGAAACTAATGGAGACCAGTGCAAAAGCGATATAGATTGGCCTGGCCAGCGGAATATAGATTTTGCGCAGGATATAAAACCGACTGGCGCCCTCTACAATGGCCGCTTCTTCCAGCACCACAGGGATGCTTTTAAAGGTCTGGCGCAGCAAGAAAATCGCAAATGCTGAAGCAAAATACGGCAAGGCAATGCCGGTCAACGTATCGCGCAAGCCCAGCGCACCAATGGTTTTGTAATTATTCAGGATCAGGACATCCGGGCTTATCATCAGCTGTAACAGGATAAGCGCGAACAGAAAACCCGAATATTTCAGGCGAAACCTGACCAGCGCGTACGCCGCCATCGTGGCCAGGATAAGCTGACACACCACAATCATGACCACCAGCAATATGGTATTCAGGAAATAGCGGCCAAAGGGCGCGGCGTGCCAGGCATCCGTGAAATTTTGTAGCGTCAGGGGTGCCCACAGCGAGAAGCTTCCCTGATCGGCCGCCGGGTGAACCGCTACCCACAACGCCACCAGTATCGGTAACAACCACAGCAGCGCCGCCAGCCAGATAACCATATTCAGGCACAGTCGGCCCGCAGAGAATTCAGGCTTCATTGATAGTGCGCTCGCTTATCCAACAGGGAAAATTTCAGCACCGCAATCAGGGCTAAAATCAGCAGCAATACGACGGTCATCGCCGCTGCCGCAGGGAGATCCCAGTAGCTGAATGCCGTACGGTAGATATAAAACAGTAACAGGCTGCTGCTGTTGTCCGGGCCACCGTTGGTCATCGCAATCACCTGATCGACGATACGAAATGCATTCATTGAGGCATTAATCAGCACGAACAACGTTGTCGGCATCAGTAGCGGCCACTGGACGCGGCGAAAAAAATACCCCTTTGACGCCCCTTCGATTTGTGCAGCTTCGCTGAGGCGCGGATCGATCTGCTGTAACGCAGCCAGATAAAAAATCATAAAAAAACCAGCCTCGCGCCAGACAGAAACGGCCATCAGGCACCCGAGCGTCGTGCCGGGTTCGCCGAGCCAGTTAACCGGTGCGACAGAAAACAGCGCAAGCAGCTTATTCAGAAGTCCCAGCTGTGGTGTGTAGAAAAACAGCCACAGATTGGCGATGGCTATCATCGGCAGCAGAGAGGGAATAAAGAAGGCTGCACGCACAGCGGCGTTACCCGCCAGCCGTCGGTTAACGGCCAGGGCCATCAGTAACGCCAGGGAAACCGCAAGCGGTATAGTGATCAAGGCATACAACAGGTTATTCCACAGCGACCGGATAAACACATCATCATCCAGCAGCGCAGCGTAGTTATCCAGCCCGACAAAGTGGGCCGGATGACCTGCACGGGCAGCGCTGAACAGGCTTTCCCACACCGTTGCCAGCGCAGGATAATGGGTAAACAGCAGCAGAAAACCCAGCGCCGGTAAAATCAGCAAATAGCCACACAGCTGAAGTGAACCGCGCCGCACACGCGGTGCGGGCGTTGCTGTTGCCGCCATGTTCATCGCCATCCCCTTACTGATAGGCCTTCAGTAAACGATCGGCCTGCTTCTGTGCCGCTTCCAGTGCCTCAGCCGGGGTTTTAGACTGCGTCACCGCCGCCTCAATGGCATGGTTCAGGGCTTCCTGTATCTGCACACTGTTGTAGGTAGAGAGTTCAGGCTGGGCATATTTCAGTTGTTCACGAGCGACCAGCGCCTGAGGAACCTGCTTCACATAGTCTTGCATCGCTGGCGTTTCCCATGCTGCCGGGGAGGTAGCGACATAGCCTGTCGCAATACTCCAGCGCGCCGCCTGCTCTGGCGCGGTGACCCAACGGATAAATTCCATGGCGGCTTTTTGCTGTTCTGGTGAAGCACTTTTGAAAACGTAGAGATTACCGCCGCCCGTTGGGCTGCCGCGCTGTGTTTTTTCAGGCAACATGGCAACACCAAACGGGAATTTGGCATTTTTGCGCACCACACTCAGGTTGCCGGTGGTGGTAACCATCATGGCCGTTTTGCCACTGAGGAAATCCTGTGGCGTCGTGCCCCAGGCAATCGCGCCTTTCGGGGAAACGCCCGCCTTCTGGCCTAAATCGGTCAGCCATTGCAGCGTTTCGACATTGTTGGGCGTATTAAAATAGACCGCCGTGCCCTTGCCGTTATCCAGATGCGCGCCATTCGTGGCCGCAAAACCCTGGAAAACCCAGTAACCATTGGGTGTCGTCGGGATTTCGATGCCCCACTGACTGACGTTATCGCCGTCTTTCACGACCAGTTTTTTACCGAAATCCACCACCTGCTGCCAGTTCGCAGGCGCTGTATCAGCAGCCAGACCCGCTTTTTCAAACGCCTGTTTGTTCCAGTACAACACCACCGTCGAGCGCTGAAAAGGCACGCCCCAGACTTTGCCGTTGATGTGGCGCAAAAAAGCGGGGTAAAAGCTGTCGATCCATTTTTTACCGGCGTCATCCTGAGCCAGATCGCTGGCCGCCACAATAGCCCCTGCATCCATCAGAGAGTAGGCTTCGATATCACCAATGACCGCCATTTGCGGCGCATTCCCGCCACGAAAGGCGGTTAAGGCTTTCGTAACCGTTGTGGCGTAGTCACCGGTATAAACAGGCTGAATGCTGACCTCAGGATGAATTTTTTCGAAATCGGCCACCAGCGCTTCCACGGTATGGCTGATCTCCCCACCGACCGCGATAGGGTAATACATTTGCAGTTTGACCGGCTCGGCGGCAAAGACTGCCGTGCTCGTCGCGATAAGTAAGGCTGAAAGCAAACGTGACAGACGAATGGCTGGCATGATTTTCCCTTAGGTAAAAGTTAAACGGCGTATTGTTTGAAAGAGGCAGACATCTGCTGTTCAGCGTGTAAACAGCGTTTACCGCTCGCAGTGGAAAACAGGTATTGCTTATCGACAGGCCATTGCAACCCGGTCAGATGACCTTCGTTAAAACGTTTCATGCCCGGCACGGTAACGGTTAAAACGGCCTGGCTGCCTGTTAGCTGACAGACCACTAACGTATCAGCGCCCATGTATTCGTAGTTCACGACGTTGGCAGTCAACCCCGCACTGTGAGGATCAATGAACTGGATATCTTCCGCCCTGATCCCCAGACTGAGCGCCGTCTCAGACGACTCGCTGACCACAGGCTGAGTGAGCTGGCTCAAAAAGTGCCTGCCGTTGACAGAGGTCAGCGGCAGAATATTCATGGGCGGCGCACCGATAAACTGCGCCGCAAAAATACTGGCCGGATTGTTATACAGGTTGTCTGGCGTATCATGCTGCTCAATCCGGCCATCATTCAGCAGAATGATGCGGTCAGCCATGCTCATCGCTTCCGTCTGATCGTGGGTGACATAGAGCATCGTCAGGCCCAGCGCTCTCTGCAGCGCACGAATTTCGCGACGCATACTTTGGCGCAGTTTCGCGTCAAGGTTAGAAAGGGGTTCATCCATCAGGCATAAGGTGTTGTTGGCAATCACGGCACGTCCGAGTGCAACGCGCTGCTGTTGGCCGCCCGAAAGCTGTGCAGGTAACCGATCCAGCAACGTCTCCAGTTCCATTAATTTGCTGACGCGGCTCAGGCGGCCAGCAAATGTCTGCCTGTCCTCACCGCGCGCTTTTAAACCAAACAGCAAATTTTCGCGAACGCTGAGATGCGGAAACAGCGCATACGACTGAAAAACCATCGAAAGTTTGCGCTCTGATGGCTGCAGGTGCGTGATATCGCGATGACTGAAACTGACCGTTCCCTCATCCGCGGTTTCCAGTCCGGCGATCGTCCGAAGCAGCGTCGACTTACCGCAGCCTGACGGACCTAACAGCGCTACAAAGGTTCCTTTTTCCGCTTCGAAACAAATGTTATCCAGAGCAGTTTTTTCGCCCCAGCGTTTAGTGATGTTGTGAAGCGCCAAATGGCTCATAGCTTCGCCGCTCTGCCAATGAGAATGGCAGTAAGCTAGCGGAGCAAAATGAAAGATTTATGGCTGAAAAGTGTCAGCATAATGACAGAACGTGATGTGATTATGGCGGCTAACGGTTCTGCAAGGTGCAGAGACGGTTAAGCGTTGTGCCGACAGGCTATCGACGCCCTTCGTGCCGTGCTGCTGACAGGACCTGATCTGATTCGTTTGAAGGCAGTTAACCTGTTTTGGCGGGTGAAAGCCAGTACGGTTAAAGAGCACAGCGCACTCTTTTGTTATCCTCACGACACGATTTTTAAAGGATGATGTCAGGAGAGATGATGAGCGAGATAATTAACCTGTTTACCCGTCACAAAAGCGAACGCAGCTTCACCGATCAGCCGGTCGATGATGCCATTCTGGATCGCATAATCAGCACTGCTTATCGCGCGCCTACCTCCGTAAACTCACAGCAGGTTTCTCTGGTGGTGACACGCGATCCGGCTAAACGCCAGGCTATCTCGCAAATCGCGGGCGGCCAACCGTGGATCGCTAAAGCCCCTGTCTTTATCACTGTGGTGCTGGATATGCATAAATCACGGATGGCGATGGCCGCCGTAGGCAAAGAGCAAATTGCCCAGCAAAGCATTGAAAGTATTGTTTCTGGCTCGACGGATGTGGGTATTGCCCTGGGAAGCATCATGGCTGCAGCCCGTTCAGAAGGACTGGGCATTGTGCCGATTGGTGGTATCCGCCGCGATCCTGACGCCATGATCGAACTGCTTAACCTGCCAGAATATACCTTCCCGGTCGCAGGTGTGGTTATCGGCTATGTTGATCAACCCGCGTTTCAGAAGCCACGCCTGCCAATGCAGACTTTCCGTCATGAGGAAAGCTACCATACCGAAGGCCTGGAACAACAGATTGCCCACTATAACGCCGAGATGGTGCAGCACTGGAAAGATACAGGCCGCGCCGACGGCGAAAGCTGGAGTGACAGCGTGAGTGGCTATTACCAACACATCTATTTCCCCAAAGTCCTGCCCGCACTGCATAAGCAAGGCTTCGGTAGCGACAAGTAAGACACCACTGCCCGGTGCTAATCCGGGCAGCGGCACTGAATGGCGCGACGTTACAGACTAGCACCGTTTCGCCCTTCGTGTTTTGTCCGGTACAAGGCATCATCCGCACGCTTGATCAGTGATTCTGCATGCTCTGGCCCTTCGCCAGCCTCCGTAGCCGCCACCCCCGCACTGAGCGTAACGCAACCCGTTGTGAGCCCCGTTGAGACATGAGGTATGGCCCGTTGTCTGACGGTCTCGACCACACTTAAGGCAACGGTCAACGCATCCCGGGCCGACGTATCGGCCAACACAATCGCAAATTCTTCGCCGCCATAACGGGCCGCGATATCCGTGCGACGTTGGGCAAATGTTTTCAGTATCTGGGCGACCTGCTGTAAGCATTCGTCACCTGACACATGGCCATAAGTATCGTTGTAGCGTTTAAAATAGTCGATATCGAAAAGGATCAGCGACATCGGCCCGCCGCTGCTGCGCGCATGGAGCAGGCTTTTTTTCAGGAATTGATCGAAATAGCGACGATTTGCCAGCCCTGTAAGCCCGTCCGCGTTTGCCAGACTCTTCAGCGACTGATTCGCGGCGGTGAGCTCATCGCGAAGATGCGTCAGTTCAAGTTGATAACGCAGGCTGCGCCTGGCTTCATTCCGGATAAATATCCAGAGCAGAATAATGCCCACCAGCAATACAAGGCTCAGTAAAACCCCCTGCACGCGGCTTTGCATCCACTCTAAAAAAAGCCGTTTGGTATCAAATCCCGCGGTCACAACTACCGGATAACGGCTGGAGCTGACAAAACCAAATATTCGCTTTTCGCCATCCAGTTCGGCTTTCCACTGGCCGCTTCCGCGCTCGGCGTTGGCTAATAACTGATGGAAAAGTGGACTGGAGGAGAGGTTTTTGCCGATATAGCTGTCTGGCAACGGGCGCGCATACAGCACCGTACTGTCTGCCAGCATAAGCACCAGTAAATCCTGCGGGCCGATAACAAAGTAATCGTAATAATGGCGGAAATAATCAATGCTAATCGTGGCGAGCAGCACACCTTTGAAGCCGCCATAGTCGTCATTAATCCGTAAGGATACCGGGATGACATAGCGTCCCGAGCTGCGGCTGCGGAGCGCCGGACCGACATGCACGCTGCTACGAAGATTATGTTTATGGAAAATAAAATACTCCCGGTCAGCATTGTTATTTCCTTTGGGCATCTCAGTAAGCGAACTGGCTGTCCATCGCCCTTGTGAGTCAAAGTAAAACATGTCCTCCAGTTGAGGAAGACGACTTTGTAAGGTGCGCATGATGTTATTGACTTCCGCCACGTCAATATCCGTTCCGGGCTGGGACTGAATAACGCGCTGTACCTCGCGCAGAGAAAGTTCGATTTGCAAAAAGGTATCTTCTGCCTGACGGGCCTGTGCGACAGAGAGATCAATCGCACGCTCCTCGGTTGACCGGACGGTTCTCTGCCAGTCCATGTGCAGCGTCCAGGCATTAACCACAATCACGCCCAGCGTCAGTAAACTACAGGCCAGTGTTATGCTTCTGAGCAGCGGGGAAAGGCGCATCATTGCAGCATCTTTTTTACGACGTAATTCCATGCCGGTTTACCGTTTTTTCGCTATGGGATACCGCAACATATCAGAAATAACATGTTAACAATGACAACCACACAGGCCATTTCTGCCAACTGTGTTTAGTGTAGATGACGGTTACGCTTTCACGCGCATGCTGTGCATGTCAGCGAGAGGAAAGAGAATCTTCTCCGGCGGTGGAAGCATAATGCGGCAGGGCGAGTGAGCTGATTATCAGGTTTCCCCTCTGCCCTCAGAGACAGAGGGGAAGATGCCTTAACGTCGACGACGCCACCACCAAAACAGCCCCCCAATGACCACCAGCACGCCTGCGACCATCGCCCCCCGGACCAACGGCAGCAGCAGTGAAGGCTCACCGCCCTGACGCAATGCTTTCACGCGCTCCGGAGTGATGCGCACTGCACTGTTGCCGATGTCCTGCATCACGTAGTTCGTGACATCGGCAATTTGTGTGTCATTTAAGGTCTTGGCAAAACTGAGCATGCCCTGCCCTTTTGCAGGCCAGACACCGTCCAGTATGACCATCGCCACGTTATCCGCATTGGATTTCTCCAGTACCGGATGTTTGGTTAAGGCAGGCAGGCCGTTAAGTCCCTGTCCTTCCAGGTTATGGCAGGATGCGCAGTTATTACGGTAAATCTGCTCGCCGTCCGTCATATCCGATAACATATCAGGTGTATCGTCCCCGGTGACGGGCGTCAGACCGACAGTGGGCTCCTCGCTGTCGGCATCGGCATCCGTGCTGTCGTCTTCGTGATCGACAGCAGGCAACAGGTAGGTCGCGATAGCGGCCCGATCGTCCGGCGTCATCCGCGAAAAACTTTTGTCGATGGCTTCCAGCATCGGACCGGCCGCCGTTGCACCATTATCGGCGTGACCGCTGGCGAGATAGGCTGCCAGCGACTCGCGTGACCACTGATCGTCACTTTGTAACGCAGCAGACGTAATCGCTGGCGCATACCAGGTCCCGAGAGAAGCGCCCTGTAACGATTTATCCGACTCCTCCGCCATCAGGAAATTACGTGGCGTATGGCAGGTGCTGCAGTGGGTTAACCCTTCCACCAGATACGCGCCGCGATTCCATTCAGCAGACTGGCTGGGATCGGGAGTAAAAGGCTTGCCGTCAAGGAACAGAAGATTCCACGCCGCCATGCTGAAGCGGAGATTAAACGGAAACGGCAACGCCGTTTTTTCTGGCTGTGTATCATCTGCTTTTACACCGTACATAAAATAGGCATAAAGCGCGGAGATATCGCTGTCGTTAATCCGGGCATAGGCGGTATACGGCATGGCCGGATAAAGATGGCTGCCATCCGCGCGAATGCCCTTGCGTAAGGCATCGGCAAACTGCTTCTCACTGTAGTGACCAATGCCTGCCGTTTTTGAAGGCGTAATGTTGGTACTGAAGATGATCCCTAACGGGCTGCCAATCGCATGGCCACCGGTAAACGGTGCTTTGCCCTCTTCTGTATGGCAGGCCGCGCAGTCCCCGGCTACGGCAAGGTATTCTCCCCGCTTAATAAGATCGCCCTGGCTTTCGGCATGCGCAGTGGTCTGCATGAGGCTGAGCATAAGGGCAATCGGCACCACCAGGCGCCTCAGTAACTTATCCATGCTGCGTCTCCTGCAAAATTTTATCAGCCGTGCGCAACGCAAGCGCCATCGCGGTCAGTGTGACATTACAGGTTCCGACCGTGGGCATCACGCCAGTGCCCACCATAAACAGGTTTTCATGATCGTGCGCCCGTCCCCAGGCATCCGTGACGCTGGTAGCGGGATCCAGGCCCATCGACAACGTGCCAGTAATATGTTGGCGATTAGAAAATTTGCCGCTTTTACTGTGGCGAATATTGGTCGCGCCCAGCTTTGCGGCAATCGCGTCATAACATTCACGGGTTTTCGCCGTGCCCTTTTGCACATACTCGTCCACATTCCAGTACAGTGCCGGGGTAGGCAGCCCAAGAGCATCTTTGTTACTGCTTAACGTGACGCGGTTGGTGGGATCCGGGAGCTGTTCCAGGGCATTCTTTATGCTGAGACGACGTGCCGCACGGAAGCGAATCTGTTCCTGAAGTTTTTTGCCAAAATAGCCTTCCTCCAGCACTTCTTTCGTCACCGCGGCGACCTGCGAGGCATTGGAAATATCCAGACGGAATGGCGCGTGTTCACGACGGAACTCACCGTCCCTGAACTGCCCGATTGAGCACGGGCTGACGGGGCCGCGTCCGGGCCAGATTTCTTCATCCACATCAAACGTGACGCCAATCGCGGGGTGATCGCAGAGGTTACGGCCCACAGTGTCCCGGGCATTGCCGATGCCCTGTGGGAATCTCTCGCTGGTGGACATCAGCAGCAGCTTAGGCGTTTCAATCGCATTGGCCGCCAGAACAAATGTCTGCGCCGTCACGCGATGGCGGGTTTTATTCCAGTCATAATAGTTTGCGGCCACAATCCGCCCCTGCGCATCGTGCTCAAGTTGATAAACGACAGCTTCAGTGATTACCTGTACGCCGCTGTCTTCCGCCTGCTGAGCGGCCAGGCCACCGTGATACTGCGCGTCAATGGGGCACACGGGCATGCAGTTATTGTTTCCACAGCAGGCCGGTCGGCCATCGTAACTTCGGCTGTTGCGGCCGGTACTGTCATCCAGTACGGTGAAGTCTGGCGCGAGTCGGGCCGTGACACGTTGCTGCAACCAGGAGGCCGGCACCCGTTCCATCGGAAACGGCTTACTGCGAGGCGAGCCGTTGTCCGGCGATCCGCCGACGCCAGCGATGACTTCGGCTTCATAGTAATAAGGTTCCAGATCCTGATAGCTAATCGGCCAGTCTTTTCCCACGCCATACAGCGAATGTTGCTGAAAATCATTCGGGACAAAGCGCCACAACTGAGCCGCCCAGTGCCAGCTGGTGCCGCCAAAAATACGAATATATTGCGCATTAAATGCCTGAGGCCCCAGTTGCTGCAGGTAATCATTGGGTTCTGGGGTATAGCGCGGTTGGGGTGCCATCGGTGAAAAGGGGTACGGTGACATAAAGTCAGACTTAAAGGCAGAACTGCGGAAGCGCTCCACCAGTTCTCCACGGCTGATCTTAGGTCCGGATTCAAGCAGGATAACGGACTTCCCGGCTTTCGCCAGACGCGTCGCCAGCAACGCGCCATTCACGCCTGCGCCGATAACGACCACATCAGCCGAATTATTCTTCTTCATGGATAACATTACTCTTGAAAAGGGTCACGGTTGGCTCGCCCAACTGCCACAAACGCCATAGGAGAAGCTCGGTGGAACCAGTTTGTCGTTAACGACCCGATTCGCAAGCGTGTTGATATAGGTGATATAGCGCGCATTTTTGCCTTTGCCGACAATGCCGGTATACCAGCTGCTCAGAATCGCCCCGGCCAGCCTGGCGCTTGCCGCCTCAGTTTCAGCAAACTGCAGGCGTGCCTGTTGTAACAGGTCGGGCTGATGCGTTAACAGGTTGCTGAGATGAAAAAGTGCCGCGCTGAAGTTTTTCTGCGTCTGACTGAACGCATCAAACAGCGCACTGCCTACCGTGTCATTGAGCTCGTTCTGTTGTGTCAGTTGCTGTGAAACCAGCATAAACACATCAAGGGCATCTGCCTGCATGTTCGGTTGCGCGGCGTTGAGAGGCGCCAAAGGGAACAGATGGCCGGTCGCACTGGCCACAGCGACAAGCCCAACCATCTTCAGCACGCGTCGGCGTGAATAGTGATTCATCATATTATCCAGTCAAAAAGCTGCCTTTCTCTGGCAGCAAATCCTTCTTTGGCATACGAATAGTGTGTTGCCAGAATGCATCGCGTCCTGGATGCTTTGCCTTACGTCATCGCTAAACTTGACGAAGTGATGACTGCGACGACCTGCTCTGATTAACTCTATCGACAAGCCAGCCACTGTCCTTTACGTTAGGCATGCAAGAAATCTTTTTCCTGTCAGCGGTAAACCCAGCATGATGCTGTGTGATCCTTCACCAGCGCCTGGACAGCGTTATCCTGTTGGCAGTCGTTAAACCAGATGGTTATTTGGGTTATGAATATATTAAATGGATAGTAAACAAATTTGATACGAAGCGGTACTGACTGTTGAGACGGGTGAGGTGTGTGAACCTGTTACGTCAGGCTGTCCTGCGTGTTGTGCCGGCGGCAAGCTGATCTCTTTTTCCAGTCGGTTATTTAGCCGGCCAGACAAGGCTTTATTTTTGTGTGAGAATCCCGGCAGGAAACATGCCAGGCTCAGCAAAATGATCGGGCAACCGACGCCCGTCCAGAACGCAATTGCCAGCAACACGATGGCGGCACCGCTGATGGGACGACGGATGTTATCAAGACAGGCAAATGCAGCTCAAAAAAGTCGACAAACTCACGTGACAGCGTCACACGGATAGCAATCGCTGAGGCATTACGCTTCGCGTTGCGCCACGACCACCGGCACCGCCAACTCTACATAGATCCGTGCAAAAATTCGGGTTTCCACGCTACGCCTTGCCGCACCGTTTCCCACATTGTAAAGGCCATTACCGCATGAAGCATGGCCTGGAGCGCATGTCCGGTGATAATGGCACTAATCGCGAACCCGGCTAACAGCGGGTAAAGCAAACAGGAGACATTTTCCGCCATGACCCGCAACAGGGTGAGAGTCAACTTTTTACTGTGAGGTCGCCCCAGCGTTTTCAGGGTTGCGATGGCGGTATGTGGCGCGGTATTCGGTAGTGTCGCTCTGGAAGAACACATGATTTTCTTTTCGTAAACTGTTAAAACTGAGCGGTCGCTCAAGTACCAGCGCATCATAATTGCGTGATTGCTCAAAGTTAATTCAGGAGTCAGGATGCAAGCATCAACACAAACCGCCGGGGAAACACTGAAAGAAAAAATTCTGGCGGGCGCCGTCGCGCTTTTTCTTGAAAAGGGGCTCGAAAAGGCCACCACACGCGAGCTCACCGCGACGCTGGGCATTTCACGCAGTCATATCTATCACTATTTTCCTGACTGGCACACGCTGACCTTAACGGCGCTGGAGCGCTTTATGCAGGGCGAACTCGACGACTTCGCCCGTGAACTGGCCGCGCTGGATCCTGAGCAGCAACTATACTGTTTAATCGAAGGACATATTCCTGATGCGGCGGATTCCGGCTGGCAACTTTATGCTTCAGTGTGGCAGATGGCTGGCCATCACGATGATTATGCCGGACTGGCCGATAAAATTACGGCCGGCTGGGATGCCCTGCTCTGTCGCATTCTTGAGGCTGGCGTCGCACAGGGATACTTTCGGATTGAGGATGTTGCGCGCAGCGCACGCCAGCTCAACGCCATGCTGAATGGCTATGCCGATCTGCTCAGTATTAAGTCTTCGCCTGAGAGAGTCGAGCAGGTGATGTCTGATATTCATCACTTTGTAAAACTGCTGCGTTAACCGTATCCGCAACAACAGCGTGGGGTTGACGCCCACCGACATTAAAGGAATGTTAAACAGAAGTTATAATTATATTTACTCTTATCCTTATATTGTTTCATCTCTATGGCGCACGTTTTACATTTTGATGGTTGATTAATCTCAAATTTTATCGCTTATCCGCACCGAAACGGTTGCTAACACACTTTATTTTTACTTAGTAAAACGCATGCGTGATCCGATAAGCGCGTGTTTTTTGGCACTTTATTGATTATCTGTTTTAAGAAAAGTTGCTTACTTAGTGACGAAATTAACGGTAAGCAACTGTTTTATATAACAAATGAATTAATAAAAAGACATAAAATTAATCATTGAGTCCTGTGTTAAAAAACAATATATTGGCCGCGTTTTTAACATGAGTTCTAAATTTTATTCACTTATCCAACTGCAGCGTGATGCCACGCCCGGTTGTAGGAGAGATATGATGACGGATAAAGTCCGTATTGATAGTTTGAATGCGAATACATTAAACGGTAACAATGAGTCTTATCTGGCCCGCCAGGCCGAGTTTGAATCAAATGTTCGAAGTTATCCGCGTAAATTGCCGTTAGCGATCGCAAAAGCTAATGGCGTCTGGATCACAGACGTTGAGAACAAACAGTATCTTGACTGTCTTGCCGGTGCCGGAACGCTTGCGTTGGGTCATAATCATCCTGACGTACTGCAAAGCATCCAAAATGTCATTACCAGCGGCTTGCCGTTACATACTCTCGATCTGACCACGCCATTAAAAGACGCGTTCTCAGAATATTTGCTCTCTCTGTTACCGGGTCAGGGCAAAGAGTACTGCCTGCAGTTCACTGGTCCTTCTGGTGCGGACGCAGTTGAAGCCGCGCTGAAACTGGCGAAAAAACACACGGGCCGTTCAGGCGTGATCAGCTTCTCCGGCGGTTATCATGGCATGACCCACGGTGCGCTTTCAGTGACAGGTAATCTGTCACCGAAAGAAGCCGTGGACGGCATGATGCCGGAAGTGCAGTTCATGCCTTATCCGCACCTTTACCGTTGCCCGCTGGGCATTGGCGGCGAAGCCGGTGTTAAAGCGCTGACCTACTACTTCGAAAATCTGATCAACGACGTTGAAAGTGGCGTACGTAAACCGGCTGCGGTCATCCTGGAAGCCGTTCAGGGTGAAGGCGGCGTCAATCCTGCGCCAGCAGAGTGGCTGCAACGTATCCGTAAAGTCACCAAGGAGCACGGCATTCTGCTGATCCTGGATGAGGTTCAGGCCGGATTTGCCCGTACCGGTAAATTCTTTGCCTTTGAACACGCCGGCATTGAACCCGACATTATCGTTATGTCAAAAGCCGTCGGTGGCGGTTTGCCATTAGCCGTACTGGGTATTAAAAAGCAATTTGATGCCTGGTCGCCTGGCCACCATACCGGTACATTCCGTGGCAACCAACTGGCCATGGCAACCGGTCTGACAACGTTGAAATTGCTGAAAGAAAACAACATCGCTGACAGCGTGGCAGAAAAAGGTGAGTGGCTGAAAGGCAAACTGGCCGAGCTGCAAAAACGTTATCCGGCGATTGGCAACGTCCGTGGTCTGGGTTTGATGATCGGTATCGAAATGGTCAAACCAAACGAAGCACAGGATCACATGGGCTGCTACCCGGCTGATGGCGATCTGTCTGCGCTGGTGCAGAAAAAATGCTTCGAAAATGGTCTGATTCTGGAGCGTGGCGGCCGCCACGGCAGCGTATTACGTCTGCTGCCTTCTCTGCTGATCAACCATGATGAGCTTCAGGTTTTCCTGGATAAGTTTGAAAACGCCCTGCTTGCCGCAGGCGTCGAAGCAGTTTAAGTGGAGTAAGTTCGATGTCACGGTCAAATCCTATTCTGGCGTCCTCGGTGCAAAGCACAGAGGCTTATCAGCAGGCTATCGCTCAAAGCAGCGCGGCCGTTGTTAAGTGGCTGGAACAGCCTGAAATGTATCAGGGCAAAACGGTTGCAGAACTCCGCGAACGCATCAAGCTGGACTTTAATCCAGAAGGCCTGGGTAACCAGGCCGCCATTGAGCGCGCGATTGAGTATTTCCTGAAAGACAGCCTGTCTGTTCATCATCCACAGTGTGTTGCGCATTTACATTGCCCAAGTCTGGTTATCAGCCAGGCCGCTGAAGTACTGATCAACGCCACGAACCAGAGTATGGACTCGTGGGATCAGGCACCTTCTGCCACGCTTATCGAAATGAAGCTGATCGAGTGGTTGCGCGAGCAGGTTGGTTATCAGGCGGGTGATGCAGGCGTCTTTACCAGTGGCGGCACGCAGAGCAATCTGATGGGGCTGATGCTGGCACGCGATGCCTTCTTTGCCCGTCAGGGTCATTCCGTGCAGCAGGACGGCCTGACTGGCGATCTGAAAAAAATCAAAGTTTTCTGTTCGGAAAACGCGCACTTCTCAGTGCAGAAAAATATGGCCCTGCTCGGCTTAGGCTACCAGTCGGTCACGTTGGTGAAATGCGACGAGTTTGCGCGCATGGATATGACGGACCTGGCTCAGAAACTGGCACAGGCCAAAGCCAACAACGAGCAGGTGCTGGCGATTGTCGCGACGGCGGGCACAACGGATGCGGGTGCTATCGATCCGTTACGTGAGATCGTCAGGCTGGCGGCTGAGCAGCACATCTGGGTTCACGTTGATGCGGCCTGGGGCGGCGCGCTGCTGCTGTCCGAGAAATATCGTCATTACCTGGATGGTCTGGATCTGGTGGATTCCGTTACGCTGGATTTCCATAAACAATTCTTCCAGACAATCAGCTGTGGCGCTTTCCTGTTAAAAGAAGCCCGTCACTATGAGCTGATGCGCTATCAGGCCGCTTACCTGAACTCTGAATTTGATGAGGCACAGGGCGTACCAAACCTGGTATCAAAATCTCTGCAAACCACGCGCCGTTTCGATGCGCTGAAGCTGTGGATGGGACTGGAAGCGCTGGGCCAGAAACAGTATGCCGAAATTATCGATCACGGCGTCACGCTGGCACAGCAGGTTGCGCAGTTTATTGAACAGCAGGATGCGCTGGAGCTGGTAATGAAACCTCAGCTGGCGAGCGTCCTGTTCCGTTATCGCCCACATCAGTCCGCGGGCTGGAGCGATGCTGACATTGCGCTGTTCAACCAGCGCATCGGCGATGCATTGCTGGAATCCGGCCGGGCCAATGTCGGCGTGACCGAGCATAACGGTATGACCTGCCTGAAAATGACGTTGTTGAACCCAACGGTGACCCTGGAGGACATTACTGTCCTGCTGGCACTCCTGGAGAAAACAGCACAGTCATTGCTGTAAGCCTTTCTTATTCTGCCTGACTCAGGCCGGTAATTTTTACCGGCCTTATTTATTTGTGAAGACTGTCCGCAAGGCTTATCGTGCCGGTGGACAATGTCGCCCCACAGCGCCCCTGACTGAACTGACTTGCGCCACGCAGCATCGTGCTGCAGGATAAGACTTTTACAGCATTTACCGGAAAGACTATGACCGCTCACGTCTCTAACGATCCCCTGCACGGTATTACACTTGAAATGCAGGTCAACAGCCTGGTGGCACGATATGGCTGGGCTGAACTGAGCAAGCGTATCAATATCAACTGTTTTAAAAACGATCCCAGTGTGAAGTCCAGTCTGAAGTTTCTTCGCCGGACGCCCTGGGCGCGCGCTGAAGTGGAAGCCCTGTACCTGGCTTCACGGGATGACGCGCAACCGGATTCCACACCGTCATCCGATGAAGATCCGTGGTCCAGTTGGCGCCGTGATAAAACCTGATGAAGATTGCGCGCACGCTTCAGACGTAAAAAAGCCCGCGTCAGTGATGACGCGGGCTTTTTCATATTATGGCTTTACAGCGCCATATCGTGCTTCGCTGGTTCAGGTGTTTTATCACTTTTCGCCGCGGGAGCTTCAGCAGGCTTAGTGCCCATGTTAATAACCGGTGGCTTCGTCAGCTGCAGCGTTGCAGCCGTTTCATCCCACACCTGCTGTGTCAGTGCAGGATTGTCGTTCAGTTTCTGACCGTAAGCAGGAACAATTTTACGGATTTTTTCCTGCCATTCCGCAGACTTGAATTGCTCCGGGAACAGTTTCTGCATAACGTTAATCGCAATAGGTGCAGCGGTTGATGCGCCTGGCGATGCGCCCAGCAGTGCAGCAACGGTTTTCTGCTGATCGGTCACGATTTCTGTACCGAGTTTCAGCACGCCACCTTTCTCTGCATCTTTCTTGATGATCTGTACACGTTGACCGGCCTGGATCAGCGTCCAGTCTTCTTTCTTCGCATCAGGATAGTATTCTCTCAGCGCAGCAAAGCGGTCATCATCGCTCAACATGACCTGACCAATCAGGTATTTCACCAGATCGAAGTTATCCAGGCCCACATGGGTCATTGGCATAAAGTTGTGAGTCGTCGTCGAGCTCAGCAAGTCAAACAGCGAACCGTTTTTCAGGAACTTGGTTGAGAACGTGGCGAAAGGTCCAAACAACACGACACGTTTGCCATCGAAGTAGCGTGTATCAAGATGTGGAACGGACATCGGTGGCGCACCCACAGAAGCCTGACCGTAAACTTTGGCTAAATGACGCTCAGCAATCTGCGGGTTTTTGGTGACCAGGAATGAGCCGCCAACCGGGAAACCTGCATAATTATCCGCTTCGGGAATGCCGGTTTTTTGCAGTAACTTCAGCGCACCGCCGCCCGCGCCGATGAACACATATTTTGCGTCTACCGTGCGTTCGCCGCCATTTTTGGCATCTTTGATGGTCACGTGCCAGGAGTTATCGCTGTTACGTTTGAAGTCAGTGACTTCAGAAGACGTTTCCAGACGGAAATTATCATGTTTCTTCAGGCTACCAATCAACTGACGGGTAATTTCACCGTAGTTAACGTCGGTCCCGACAGGCGTCCAGGTTGCCGCCACTTTTTGTTGAGGGTCGCGACCTTCCATCACCAGAGGTGCCCACTGCGCAATCTGTTTGTGATCGGTGGAGAACTGCATACCCTGGAACAGGACGGTTTTCTGCAACGCCGCGTAGCGCTTAGTCAGATAATCCACATTATCGCCCCATACAAAACTCATATGCGGCGTAGAGTTGATAAATGAACGCGGGTTATTTAACACGCCGTCTTTCACCTGAGAACTCCAGAACTGGCGGGAGATCATGAAGGCTTCGTTAATTTCCAGCGCTTTGGTCACGTCAATAGAACCATCAGCACGCTCAGGCGTGTAGTTCAGTTCCATATTGGCGGAGTGGCCGGTACCGGCATTATTCCAGCCATTCGAGGATTCAAGTGCCACACCATCAAGCTTCTCAACCATGATCTGTTTCCAGCCCGGTTGTAGCTCTTCCAGCAGGGTGCCCAGAGAAGCACTCATGATACCGCCGCCGATCAGCAGAACGTCTGTTTTTTCTGGTGAATTTTCAGCATGGGTGACTGAAGAAACGAGTAACGCTGCAAGCGAAAGTGCAGGTACGAATTTAGTTGATTTAATCATTCGGAATCTACAATTAACGTGGAGAAGTAGTTAAAAAAAGTCCCGAAAGTTTAAAATATTGTTATTGCGTAGTTAATGTGAAAATAGTTAAAAAATTAAAAGCTTCTTTATTTCGATTAATTTAGTTACAAAAGGTTAACTTCATTATCGATATATTTTAACCACACAATAAAGGGGCGTTTTGCAATATACAATGCCCTAAGGCAAATATTTTCAGCGCGCGGTGATGAGAAATGATGCGACAGCTTTTACTCGCAGGAAGGCTAAAACACAAAGAGGAAAGCGCGCCGTTCCAGATAAGATATTACGGATAGTGAGTCTCTCAACGGTGATAAAAGCGGCTCTTTATCACTGACCGGTCAAGGGGATCCTCAGTGACGGATCTGCGCCAGATCATCCGCATTAAGACCCGTCATTTTCATTACCGTCTCGTTATCCAGGCCGTTTTGCAACATAGTACGGGCAATTTTCAGCGTGGCTTCACGTTCCCCTTCAGAACGCCCCGCTTCATGTCCCAGCTGAATGCCCTTTTCGATGCCTTTTTGTTCGAGCTGCTGCGCGATGGTCATTAGTTCGTCTCCATGTTGCGGCACACGTTGTGCCAGTTCTCTGACCAGGGCTTCGGCATCCGAAGTTTCCCCTGTCTGCACAATGTAGTGTATCAATGATATGACTTGTGATGAAGAAAGATAGCCTGCCAGCAATACCGGGACAAGCGTATCCATCAGCTCCGCAAAATCACGCTGATGGATATGCTTCTGGAGCAGTGTCAGCGCGGCCATACTGCGATGACCCGCAATTTCTTCATCAGGAATCACGGTGACATCCACCAGCGGGAAGGGTTCGGCATAGAGTCGGGCTGCCAGTACGGGATCGCTGAATGCATCGAGCCAACGGGTCGAGTAGGGATAGGGGCTACGTTTCCCGGTATAGAAGAGGACAGGAATCACCAGCGGCAGACTTTTGTGGCCGGCTTCAAGGTGACGTTGCATGGCCGCCACCGCGTACCGCAGTAATCTGAAAGCCATCAGTTTATCCGGGGAGGACTGATGTTCGATCAGTACATGGATATAGCCCTCCTCGTCTCGTGTCGTTTTCAGACTGTAGAGAACATCACTGAAATACTGGCGAAGGTCGTCTTCCACAAAAGAGCCGGATTCCAGTTTCAATGTATTCAGATCACAAATAGCGCGTAATTCGGCGGGAAGATGCAATTCCATAAAGTCACGTGCAATCTCGGGCTGCGAGAGAAATTGTCGAAACGTTGCATCGTGAGGCATTGGCGTGCCGTTCTTCTTCTTCATCAACCCTGACTCCAGAATAACAAGCTGACATTTCATTGTGGCAATAAGATGCCTCTGGGGGATAAGCACGGAAAACACGCGCAATGACGCACGATAGCTTTACTTTTGGGGAGCAGCATTGACCTGAATCAGTCCTGCCTGTGTGGTGAGTTTTTTTAAACTGATGATCGCTGGCCATGAAACTGTACTGGTGGTACGACTTCGCGTATGTTGCATCGCGAACCTTACTATTGCTGATACTCACTATGAATGACTCCCGGCCCCACCGTTCGTCTAAAAAACGCCCCATGAAACTCAGCACGCTCTCGTCTCTGATGATGGCTGCTGTGTTGATGACCGTCTTGTTAAGCGTACATCTGCTTTACTATGTGCAGATTGATAACTTCACACGTGCGCATGTGAAAGATAAGGCCCTGGCCGTGGCGCGAACGCTGGCTGACAGCCCGGAAATCCAGCAGGCGCTGACCCAGCCTGATGGCAGCAAGATCATTCAGCCTATCGCCCAGGCAACGCGTAAACGTAATGATTTGCTGTTTGTCGTGGTAACAGATATGCGCGGTATTCGGTTTTCGCATCCGAATCCTGATGCGGTTAACCAACATTTTGTCGGTGAGGATATTAACCCTGCTTTACAGGGTCATGAGAACGTTGCGGTTAATCATGGCGTTCTGGTCGAAGCACTCCGAGTGTTTACACCTGTGTTTAATGCCAGACACCAGCAAATCGGCGTTGTGGCTATTGGCATCTCAGTGAATGACGTTGCCGCACAAGTCACAAAAAGCCGCTGGAATATCTTCTGGACGGTATTATTAGGCGCGTTGGTCGGCATGCTGGGCATTTTCATTTTAGTAAAACGCCTGAAGCATATTTTGCTGGGGTTAGAGCCGTACGAAATCTCCAGTTTGTTTGAAGAGCGTCAGGCTATCCTGGATTCGATTAAGGAAGGCGTCATTGCCGTCGACGATCAGTCCCGCGTCAGCCTGATCAATCAGGCAGCGTCACAATTATTGAAAGAGACGACGCGTGAAGCCTTTCTGAGTGGCGATCGCGTACCGGAAAATGCGCAAATGCTGACCCATCTGCGTGATGCGTTGCATGAAGGCAAAGCCGCATATGATGAAGAACTTAACGTGCGCGGCAAAATACTGATCAGCAACACCGTACCCGTGCGTAGTCGCAGCAGTATCATTGGCGCGGTGAGCACCTTCAGGGACAAGACAGAGATCAGTCAGCTAATGCAGCGTCTCGACGGCATGGTAAACTATGTGGATGCGCTGCGTGAACGTTCCCATGAATTCATGAACAAACTGCACGTGATTCTTGGGCTGCTGCACATGAAAAACTATGCGCAGATGGAAGAGTACATCCTTAAAACGGCCAATAACTACCAGACCGAAATCGGTTCGCTGTTGCAGAAGATTAAATCACCGGTCATTGCGGGTTTCCTGTTAAGCAAAATTAATCGTGTGACGGATGAAGGCCATCAGCTAATTCTGAGCGAAGCCAGCTACCTGCCAGACAGCGGCAGTGAACAGCAAATTGCCGCATTAATAACGGTGCTGGGTAACCTGATTGAAAACGCCCTTGAGGCGCTTGACCCGGATATGGACGGTGAAATTCACGTCATGCTGCACTACCAAAACGGCTGGTTGTCATGTGAGGTCAGCGACGATGGTCCCGGCATTCCTGCCGATCAGCTGGCAACCATTTTCGAACGTGGCGTTTCCACCAAAGGTGAAGATCGTGGCGTTGGACTGTTTTTACTCAAGCAACAAACGGAAAGTCTGGGCGGTAACGTCAGCGTCGAATCCGAGCCAGGCGTGTACACGCAGTTTTTAGTACAGCTTCCGTGGGAAAGAGGAAATATTAACGAATGATCAATGTGTTAGTTGTAGACGATGATGCCATGGTGGCCGAGCTGAACCGATGCTACATCGGTCAGATAGACGGTTTTACCTGTTGTGGCACTGCGTCCACGTTACTGCAAGCCAAAGAACGCCTGTTGCAGACCGATCCGGCCGTTGATCTTATTTTGCTGGATATCTATATGCAGCAGGAAAACGGACTGGATTTGCTGCCGGAGCTGCGCAGCGCCGGTCGTCCGATTGACGTGATTATCATCTCGTCAGCAGCGGATGCGGCAACCATCAAAACCTCGCTGAATTATGGTGTTGTGGATTACCTGATTAAACCGTTTCAGTTTTCGCGCTTTGAAGAAGCATTGACCGGCTGGCGACAAAAAAAACGGCTCATGGATAATCATCAGTTTTATCAACAATCTGATGTCGACCAGTTGCTGCACGGCAACCCGGCGAACGCCAACGAGACAAAACGTCTGCCTAAAGGACTGACACCGCAAACACTGCGTACGCTTTGCCTGTGGATTGATGCGCATCCCGGAACGGAATTTTCCACCGATGAGCTGGCAACGGAGGTCAATATTTCTCGTGTATCTTGCCGCAAATACCTGATTTGGCTGGCACAAAGCAATATTTTATTTACGAGCATTCATTACGGTGTGACAGGTCGTCCGGTTTATCGTTACCGTCTCCAGCCTGAGTATCACGCACTTTTACGTCAGTACTGCCAGTGATGTAGCGGAAGCTGTGATCCAGCAATGTAAAATCAAAGTGACGTTGTGACGAGCAGATGATGCGTTTGTCGCGCGTCACGAAGATAGCCTCTATGCCGGGATAGGCTTTCAGATAGTCGCTCCCCTTTTCAATGCCCATGCCATAGATCAGCGTGGTAAAAATATCCCCATCAATTGAGTGATCTGACACAATGGTTACGCTGAGTAGCGCGTTATCCAGCGGATAGCCGGTATGCCTGTCCAGGATATGGTGGTAGCAGACCCCTTCCTGTTCAAAGTAACGTTCGTAAATCCCGGAAGTCACTACGGATTTATTCGTTACGTTAATCACCCCAAGCAGCGCGTCCGAAGCGGCAAAGGGTTTTTTTAAACCAATTGCCCAGCCTTCCTGCGGTGCATCAGGCGGCGCGCCGAGCGTTTGCACATTGCCGCCAAGATTGATGAGCGCGCTGTCCACACCCTGCTCATGTAAAAATGCCTGCACCCGATCGGCAATATAGCCCTTGGCAATCGCACCCAGATCAATCTCCATGCCCGCTTGCTTCAGAAAGACCGAACGGTTCGTCGCATCAAGTTCAATATACTCAGGATGGGTTAAGGCGAGTTTTGCCTGTATCTCTGCCCGCGCCGGCACGCTTTTCCCCTGAAAGCCGATCTTCCAGCATTTGACCAGCGGTCCGATGGCCAGATTAAAACTACTTTCAGGCAGCAGGCTGACCGCAAGTGCACGCTCAATTAACCTAAACACGGGCTGGCTGACGCTGACGGGATGCTGACCGGCCGCATGATTAATCGCCATCACTTCGGAGTGCTCGCGATTGACGGTAAGCACATTCTCATACTGTTTGATCAAGCGAAAAACCTGACCTGCCAGCGCCTCATTATGCTCATACAGCTTAAGCAGAATGGGCGAGCCCATCAGGACGGCGGAATAGGCGTACACGTGCGAATCAGTTTGCATAAGCGACAGGACTCGGGGAGAAAGAAGAACCGGCATCCGATGTTATACGGATGCCGGATATCACGGCTTAGCGTTTGGCAAAAGCCGCTGCGTTTGCGCCAGCAAGAATACCAAAGATGATGATATCGGCAACCGCGTTTCCACCGATACGGTTTGCGCCGTGGATACCACCGACGACCTCACCACAAGCCCAGGCACCGTTAATAACCTGCTTATTGGTGTCCAGTACTGCAGTCGCCGTGTTGATAGTCACGCCGCCCATTGTGTGATGGACGCCGGGCGCGATGCGAATGGCATAGAAAGGCCCTTCGCTTAACGGATGACGCAGCGCGGTTTGACGGCCAAAATCCTCGTCTTTCTGTTTAATCACAAAACCGTTGTAGCGTTGCAGTGTCTCTTCCAGCGTACGGTGTTCCATATTCAGCTTAACCGCCAGCTCCGCTACGCTCGGGGCGCTGATCACAAAGCCTTTCGCAATATATTCATCAGCGGCCTTGTTGTTCATACGGACCTGCTCGTCAAAGATAATCCAGGCACTTTTTTCTGGCAGCGCAATAATCTGTGCCGAAACTTTATCGCGAGTTTCCATTTCGTTGTAGAAGCGCTGGCCTGCCTGGCTGACCAGGATCGCCCCGCCACCGCGAATTGATTCTGAGACCAGGTAAGATGTCGTCTGCTCGACGGTCGGGTGAATCTGAATCTCGCCCATATCGACTGTATCCGCCCCAATTTTTTGCAGCATTGCGATGCCTGCACCGGTAGCGCCTTTATGGTTGGTGGTGACAAAACCATCCAGTTCCGGGCGATATTTCACCACCATTTCCCGGTTAGCACTGAAACCGCCTGTCGCCACAATCACGCTTTTTGCGTTCAGAATACGGCTGTCATTGTATTCATCCACCACCTTCACGCCGCTGACCGCGCCATTTTCAAACAGGATCTCTTCAACTGCGGTTTCAAGCAGCACGTCGATATTACGGCTGTTGATATTTTTCACCAGACCACTAATCAGGAAGCCGCCGACAGCGGAGCGGTCTGCAGGGCGATGCGTACGGTCGATACTCATACCGCCTGTGATAGTGATATCGTTAAGCTCAATACCGTGATCTGCCAGCCAGTCGATGGCTTCCGGCGCTAAGTCAACAAACTCACGCAACAGCGCGGGATTATTTTTAAATTTACCGCCTTTGAGGGTTTCTTCATAAAACAGCTCCTTGCTGTCCTGAATCCCTTTCAGCTTCTGAAAACGCGTTTCTGCGGCGTTCATCCCGACAGAGGCTTTAATGGTGTTGCCGCCAATGGTCGGCATCTTCTCAATGACCACCACTTTAGCGCCTTCATCGTGGGCCTGAATGGCGGCGGCCAGCCCTGCACCACCACTGCCAACAACCACAACGTCATACTGCTGTGGCGCGTTGGGATTGCCGCCCTCTTCAATGACGTGTGCTTTGTTCGATGTGGTCATTGCGCGTGAGACCGCTTTTTTCAGCGCTTCACTCTGTGTCGTCGCACCGGTAATCGCGTCAACATGTGGGCTGTTTGCCACCAGAATACGATTACGCAGACTTTCAAACGTGGTGGTGAAGTCCACATCCAGCGTGTCATGAGGAACCAGGGAAATATCGGTAATACGATCGGTATCCAGCGTAACGTTGATTTTCAGCTTCAGTGCTTCAGCCTCAACTTTCTCCTGATAAACGCCCGCTTTGTATTTACGACCGGTTTCGCTCATGTCACGAATCATGGCGTCAACCAGTGAGAAACGCCACAGAGGCTCGGGGATGAGTAAAGCTTCACGTTTGTTGCTGTCGATATAGAGTTCAAGGTGCTCGTTATTGATGATGCGGTCAGTCCAGTCTGGATAAGCGATGCAGGCTTTACCGACGGCGACCAGGTCATAGCCTTTTTCCAGTGCCTTTTCTGCATCCTCTTTGTTAACCACGCCGCCGACACCTATTACCGGGACCTTCGCCAGGGTTTCTGACCGCATGGCAATAAACTTCTCAATAAGCGGTGTAGGATCGGTGGTATCCACGATGGATGGGCGCATCAACTGCCCGACAGAGAAGTGCACATAATCCAGGCCCCGTGCTGCAAGTTTCTCCAGTAAGTACATTGTGTCGTCAAAGCGGATGCCGGGCACTTCGAGTTCTTCAGGCGAAAAACGATAACCGATGATGAACGAGTTATGCGCAAAGCGCTCGGCCATCTTATGCGTGATATCCAGCACTTCCAGCGGGAAGCGGGCGCGGTTATCACGACTGCCGCCCCATTTGTCTTCACGCTGATTTGAGTTAGGTGAGTAGAATTGCTGAATAAGATAGGTGTTAGCGCCATGGATTTCTACGCCATCGAAACCCGCTTTGATGGCGCGGTTAACGGCATCACCAAATTTGGTGATCATGGTATCCACTTCTTCTGCCGTTAAGGCGCGGGGCGTCGTTGCCCCTTCACGGGGTGCCGCAATTGCGCTGGGCGCGACAGGGGTTTTACCGCCAATCAGTTCAGGCTCAACCATGCGTCCGCCGTGATAGATTTGAAGAATCGCGGTGGATCCTTTTTCCTTGATGGCGTCAGCGATGCGTTTTAAGCCGGGTATTTTGTTGTCGCTGTCGATGGCGATCGCACCCGGAAAAGCCGGACCTTTTGGATCGATAAAGCAGCACTCAACAATCACTGTTCCGATACTGCCCGCACGTGCACGGTAATATTCAACCAACTCGCTGGTCACCGTACCATCATAAAATCCGGTACAGGTTGTCATTGGTGCCATGATCAGACGATTTTTTAAAACTGCACCACGCGGCAAAGTGAGGGGATTAAGAATTGGGGTGAGTGTATTCATTGCGATTAACTCCAAAATATCAAAAACCGGGAATTCTTTCTGGACGTTTTTAATTTAATTTAAGTGGTCCGATGTCATGCTTCTAATATATCAGTTAATTTAGTTTCATAAGATATAATTTTAATTATTTAACTTTTAAATATCTTTAGACTTTTTGTTTGATTGGAGTGATTTCGTGATGTATGGTTATTGTTAATCAATAGTTACCAAAAAGCAATAGTGAAACAGCAGTAAAATAAACCCACTAAAAACAATAATTTAAAATTAACGTTCTGTGTTTTTTCTTCCTGATGTGGTTGCAAAAAGTATTCAATGCTATCTTACTCACCTGTTCCTCATTGATTATTGTTTAATTTGTTAAAACATAAAAAATACAATTTAACTTTTTTGATCCAGATCAAAATTTTATTTTCCAGAAGTCGCATCATATTCACATGGTTTCTTAAATTTTCTGCATCGCACGAGTAGAAACGTTAAAAGAATATAAAACACCACGGGTTATTCTTATAATGTAGAATAAATAAAATGCCTTGAAGAATTCGCCGGGGCGTTAATCGTATTATCCTTAACTCGTAGAAAAACACTATGAAAACACTCTCAAACATGAAAGAGCCCCCTAAAGCAGCCCCTGCAGCTGCGGGCAAAAAAAATAAAGCACTGATGCTAGCCCTGCCTGTCATCGTCGCAGTGCTTTTATTACTCGTCCCCGTACCGTCCGGTCTTGAACCTTATGCATGGCATTTCTTCGCCATCTTTGTTGGGGTGATTGTAGGCTTGATTTTTGAGCCGCTGCCCGGTGCCGTAATTGGTCTGACAGGCGTCGTAGTCATCGCCCTCTTCAGTCAGTTTTTGCTGTTTAGTCCGACAGAACTGGCCAATCCGACATTTAAACTGGCAACGGAGTCCTTTAAATGGGCCGTCAGCGGCTTTGGTAATTCAACCGTGTGGCTGATCTTTGGCGCATTCATGTTTGCTGCTGGCTACGATAAAACGCAGTTTGGTCGTCGTCTGGCCCTGATTCTGGTGAAATATCTGGGCCGCCGCAGCTTAACATTAGGTTATGCCATCACTTTTGCTGACCTGCTGTTAGCACCCTTTACTCCGTCTAACACCGCGCGCAGTGGCGGTACCATCTACCCGATTATCGCCAACCTGCCACCGCTGTATGGCTCTAAACCCAACGATCCCAGCGCACGCAAAATCGGATCCTACTTAATGTGGGTTGCCATCACGGCGGCCTGTATTACCAGCTCCATGTTCCTGTCTGCACTGGCGCCGAATCTGTTAGCTCTTGCTTTAGTCAAAAGCGTCATTGGCTTCGATATTTCCTGGGGAATGTGGTTTCTTGCCTTTATTCCTTTAGGTCTGCTGCTGATTCTGACCATGCCGCTGCTGGCTTACTGGTTCTATCCACCTGAAGTCAAAGTGAATGATGAGGTGCCACGCTGGGCGATGGCAGAGCTTGAAAAACTGGGTAAACTGACCCGCAATGAAATCCTGTTACTGGTGTTTGTGGTCTGTGCGCTGTTGATGTGGATTTTTGCTACTGCCTGGATCGAACCGGCCATGGCGGCACTGTTAGTCATCATCCTGATGCTGTGGACTGGTGTGCTTAACTGGAATGATATCACCAGCAACAAAGCGGCCTGGAATACTTTTGCCTGGTTTGCCACGCTGGTAGCCCTGGCTGACGGTCTGGCCAGAGTGGGCTTTATCGCCTGGCTGGGTAAAGAAGGAGGAATATTACTGCAAGGCTATGATCCACAGATCTCGGCGGTCGTGTTGTTAATTGCCTTTTTCCTGCTGCATTACCTGTTCGCCAGTACCACCGCGCACACAACGGCGTTACTGCCTGCCATGTTGACGATTGCCGCCTCGATTCCTGGCATCAATATGCCCGTGTTCTGTCTGATGCTGTGTACCTCTCTGGGCGTGATGGGCATCATCACACCTTACGGTACAGGTCCAAGCCCTATTTATTACGGCAGCGGCTACTTACCCACTAAGGATTACTGGCGACTGGGAACTATCTTCGGCGCTATCTTCCTGATTGCAATGATGCTGATTGCTTATCCCTGGATGGTGTGGATGTTCTGACCGCGCCCTGTGCAATCCAGCGCGTCATACGATAACATGCCATTACTTGCCAGCCTGCGCTTACGGCTGGCAAGCATAATAAACAACGAATTCGCCTGTGATGTTGCTCCTGTCAGCCTGTCTCAAAAGGAGCCAGCACGTCATTAAGTGAGATACCATGTCGAACAAACCTTTTTATTATCAGAACCCCTTCCCTCTTACCCACGAGGATACCGAATACTACCTGCTCACCCCTGACTATGTTTCCGTTGCTGAATTTGACGGGCAGGAGGTGCTGAAAGTAGAACCTCAGGCGTTAACCTTACTCGCGCAACAGGCTTTTCATGATGCTTCCTTTATGTTGCGCCCGGCCCACCAGCAGCAGGTGGCCTCTATTCTTGACGATCCTGAAGCCAGCGATAACGACAAGTATGTGGCACTCCAGTTCCTGCGCAATTCAGAAATCGCGGCCAAAGGTGTGCTGCCAACCTGCCAGGACACCGGTACAGCCATCATTATGGGGAAAAAAGGTCAGCGCGTGTGGACAGGTGGAGGTGATGAGGCCGCCCTGTCAAAGGGGATTTACAATACCTATATCGAAGACAATCTGCGTTACTCACAGAACGCGGCGCTGGACATGTATAAAGAGGTCAACACCGGGACTAACCTGCCCGCCCAGATCGATCTCTACAGCGTGGATGGTGACGAATACAAATTTCTCTGCATCGCCAAAGGGGGCGGTTCAGCCAACAAAACCTATCTGTACCAGGAAACCAAAGCCCTGCTCAGCCCGGGTAAGCTGAAGAATTATCTTGTCGATAAAATGCGCACCCTGGGCACCGCCGCCTGTCCGCCTTACCATATCGCCTTTGTCATTGGCGGTACCTCTGCTGAAAGCACGCTGAAAACCGTGAAGCTGGCGTCAACGCACTACTACGATGGCTTGCCAACAGAAGGCAACGAGCATGGCCAGGCATTCCGCGATGTTCAGCTGGAACAGGAATTACTGGAAGCCGCACAGCAGTTAGGGCTGGGCGCACAGTTTGGCGGAAAATATTTCGCCCACGATATCCGCGTTATCCGTCTGCCACGCCACGGCGCATCCTGCCCCGTCGGTATGGGCGTCTCCTGCTCCGCTGACCGCAATATCAAAGCCAAAATCAACCGCGACGGTATCTGGATTGAGAAGCTGGAAGCCAATCCTGGACGCTATATTCCTGAAGCGCTGCGCAAACAGGGTGAGGGCGAGGTGGTGCATATTGACCTGAATCGCCCAATGAATGAGATTCTTGCACAGCTTTCTGAGTATCCGGTGTCCACCCGTCTGTCCCTGACCGGCACCATTATCGTGGCCCGCGATATTGCGCATGCGAAATTGAAAGAACGTATTGATAACGGCGAAGGCCTGCCGCAGTACATCAAGGATCACCCGGTATACTATGCCGGACCGGCAAAAACGCCTGAAGGCTATGCATCGGGTTCACTGGGCCCGACAACAGCAGGCCGCATGGATTCCTATGTTGACCTTCTGCAGGCAAATGGCGGCAGCAAAGTGATGCTGGCAAAAGGCAACCGCAGCCAGCAGGTTACTGATGCCTGTCATAAACACGGCGGGTTTTACCTGGGCAGTATTGGCGGACCCGCGGCAGTTCTGGCGCAACAGAGCATCAAGAGCCTGGAGTGTGTGGAATACGCTGAGTTAGGAATGGAAGCAATCTGGAAAATCGAAGTAGAAAATTTCCCGGCCTTCATTCTGGTCGATGACAAAGGAAATGACTTTTTCCAGCATATCGAACGTGAACACTGCTCGCGCTGTGTAAAATAAGCTGGCAGTAACAGAAAACGGCCCCCTGACAGGGGCCGTTTTTTTTAGCGCTGCAAACGTTGCAGAGCGTGACTGATGCTTTCATCACCTGCGGTCAGTTCAATGATTTTGTGATTCAGTTGCGGTGTTTCAACGAGCGCCACCAGCGTGGCGGCAACGTCTTCACGTGGAACCGCTCCGTAGGGGATGGCGTAACCGGCTCGTACGGTGCCACTGCCCGCCGTATCCGTTAACGTCCCGGGACGCAGGATTACCCAGTCAAGCTGACTTTCCACCAGGCGAACATCCGCCAGCCGCTTCACATGCATGTAGTTCTCGAAGCCTTCAGACGTTTTTTCGCCCCGCGCCGCATCCGGAAAAACCGACACCAGCAAAAAACGGTTAACCCCCGCCTTCTCTGCTGCAGCAACCGCCAGCGCCAGACCCTGACCATCAATAGCATTGGTGAGTTCAATGCCAGCACCACCCGCCCCTGCGCTGAAAATCACCACCTCATGACCGGTCATTTTCTGCGCCAGCGTCTCAACGCTGAGTTTCTGAAGATCGCCCATGATCGGTGTCGCGCCCACAACGGTGATGGCTTCGGCCTGCTCCGGTTTACGGTGCAGCGCCGAGACCGCATGCTGTCTGGCGCAAAGCTGTTTCGTCAGGTGGGTACCTACTTTTCCCGCCGCGCCAATGATAAAACACGTTGCCATCGTCCTGGTCCTTATTTCACGTCAGTCAGACTACAAGTATAACCCTTAGCGCAGCGACGATGGCCTTCCGTTGACAGGGCCGAATCCCGTTACTGCGGGATGATTTTTTCCTGCTTCAGCTTATCGAACAGCTGGATGAATGAATCCAGCGTGCTGCGGTAGCCGGTAAACCCCGCTTTACGGCTTTTACTCATATCGGTAAAGGCTTCCATTGGACGGCCCAGATCGGCGTCAGTGTGCCACCATGACGCCAGTCGGGTGACGTCGCTCTCGCGCAGGTTTTCGCGCCCGGCAATGGCCTGCCATACGCTGGCAGCGTCCTGCATACGGCCATCGAGCGGCATCATTTTTGCCGGATAAGCAGCGGCTTCAATACCAAAATATTCAGCCAGTTTCGGCCACATCCAGTTCCAGCGGAACACATCACCATTGACAGCGTTAAAATCCTGATTGGCCGCGTCTGGACTGGTTGCCGCCCACTCAAGTTGTTCAGCCAGGAGGTCCGCATCAGTCATATCCACAACGCCGTTCCACTGTTCAGGTGAGCCCGGGAAGATAAACGGCCAGCCTTTTTCTTTACACAAGGTCGCGTAAACGGCCAGCGTCTGCCCCATGTTCATGGCATTGCCGAGCGCATAGCCAATAATGGTATGGGGACGATGGACACTCCAGCGGTAGTCGTACTTGTCAGCGCCTGCAAAAACCTCATCTTCCTGCGCGTAATAAAAGTTATCAACGGGCTGACGACCTTGTTCTTCACGGAAAGGCGTAACCGGCACCGCACCTTTACCGTAAGCCTCGAACGGCCCCAGATAGTGCTTCAGTCCGGTGACAAGGGCAACATGCGCCCCCTGTAAGCGCTCGCCGAGTGCCTCAATGACATTACGGATCATCCCGCCATTGACGCGGATATTCTCTTTTTCGGTGTCCTGACGCGCCCACACGCTGAAGAATACCGCATCGGGTTTCGTATCTTTCAGGGTAGCGCGCACCGCATCGGGATCGGTCAAATCGGCCGTCAGACTGTGGCAGCCTTGCGGAACAGCGCCGCGACCGCGGGATAATCCGCTGACCTGCCATCCGTCTTTCATTAACCTTTCAGCCAGCGCTCGTCCGATAACCCCGCTGATTCCGACAATCAAAGCCTGTTTTTGCATGTTAATTCTCCTCGTTTTGCGTAATGCTAAGCGTAATAGAGAATTTAATTCCTATTATTGGTAATTATTCACAGCATTCTCAACCTGAGTTCATCAATCATGCACGATCAACGTCTTAAGGATATTGTTCCCTTTGTTGCCAGTGTTGAAAGCGGCAGTTTTACTGCTGCGGCAGCACGTCTGCATGTCACCGGCTCCGCCGTCAGTAAAAGCGTCAGTCGGCTGGAAGCGCGGCTGGGCTCGCGCCTGCTGGAGCGCACAACACGCAGGCTGCAGCTCACCGATGCCGGTAACGCCTATTACCAAACCTGCATACGCATCATGGAGGAGCTTGCTGAAGCTGAGTCAGTTCTGGCAGCACAACGTATTATTCCGTCAGGACGCCTGCGACTCGCTGTGCCGCATACGTATGGTCGCCTGAATGTGATGCCGTTGCTGATTCCGTTTTGCCAGCAGCATCCCGAGCTTGAGCTCAGAGTGAGCTTTTCAGATCGTTTTATTGATCTCTTCGACGAAGGTATTGATGTCGCGGTCAGGATTGGCGGATCCGCCGATTTACCAGCCTCAATGGGTAGTCGCTACCTGGGACGAGAGAGAATGGTGTTTTGTGCATCGCCAGCCTGGCTGGATCGCGAAGGCCGGCCACAGGACGAACAGGCGCTGATGCAACATCGGGCCATTCTTTACGAACGCGCGGATAACACGCCCAAACCCTGGTTATTCCCCCGTGAAGAAGGACATGTCCAGTGGCGAGATATGCCGTTTCGGATGGCATTGGGTGATGTAGATGCGCAACTCCAGGCGGTCATAGCCGGACTTGGCATAGCGCAAATGCCCTCCTGGCTGGTAAACAGTGCCGTAGCTAAAGGCGAACTGGAGATTATCCTGCCACAATTACAGCCTGATGGTCTGGCCCTGAGCGTCATCTGGCCACGCCGTAAGCAACTGCTGCCGAAGGTAGATGCCTTGTTATCCGCACTGACACAGCTGGTGATTCGCTAAGTGATCAAAGATCTCACCTCTGCGGCCGATGGGCGTTCGGCACGGCCAGCGCAGAAACACGCGCGGGATGATCTTCTGTCACACACGCTGTGGCCTTTATTGTGGCGTGGCGCTAATTTATTGTGTAGCCGGTGGAACGGATAAGCCTGTAAGGACAAATAAGGTATGGCATTTCAGAACGCGAACACTTCGGATTATGCACATAGCACGGCGCCACGCGGCACGTTAACACCGGCGGCAGTCTGATGGCTCTCCTGCCCCTTCTGTGCCGTCTGTGTATTCTGGCAGGGATAGCTTTTGCGCTGTCAGGCTGTGCGCGCCAGGATGTGTTGTGGATGGTGACGAACGACGTTTGCAGGGTGAACTACGCGTACACTGGCTATCCTGCCCCCTGCCAGCAAGTCTATCTTGCAAAAGGGGAACAGCAGGGCTTCAGCGTTATTCAAAATCCACGTTATCCGTATCATTTTATTCTGGTGCCCACACTTTTGTTATCTGGTATCGAAAGCCCCTTATTGTCGTATACGACCCGCACAGACTATTTCGGTTATGCGTGGCTGATGCGTTATCGCGTAATGGCGGCGTATGGCGGAACTGTGCCGGAAGACAGGCTGGGCATGGCTGTCAATTCCGCCTGGGGGCGCAGCCAGAATCAACTGCATATTCATCTCACCTGCCTGCGGGAAGATGTCTATCGCCAGTTACAGGCTGAACGCCCTTATATTCTGGATGACTGGCATCCCCTGCCAGACAAATTGTTAACGCACACTTATTATGCGCGACGCGTCCTGCAGCCCAGTGTGATGGGCATTTATCCTGTTGCATCCGTTGCCCGCGATTTTCATCTGTCTCCGACTCAGTTGGCGGAATACGGGATTGCCGTTGTTCCTGCCACGTTTTCAGGAAAAAACGGCTTTATCCTGCTGGTGACGCGACGAGGCTGGGATAAAGGGAACCGGGCATCCGTCGAATCGCTTCTGGATAAAAATTGTGAAATTCTGCACGACCCAACACTGCTCCCTCCGCAGGCCTCCCCAGTGGCAACGATGAAGACAGTGCCGCATCAATAAGGGGATGGCACGCTATGGCATAAAGCCTGACCGCTGGCAGCCTCAGAGCCCCTCACACAGTCAGCCAGTCATTAGACTAAATTACACAAAACGTGAATTTTTTCATTTTGTAACTTTAACGTTATGTTACTGAGTATTTTTACTGCCATGATGCATTGCGTTACGCATTGAAATGTGGTCGTTACCCACACCTTCTTATCAGCTACAGGGAAAAGCACATGTCACAACGGTCACTTCAGGCGCTGTGCCTGATGAGTTTTTTTCTGGCCGACGTCAGAGACGGCCTTGGGCCCTTTTTAGGCATTTTTTTGACAGAACGCCACTGGAGCCCGGATGAAATAGGCCTGGTGATGACCTCAGGCGGTATCGCCGGACTGCTCTCAACGTTACCGGCGGGTGTGGTTGCCGACGCCACACGTTACAAACGCTTTATTATCCTGGCGGGTTGTGTCGTGATTACGGTCGCTACCTTACTGCTCTGGTACAGCAATCAGTCATGGACGGCGATTATTTCGCAAATCGTCGCGGGCATCGCTGCCGCCTTCATCGGTCCGACGGTGGCAGGTATAACGCTGGGCCTGACCGGGCAAAAAGGGTTCAACCGTCAGATGGGACGAAACGAAGCCTATAACCATGCGGGTAATACGCTGGCGGCTGTCCTTGCAGGTTTTGCCGCCTGGAAATGGGGGCTGGGTGCGGTGTTCATCCTGATGATGGTCATGGCGGTATTTGCGGCTATCGCCACCCTGGCTATTCGTGCAGACGATATTGACCATGATGTGGCGCGCGGCCTGGACGATAAATCGTCGGATAAACCTACGCTCAGCCTGTGGATACTGGCGCGCAAACCGGCGTTGCTGGTGGCCGGATTGACGCTGCTGCTGTTCCATCTGGCTAACGCTGCGCTGTTGCCCATGCTGAGCATGCGTGTGGCCTCCTCAACCGGACCTGATACGGTGGATCCCGGCCTGTATGCTGCCGCAACGGTCGTAATTTCCCAGTTAGTGATGATCCCTGTCGCGATCTTTGTCTCTAAACGTGTCGATCACATTGGCTATCGCCGTTTAATCATGACCGCACTGTTAATGATGCCACTGCGCGCGGTTATTGCAGCAGAATTTCCGGAGACCTTTTTCGTGGTTCCCGTACAAATCCTGGACGGTATTGCGGCCGGGATACTGGGCGTCGCCGTGCCGGGCTATATCGTGTCGCTGTTGCGCGGCAGTGGGCACGTGAACGCTGGCCAGAGTGTGGTAATGCTGATGCAGGGCGTTGGGGCGTCCATGAGCCCGGCCATGACAGGCCTGATTGTGGCCCGTTACTCTTACAGTATTGCCTTTAGCGCATTAGGCTGCATTGCCCTGGTAGCCTTGATGTTGTGGTGGTTCTCGGGCCGGACACCCGAGGCGAAGCCTGCCTGATGTGCCCTTCTCTGCCAGCCCTGGCTGGCAGAGAGTCTTCGCGCACCACTTTTAACGGGCTCCCGGGTCACTCTCAGTGCCTTTTGGAAAACATAGCAAAATGTAAATAAAAGTAAAAACTCATTTTCTGCTATCTCACTTATAAGACAGTCTTTTTTCCCAGAGACTTGCAAAAAATGACATTCATCGACTATGTTTCTACGCTGCGGTTAAGAACGCTCTATCATTAAAGTTACTGGCCTCTTATAGCTTTCACTTCCTTCTCTTCCGTTAACCTCGCTGACTGGCTGCGAAAGCTATAGTTCGTCCCATTTAAGTCGTATGAGGAAAATATGGATACTAACCATTCATCGTCAACCAGGCCAAAAAAGCATTTCTGGAATAAAAGGCCAAAAAAACTCACTGTTGATGATATTACCGTTATTGATAATGACATGCTGAAGCGGGCAGTAGGGGCCGCGGCATTAGGCAATGCCATGGAGTGGTTCGACTTCGGGGTTTACAGCTATCTGGCGGTGATCATCGGTAAGGTTTTCTTTCCCGATGCCAATAACGCGATTCAGCTTATCGCCACCTTTGGTACTTTTGCGGCCGCCTTTTTAGTGCGTCCACTGGGTGGGATGGTCTTTGGTCCACTTGGCGATCGGATTGGACGCCAGAAGGTGTTGGCGATAACGATGATCATGATGTCGATTGGCACGTTTTGTATCGGCATTATCCCTTCTTATGCCTCTATCGGGATAATGGCCCCCATCCTCTTGTTGGTCGCCCGCCTGGTGCAGGGGTTCTCAACGGGCGGTGAATATGGCGGTGCAGCCACCTTCATCGCAGAATATTCCACAGACAAACGTCGCGGTTTCATGGGCAGCTTCCTGGAGTTTGGAACGCTTGGCGGTTACCTGCTGGGCGCGTGTCTGGTGACGGTCATGACTTCGGTAATCTCGTCCGAGGCGATGATGTCGTGGGGCTGGCGCGTGCCCTTTTTTATCGCCGCACCGTTGGGCTTGTTCGGCCTGTATGTGCGTCTGAAACTGGAAGAAACGCCGGCCTTCAAACAGCATATGCAAAAGCAGGAGGAACTGGAGCAAAGCAAACCGCGCCTGAGCCTGTTTAAGATGCTAAGTAAGCATCGTGTCCCGATGATGAAATGTATCGGCCTGGTCCTGTTATTTAACGTGTCGAACTATATGCTGACGTCGTATATGCCCAGCTATCTGACCGGCGTGCTGGGTTTACCTGAACTGAGCGGTCTGTTACTGGTCATGGTTGTCATGTTTGTGATGATGCCGCTCACGCTGATGTGGGGCCGCTGGACCGATCGCATTGGGCGCCGCCCGGTAATTGGTTTCGGTGCGGTAGGGCTGATTTTGCTCTCCATCCCCTGCTTTATGTTGATCGGGACACATAATATGTGGGCCGTCTTTGCGGGACTGTTGATTCTGGGCGTGCTCCATACCTGCTTCAGCGGCACAATGCCCTCGACATTACCGGCACTGTTTACCACGGATATTCGTTACAGTGCGCTCGCCATCGGCTTTAATCTGTCTGTATCGTTGTTTGGCGGGACAACCCCGTTACTGACAGCATGGCTGGTCGATACCACGCAGAATACCATGATGCCAGCGTACTATATGATGGTGGCGGGTGTGATTGGATTACTGACGATTCTGACGGTCAGGGAAACCGCCCGTAAGCCGTTAAGCGGTTCATCCCCCGCTGTGGCAACCGAAGCTGAAGCGCATAGCCTGATTAGAAAACTGGATAAAAGCGCAGAACCAGTGCCACCCTCACCAGCCGACGCGAAATAAAGCAAACTAACGAAAAACACCCTGCACATGCAGGGTGTTTTTTTGATCGCATAGCACGTTAGTCATTGCCGAAACGGGCGACGGTGCTTGCAGCAGCCAGCGCATGCCCTTTAAGTTTACTCAGCAGTTGATCATGCGTTAAACCGGCTTTGAGCGCAGACGGCGGCAGGTCTGTGGCAATAAGCACAAAGTTGTAGTGATGAAGCCCAGATCCCACAGGGGGACAAGGACCATAATAGTGCGCCGTACCCGGTGAATTCTTACCGCCGGTATAGCCTTTCCCCTGCGTCAGTTCGCCCTGAGCAAATGCGCTGCGTTCAGCGGCAATGTTGTATGCCACCATATGCGTAACCCCGAGCCCTTTTGCGCCAACAGGATCGGTCATCAGCAAGGCAAAGCTTTTTGTTCCCGCCGGTGTTTCAGACCAGTTGAGTTCAGGAGAAACATTCTGCCCGGTACAGGCTGGCTTACTTTTATCTGCGCCCGCGAACTTCTTATCCAGCACGCCATTATCACTAAAATCTTTTGACTGCAGCGTCAAAGCCAATGCCGCAGGACTCAAACAAATTAATAGCAGAGAAATCAGTTTATTCACCGGGTACTCCTGTGCGAAACCGTATTGAGAGGAGGTAAGCGTGAGGCACGTTGCCGTAAACAGTATATGTCGCAAAGCCTGGCTGTGCAGAAGCATGAGGCGCTATGAAAGCGAGGGCTGTCATTAGCCTGAAGGCTTACGGTAAGCGCGAGCATGCTGTTACATAATCGCCTGAACTTTCGACGATTTCAGCATGAAATCGCCAGCTCACCTTGTCTGCTCTACGGTTTACCTTCTTAGAAAGGCATTGTTTTTTTATTTACACAAAAGGTCTGATACTTGATCTAAGTCACAAAAAACCGCATGATCGTAACAAATCATGAATCAGGGATAAGGGCTCAAATGACACTTTATCAACACATGTTGGTTTTCTACGGCGTGGTTGCTTTTGTTGCCGCGCTCATTACGTTTTTTATCGCCCGCGACAAACTCAGCATTAAATTACTGAGTGCCTTTCTGGTGGGTGCAACCTGGCCGATGAGTTTCCCCGTCGCCCTTATGTTCGCGTTGTTTTAAGGCCTTTCTCCTGCCCGTGCCGGCTGGCTTTTCCTGATCGCTTTTCTCTCTGCCAGACGTTTCCCTGCACAAGCCTGCGTGATATCGCACCTGTTCCGCGCAGTCTGCTTTACATACGGACGCCATCCTTTTACAGATGGCGCGCGCCCTGCCTGCCGTAATCGGGATGCTTTTACCGCGCCGTTGCCCCCTCCTCCTGAGGTTGTTGTTTTGCCAGCGTACGTGCCAGTATCGTTGAATACAGCGGTGTACCGCCGAAATACTGTGCAGAGAGTGTCGCACCGAGACAGGTAATAATCATCGGCAGGATCAACTGATAATTGTTGGTCATCTCCAGTACCAGAATAATTCCGGTGAGCGGTGCCCGAACAGAAGCGGCAAACAAGGCGCCCATGCCTGCTACGGCAAACGTCGCGGCTTCAAGATGATAGGCTGGGAACAGGTTAACGCACAGTTGCCCCACGCAGGTACCCAGTAAGGTGCCCAGCGTCAGCATGGGGGCGAAAATGCCCCCAGGGGCGCCAGAGGCAAAACACAGTAGCGTGACGACCGCCCGCAATAAAAATAAGGACAGTAAGGCAATCGACGTATAGTTTCCTGCGGTAAAGTCGGGGATGAGCGTAATCCCGCCGGTTACGCCCTGGGGCAATATCAGCCCCAGTAAGCCACATAAGCCGCCCAATAACGCCCCACCCAGGACCCAGCGTGATGTCCGTCCCTGATGCAGCCTTTGAAACAGATCCTGAAGGGTAAATATCAGGCGATTAAAAGCGACGCCACAACCGCCAAATAAAATCCCCAGCAGTAAATATAACCAGAGCGTCTGGATCGGAGCGTCTTTTAACTGACCAATATTGATAATGGGCTGATTACCGTTCAGCGCAAGAAAAACGATGCTTGACGTACTGACGCCCACAAACACGGCTTTAATGGAGATAAGGCTAAAGCGGAACTGCAGGCGCATTTCTTCAATGATAAACAGAATGCCCGCCAGCGGTGCATTAAAGGCTGCGGCCAGACCTGATGCGGCCCCGGTAGCCAAAATAGTGTGGCGGGATTCAGAGGAGCGCATGCGAAAGATATCGAGGCACATACGCCCGATGTTACCACCAATCTGAACCGTCGGGCCTTCACGACCCAGCACCATGCCAGAACCAATTGCGCCAAGTCCGCCAAAGAATTTAACCGGCAACACGCGCCACCAGCGCACCGGCCTCAGTTCTTCCAGCGCACCTTCGATTTCAGGAATGCCCGAACCGCCTGCTTCCGGCGCAAAGCGCCTGACAAGAAAATAGCCTGTCGCGGCCAGCACGGCGGAAAAAATAAAAGCATAGCAGCCAAGAAGAAAGACATTATTTTCATGCTGGCTCAGCCAGTTGACCCGCGAATGAATCACCCAGCCAACGGCTTTATCAAACGCCACCGCGGTCAGGCCAGTCAGCACACCCACCAGCGCGGCCATCAGCAGCAACGCGGCCGGTGTTTTGTCTCGACGTATAATATATTGCAACAGACGAAGCCGACGAGGCCGAAAAATCCCGTGTCGGTTTGAAACAGAAGCGCGCATGCCTGACCTCAAATATCCTGCTGAAAACTGACGACCCAAATTAAATCGAGAGGTTAGCGTATTTGCAGCATTATTCCTCGCTTTTATTTATCTCTGGATTTTACTACGCCAGCAACGCCTGCTGTTCTGCCGCTCGCTACACGCGAAGAACATGATTTCAGGATGTGCACGGCAATTTTATCCATAAACCATTGATTTGCGCCTGAAGGGCGCTCATCATCCTGCGCCATCATCGCTTATTCTGGAGTGAAACGTGTGACCACGCTGAGTAATGCCTTGCTGGAAGAGGTTCTTGAACAGGTTCGTCCCTTAATTCATCGCGGTAAGGTAGCCGATTATATTCCGGCACTGGCCGACGTGGCTGCCGATCATTTAGGAATTGCCGTCTGTTTGCGTGACGGCACAGTCTTTCAGGCGGGTGATGCTGAAACGCGCTTTTCCATCCAGTCGATTTCTAAAGTCCTCTCCTTAACTGTTGCACTGACGCGCTATGAGGATGCGGAGATCTGGCAACGCGTGGGTAAAGAGCCCTCAGGTCAGCCGTTCAATTCACTGGTTCAGCTTGAACTTGAGCAGGGAAAACCGCGTAATCCTTTTATTAACGCCGGCGCGCTGGTGATCTGTGATTTGCTTGAAACGCGTCTTACAGCACCGCGCCAGCGTATGCTTGAGATTATCCGTCAACTGAGCCAGCAACCTGATATTCAGTACGATCGTCATGTCGCGCGTTCAGAGTTTGAACACTCAGCCCGCAACGCGGCTATCGCCTGGTTAATGAAGTCATTTGGCAATTTTGACAATGACGTGACCAACGTGATGCAGACCTACTTTCACTACTGCTCATTGTCCATGAACTGTATTGAACTGGCCCGCAGTTTTATTTACCTGGCAAACCAGGGAAAAACGCTTGACGGCTCGGCGCTCATCACCTCCCGTCAGGCCCGGCAAATCAATGCCTTGATGATCACCAGTGGCATGTACGATGGGGCGGGTGAATTTGCCTGGCGTGTCGGCATGCCCGCAAAATCGGGCGTAGGTGGCGGTATTATTGCCGTGGTCCCGGGCGAAATGAGTATAGCGGTATGGTCACCCGGGCTGGACAGTGCAGGCAACTCGCTGGCAGGTACTGCCGCGCTGGAGTGCCTGACTGACAGGCTGGGCCGCTCAATATTCTGACTCAGCTGACAACATTTACAGGCCGGTTTTGCTCAAAGCCAGCCAGATTGACCATGATGCCTTGCAACAAATTGTGCATACCACTTTTGCTTGCCCAGGCAATATGCGGCGTGACAAGCAGATTCGGCACATCGGCCTGAAGCAGAGGATGATCGGCTGGCGGCGGCTCACTGCTCAGCACATCCAGTGCCGCTCCGGCTATCGTGCCCTGTTGCAATGCCTTCGCCAAATCAGCTTCATGAATCAGACCGCCACGCGCTGTGTTGATCAACAGCGCATGGGGTTGCATCTTATTCAGGGTTTCACTGTTAATCAGATGCCGGGTTTGTTCGCTCAGGGGACAATGCAGCGAAATCACATCGCTTGCGGCCAGCATCTCGTCAAAACTTACATAGCCCTCACGCACCCTGGTGCTGCCCCTGCGTTCGGCAAAGCACACCTTCATGCCGAGCGCCTGTGCCAGCCTGCCCACGGCGATACCAATGTCTCCTTTTCCCACAATGCCTAATGTTGCCCCCGCAATATCCTGAATCGGTGAACGGTGAAAACAAAAATGAGAAGACGCAGGCCATACTTCACGCGTGAGCGTCGCGTATTCCACTATCTGGCGACGCAACGCAAAAATAAAGGCGATCACGCATTCTGAAACGCTTTGCGTTGAATAGCCGGGGATATTACTCACGACGATTCCACGTTCCCGACACGCCGGAATATCAATGCAATCAAAGCCCGTGGCGGTGACGCAGATGTAGCGCAGGTCAGGAAGCTGCGCCAGCGTCGCCGCACGCAGCGGGACTTTATTGGTGATGGCAATGGTTGCGCCCTTTAACGCCTCAATAATCTCATTGTCGTGCGTTTCTTCACGAAAACACCAGTCGCTGCACCAGTCAGGTTGAGGAGGAGGGACGGGCAGCGTGCCGCCATCAAGCGTTACGATTTTCATGACGTATCCTTTATCACGTTTTGCGGATGAATAATGTTGCTCAAATGTATGGCAGCAGTAACAGATAAGTTATTCTTAATATCTAATTAAGTGAAGGTGTTCAAAAGGTGCTAATTTTTTGGGGCAAAAAGGCATTTCTTTTAACCCTAAACTCTCTGACGCGTTACACTGCCGCCTCTATCGTGTACCCGACTACCGCCGTTCAGATGATTAACGCCACCCATTATAATCGACAACGTTTTACCGCCTGTCTTGCGATACTGGCGGTACTGCTGTTGTTCATTGCACCGATGGTATCCAAAAATCTGGCTGAAAATCGTGACGCGATGGCGATGTCCGACATGTCGATGATGGACCAGCATAACGATATGATCATGGCCGACATGCCGATGGGGGATCACCATAGCGATATGGCCATGGGCGATCACAGCATGATGATGAGTGCCTGTGGTTATTGCGATCTGCTGGTCCATATCCCCTTTATGCTGTGGGTGTCTATTCCGTTCATCTGGTTAATGTGTTTAATTAGCCGGGCCCCACCGACTCCCGATACGTTTTGCCCCCTGTTACCGCGCCACAAGCGGGTTTACCGGCAGCGCGCCCCACCATTGCAAATGCGCGTCTCAATTTAATGTGATCTTTTCTTCTTCGTCATCCACGAAGAAGAAAAGCCCGGTATTCTCGAAATATGGAATCGCTATGAGTGTTTCACAAGAAATAACATCGCCGCCGCGCGGCACGGTACTGAATGTTTTGCGCCGTTTGCATTTTTACATTGGCCTGTTTATTGCGCCGTTTATTTTTATTGCGGCATTAACCGGCACGCTTTATGTCCTGACGCCACAGATAGAAAACGTAATTTATAAAGATGCGTTAACCGCGGAACCTGTGGGTGCCGCTCAGCCGCTGTCCGCTCAGATTGCTGCGGCGCGGCGATATGTTGGTGATGCGCGGATTTATGCGGTACGGCCTGCGCCCGGCGCTCATGACACCACTCGCGTGCAATTTACGGATGCACAGTCAGGCCCATCAGAGTCACGCTCTGTTTTCATCGATCCTTATACGCTTCGCGTCAAAGGTGATATGACCGTATACGGCACCAGCGGCGTGTTACCTCTGCGGATGTGGCTTGACCAGATGCATCGTGGACTGCTGCTGGGGGATGTTGGCCGCAACTACAGTGAACTCGCGGCGTCGTGGTTGTGGGTAGCGGCGCTGGGCGGGATCGTGTTGTGGTCTGGTACCCGGCCCCGGCGTCAGGTAAAAACGCGCAAGACGGGTTTTGCACTGACACGATACTGGCATATTACGCTGGGCCTGGTGTTATCTCTGGGGTTGATCTTTTTCTCCGTTACGGGATTGACCTGGTCGCAGTGGGCCGGGAGCAATATTGATAAAATGCGTAGCGATCTTGGCTGGCTGACACCGCAGGTCAGAACGGCATTAAACGGGGCTGCACCCTCTGCGCCTGCCGATCCCCACGCCGATCATCATCCCGACATGGACGGCATGGTGATGGAGACTTCAATGCCGGGTCATCATGCCAGTATGCCCGCCGTATTCAATCAGCCGGACGCGGACTGGGACAGCGTTGAACACGCCGCGCGCCTGGCCGGTTTACACGCTGCCAAAATTGAGCTGCGCCAGCCCAAAAACCCTGACCAGGCCTGGACGGTCAGTGAGATAGATCGTCGCTGGCCGACGCAGGTCGACTCGGTATCCGTAAATCCGCATGACTTCAGCATTGTTGATCACGTTGAGTTTGCCCGTTTCCCGCTGGTCGCAAAACTTACGCGCTGGGGCGTGGATGCACATATGGGCGTGCTGTTTGGCTTACCCAATCAGTTGCTTCTCGCGTTCTTTGGTTTTGGTTTGTGCGCCATGATCGTGCTCGGCTACCGCATGTGGTGGATTCGACGCCCGGCACTGCCGCAGGCCAATCCAGTGCAAACGCTGCTCGCGGCCTGGCTGGCGTTACCCCGCTATCTTCAGGGCTCAAGCCTGATTCTCGCCCTGGCTCTGGGTTATGCGTTGCCGCTGATGGGCGTCAGTTTAGTGGTCTTTGTGCTTCTGGATCTGCAACGCTGGCGTAAAGCGCAGCGTGCGGTACGCCAGGTGGTCGCTACGCCGGAAGATCAACAATCGCCGCTGGCGATTGTGCAGTCCCGTTTTGCAGTAAAGCGTAAAGAGATGCGCTATTTCCTGCGCAGTGTCGCCATTCTCGCCATTATTGTCGGAACGGTGATGGCTCGCGCCATGGTGAGTGGTGTAATTGAGCAATACAATATTCCGTTCAGCGACTGGACCGCGATGATGTATATCACGCAGGCCTTGATGATTTTGCTTTATACAACAGTGTTTACAGGCTTAATGTCCATTCCGCTCTGGTACTTCTTCCTGGGTGAAAGCGACGAGCAAGGTAAATAAACAATGTCGCCCGCTAAAAGCGGGCGACAGTGCTGTCAGGCATAATAACTTTTGCCCGTTCTGTGATGATGGACAACATGGGCACGTTGTAGCGCATGTTTAAACTGCCGTACATCCTCGCGTAACCAGTGACGCTGCGTTAAAGGCAGATGCTCCAGCCCCTCAGGCAACGGTACCCCATATAACGCCCCACGATTGCAAAGCGCTCTGACCAGGCTTGTTTGCGAAATACCCAGATAGGTCGCCATTTCGGGTAATGTCATAAACTCTGCATGCATGTTCACCTCCCAACCTGTCGTTAATGCTGCATTTTTGTTCAATTCAGGGCGATTCTTATTGATCTGCGTCATATACACGCATTAAACAGACGAAAGAGGGAGAAAGTTGCTAAGCTGGAAGTTCTGCTTAAGACAACATGAGAAGACCACGTGCAACGTTATGGATTGATGGTGCTTTTTCTTGTTTCCTGTTGGTCTCATGCTCACACATTTACGATGGGCAAACCTGTTCCGGCCGTTTCTGTCGCAGATAAAGGTGAAATGCAGTTACGCAACGGTCAAATTCACTACCAAACTTGGAACAGTCAGTCACTTACAGGAAAAGCCCGTTTACTTATTCATGTGGCTGGCCGGTTATCGGCTAAAGAGCAGTCCGCAGGCCTCATCAGCGCCATTCAGCAGGCCAGTCTGCCGGAAAAGACCTTTCAGACAACTACCATCGTTAATACCGACGATGCGCTGCCGGGCAGCAGTATTTTTGTGGTTAACAGCATTCGCGCCAGTAAAAAAGCGTCGCCGTGGCAGCAGTTCATCATTGACAGCAGTGGCCTTGCCCGCCATCGCTGGCAGCTTAAACCGGGCGGGGCGGCGGCAATTGTTCTTGACGCACAAGGCAATGTGCAATTTGCCAAAGACACTCCCCTGAGCGCGGATGACATTTCACAGATTATTTCGCTATTACGGGCGCTGACGCGCTGAAGAACGATCCAGGTGATTAAGAGCTGTCCGGCAGAGGGCAGTGACGGAGGTTGATGAATTTCCCCTCTTTTCTTAAAGCTCAACTAGTATTAATTATATGGGTTTAGCCCCAAAAAAACTGAAAACCCGAACGGTAAAAAACGGGTAGCCCTGCCAACGATGCTCTGGCAGTTAAAGTATCTTTTAAAATGGCATCGCACGTTTTAGCGTTGTCGTAAATGTATTCGTTAATAAGGACAGCCCGAATGACGGTCTGCGCAAAAAAACACGTTCACCTTACTGGCATTTCGGCTGAGCAGTTGCTGGCTGATATCGATAGCCGCCTTGATCAGTTACTGCCGGTTCAGGGTGAGCGGGATTGTGTGGGTGCCGCGATGCGTGAAGGCACGCTGGCACCGGGCAAACGTATTCGTCCGATGCTGCTGTTATTAACAGCGCGCGATCTTGGCTGTGCGATCAGTCACGGGGGATTACTGGATTTAGCCTGCGCGGTTGAAATGGTGCATGCTGCCTCGCTGATTCTGGATGATATGCCCTGCATGGACGATGCGCAGATGCGTCGGGGGCGTCCCACCATTCACACGCAGTACGGTGAACATGTGGCGATTCTGGCGGCGGTTGCTTTACTCAGCAAAGCGTTTGGGGTGATTGCCGAGGCTGAAGGTCTGACGCCGATAGCCAAAACTCGCGCGGTGTCGGAGCTGTCCACTGCGATTGGCATGCAGGGTCTGGTTCAGGGCCAGTTTAAGGACCTCTCGGAGGGCGATAAACCCCGTAGCGCCGATGCCATACTGCTAACCAATCAGTTTAAAACCAGCACGCTGTTTTGCGCGTCAACGCAAATGGCGTCCATTGCAGCCAACGCGTCCTGCGAAGCGCGTGAGAACCTGCATCGTTTCTCGCTCGATCTCGGTCAGGCCTTTCAGTTGCTTGACGATCTTACCGATGGCATGACCGATACCGGCAAAGACATCAATCAGGATGCAGGTAAATCAACGCTGGTCAATTTATTAGGCTCAGGCGCGGTCGAAGAACGCCTGCGACAGCATTTGCGCCTGGCCAGTGAACACCTTTCCGCGGCATGCCAAAACGGCCATTCCACCACCCAACTTTTTATTCAGGCCTGGTTTGACAAAAAACTCGCTGCCGTCAGTTAAGGATGCTGCATGAGCCATTTTGCGGTGATTGCACCGCCCTTTTTCAGCCATGTTCGCGCTCTGCAAAACCTTGCTCAGGAATTAGTGGCCCGCGGTCATCGTGTTACGTTTTTTCAGCAACATGACTGCAAAGCGCTGGTAACGGGCAGCGATATCGGATTCCAGACCGTCGGACTGCAAACGCATCCTCCCGGTTCCTTATCGCACCTGCTGCACCTGGCCGCGCACCCACTCGGACCCTCGATGTTACGACTGATCAATGAAATGGCACGTACCAGCGATATGCTTTGCCGGGAACTGCCCGCCGCTTTTCATGCGTTGCAGATAGAGGGCGTGATCGTTGATCAAATGGAGCCGGCAGGTGCAGTAGTCGCAGAAGCGTCAGGTCTGCCGTTTGTTTCGGTGGCCTGCGCGCTGCCGCTCAACCGCGAACCGGGTTTGCCTCTGGCGGTGATGCCTTTCGAGTACGGCACCAGCGATGCGGCTCGGGAACGCTATACCACCAGCGAAAAAATTTATGACTGGCTGATGCGACGTCACGATTGTGTGATCGCGCATCATGCCTGCAGAATGGGTTTAGCCCCGCGTGAAAAACTGCATCATTGTTTTTCTCCACTGGCACAAATCAGCCAGTTGATCCCCGAACTGGATTTTCCCCGCAAAGCACTGCCAGACTGCTTTCATGCGGTTGGACCGTTACGGCAACCCCAGGGGACGCCGGGGTCAGCAACTTCTTATTTTCCGTCCCCGGACAAACCCCGTATTTTTGCCTCGCTGGGCACCCTGCAGGGGCATCGTTATGGCCTGTTCAGGACCATCGCCAAAGCCTGCGAAGAGGTGGATGCGCAGTTACTGTTGGCACACTGTGGCGGCCTCTCAGCCACGCAGGCAGGTGAACTGGCCCGGGGCGGGGACATTCAGGTTGTGGATTTTGCCGATCAATCCGCAGCACTTTCACAGGCACAGTTGACAATCACACATGGTGGGATGAATACGGTACTGGACGCTATTGCTTCCCGCACACCGCTACTGGCGCTGCCGCTGGCATTTGATCAACCTGGCGTGGCATCACGAATTGTTTATCATGGCATCGGCAAGCGTGCGTCTCGGTTTACCACCAGCCATGCGCTGGCGCGGCAGATTCGATCGCTGCTGACTAACACCGATTACCCGCAGCGTATGACAAAAATTCAGGCCGCATTGCGTCTGGCAGGCGGCACACCAGCCGCCGCCGATATTGTTGAACAGGCGATGCGGACCTGTCAGCCAGTACTCAGTGGGCAGGATTATGCAACCGCACTATGATCTCATTCTGGTCGGTGCCGGTCTGGCTAATGGCCTTATCGCGCTCCGGCTTCAGCAACAGCATCCGGATATGCGGATCTTGCTTATTGAGGCGGGTCCTGAGGCGGGAGGGAACCATACCTGGTCCTTTCACGAAGAGGATTTAACGCTGAATCAGCATCGCTGGATAGCGCCGCTTGTGGTCCATCACTGGCCCGACTACCAGGTTCGTTTCCCTCAGCGCCGTCGCCATGTGAACAGTGGCTACTACTGCGTGACCTCCCGGCATTTCGCCGGGATACTCCGGCAACAGTTTGGACAACATTTATGGCTGCATACCGCGGTTTCAGCCGTCCATGCTGAATCGGTCCAGTTAGCGGATGGCCGGATTATTCATGCCAGTACAGTGATCGACGGACGGGGTTACACGCCTGATTCTGCACTACGCGTAGGATTCCAGGCATTTATCGGTCAGGAGTGGCAACTGAGCGCGCCGCATGGTTTATCGTCACCGATTATCATGGATGCGACGGTCGATCAGCAAAATGGCTACCGCTTTGTTTATACCCTGCCGCTTTCCGCAACCGCACTGCTGATCGAAGACACACATTACATTGACAAGGCTAATCTTCAGGCCGAACGGGCGCGTCAGAACATTCGCGATTATGCTGCGCGACAGGGTTGGCCGTTACAGACGTTGCTGCGGGAAGAACAGGGTGCATTGCCCATTACGTTAACGGGCGATAATCGTCAGTTTTGGCAACAGCAACCACAAGCCTGTAGCGGATTACGCGCCGGGCTGTTTCATCCGACAACCGGCTACTCCCTACCGCTCGCGGTGGCGCTGGCCGATCGTCTCAGCGCGCTGAATGTGTTTACCTCTTCCTCTGTTCACCAGACGATTGCTCACTTTGCCCAGCAACGTTGGCAGCAACAGGGGTTTTTCCGCATGCTGAATCGCATGTTGTTTTTAGCCGGACCGGCCGAGTCCCGCTGGCGTGTGATGCAGCGTTTCTATGGCTTACCCGAGGATTTGATTTCCCGCTTTTATGCGGGAAAACTCACCGTGATCGATCGGCTACGCATTCTGAGCGGCAAGCCGCCCGTTCCCGTTTTCGCGGCATTGCAGGCAATTATGACGACTCATCGTTGAAGAGCGACTACATGAAACCAACTACGGTAATTGGTGCGGGCTTTGGTGGCCTGGCACTGGCAATTCGTTTACAGGCCGCAGGTATTCCTGTTTTGCTGCTTGAGCAGCGCGACAAGCCGGGTGGCCGGGCTTATGTTTATCAGGAGCAGGGCTTTACTTTTGATGCAGGCCCTACCGTTATCACCGATCCCAGCGCGATTGAAGAACTGTTTGCTCTGGCCGGTAAACAGCTTAAGGATTACGTCGAGCTGTTGCCGGTCACGCCGTTTTATCGCCTGTGCTGGGAGTCCGGCAAGGTCTTCAATTACGATAACGACCAGGCCCAGTTAGAAGCGCAGATACAGCAGTTTAATCCGCGCGATGTTGCGGGTTATCGAGCGTTCCTTGACTATTCGCGTGCCGTATTCAATGAGGGCTATCTGAAGCTCGGCACTGTGCCTTTTTTATCGTTCAAAGACATGCTTCGGGCCGCGCCCCAGTTGGCAAAGCTGCAGGCCTGGCGCAGCGTTTACAGTAAAGTTGCCGGCTACATTGAGGATGAGCATCTTCGGCAGGCGTTTTCTTTTCACTCGCTCTTAGTGGGGGGGAATCCGTTTGCAACCTCGTCCATTTATACGCTGATTCACGCGTTAGAACGGGAATGGGGCGTCTGGTTTCCACGCGGTGGAACCGGTGCGCTGGTCAATGGCATGATCAAGCTGTTTCAGGATCTGGGCGGCGAAGTCGTGCTTAACGCCCGGGTCAGTCATATGGAAACCGTTGGGGACAAGATTCAGGCCGTGCAGTTGGAAGACGGCAGACGGTTTGAAACCTGCGCGGTGGCGTCGAACGCTGATGTTGTACATACCTATCGCGATCTGCTGTCTCAGCATCCCGCAGCCGCTAAGCAGGCGAAAAAACTGCAATCCAAGCGTATGAGTAACTCACTGTTTGTACTCTATTTTGGTCTCAACCATCATCACGATCAACTCGCCCATCATACCGTCTGTTTTGGGCCACGCTACCGTGAACTGATTCACGAAATTTTTAACCATGATGGTCTGGCTGAGGATTTTTCGCTTTATTTACACGCACCTTGTGTCACGGATCCGTCACTGGCACCGGAAGGTTGCGGCAGCTATTATGTGCTGGCGCCTGTTCCACACTTAGGCACGGCGAACCTCGACTGGGCGGTAGAAGGACCCCGACTGCGCGATCGTATTTTTGACTACCTTGAGCAACATTACATGCCTGGCTTGCGAAGCCAGTTGGTGACGCACCGTATGTTTACGCCGTTCGATTTCCGCGACGAGCTCAATGCCTGGCAAGGTTCGGCCTTCTCGGTTGAACCTATTCTGACCCAGAGCGCCTGGTTCCGACCACATAACCGCGATAAGCACATTGATAATCTTTATCTGGTTGGCGCAGGCACCCATCCCGGCGCGGGCATTCCCGGCGTAATCGGCTCGGCGAAGGCGACGGCAGGCTTAATGCTGGAGGACCTGATTTGACGAATACGTCATTACTGAATCATGCCGTCGAAACCATGGCGGTTGGCTCGAAAAGCTTTGCGACTGCATCGACGCTTTTCGACGCCAAAACCCGTCGCAGCGTGCTGATGCTTTACGCATGGTGCCGCCACTGCGACGACGTCATTGACGATCAAACACTGGGCTTTCATGCCGACCAGCCCTCTTCGCAGATGCCTGAGCAGCGCCTGCAGCAGCTTGAAATGAAAACGCGTCAGGCCTACGCCGGTTCGCAAATGCACGAGCCCGCTTTTGCTGCGTTTCAGGAGGTCGCGATGGCGCATGATATCGCTCCCGCCTACGCGTTCGATCATCTGGAAGGTTTTGCCATGGATGTGCGCGAAACGCGCTATCTGACATTGGACGATACGCTGCGTTATTGCTATCACGTCGCCGGTGTTGTGGGCCTGATGATGGCGCAAATTATGGGCGTTCGTGATAACGCCACACTCGATCGCGCCTGCGATCTCGGGCTGGCTTTCCAGTTGACCAACATTGCGCGTGATATTGTCGACGATGCTCAGGTGGGCCGCTGTTACCTGCCTGAAAGCTGGCTGGAACAGGAAGGACTGACGAAAGCGAATTATGCTGCGCCAGAAAACCGGCAGGCCTTAAGCCGTATCGCCGGGCGACTGGTACGGGAAGCGGAACCCTATTACGTATCATCAATGGCCGGTCTGGCACAATTACCCTTACGCTCGGCCTGGGCCATCGCGACAGCGAAGCAGGTGTACCGTAAAATTGGCGTGAAAGTTGAACAGGCCGGTAAGCAGGCCTGGGATCATCGCCAGTCCACGTCCACCGCCGAAAAATTAACGCTTTTGCTGACGGCATCCGGTCAGGCAGTTACTTCCCGGATGAAGACGTATCCACCCCGTCCTGCTCATCTCTGGCAGCGCCCGATCTAGCCGCATGCCTTTCTCTCAGCGTCGCCTGAAGTTTAGATAACGGTGGCGCGTACAGAAAACCAAAGGACACGCAGCCCTCTTTTCCCCTTACAGCATGATGCATACGGTGGGCCATGTATAACCGTTTCAGGTAGCCTTTGCGCGGTATGTAGCGGAACGGCCAGCGCTGGTGTACCAGTCCGTCGTGGACCATAAAATACAGTAAACCATAAGCGGTCATGCCTGCACCAATCCACTGGAGCGGCCAGATTCCTGTACTGCCGAAGTAAATCAGGGCAATCGACACAATGGCGAATACCACGGCATAGAGATCGTTAACTTCAAATGCGCCTTTACGCGGTTCATGATGTGAAAGATGCCAGCCCCAACCCCAGCCGTGCATGATGTATTTATGTGCCAGTGCAGCAACCACTTCCATGCCGACCACGGTGATAAACACGATCAGGGCATTCCAAATCCACAACATAATCTCTCCAGTACAGACGTCCGGCATCAAGCGTGAGGAGTTAATTTTAACAGAGATTAGCCCGTCTACTTACGGGAAAGAGAAAAGGCGCGCCAGAAAGGCGCGCCTGGCATCAGAAATCCGCCTTCAGAACCACGCGGTAATTGGCTTTACCCGCGCGTACGTGCGCCAGCGCATCGTTAATTTTGGACATTGGGAAGTACTCTACCGTCGGGGCGATATCTGCACGACCAGCCAGCTTCAGCAGTGAACGTAACTGAGCCGGAGAGCCTGTTGACGAGCCAGTAACGGCACGGTCACCCAGAATCAGACTAAAAGCCGGGACATCGAAAGGTTTCAGCACCGCGCCGACCGTATGGAACTTGCCGCGAGGAGCCAGTGCCGCAAAGTACGGCTGCCAGTCGAGATCGACCGCGACAGTGCTGATAATCAGATCGAACTGACCGGCCAGCGCTTTCAGCGCCTCGGGATCGCGACTGTTCACCACATGGTCTGCCCCCATGTCGAGGATAGCCTGCTTTTTGCTTTCAGATGAACTGAACGCCGTTACTTCCGCCCCCATGGCATGCAGGATTTTAATGGCGATATGACCCAGTCCACCAATCCCGATCACACCAACCCGGCTCATCGCCGTGATGTTGTGCATCAGCAGAGGCTTAAATACCGTGATACCGCCGCAGAGCAGTGGGCCTGCCGTGGCAGGATCCAGTTTTTCCGGCAGCGGAATGACCCATTGCCAGTTAGCACGCAGCTTCTCAGCGAAACCGCCGTGGTTGCCGATGGTCGTCGTCGTACCCTGTGCACAGTTAACGTGATCGCCACTGATGCAGGGATCGCAGTGCTGGCAGCTTTTGGCCGTCCAGCCAATGCCCACACGCTGACCAACTTTCAGCCCTTTATTTTTTGCACTGTCGCCCAGTGCGGCTACGCGTCCGATGACCTCATGACCAGCAACCACGGGATAAGCCGAAATTCCCCACTCGTTATCGATCATCGACAGGTCGGAGTGACAGACACCACAATACTCAACCTCGACTTCAACATCTTCAGCGTCCAACGGGCCGGGATCATAGTCGTAACGCTCCAGCGCTTGTCCCGCCTGCATGGCTGCGTAACTCTTAATTGTCATTCAGTACCTCTTTTAACGCGTTGATTTGGCAGTCAGCGTATTCGCAACGGTCACGAACTGACCACCGCCAAGATGATGTAATGTATGGAGCGCGGGATCCACGGCCTCGAAATGCCAGCGGCCGTCATAAAATACCCGGCTGTCAGCCGCCGCAGTGATCACCTCACCAAACAGCGTGTCATAGGCCTGTTGCGCTTCCGTTTCAGGCAGCAGACGGCACTCCATCCACGCGACACAGCTCTCTTCCAGCAACGGCACGCCATAGTGCGGACTTTCGTGTGCCTGAATAGCGAAGTCGGCAAACTTGTCCTGATCGCGCCCGGACGTGCTGCCCACCGCATAAGCCATATCCACAAAACCCGCCGCCGGTACACAAATGCCAAATGCCCCGCTGGCTTCAATGATCTCACGTGACAATGTGGATTTATCCACAACGATAGCCATTCTTGCTGGTGTGAACTCAACGGGTACCGACCAGGCTGCGGCCATGATGTTGCGGCGCTTTGACTGACTGTCGCGACTGGTAATTAACACCGTGGGACCGTGATTAAGCAGACGGCTTGCGTGTTCCAGCGCTACCGGACGAAAATGCGACATGCAGTGTTCCTCAGACCTGAACCAGGCATAAATGACGCGACTGAACCCCAATATCAGGGAATAAAGCGCGTTACCTTAGCGGCTTTTATTTCGCTTCAGTTTGCCGCTTTGTGCCTTAACGTTAAAAATAATGTTTAATATCATGATTTAACATTGATGAAATCTGATAGTGCTGGCCTTTAAAGCGAAACCGCCGGATAGCTAATTCTAGTTTGGTTTGGTTTGATGTGAGAGAAATGAGATTAATCCTTATCGGTTAAAAATAAGGTCTGCACTGGCAGAACCTGGCTAAGTTTGTCACAGTCATTGAAGCCAACTTTCATGCTTTACAACAGGAGCCGCTATGAACACTGAAACACTACGGGCAGAACCACTGACCTGGGGTCATGGGCCTCATCTTTTTGAAGTTTTTATCGAGCCCACCTGCCCTTTCTCCGTTCGGGCTTTCAATAAGCTGGATGCGCTCCTGAGCCTGGTCGGAGAAGATAAGATGACGCTTAAAGTCCATCTTCAGTCCCAGCCCTGGCATATGTATTCCGGGGTTATTGTGCGCTATATTCTTGCCGCCTCAGTACAAGGTAAAGCGGCGGCTAAAGCCGTCCTCCAGGCGGTGGCCGATCACCGCGAAGCGTTTGAGTTCACTGACCACTGCCGTGGTCCTAACATGGACACCACGCCTAACCAACTCCTGGCACGGCTCAGGGATTACAGCGGCATTGATGCTTATGCGGCTTTCGATCGCCCTGACTTACAAAATCTGGTGAAATGGCACTGTAAGTATGCCCGTCAGAACGGGATTCATGTTTCGCCAACCTTCATGATTAATGGTCTGGTCCAGCCCGATATCGGCAGCGGCGATTCGGTTGAACAGTGGGCAGAACGCCTTCTGGCCTGATATTCCCCTGCGATGCACACAAACTGAGTGGATAACCCATAAACGGACGTAATATTCCCATGACAATGAATGTGGAACAAATAAAGGCTAAATATCCTGGCGCACTGTCGTGGTCATTTGGCGATTCACCTGAGCTGGCGAATGAACTGGCGACCCTGGTCCTGACCGGGAAGAAAATTGCCACCTGCAGCTCACTGCAGGGCTGGTACGATGACGACGTCAGGCCGCTGCCTGGCGGTTACAACATTATTTTAGATGGCGAGAAAAAACCGCTGTGCGTCGTCAGAACGACCGGGCTTTTTCTGACGCGCTTTGATCGCGTCACGCCGGAAATGGCCATGATGGAAGGAGAAGGCGACCTGAGTCTTGAGTACTGGCAGCGTGAACATCAACGCTTCTTCCAGCGCAACGGCGGATTCAGTCCCGAAATGGAGCTGATCTTTGAAACCTTCCAGCTGGTGGAAGTCATCTGACTAACCGCCCGTTCGTATTACATCCGAACGGGCGGTTTCATTCCGGGGCAGCAGGCCGAATCAACGGTGCAGCGCCATTGACCATCACTGTCCCGGCGAAACACATAGGTGGCGCGCCGGGTCGTTTCAACATGGTTTTCCTGCTGACAGGGATAACGCAGCACGGTTTCCATGATCACCAGCGCCGTTTTCCCCTCTCAATGACCGCCATTCGGCCCAGCTCAACCATCCGCTTATCCTGAACAATGGCCTTAAAAGCACGACGCATGGCGGCCTTGCCCGTTACTGTCATTCCCGGCTTTATCATCAGGCTGGCATCCTCTACATAGTGCTGCATCAATGCATCGTAATCACGGGAAGTCATCGCCCTGTCGCATCGTCTGACAACCTGTAAAACAGGTAGCTCATTCATCAGCTCTTCCGCACGCATTGCGGGTATGTTAAGTATATGCTTACCGATGTTAAAAGGAGTTAATCATGTTTAGTCATATGGTTGTTGGTACAGACGATATTGAACAGGCTAAAAAATTCTATGACGCCATTTTTGCCGTAATAGCGTGTGAAGAGCAGGGAATTGATGCCATAGGCCGCCCTTTTTATTCGAAAAATAACCAGCGTTTTATTGTCACTAAGCCCATTAATGGTCAACCGGCCACCTTTGCCAATGGCGGAACCATTGGCTTTGCGATGCCCTCATCTGACGCCGTCTTCCGCTGGCATCAGCAGGGTCTCGAAAACGGCGGAACCTCGGCTGAATCCCCACCGCATATCAGAGAAACCGATGGTCGTTGTGTCGCTTATCTCAGAGATCCCACCGGTAACAAGCTGTGTGCTTTCTACAATCCGTCATAGTGTATGATCGGTTCTGTACACGCAGCGAAAAAGCCTTGTAAACGGAGAGCCGTTGGATATTAATCTCGCTGGCTTTCTGCCTGCACTGTTGCCGATTGCGCTGTCACCTGGGGCGAGTTTCACTCTGGCGATGAACAGTGCACTTACATCAGGCTACAGAGGCTTGTTTAAAACACTGTTCGGCACTGCGCTGGGTATTTACACGCACGCGCTACTGATTGGACTGGGACTGTCAACGGCGCTGGTGGCGTCATCCACAGTGTTCACCTGGTTGAAAATCGTGGGGGGCGTTTATTTACTGTGGCTTGGCGGACTGCTGTTTATTACCGGGATAAAGACAAAAACCTTTACGCTGAACGCCATGGACAGCGCGGTGACGATAAAAGGCGCCTGGCTGGCCAACGTCATTAACCCTAAAGCTATCCTGTTCTACCTGACGGTGGTTTCCCAGTTTACAGGCGACAGAACCGATCTGGCTGCCTTCCTGAGCCTGGCCACCGTGCACATTGTGGTGATGTGTCTCTGGCTCACGCTTATCAGCCAGCTACTGGTTTTTTCAGCGCAAAGCGTGAATCCCGTTGTTCTGAAACGCTATGTAAACATGGCAGGGGGCCTTTTGCTGATAGTGATTGCCGTACACAACCTGGTATCCTGATCGTGCGTTCAACGCGGTCATCATAACTTTCATTCATATCGGAAGGCAGGGGGAAACAGATGGTGGCCGTTCAGCAATGGTGTAAAGACGATTATCTGATCACGACAGATCGCGCAAGGATGGATATTGAGGCGATTCATCGCTATCTTACCCGCTCAACATGGGCAGCCGGTATTGATGTGGAAACGGTGGCTCTGTCGATAGAGAACAGCTTAAATTTTGGCCTTTTTCATCATCAACAGCAGCTCGGATTTGCACGCTTTGTTACTGATTACGCCACCTTTGCCTATTTATGTGATGTCTACGTGCTGGAAGAGTATCAGGGCGCAGGTCTGGGAGGTTGGCTGATTACCTGCTGTCAGTCCCATCCCATCGTGGATAAACTTCGCAGGATGCTACTGTTCACCTCAACCGCGCCATGGCTATATAAAAAGTTCGGTTATGAGCCCGTCAACCGGCCCGATTACGCCTGGACGATTACCCGACCCGATATCTATTAGGCCCGTCGTTCAGACCGGGCCTGATAAGCCTGCTTTTCCGTCAGATTTAGCGGTCGGCGATGATGGCCAGCCGCTCACAGCCACGCGCCTCCAGTGCCTGCGCGGCCTGAGCGGCACGCATGCCGCTGGCGCAGACCAGAACAATGCGCTTATCCGCAGGCGGCTGCCAGCGGGCAATATCCTGTGGCAGTAGCCTCTCAGCATTCGTGCTGACGCTCACGGGGGCTTCATCCATCCCACGTAACTCCACCACGCAGTCATCTGGCGTCAACAAGGCAGGATCAATAAACGGAATCCCGGGTTTTTCCGGTTCCGGTGCCGCGTCAAAGCGGAACTGACGCAGTTGCCATGACACAAAATCACAGTTGATCATGCACCCTAACGGTGACGGCGACAGCGTTAGCAGTATGCTGAGCGCCATCTGAGCCTGCATGGCGCCTAAGGTGGCAACCGCCGGGCCTAAAATCCCCGCGGTGTTGCAGTTGCCTGATGCTTTGGGTAAACGGGGAAACAGCGCGCGATAGCTGGGCGCTCCGCCGCTAAATCCGCCAACATAGCCCTGTCTTCCCAGCACAGAGGCACTCACCAGGGGAATTCGTCGGGCATAGCAGTTGTCGGAGAGCAGATAGGTCACAGCAAAATTGTCTGCGGCGTCAATGACCAAATCAATTCCTGTCATTGCCGTATCGATAATGCTGGCACGCAGAGCATCAGCATGCGGCTCAATGACTATGTCAGGATTGCGTTGCGCCAGCGCACGCTGCGCGCAGAAGACCTTGGGCTCGCCAATGTCGGCAACGGTAAACAATGTCTGGCGATGCAAATTATGCAGCGTCACGACATCATGATCATACAGCCGGATATAGCCCACGCCGGCCCCTGCGAGCAGGGGCAACAGGGTTGACGCGAGTCCACCTGCGCCCACGACCAGAACGCGGGCTGCAGCCAGCGCCTGCTGCCCCTCATCCCCGACTTCAGGCAACATAGTCTGTCGTTGATATCGCGACATTTTCGCTCCTTAACTGAACTGCGCCAGACCAAAAACGGGTGTGGAGGCGACCGCCATATCCCGACGTTCCATCATGCCGGCCAACCGCGCCTGATGTCCTGACTGAATGGCACTGGCAAACGCTCCCGCCATGCGTACCGGATCGTGGGATTTCGCGACGGCGGTATTCAGCAACACGGCATCAAAGCCCAGCTCCATCGCCTGCGCCGCCTGGCTGGGAGCACCGATCCCCGCGTCAATAATCAGCGGAACGTCTTTAAACCAGGCACGCATGGTGCGTAAACCGTCAATATTGCGTAGCCCCTGCCCCGAGCCAATGGGCGCGCCCCAGGGCATCAGCACCTGACAGCCCGCTTCCAGCAGTTTTTCGCCCACAATCAGATCTTCTGTGGTGTAAGGAAAAACATGAAAACCTTCGGCACATAAAATACGGGCGGCCTCGACCAGGGCGAAAGGATCCGGTTGCAGGGTATCCGCATGCCCGATCACTTCCAGTTTGATCCATGGCGTGGCAAACAGTTCGCGCGCCATATGCGCCGTCGTGACGGCTTCCCTGACGGTGTGGCAACCCGCCGTATTGGGTAACACGCGCTTATTCAGCGTTTTCAGTAAATCTCGAAAGGCCCCACCCTGATTTCCTTCCCGACGCAGACTGACCGTGATGATATCCGCACCGGAGGCCACAACAGCCTGCTGAAGAATATCCGGTGAGGGATAACCGGCCGTGCCCAGTAAAAAACGGGAGTCGCCCGTGTAGTCGTAAAACATGATCAACCTCCCTGCATCGGCGACAGCACTTCCAGACGGCAGTTGGCCTCAAGCAACTGTGAAGCATAGCGCTCTCTGGGAACAAAGGTTCCATCGAGGGCACTGGCCACACAGCCAGCGTCAATGCCCTGCTCTTCTAACAACTCCGCAAGCGTCCCGGCTTTCGTCTCGATAGCACGACCATTTAGTTCGATTCGCATAGTAGTCTCTCTGTTGCAAGTTGATGCATGAGCTTTTCGGCCATAACCGGTGCCAGCAAAAAGCCATGGCGATACATGCCGTTAATGGAAAAGACACCGTTTTCATAACGCACGTCGGGCAGGTTGTCGTGATAAGCAGGACGTAACCCCGTCCCGCTTTCGATAATGCGCGCTTCGGCAAGCGCAGGATGAATGCTGTAAGCAGCGCTCAGCAGCTCCATCATGGCGCGCGCGCTGATGGGGCTGGTATCCTGACTCTCAACCATGGTGGCCCCGAGCATAAAGTGCCCCTGCGCCCGGGGAACCAGATAGCAAGGAAAACGGGGATGCAGCAGGCGTAAAGGCCGGGAAAACGTGATCTCATCCGTTTGCAGGATTAGCATTTCGCCCCGCACCGCACGCAAGGCTGGCTGTGCCTCACGCGCATGAATACCGCGGCAATCAATAATGCGTCCGCTGGGCTTGCCAGCGTGAATAATGACGCCCGCGCTGACCAGACGTGCACGTAACTGTTGCATTGCCTGACGCGGATCGAGATGCGCTTCAGCCGGGAAAAATAATCCCCGGGCGAAGCGGTTTTCCAGCGCGGGTTCGATGTCACCTGGCGCAACCCACTGATGCGCTGTGGTCATGCTGGCAAACCGGGTAAGTTCAGCGCTGTCACGCGGTGGCGCGAGCACGAGTGTGCCCTGCTGTTCAACGCCACTTATGCGGGCCGCCCACCACGCTGCAGCGTGCTGTCCCCATTCAACGACCTGCTGAGGCGCACTTTCTGCCTCACACCAGGGTGCCAGCATGCCGCCAGCCCAGTAGGACGCCGCCTGACAATTCGGTTGTGTAATGACTTCAACCTTCTCGCCGTGTTCGGCCAGTAACGTCGCGATACAGAGTCCGGATACACCGCAGCCCAGCACTGACCAGCGGCTCATTGTCCGCCATCCTGATGGGGTAAAAACGGAATAAGGATAGTCACATTGGCCTCTCTGTTAGCTCTCAGAGACCCGCGATACAAGAAGGGAAAAAGCACAAGCCTGACAGAAACAGGCTCTGCGGCAAGCATCTACGCGATGCGCAGATGCCCGTCTTCCTACGCCAGTATCAACTGGGTCAGGTTCTAAGGGTCGCTAAGCCGCGCATGGCGCTATTAGCCTCTCAGTCTCTCTGGCGAGACTCCCCTGACGGGTTCTAGTTGTATTTTAAGCGACGCTGTTCGTCAAGGCTGACACGCAATTTATCGCCGGGTCCGGCAAGATAAATAGCGCATTCAGGGTACACCCATGTAGCGCAACAACGCCGTCATGCAGGCCGCGCCCAGAATAATGAAAATCAGCGGAGCTCTACGCCAGGCAAGGAACAGGGCAAACCCGACGCCCATCACTCTGGCCATCCCTGCAAAATGCTGGCCTTCAAACAGCGTGGTGGTTGCCGCAACCGCAAGCAGCAGTACAGTGGCAGCATCGGATAACATGTTTTGGGTTCGTTCACTGACGGGCAGACGATTGCCGAGTTTAACACCCGCGAAACGGATGGCGTAGGTGCCAGCAGCCAGCAACGCAATACCTGCAATAATCATGGCGTGATTCATTTGCGCGATCTCCATGTAAAGAGGCCCAGCAAGGAAAACAATACGGGCATACCGGCAGGTACGAAAGGCGTGACCACCAGCGACAAAAACGCACCAGTCATAGCAGGAATGCGGGTGCGCGCTTTGCGTAAGGCAGGAAAGATTAGCGCAATCAGGATCGCGGGAAAGACCGCATCCAGGCCGATAGTAGACACATTCGGAATAAACTGCCCTATCGCCGCGCCAGCCATTACGGTCACAGGCCAGATTACGCCAATACTGATGCCGCATATCCAGAATGCCTGGCGACGTTGCGCCAGCGTAGGCTGGGAAATGCCAAACACGACACTTTCATCATTCATGATGTGGCATCCTAGCAGACCCCGTCTGCCCTGACCGACCAAATCCTTGACAGTGATACCAAAAGGAAGATGACGCGCATTGACCAACAGCCCCGCCGCTGCCGCCGTGAGAGGACTGCCACCGCCCGCCACGATACCGATAAACAGGAATTCAGACGCCCCCGCCAGCACCAGCGTCGATAACGCCAGCGGCACCCAAAACGGAAAACCCTCTGCAAGAGCGAGCGAACCATATGACAGGCCTACAATGCCATCGGCAAGACAGACAAGGAAAATGGCTTTTATCACGCCCTTGTCCAGAGTCTCTTTTTTATCCAGCACCACGATTAGCTCCCATAACGAACGATATACCCATTATAATGAACGGACCGCAGCAGTATTACAAGATGAACGATACGTTCGCCATAACGAACAGGATGCAGGATGAGTACACCCATTGATATTATCGCCAGCAGTTTAGTCAGAGAGCGCCAGCGGGCAGGACTGACTCTCGCAGAAGTCGCGCGTCGGGCTGGCATAGCAAAGTCGACCCTTTCTCAACTTGAGGCGGGGAACGGTAATCCTGGCATTGAGACGTTGTGGTCACTTTGCGTTGCCCTGAATATTCCGTTTGCCCGCCTGATGGAGCCGGAAGCGAACCGCCTGCAGGTTATTCGTCGCGGTGAAGGCCCTGCCGTTGCCGCCGAGCAGGCGGATTATAAAGCCGTCCTGCTGGCAACCTGTCCGCCCGGCGCGCGACGGGATATCTATCTGCTGCACATCCAGCCCGGCAGCGAGCGCCGCTCGCAACCGCATTCGCCGAATACCATTGAGCATCTCATCTTGACTCAGGGACGCGCGCTGGTCGGGCCCACAGACTCGCCCGTCGAACTGGCACCGGGCGACTACATCAGCTATCCCGGCGACACTGAACATATTTTTCGAGCGCTGGAGCCGGATACGCTGGCCGTGCTGGTCATGGAGCACATCTGAGGGTGCTCTGCCTCAGTCATCAGGCAGGCTAATCGCATCAAGGGAAATGACCCGATGTGCACTCCTTTCAAGTAGCGTGAGATCATGACTGACCAGCAGAATGGCGCAGCGTTGCTGCATGGCCAGGTCAGTCAGTAAGGCCAGCGTCTGTTGCTGAACCACAGGATCGAGACGCGACGTGGGTTCATCGGCAAACAGGAACACGGGATTCAGCAACATCGCCCGAAGCAGCGAAAACCGCTGAAGCTCACCGCCTGACAATCCTGAAGCCGGACGGTGTAACAACGCCTGTCCGAGCCCCAATTGCCGCATCCGCTCATCACGTCGCCTCACCGGGATTGTGTGGCGCTGCAGCAGATCGTCGATGATCTGGGCCATAGTGATATCCGGTGGAAAAACCGCAGAAGGATCCTGGTATAGTTTTTGATAACGCAACGGATGAAACCTACCCGGTCGGGTTATCGTTCCCTTATCGGGCTTAATCAAGCCCGACAGCGTATCTCCCAGGCTGCTTTTGCCACTGCCGCTCTCACCATAAAGCCCAACGATTTCACCGGCGCGAAAGCATAAATTTACATTGCGGAACAACGTTTTCCCGGCGCGTTTCAGAGTAAGCCCTTCGGCCCGTAATACGAGGGTGTCATCACAGGGCAACAACGTGGCCGGTGGCCAGGCATGGGGTTCAGCGGCCAGCAACTGTTTCGTATAAGCCTTCTGCGGCGCATTCAGGACTTGCGTGGCATCCCCCTGCTCAATCACCTTTCCCTTATGCATCACGACAATGTCACCGCCTAACTGTCTGGCCAGCGCGATATCATGGGTGATGGTCAGCAAGGCTTCGCCGCGGGCTACAGCCAGGTTGAGCATGTCACCAATTTCGTCCCGTCGCGCCACATCCAGTCCTTTCGTCGGTTCATCCGCGATAAGCAGAGTGGCACCACCCGCCCGCGCAGCGGCAAAGCACACCCGTTGGGCCATTCCACCGGAAAGCTGCCAGGGGAAACGCTCTGCCGCGTGGGCCAGCCCCAGCGAGTCCAGCGCCAAACCTGCCGCCTGCTGCGCGCCCTGACGCGTGAACCCCCGTATGTACCGATAACCCTCTTCTGTCTGGCCTTTCACACGCATCGTCGGATCAAGCGCCAGCAAGGGCTCCTGAGGTAAAGCGGTAATACGGTGTCCCCACAGCGCACGGAGTGCTGTCAGATCGGTTTGCAGATTATATTGCTGCCCGTCAATGACTACCGTTCCTTCAGCGCGCAGTCCGTCGGGTAAGGCGCCGAAAATCGCCTGCGCAAACAAACTTTTTCCCGATCCTGTCTCACCAATGAAGGTGACGGGCCTGCCGGAATGGATGATCAGACTTATAGGCTCAACAATGCAGGTATCCGCGAAGACGGCGACCTGTTTGATTACGATGCTTGCCATTTGCGCTCCTTGTTGACCAACAAATTCAGCCCCACCAGCAGGATAAACAGCACAACCACAGGCTGTAGTAATAGCCAGGGCGCTTCCCAGGCATAGGGGAACAGCTCCGTCATCATCAGGCCCAGCTCAGGTGTGGGTGGACGAACGCCAACACTGATAAATCCCAGCGCCGATACGGCCATAATGGCATTGCTGAATGCATAGACGGTCAATGTCAGTAATAACGGAGACAGGGCCGGCCAAAGATGTCGGCGAAACAGATAAACAATGGAGAAGCCAAGCAGTGAAGATGACTGAACGGCTGGCGACATGACCACAGGCCGCAGCGTGGCGCGCGTCACACGGAAAAACTCCACCCACAGTACCAGTGAAAGTCCCAGCCATAACATGAGTGGTGCGTCAGGTGCGATTGCGGCGAGCAGCAGGACTAACAGCAGGCCCGGCAGCGCCAGACACATGTCGGCCAGCATACCGAAAAGTCGATCGACCCATCCGCCGTACCAGGCGCTGGCTATTCCCGCCAGCAGCCCCATGAGCATTGCTGTAATCACACACAGGGCCGCCAGCCCCAGCGACAATCGCAGCGCCGCACTCAGGCGCGCCAGCATCGAGCGCCCTAAATGGTCATAACCCAGCCACGCGTTACCCGAGGGCGGCGTTAACATCTGCAACAAATCCTGCTGCAGGGGATCGTTCTGATTCAACAACGGCATCAGCCACGCAAAGGCCAGCAAGGTTAAAATTATCACCAACCCCGTTTTTTGGCGGTACGTCATACGCGTTTACCTCGGGGATCCAGGACATAACACACAGCATCGACAAGCATATTTAAGGTGACAAAGGTCAATCCCAGTACCACCGCACTGGCCTGAATCACCGGAACATCCCGGGCAAAAATCGCATGTACCAGCGCGTGTCCGACACCTGGCCAGGCAAAAAGAGTTTCGATCACCACCACACCTTCCACTAACCAGACGAATTGCATGCCGATCCAGGTGACGACAGGGACACTGAGATTGCGCAAACCATGTCGCCAGAACAGGTGCGGCGCGGAAAGGCCCTTTTGCGCTCCCCAGCGATACCAGCCTGCTTTCACAGCCTGACAGGTTGCCTCGCGGACAACACGCGCCCCTACCGCGCTCAGCGTTAATGCCAGCGTCAGCGCCGGGAGGATGAAATGTTGCCCTTCCCCATGCCCCGCACTGGGTAGCCAGTTCAGGCGCAGCGAAAACAACATAATCAGAAGTAAACCCAGGGCAAAATGTGGAATCGATTTAAACGTGGGTGCCAGCACGTTAATGAGCCGATCAACAACACTGCCCGGCCGACATCCTGCCCAGACCCCCGCGGGAATAACGAGAATCAACATCATCAGCAGTGCTACCCCGGCCAGAGCAAGGGTTTGTGTTAACTGCCAGCCCAGCTCACTGCTGACCGGTTCCCCTGAGACGAGAGATCGCCCGAAATCGAAGCGCAGCAGATCCCACATCCAGTGCCATAGTGCATTTCCCTGAGCGGAAAAGTCCGTCAGCTGTTGCTGCACGCGGATAACCGCCGCCAGGTCGACCCGGTCATAACCATATCGTCCCGACGCAATGCGCCAGGCCATATCGCCCGGTAACGCCTGTACTAAAACGAACGTTAAAATACCGACGGCAAAAATCACAAAGGCAGCCTGACCCAGGCGCCAGACGAGTTGTTTAAACATTATTCCGCCCATTTCATCTCACGCAGGCCAAAATGGCGTTCAAAGGGATCCAGTTTTACGGCGGCAAGCTTCGCGTTTACTGCTGCTGACTGCTGGTACCAGGCAACCGGAATAACCGGTAAATCACGCTGTAATGCGGCGGTGATGACCGCTCTTGCCTGCTGTCGTTGATCGGGATCGTTGCTACGTGAAAGCGTGCTGAGCGCCTTATCAAAAGCGTTGTCGTGCCAGTTCATTGCGCCCCAGTCACCTCCCTGCGAACCGTAATCCTGAAGTAGCGTGCCGCCAGGATCCGGCGTCAGGGCGAAATTACGGGCATAGAGCGCCATTTGCAGGCTGCCATCATGATGACGCGCGGGTATCTCACTGGAATTGGTTGAATTGATGATGACCTCGATCCCGACCTCTCGCAGTTGTTGCTGAATGACCATGGCGATTAAGGGCAGCTCGGGGCGATCGGGATATGTCAGCAGCGTGAGGGTAAAGCGCTGGCCAGCGCGGGTTAACATGCCGTCCCGGCCGGATATCCATCCGGACTGTGCCAGTAAGGCGGCGGCACGCTGAGGAGCATAATCCAGAGGCTGTAAAGATGCGTTGTGCCATCCGGCCATAGAGGGCGGGAACATCTGTGTTGCCGCACCGGGATAGCGTAATATGGCCGCAGCCAGCGCATTCCGATTGATCGCCAGGCTGAGCGCTTCGCGCGTGGTTTGCTCCTTCAGGAACGGATGAGCGACGTTCAGCTTCAGCATCACCGTACGGGGTACGGAAACGGTAAGCACCTGTAGTGAACTTTTGTGTGACAAGCGCTGACGGCTGGCGGCGTCCAGATTAAAGACGTAATCCGCATCACCACTTTCTGCAAGTAATGCGCGCGTTTCAGCCCGACCTGCGGACAAATAACGGGCACGTTCAATGCTGGGTTTCTCTCCCCAGTATCCTTCAAACCGTTTTACACTCAGTGACTGAGGGGGCTGGAAACTGACGAGCTGGAAAGGGCCACTGCCGATGACGCGTGAAATGGTATTGGTATCGTCCCAGGAATTCAGCGCGAGGATTTGCGAACGGCTTTCAGCCAGCACCGCCAGCAGCGGCGTGAAAGGCTCGCTCAGCGTGACCGTCACCCGCCGATCTTCTCCGCTGACCGACGTAATGGGTGCTTTGTCGAGTAAACCCGGCTTGCTGCGGGCGGTATTCAGCGATTTTACGACGCTCTCAGCAGTAACAGGTGATCCATCATGAAAATGGGCGTTGCTCCGCAGCGTAAAATGCCATTGCAGCCCATCGGGCGAAATGTCCCAGCTTTCGGCTAACGCGGGTACCGCCTTACCTTTCTCATCCGTTTCCACCAGCGTTTCCACCACATCCATACGAAGCAGAATGTCGCCTGAAAGGGCGGGATCGGGACCTTTAATCTCGAAAGGCGCGGCGATGCGAACGGTCGGATTGCGATCGGCGTAAGCACTTAATGACGCAAAAAGCAGGCCAGTAAGCGTACCGAAAAACCAGTATTTGAATTGTGTCATGATATGTCTGTTTACCACATAATGTTTCCCAGAATTAATTATGTTATAACATAACAATTAAAATATGAACCCGTTTAACGCTCAGCTAGTCGCATCAGCCTGCTCGCTTTCAGTCTTAACAGCAAAGAAATGGAAACCCTGAATCCAACAAAGCATATTGAAAATGGCCGCTAATTTGTTATGTTATAACATAATGTATTCGCCATTTAAGGATCACTTCATGTCAGGCCACTCTCTTTCATCGCCCACAGACAAACGTTTGCCCGTTTGCGTGCTGTCCGGCTTTCTCGGGGCAGGCAAAACCACCCTTCTCAACCATATCCTCAATAACCGTGAAGGCAGGCGCATCGCCGTGATTGTCAATGACATGTCGGAAGTCAACATCGATGCGGCTTTAGTACGTAATGGCGGTGCGGCATTGTCTCGTACGGATGAAAAGCTGGTGGAAATGAGTAACGGCTGCATCTGCTGCACGCTACGTGAGGATCTTTTGCTGGAGGTGAAACGGCTGGCGTCGAAAGGCCGTTTCGACCATCTGGTCATTGAATCAACCGGCATTTCTGAACCGCTGCCCGTTGCCGAGACGTTTACCTTTGCCGATGAAGAAGGTGAAAGCCTGTCGACGGTGGCAAGGCTGGATACCATGATCACTGTTGTGGATGGTTATAACTTTCTTCGTGACTACCGTTCCCTGGACTCCTTACAGGCGCGTGGCGAATCACTGGGCGAAGAGGATGAGCGCTCGGTTGTGGATTTGCTGATCGATCAGATTGAATTTTGCGATGTTTTGATCGTGAACAAAACCGATCTTATCAGCCATGAGGATCAACGCACGCTCAAAGCGATGCTGCACAGGTTGAATCCACGGGCGCGCATTATCACCAGCCATTTTGGTAATGTTCCGCTCGATCAGGTACTGGATACCGGCCTGTTTGACTTTGACCAGGCCGCTCAGGCACCAGGCTGGCTAAAAGAACTTCGCGGCGAGCATCAGCCAGAAACAGAAGAGTACGGTATTCGTAGCTTTGTCTATCGCGCAAGGCGTCCGTTTCATCCTGAACGATTCTGGCATGCGGTTAATCATCAGCTTGAGGGGGTGATCCGTTCGAAAGGTTATTTCTGGCTGGCCAGCCGTCCTGAATATGCAGCGTCGTGGTCTCAGGCGGGTGCGATAGCCCGGCATGGCTATGCAGGCAGCTGGTGGGCCAGTATCCCGCGTGATAAATGGCCACAGGACAGTGAATCCCTCGCGTTTATTGCCGACAACTGGATAGACGGGACGGGCGATGCACGACAGGAACTGGTTTTTATCGGCATCGATATGGATGAAACGGCAGTGCGTGCTGCGCTTGATCACGCATTGTTAACCCCTCAGGAAATGGCGGCGGGGCCGGGATACTGGGTGACGCTTTCCGATCCCCTGCCCGGCTGGTTCGATGACGCAGAATCGTAACGGATCTTTTTCTGCAAAGGATCCTGTTTTGTGTCAGGCAGAAATCAATGTTGTTATCCGATGGGAAAAGACAGTAAGCCGGCGCACTGCTGCGCCGGTAGACTCAGGGGATAATAAAATAGTGGTTAGCGCCGGTTTTTCCAGACTGTCTGAATATTACAGAACTCATGGACGCCAAAGTGCGATAACTCACGACCATAGCCACTCTTCTTCACGCCACCGATAGTCACGCGTGGATCGGATGCACCATTGCCATTGATAAATACAGCACCCACTTCGAGGTTTGCCGTCATCTGCTCAGCACGATCGGTGTTGTTCGTCCATACCGTTGCACTAAGTCCGAATTCGCTGTTATTAGCGATTTCCAGCGCATGATCCGCATCACGGGCGACTGCGATAGCGGCGACAGGCCCAAAAAGCTCTTGCCTGAAGGCTGTCATGTCACTTGTTACATCAGACAGGATCGTCGGTGCATAATAATTGCCCTGCCCTGCTATTTTTTCGCCACCTAACACCAGACGTGCACCTTCACGCAGACTCGCTTTGACCTGGTCATCCAGTTCATCGCGGAGATCGTAACGGGCCATTGGGCCAATGTACGTTTGTTCATCCAGCGGATCGCCGATTTTAAGCGCCTTAACGGCTTCAACAAAACGCATTTCAAACGCTTCCGCAATCGGCGCTTCAACGATAAAGCGTTTCGCTGCCATACAAACCTGCCCGGTGTTCTGGAAACGGCCTGTGACTGCGGATTTAACGGCTTCATCAAGATCAGCATCGGCCAGCACGATGAAAGGATCTGAACCACCTAACTCCAGCACGGTTTTTTTCAGCGCCGCACCCGCCTGGGCAGCTATAGCGGCACCCGCCCGGACGCTGCCTGTTACTGCAACCGCTGCGATGCGATCATCCCGGATTGCGGTTGAAACGCCTTCGTTATCAACGTTTATCAGGTTAAAACCGCCTTCAGGCAGATCTGTAGCATCGAACAGCTCTGCCATCAGCATTGCGCTTCCCATGACATTAGGGGCGTGTTTCAGCAGATAAGTGTTACCCGCCAGCAGCATCCCTACAGCACCGCGCAGAACCTGCCAGAAGGGGAAATTCCAGGGCATTACCGCCAGAATAGTCCCGATTGGCCGGAATGACTGCCACGCATCGGGAATCTGTGAGGGTTGGTCTTGCAGCATGGCAGGGCCAAATTCAGCGTACCAGTCACACAAACTGGCACATTTCAGGATCTCTGCTCTTGCCTGTGCAACAGGTTTACCCATTTCCAGGGTTATCATTCGCGTCAGTTCTGGCTCACGCTGGCGAAGTTGTTCGCTCAGTTGACGAAGTACGTTGACACGCATGTCCATGCTGCTTTGCCGCCACGCTTTACTGGCCTTGGCACTTGAGTCTAACGTCTGCTCCAGTTCAGAAGCGGTTTGCATTGGATATTTTGCAAGAATTTCACCCGTTGTGGGATTACGGGAAATGGCAAAGTCAGTCATGATCGTGATCCTTATTAATGACGAAATTCTGTCACCATACGCCGTCGTAATGCTGATGAAAAATGAATAATAGTGATGAACTTGTTTCTGAAAAATGAAGGTACAAGTGAGTGCGTTTGTCCGGGACGGGTGGCAGTTACCTTATCTTTTTTAAAAAAAACGCTATTCAGAGAAACATCACTATGATCTGTTATCGCTGAGTTATCCACTTATACAGTGAATAGTTCCTATATAACGATCATAGAGAGATCCATAATAGATCCAAAGAGATCCCCGATCGCTGCAGGCCGCGCCACACAAGGGCTGAGAGGGGGTTGGTGTTCACTGTAATCAGCAAACTATTCACTGTAATCAGTACTTTATTCACTACACACTGTAGAAAGTTCACTATAATCAGTGCTAATGTTCACTGTAATCAGAAAACGATCCTTTTCATCCACAGAATGAAGATCTTATCCCATGGCAGACAAAGATAGTGAAAACAAAGCGTTACTAGAGCCTTTTCTGTCTGTGACTAAAAACAGCGGTGAAGTTATTCAGCTTCATCCCAATAAGAATAACACTGTTCAGCCTGTTGCCTTGATGCGACTGGGACTGTTTGTACCAACGCTTAAATCCACCGCGCGCGGGATTTCAGGCGCGATGGCGTCCACGGATGCGACGAAAGAACTTAAAAACCTCTCGCTGGTGAAAGCGGAAGGGTATGAAAAGATTACCATCACCGGTGCCAGGCTGGATATGGATAATGATTTCAAGACATGGGCAGGCATCATCCAGTCTTTTTCGCGTTATCCTACTCAGGGCGATACGGTCACGCTGCCCTTTATCGATTTCGTTAAAATGTGTGGAATACCTTCAGCAAACTCTTCTGCTGCCTTACGTAAGCGGCTTGATGCATCCCTACGGCGAATTGCGACCAATACGCTGTCCTTTGAAGGAAACGGTAAGGCCTATCACACGCACCTTGTTCAGTCTGCCTACTATGATCGTGAAAAAGATATTGTTCGCATACAAGCTGATCCCAAGCTTTTTGAGCTCTATAACTTCGATCACAAGGTTTTACTTCAGCTACGCGCCATCTCCCGTCTGAAACGTAAAGAATCGGCTCAGGCGCTCTATACGTTCCTTGAGAGCCTTCCCACCAACCCTGCGCCTATATCACTGGCACGCCTGCGTATGCGCCTGAATTTAGGATCTAAAATTACGACGCAGAACCACGTTGTGCGACGCGCAATGGAGCAGCTTAAAGAGATTGGCTATCTCGACTATTCTGAAATCAAACGCGGACGCTCTGTGTTTTTCATTATCCACAGCAGGACGCCTAAACTGGATGGTATCGGCAATCTTGAAGGTATTGATACCCTTGAAGACATTGAATTTGAAGAATAGCGCGCATTTACTGTAATCAGTAAGTTTTGCGTTGCAGTGTCACTTTTAACTAAAAAGTGACACTGCACGCCAGTTCATATACTTCTTTCACTCCTTACCTACAATCATTCACTGTAATCAGCGGCATTCACTATAGTCAGTAACGCCGCTGAAGTTATGCTGTTGGAACGTCTGCCATCTGATTTTATTTTAATAATATTTCAATGACTTATAAGTAAGCGTGCGCTTACTATTATTTTATTAATTTTCTGCTTATCCTTTTTTGCCTCGCCTTGCTGATTACAGTGAATACTGGCTGCGTTTATTCGCGCCCTGCCTTTCACTGATTACAGTGAACGTTTGTGGAGAATGATATAACTGATTATAGTGAATATTGTTATTAATTAATTGATTTTATTTGTATTTTTTTTGGGTTAGACAACGCAGGGTTGAACACGTTGGCATTAATGAACAATCACACTAAAAAAGTGACAGGGTTAGTGGAACGCTGATTACAGTGAATGTTATGACGGGTTAAGCCGACAAAATGCATTTACTGATTCCAGTGAATCTGTCCTCTGTTCGTCACGAGGTTCCTGCTGATTACAGTGAACGTTCCGAAGTTAGATCCAGATTACTGACGGTGGCAGCTACGTTTACTGATTACAGTGAACGCTATCGACGTGTCATGGATGGACCACAATGTCAGGCAGCGGCTGATTCAGATCAGGGCGTTTACTGATTACAGTGAATGTTATTGGAAAGCGTATCATTCTTATAGCCTTTCCAGCCTGATGCCATGAGCATTTTCTCCTTCTGAAGGCTGCAAGTGTTACTGATTACAGTGAATATTCAGGGGACCGGGCTGATGAAGCCTCTTCCGGACTTCTCTACCCGACAACAAAGACTGCCACGCTGGTATGGGTTTTCTGCTACTGATTACAGTGAATGTTTACGTCATTCCCCTTCCCTGTTTATTTTTCGCTAAAGGCTCGTCACGGTCTGTATCGCTACGTCTTTATCGCCAGGCCCGGCCTTGAAGCTGGCCCGGCATCGCTTACTGATTACAGTGAATGTTTTAGTCGATGCCTTTCCACATCTGTTGCGACAGAAGCAAGTCGTGTGGCAAATAGCGGCATCTCTGTGGTCAGGCTTTTCATCTGCAGGCAACTGGAAGGGATACTGATTATAGTGAACATTGCGGATGTATATGTTCGCTCTGTCAGATTTTTAGAGAGTTAGCATTGAGACACAGCTTGCTTCAGTGAACACAGGATGGGTCCAGAACGCCCCCGCTGAGTCTGAGTAACAGATATTGATGCTGAATCACCTGCTGTGCTGTTTTAGCTGTCTGTCATCCTGATTCTGGCCACACGATCGGTGCTCATCCTCTACTGAATACAGTGAATCTTTTACTGATTACAGTGAACGAATGCAGGTTAAAAGGCACCTGCTGGTCAGATGCCAGTTAAATACATCTGCCAGCAGTGACGCCACAAGCGCGGTAGCTGCTGACCCTCTGCTACGCAGTTTTGCGCTCATGTGATCGGCGGGCTTTACTGATTACAGTGAATGTTCGCTTCTCGTTGTACGTACTGACGTTCTACTTTTATTTTAGAAACCGAGCGAAGATAGCCTCACGGTATCTTTGTCCAGTTGTATGGGCAAGACGGATTAAGTTCATCCTCCTGTATAGTCCACTCCTGAACGCATCGCAGATGCTTATTACAGTAAATTATGTGTATAGCGTCACATAAATCATAAGTTCAGCATTAAACACAGGATAGCGTTTATAAGATAAATTCTTGCCCGATGTGCAGGATTTAGGTATAAAGTCGTAAATCCTACATATCTGGAGTAAGTATGGCTAACGATGACAGTCAGGTCATGAAAGTTGCTCAGCGTTCTGAACGGATGCTATTGAGCCTTACTGAACAAATTCAGGCGCAAAAGCTTGAGTTACAGGAAAACAGTTATTACCAGATTTATGCGAAGGCTGCGCTGGCTAAACTGCCAAAATTAACCCGCGCCAGTGTGGATTATGCTGTCAATGAGATGGAAGAAAGTGGCTACCAGTTTGATAAGCGCGCTGCGGGAAGTTCGGTCAAATACGCCATGTCCATACAGAATATCATTGATATTTATCACCATCGCGGTGTACCGAAATACCGTGATCGCCATCCTGAAGCCTTTACTTTGTTTGTCGGAAATTTAAAAGGCGGCGTATCTAAAACCGTTTCGACAGTTTCTCTCGCGCATGCGCTTCGCGCTCACCCTCACCTGCTCTATGAAGACCTGCGCATTCTGGTTATCGATCTTGACCCACAATCCTCAGCAACCATGTTTTTAAATCATGAACGCTCAGTCGGTTTAGTTGAGGCTACGGCCGCGCAGGCCATGCTACAGAACGTAAGTCGTGACGAGCTGGTGAATGAGTTTATCGTATCGTCCATCATACCAGGCGTGGATGTGCTGCCCGCCTCCATCGATGATGCGTTTATTGCATCTAGCTGGGATGAGCTCTGTGCCACGCATCTTCCTGGACAGAATGTTCATTCAGTGCTTTATGACAATGTTGTCTCAAAACTCAAAAAAGATTACGACTTTATCTTCATCGACAGTGGTCCCCATCTGGATGCCTTTTTGAAGAACGCGATTGCTGCTTCTGATCTTCTGATGACGCCGGTGCCGCCTGCACAGGTGGATTTTCATTCCACTCTCAAATATCTGACGCGTTTACCTGAGTTGATTGGCATCATTGAAGAATCGGGGGCAGAGTGTCGCCTTCAGGGAAATATCGGCTTTATGTCGAAACTCTCGAATAAAGCTGACCATAAGCTGTGTCACAGTCTTGCTAAAGAAATTTTTGGCGGCGATATGTTAGATGCAACGCTTCCGCGACTGGATGGTTTTGAACGCTGTGGAGAGTCATTTGACACCGTTATATCTGCCAATCCATCCACCTATGTGGGCAGCAGCGAAGCGTTAAAAAATGCGCGTTCTGCCGCTGAAGATTTTGCAAAAGCGGTTTTTGACCGCATCGAATTTATTCGCCTGAACTGAGGTTTTTATGAGTGCAAAAAGAATAACGATTGGTCGAACCTTCAGCCAGACGCCGTTAACTACCGAAAAATCCTCTGAACTCCCCTCACAAACCTTTGTGCTTTCGACGGGGAAACGCGCCGTGTTCAGGTTTAATCATATACCTGCCAGCGAAGTGGCTGCTAAAACCTTCGTAAATATGGAAACCAATGGTCGCGACCAGTCTGGTCTCACACCCGATTCATTACGCGACATTATTCGTACCATCAAACTCCAGCAGTTTTTTCCTGCCATTGGTATCATGCATGACGAACGTATCGAGATACTGGATGGTTCAAGGCGACGGGCCGCAGCGTTGCACTGTAAAACCGGTCTTGATGTGTTGGTTACCGATGCTGCAATCACGCCCGATGAGGCACGCAAGCTTGCACAGGATATACAGACGGCGCGCGAACATAATTTACGTGAAGTCGGCATGCGTTTGCTTGCGCTTAAAGAAGGCGGACTTTCACAAAAGGAAATTGCTGAAAATCAGGGTCTGTCTCAGGCTAAAGTGACCCGTGCATTACAGGCGGCGAGTGTGCCTGCCGATCTGATTTCACTTTTCCCCAATCAATCTGAACTGACTTATCCTGATTATAAAGCTCTGCTCCAGGCTTCAGACAAGCTCAGTGAAACAGGGCAATCAGTTGATGCATTGATTAATGCGATTTCTGCTGAAATCGATGTGGTCAGAGCGCGTGAAAATTTAGCTGAAGATGAGCTAAAGAATAATATTCTTCGCTTAATCCGTCAGGGCAGCCAGACGTTGATTAAAGAGCCCGAAAAAGACAAAACCACTGCCATTGCGCTGTGGTCTTTCGCAGATAAAGATCGTTTTGCGCGTAAAAAAACGCGAGGAAGGATGTTCAGTTATGAATTTAATCGCCAGTCTAAAGAGCTGCAGGATGAGCTGGATAAAGTGATATCAGAAACCCTGAAAAAATTCATGACACGATGAGCGTCTAACCCTGACCAGGCAAATAGTCTTTGCCTGGTTTCATTCCTCCCTTCCTGCTTTGTTTATGCTGCTATTTACACTCGCAATTTCAGGCTGAAATCGCCATCTTAGAGTCTTCCGTGTCGATATTAATATACTGAAAAATAATATATTTTTTATCTCGGTGCCGTAAAATTTCGCCCGAAATTCTGTTTCGGGTCTTGGTTGTGCTGGTCGAAATTATGCACGATCTGTAAGACTGTAATGAAAGCCTGACGCTTACAAATCAGGTCTCAAACCCATCTTATGGGTGATATTTGTTCAACCGCTTCCGCATTTATCAGCTCTACAGGCTTTCTCTCGACTGTTCGTACTAAAAGGAAAGTTTGAAGGAATGATGGAATGCTTTAATGTTACACCATGACGGCGATAAATTTGCGATTTTCTCTTACATCTACTTGTATTATATAGCTTTTGTTTTGGCGATTTCACCCTGAAATTTTTCTAAATCTGCCAGCAATGTAAACCTCATTGATATGAGCTGACACCATATCCTGACTAAACTTATTTGCCGCGAGAAAATCTGATAAACAATAAAATTATCAATAATGACGATATACAGAAAATATCCCTTAGTTATCCACAGAAAAAGTGGATAACTAAGGCTGTGATGGATAAATCACTCTGAATGATGATGTACTAACGGGAAAGTGTTTGGTAATGAGTAAGCCAAAGTTGTCAATGCATGGCACCATCAAGACTTTGCCCGCATCTCTCTCACACACTGATTAACGCCCTCATCCCTTCTTCCTTTAAAAGTGAAGCCTGTAGTCGACCGCACACTGTAGGACTGGCGCCAGCGAGTGAGGAAAGGTGAGACAAATGATATCACCCCGTTTTCTGTAAGGCGCTGTGACTTATGATGCAAATTCGTGGTGTATCAATAAAAACCGCTTAAGTCTGCGGGTTGCGTCAGTATCATTGCTGCTGAATCGGCCGCAAAACGTTTCAGGCACCTGAATACAGGTGACACATTCATTGGCTTGAATCTCACTTTTTGAAAACGAAGAAAGGCTCATTACATCTGCTCCAACTAATCATGTTCAAAAGGACAACGCGATGAGAGCTCAGATTTTAATATTGAATTCACTGTAATCAGTATTCTGGTGCCGTGAGCATGTTGCTCAGGCTTTTACGCTTGCCGATGCTTCACACTACAGATTACAGTGAATCACTTGCCACGCATTGATACCGCTGTTAGTCAGGAATATGTCGTTTACTGATGGCGCGATGCGCAGCCTGGGATGAGTATGGCACTGACATGAGATCTCTCGCTTAGCCTGAAGGGGCTGTGTGTAAAAAAATGCAGTTGATTACTGATTACAGTGGACGCCTGCTACATGTTCACTGTAATCAGTGAGTAAAATGAGTTTGGCGATTTCAGGCTGAAATTTGGTCATCAACCTTTCCGGGCGGACGCTAAAAGCTAAGCCGTGGATGCGGTTACGCGCCTGAGTCAGTATTTTACCACTCATCACGCTGAAACTGACTCGCATCGTTATTGAAGAAATACAGAATTAATATAATCCGGAAGGCCGCAAAGCGAAATCGGGTAAAAGTTAAAATTAATAAATCACGGCACTATAAAATGCGCGTCCAGCTATGATGATCGTGACATTTTAGCGGCTTGCTGCATATCGCAAGCCTGCGGTACCCGTATTGCTGTCCGTGAATCATGTTCAGCGCGCATTGTCTGTCAGGCCAGCTCAATGACCTTAATATCAAGCGATTTAAAGCTGACACTTGCCTCGATCTTAACATCGCCGCCGCATCGCTGTTATCCGTCCTTTTTATCTGTTCTTAAAATAAGCGTGCCAATAACGCAGTCATCTGTTCACGCGAACTGATTACAGTGAATACTCAAACATTCACTGTAATCAGTGCTTCTCTTTGGCGATTTCAGGCTGAAATTCACATGTCATGGGTTTCTGAATGAATCCCTTATACGCAGGCCCACGCGTAATTCAAATTAACTAATCAGGTTCCTTTTGGCAGGCTCAGCCAGTTTTTCTGAATGAGTAAGCCTTATGCAGATAAACCGCAATCCTGGTTATGACAGTTATGCGACAGGCTGAAAGTGAGCTGCGAAACGTCAACCACTCGGAGCAACGACAATGTGGCATATCTGTATGGCATGTCAAAAAGCTTTCATCGGTATGAATACAAGCGCGATCGCTGCAATATTAATAGCCAGCCAGCATCTTTCGCATTGAGCATGCCTGAAAACCAGATATCCAAGGGGAGAACTATAAAAGCCGGCGCCATAAGAGGAATATCACGCCAACGTGCAGAGCAAACGTGTAACGCACTTATCTGAAGTGATGGGATGTCAGAAAAGGATGGGAGATGGAAATACATTAAGAACATGCTGTGCGAAAAGCATGTTCTTACCAGTTGGTGACATTACACGTATGAAACGGGCAAGGCGAACTGTTCTTAAAGTGCAATGACCGCCTCAATTTCAATCAACAATTCAGGTGCAAAGAGGGCGCTGACCTGAACCAGTGAGCTGGCCGGAAGATCACTCCCATAGCGTTTGAACAGCACCTTTCGAAGCGAATCGATATCAACAAACGAGGTAATAAAAATGGTCACCTTGATCAAATTTTGTAACGACGTTTGCTCAGCGTGGGTAATAACTTCAAGCTGATCAAATATCGCCTCCGCCTGAGCAGCTATGTCATGCTGGCCTGCTGAGGTGCCGTGTGCCGTGAGGCCTGAAACATACAGTGTTCCATTATGGCTGACGGCGTGAACATATGGCGCTGTTATCTGACCCAGCGCAGCGTAATTTTTACGTTGCAACATGATTAAGTGTCCTTTTGCGTAATCATTTATTGGTCATGATCAACTCTCGGCACTGACGACTGTCGTGGCTGGCGGCCTGTCGCTGCTGCTCTGGCGTCAGATTTTTCCACTTAGCGATAACGCGTTTGGCCAGTCCGGGAATAAAATGAATTTTTTGCAATGCATAGTCAGAATTACTGCCTTCAATGACAGTGCGCATTGCTTTGTATAACTGTTGTTCATTTTGCTGGGGCACCGCGCAAAGCACTGAAACATAATAAGCCTCGTGTTCAGCATCATAATGTGGGATGAGCCACCAGGCCAGACAAACAAATATAATAACCACAGGAATAATAAATTTACGGTGACTTCTTTTCATGACTTGACCTTGAAAATCTTACATATGGCTTGTGAAGGATTAATTCAGGGGGCGTATCCTGCCATAAATTGGCAGCAGTGTTAAATACATCAGAAAAAGGGATGCAAAGAAAATTTTTGCTGATGCGTAAAAAAATCTGAAAAGTCTTTTGAATTTTTTACATGTAATCACGATTCCCATAAAGCACATAAATATCAGTACAATTAACAGTTTACCCATGCAGACTTGTCTGTATTTAGCGCTGCGTTTTTTAAACTCTACTATGATAAAAATGTATAAAAGTAAAATCATCAATGGTGTAAAAACAGTAGGGGAATCGGGTGCTGATAAAAAAGAAGAAGTTGCGTTCACATACAGAAGACCGTTATCTTGCTCTGGCATTAGCCACAACCGCCGGGATACTGAATGCGATGGCACTTGGCGCATTTGGTTTTTTCCCATCACATATGAGCGGAAACACCTCTCAAATTTCTACTGAAGTTTTTACGTCAGATTTTGACAGTTTGACATTCCTTGCCGGGTTAATCGCGGCGTTTGTTATTGGATGTACAGCGGCAAGATTATTTATCATAGCTGGAGAAAGGCGAAAAATCAGAACGGTTTTTTGTCTGATCATTCTGGCTGAAGGGATAGCGCTCACGCTTGCTTCGGTTTTCGAAAAACTTTTCTATTCTCCCAGCTATAATGATGAGGTCTTATTGATACTGGCATTCCTGATGGGAGTGCATAATGCGACGTCAACCCAACTCTCGAACGGCCGTGTCAGATCAACCCATATCACAGGGACGCTTACAGATGCCGGTATTGCACTCGGAACGTACGTGTCATCGTTTGTTTCTCGTGCCGAACCCTGCGACAGACGTTTTGCTCAAAAGCAGTTACACACGCATCTGACTACCGTTTTTTCATTTTTGTCGGGCTGTATTGTCGGGTTAATTCTTTTTAAAGCTTATGCATTCAATGCGATGATTGCATTAGGTATTTTTCTGATCATCCTGGCAACATGTGCAATCCTCATCGCCTTAAATAATGCAAGGAAGTTTTAACATCTTATTTCATTGGGCAGCGATTAAGCTGCCCTGTCTTTGATATCACCCGAAAGCTACCCCCTCAGCACTAACGTAGGCATCATTAAATTTTCTTCTTATTCTGCCGTGTCATGAAATATAAATTTACTTAATGTCGTATTTTGTCAACTTATTCGGGGAAGGAAATTTTGCCAGGTATATTAATTCAAAAAGATATAACCCGGAATGAAATCAAGATCATAACGCAATACTACCGCTTCGCTTACATTATATTTCGGTAATCTTCTTTGTTTTTAACATTATAAAAATGTTAGTCTGTATATATATACACCAGTTGGAGGTTATGTGAATAACCATGAAGACAACGATATTCGTGCGTTGATTGGAGAAGTAGTCAGTGAGCTTTTAAAGATGGGCGAGCCCGTGCAGTTTCATCAAATTACAGATGCACTATTTCGTATGAGTCAGGACAGCGGTGATAAGAGAGTTAAACTTCTTTGCAAGCGCGCCATCCATTTTTTTGCGCGTAAAATGCATTAATGTTTATGGCTATATCAAGGTGTTGCAGGGTAGGGGGAGCCAGGAAATGCTAATGATTTCATTTCCTGGCATGAACATTAAATGCCTGCGTCGTCCGGAGTACGGCCTACGACAATCTCCAGTGTGTTGCGTAACAGTTCAATCTGAGATGCATCGTCAGTGCACTCCAGTTCAGCAATTAAGTACAGAATAATAGCTTTATTCGTCACCCGCTTCTTATCGCTGACAATGTTTCTGATCACCCGACCAAGCAATTCAGTTTCTTTGGCGAGGTGATCGCCCTCACTGCGGAAAAATTCGATGATGGCTAAATCTGATGTGCTCTGTTGCATAGTCTCAATTCTCTAAGAAAATTGTCAGTTGAATAGCAGGAAGTCAGCCGACAGTATTATTATTTATCAGGGTTAATCAGGTAACTTACCTGTCTGCAATCACACCGCATCATTGCCTGATGACCAGCCACAAACATTAAGCTCAGTGCTTTTTAGAACCTTCAGGCGGACCATCATTGTTTAAACGGTGCTTATCACGTTCTGAAAGATCCACTCTTCGACGACTGTTTGCAGAAGCCATTCCTTTTTGCACTTCAACGATGGCAACTTTAATCGCACGCAGTCGTGTTGCATCTTCCGTTTCGCCCGCCATCACCTCAAGCTGGGCAATTAATGCATTGCTGGAAATCGGACTTTCGGACTTGAGTAAGGTCAGCACGGCCTCACCTATCATCACATCCGTTATTTTTTCTTCTTCACTTCTGTACATACTGGCTTCTCTGATTACGAATGTGTGGCCATAGTCCGGTCACGATGACGGGGACAGCTAACCTTCCCGCGTCAGCTGTGGACAGTACACTCCCTGTGACTAAACGCAGTACTGTCCGATCAGAATTTACTTTAAAAACGAATTAACGATTAATGCAAAATTTATCAGCCTTCACGGCTAAACAGCAAACCAATCAGGGCCTGATAATGCTGCTGTTGTTCTGATGAAGCGCACCCATCAAGACGATGGAGAAGTTTACTGCAGATAGCTTTACGAGAGAGCGTTTGACCAGCGCGCAGGAGTTCCACAACAATTTCGCCCAATGTTTCCTGCTGAGAGGGCTGGCTGGCCTGGTTAAAATAACGGGCAATGTCGCTGGTATTATCCGGTGCATGTCCGTTCTGACGCATGCTCATATCCTCAAGTGGTTAAAATATACTTCGCCGCTAAGCGAAAGTTATACATGTTTTAAAAACTTGTACAGAATTTTGATGATCTTGAAGGAATATTTTTGTGCAAAAAGTGCTAATTGAGGTAAAACAGAGGGTTATAGAGGTTGGCGTTTAAACTTTTTTAACAATTATGGCGTGCGGTTAAGCTTGTTTCCCACCAACAGGGATGAAAAACAAGCTTATTACTATTTAAAGAAAATATCATCATAGTCATTGTCAGAAGACGCTGAAAAAGGGTGCTTGCGTGCAGACCAGCCTGTGCCGGCAGACGACCGTGCACCGATTTTTCTGAATCCCATTAGCCACTTTGTTGCATCGGCCAGTTGTAGAAGTCGTTTTTCATCAACTTCAGATTCTTTCATTACCCTGAGCTCATCCACCAGGGACTCAACACTTACGTCCTGATTAATTGCTATCAGGTTCAGAGCGGCCTCGCCAATGATAGTGTTAGTCAGATACTGTTGTGAAAGTAGCAAAATAACCTCCTTTGGCATGTGTTCCACATTTGTAATTTTAGCAAAGAATACAATCCGCCTTACCGTACAGCGCTGTTTGTACGCTTACACGAACTCACTGCACCTGTTTAGACAGAAAATCTGCATTAGCTGGAGAGGGGTGGATCTATTTTTTACTCTTTAAAATAATGAATTACATACCTCCTGTCAGAAAAAATGAAACTTCCATTCATTTCATTAAAAAACTTCACAAAGTGTTTCTGTCCCTGATTTATAGCTTGTGCTATACAAGTTAGCACGAGCTATATTTGCGCATTAAGCTGAGGACAGTACGATGAACAGGTTTAAAAGGTATTGGATAACCGCGCTGAGTGTCATGCTCGGTGTTGCAATGACAACAAATAGCCATGCCGCTGAAAAATTTAAAGTTGTAACGACATTTACCGTCATTGCCGATATGGCAAAAAATGTGGCGGGGGAGGCGGCTGAAGTAACATCCATCACTAAGCCCGGAGCCGAAATTCATGATTATCAGCCGACGCCCGGAGACATAAAGCGGGCTCAGGGGGCGCAACTGGTGATGGCTAACGGCCTGAATCTTGAGCTATGGTTCCAGCGCTTTTATCAGCACCTGAAAGGCGTACCTGACGTTGTCGTTTCTGCCGGAATCGAGCCCATGGGGATAGGGGAGGGGCCTTACAATGGCAAACCCAATCCTCATGCGTGGATGTCGCCCGATAATGCACTTATCTATGTCGACAATATTCGTGACGCGCTGAGTAAATATGATCCGACCAATGCCCAGATCTATGCACAGAACGCCGCTGCCTATAAGCAGAAAATCATCGCATCGCTTGAGCCTTTCCGAAAACAAATCGCCGACATCCCTGAGAACAAACGCTGGCTCGTGACCAGCGAGGGGGCATTTTCCTACCTTGCGCGCGATTTGGGGCTTAAGGAACGTTATCTCTGGCCTGTCAATGCCGATCAGCAGGGGACGCCTCAACAGGTACGCCAGGTTATTGACCAGATGAAGAAACATGCCATTCCCGTTATTTTCAGTGAAAGCACCGTATCGGATAAACCGGCTCGTCAGGTAGCACGTGAAACACAGGCGCACTATGGCGGCGTTCTGTATGTCGATTCTCTCAGTACCGCCAGTGGACCCGTACCAACGTATCTGGACTTACTTAAGGTCACCACTCAGACATTAGTGAAAGGCATTAATGATGGGATGAAAAAACAATGACGCCGACAATTGATGTTTCTGACCTCTCGGTAATCTACCGCAATGGCCATATTGCCCTCGACAAGGCCAGTTTTTGCGTGCCAGCCGGTTCCATTGCCGCATTGCTTGGCGTCAATGGCTCGGGGAAATCAACGCTTTTTAAAGCGCTGATGGGGTTCGTTCCTGTCCGTGCAGGTACGGTCAGTATCCTCGGTATGACAACGCGACAGGCCTTACGCCGTAGTCTGGTGGCTTATGTGCCGCAGGCAGAAGAGGTCGACTGGTCTTTTCCTGTCCGGGTTGAGGATGTTGTCATGATGGGGCGTTATGGTCACATGGGTCTGATGCGCAGGCCCAGACAACAGGATCGTGACAAAGTCATGGCTGCGCTCGGACGGGTAGATATGCTCGAATACCGGGAGCGGCAAATCGGCGAGCTCTCAGGCGGTCAGAAAAAACGTGTCTTTCTCGCCCGGGCCATTGCTCAGCAGGGAGAGGTAATTTTACTGGACGAACCTTTTACAGGCGTCGATGTAAAAACCGAAGCCAAAATCATTAGTCTGTTGCGTGAACTGCGCGATGAAGGGAAAACCCTGCTGGTCTCAACGCACAACCTCAGTTCGGTGGTGGCGTTTTGCGACTACACCGTGATGGTCAAAGGTACCGTTCTGGCCAGCGGGCCGACGCGCACCACCTTTACACAGGCAAATCTCGAACGGGCATTTAGCGGTGTACTTCGCCATGTGATGGTTGAGGGTGAACTACGTGAGGTCATGGATGATAAGCCTCTTTTACCCGCATCGCCTGACAGGCGTTCAGTACGAGGTCAGCCATGACGCTATTATTTGAACCCTTCAGTTATCAATATATGTTGAATGCCATGTGGATTGCCGCAATGGTGGGTGGATTGTGTGCCTTTCTTTCATGCTACCTGATGCTAAAAGGCTGGTCGCTTATCGGCGATGCGCTGTCGCACGCTATCGTGCCGGGCGTGGCAGGCGCGTACATGCTGGGGCTTCCGTTTGCCTTTGGTGCATTCCTGTCGGGGGGATTAGCGGCGGGGAGCATGCTAGTGCTGAATCAGCGTACACGTTTAAAAGAAGATGCCATTATTGGTCTGGTATTTTCTTCGTTTTTCGGGTTAGGGCTGTTTATGGTTTCACTGAATCCCCTGTCGGTGAATATTCAAACCATCATACTGGGCAATATTCTGGCTATCGCCCCCGCGGATATTGTTCAGTTGGCTGTTATCGGGATCACGTCTGCCACGATTTTATTTTTCAAATGGAAAGATTTAATGGTGGCTTTCTTCGATGAGAACCATGCTCGCGCCGTGGGGTTACAGCCGGGACGGCTCAAAATACTGTTTTTCACCTTACTTGCAGTTTCAACCGTAGCGGCATTACAAACGGTTGGGGCTTTTTTAGTAATCAGTCTGGTGGTAACACCGGGCGCAACCGCATGGCTGCTGACCGATCGCTTTCCACGTTTACTGGCTATTGCTGTCGCCATCGGCAGCCTGACCAGCTTTGCGGGTGCCTGGGCAAGTTATTATCTCGATGGTGCGACAGGAGGAATCATTGTGGTGGCCCAGACGTTGCTGTTTCTGCTGACTTTTGTGTTTGCACCTAAGCACGGTTTACTCGCGAACCATCGGCGTCGCCGGATGCAGGAGATATGATGATGTGGCTGGAACCTTTTCAGTTTGGTTTTATGAACCACGCCCTGTTAATTGCCTGTATCGTTGCTATTCCCTGTGCGCTGTTGTCTGTCTTTCTGGTTCTGAAAGGGTGGGCGCTAATGGGGGATGCCATGAGCCATGCCGTGTTTCCCGGTGTTGTGCTGGCATGGATGCTGTCATTACCGCTTGCCACAGGCGCTTTCAGCGCGGGTTTTTTCTGCGCGATTGCCAGCGGCTATCTTAAAGATAACAGCAGAATCAAACAGGATACGGTACTGGGGATTGTTTTTTCGGGCATGTTTGCCACCGGCCTGATTATGTTTGTTGCGTTAAAACCCGCGATTCATCTCGACCATATTCTCTTTGGCGATATGCTGGGAATCAGCCGTGATGACATTATTCAGACAGGGGCGATGGCTGCGACAGTGGTAATACTTGTTATCCTGAAATGGCGTGACCTGATGGTATTCAGTTTCGATGTCCAGCAGGCGCGGGCTTGTGGCCTGGCGGTGCGCTGGCTGCATTATGGCTTGTTAGCCATGGTTTCTCTGACGATTGTGGCGACGTTAAAAGCGGTGGGCATCATTCTTTCCATTTCTTTGTTGATTGCGCCCGGCGCGATTGCTGTCTTACTGACACGTCGTTTTTCACATGCGTTGATTCTGGCCGCTTTCATTTCCGTAATGGTATCGCTCAGCGGTGTATATTTGTCATTTTTTATCGACAGTGCCCCAGCACCGACCATCGTTGTCTTATTCGCTTTCGTTTTTATGATCAGTTTGTTGATCGCGCACGTTAAAGGCCCACGTTTACCTGCCCATTAATCTTCGCTGTTTCGCTGACCGTCACCCTTGTCTGGACGGTCAGCGTCAAGCACAGCAGACATTCTTCTCGTTTTTATCTCCGACCCAAAAAATAAGTGCTAAACCTAATGACGGACATACGCATGTAAACATCAGGGTTATCCGCGCTTCACGTTTTTAATTTCGCCCGTTAGCGATAAGCCTCATATCACGTAACCGGCCCTGCAACCATGGGAAACAGATAATGTCAGAAAAAATACCACTCACGATGCAGGTCAATGGTGAGACCCGGCAGTTAACGGTCGATCCTCGCGTCACATTATTAGATGCACTGCGCGATCATCTTGATCTGACCGGCACTAAAAAAGGATGCGATCAGGGCCAGTGCGGCGCCTGTACAGTGCTGGTGAACGGTCAGCGTGTCCTGAGTTGCCTGACGCTGGCTGTTCAGACGCAAGAAAAAGCCGTCACCACGATTGAAGGTCTGGAACAGGCATCGGGTGAGCTGCACCCGGTACAGCGCTGTTTTATTGAACATGACGGTTTTCAGTGCGGCTACTGCACGCCCGGGCAGATTATGTCTGCGGTCGCCTGTATTAAAGAAGGTCATACAGGCTCAGACGACGAGATTCGTGAATACATGAGCGGTAATCTCTGCCGCTGTGGCGCGTATCCTTTTATCATTGATGCGATAAAGCAGGCTGCAGCTGAAATGGCGGAGGACGTACGATGAACGAATTTCGCTGGCAGGTTGCCCGGTCAGTAACGGATGCAGCAGGCGCTAAACAGCACGCTGACAATCAGCTTATCGCGGGCGGAACGACGCAACTTGATTTGATGAAATGTGGCGTACTGACTCCCTCACTTCTCACCGATATTGCCGGCTTGTCGGATCTGTCAACGCTCAAATTCGGCGACGATAAAATCACCATTGGGGCGCTGGTCACCATGAGTGAACTGGCCAGTCATCCTGATTGTGAGGCCCTGGCCCCCGCGCTGTATGGCAGTCTGTGGCAGGCGGCGTCGCCTCAAATCCGTAATATGGCAACCATTGGCGGCAATCTCTGCCAGCGTACCCGTTGCGCCTATTACCGCGATCCGGCCACCTTTTCCGCCTGCAATAAACGCACGCCGGGCTCAGGATGTGCAGCGCTGCACGGCATCAATGCGAGTCACGCTATTCTGGGCGGCAGTGAACAATGTGTGGCGGTCTATCCTGGTGATCTGGCCGTCGCGCTGACGGCCTTTGACGCGACGATTATTGTCCAAAACAGCCGTCAAAATACGCGGCGCATTCCGGTTGACGACTTTTTTCTGTTGCCCGGCGAGACGCCGCAGCATGAGCACGCCTTACAACCCGATGAAATTATCGTCGCCATCGAAATTCCCCGTTCCTTAGCATTAAAACAGTCCCATTACCTGAAAGTACGCGATCGGACTTCTTACGAATTCGCCAGCGCGAGTGCGGCCGTGGGATTAACGCTTGCGCAGGGACGGATAGAGACCGTTCATATCGCGTTAGGTGGTGTCGCAACCAAGCCCTGGCGTGCCCGTCAAGTGGAACATGCGTTAACCGGACAGCGGTTTGAGGAGCAAAGCCTGTATAAGGCCGCAGAGTTAATCACTCAGGAAACGCGCGCGCTGGCGCACAACGCTTACAAAATAACGTTAACGCCGCGCGTGATTGCCCGCGCGCTGCTGGCTGCGGGGGAGCAGGCATGACAAAACATAACAACGGCCTGGCGCGGTCCGACAACGATGTGCTGTCCGCGGATAAGCAAAGCGTCAATCCTCACCGTCGCGCCTCTGCCAGCCCTTCCGGTCTTGGCACACCGCGTACCCGCGGTGAGGGCAAGATCAAAGTCACGGGAAAAGCCCGTTATGCTGTAGAGCATAAGCCCGACCGCGTGCTGCATGGCGTCGTCCTGCAATCGACAATTGCCAGTGGCCGCATCTCACATATCGATACGGCCAAAGCGGAACGTGCGACAGGTGTGATTGCCGTTTATACGCATCTTAATTCACTCAGAATCAATAAGCCGACGGCTATCGCTGATGGCGGTGCGGCGCAGACAACCTATACGCCCATTCAGGACGATGTGATTATTCACAATGGTCAGAACATTGGCCTGGTCGTAGCAGAGACATTTGAACAGGCAACTTATGCCGCTTCCCTGGTCGATATCCACTATGAGACGACGCCTGCTCTGATCTCGGCGACGGATGAAGGGGTGGAGCCTAAGCCGACTACAAAGCAGGACATCGATTTAGGTGAGGCTCAGGCCGCCATGGAACGTGCAGACGTGCGGATTAATCAGCGTTATACCACGCCACGCGAATATAACATGCCGATGGAGCCCCATGCCTGTATTGCACACTGGGAGCAGGGCCGCATAACCGTCTGGGAACCCAGTCAGTGGGTGGCAGGGGCGCAGGTTGAAATCGCCGAATGGATGGGGATCTCGCCAAAAGATGTTCACGTCATCTCGCCCTATGTGGGTGGAGGTTTTGGCTCTAAGCCGGTGCCCTATACGCACGTAGCGCTGGCCTGCGTGGCCTCGCGCGCGCTTAATCGTCCGGTTCGGGTGTCACTGACGCGGCCACAAACCTTCACGGGTTTAGGGGGACGTCCTGCCACGTCACAGCAGCTGGAGATGGGAGCGACACGCGACGGGAAAATTCAGTCGGTGATTTTGCGCAGCTTCAGTGAAACGTCACTGATTGATGTCTTCGCTGAAAACTGCAGTAAGGTGACGGGGCGCATGTACGCTATTGAAAATCTCTCGGCGCAGCACCAGGTCAGGCCCATCAATACCGTCACGCCAGGCTGGATGCGCGCACCGGGTGAGAATCCCAGTGCATTCGGGCTTGAGGTGGCGATGGATGAAATGGCTTATGCGCTAAATCTCGATCCGCTGGCCTTTCGCTTACGCAACTGGGCAGATCACGATTATCAGTTGGGGTTGCCCTGGAGTTCACGTCGTCTGAAAGAAGCCTATGAAAAAGGGGCGGAAGCCTTCGGTTGGGATAAACGCATTATGGCGCCTCGTTCGATGCGCGAAGGGCGTGAATTAATTGGCTGGGGCATGGCATCGGGCACGTATCCGGTTAATACCATGCCGGCGGAGGCAAAAATCCTGCTTTCCTCTCAGGGGCAGATTGTTGTGCAGTGCGCGGGAGCTGACATCGGCACCGGGACATACACGATTCTGGCGCAAACCGCCGCTGATATCTTAGGGGTGGATTCACACTGCATTGAAGTTGAACTGGGCGATACGCAACTGCCACGAGCCGGCGTCGCGGGGGGCTCTCAGCTGGCAGGAAACCTGACGGCTGCGGTTGATGACACCGCCAAAAAAATGCGCGCGCGCTTAGTCACGCTCGCAAGCGAATTAACGGGCTCGCCTCTGAAAGGCATCCCTCCGCATGAACTCAGCCTGGCGAACGGGGCGATTTGTGTTACCGCTAACCCTTCTCAGACTGTTTCTTTTGGTGCACTGGTCAGCCTGACGAACGCATCCGTGCTGTGCGTCGAAGGCGGCACGTTCTCAGCGGATATGTCTGCCGAGGAACGGGACAGTGTGACCGGTAGCCTGGGTGAAATGAGCCGCCCGGAAGACGTCTCCGCACACAGCTGGAGTGCACAGTTTGTCGAAGTGAGAGTGGACGAGGACTTTGGCACCATCCGGATTAAACGTATGGTCGCGGCGTTTGACAGCGGCCGGCTTTATAACCCCAAACTGGCCCGCAGTCAGTGGGTTGGCGGCATGATTATGGGCGTGGGACAGGCCTTGCTTGAGGAAGGCATTATCGATCCGCGCAACGGCAGAGTGCTGAACAACAATCTTGCCGATTATCTGATTCCCGTGAACGCGGATATCCCGGCGATTACCACGATTGATGTTGGCCTGCCGGATTATAAAGCGACCCGGATGGGCGGCAAAACGGTTGGTGAACTGGGCATCGTGGGCGTGGCGGCCGCGATCAGTAATGCGGTTTACCATGCTACGGGCAAGCGGGTTCGCGATCTGCCCATCACGCTGGATAAGATTCTCTAAACATGCGAAGGAACGCGCTGAGATGAAAACGGCCATTGTATTAACGGCGGCAGGGATGGGCCGCAGGTTTCGGCATGCCAGTGGCGAACATAAGCTACTGACGGCTTTGAATGGCAAAGCCGTGCTGAAACATACGCTTGATCAGGCGAGGGCGAGCGGAATGGAGGTGGTCGTGGTATCGCGTCCCGAAGACGTGGCCATTCATTCTCTGCTAGGTGATGCGGTGCGGGTGTTGTGTGCCAGCGCCGGGCTGGGCGAGTCGATAGCGGCGGGCGTCAGTGCCTGCACGGATTATGATGGCGTGATCGTGGCGCTGGGCGATATGCCGTGGCTTACCGCTGCAAGCTACAGGGCGGTAAACAGGGCGTTAAGCACGTATCCGCTGGTGCGTCCCTGGGTTGACGACCGTGCTGGTCATCCTGTGGGTTTTTCGGCCGCTTTTTTCCCCGCGCTGCGCCAGCTGACCGGTGATACTGGTGCGCAGCAACTGTTACAACATCATCCTGTACATTACGTGCCACTTCGGGATCGCGGTTGCCTGGAGGATGTTGATTATCCGGATGATTTACGGCGAATGAGGTGCAGCCCATGATGACGTTAGATCAACGAGTGATTGAAACGGCATTAGGCTGGCATCATGCGGGACGGGCCGTCTGGCTGTGCACTGTGTTGCAGACCTGGGGCTCTTCACCGCGCGCACCTGGCACGATGATGGTGATCAGTGACAGTGGAGAAGGATGCGGCTCGCTTTCCGGCGGCTGTATAGAAGAAGACTTTCTGGCACGGCTGGCTGAGGGGCATTACCGCATCCACAGTCAGGTTGTCCGTTATGGTGAAGGCGGAAGGCAAACGCAGGTGCAGTTGCCCTGTGGCGGTAGCCTCGACGTGCTGGTGGAATATTTGGTTGCCGATAACGACAGCGGCCAGATGTTACAAGCGATGCATCAGGCGTTGCGTGGCAAAACACGACTGCTCAAAACGGTCACTGTGAGCAAACGTGCCACCTGGCAAACTATGGCGATGACGGCGGCGCTGCCGGTGCTTCGTTATCAGCATCCAGAGGTCGTGTTACCGGTTGGTGCCGTCCCGGAATTGCTGGTGGCAGGTTACTCTACCGTGGCCTTTGAGTGCATCCGGCTGGCACAAATCCTGGGCTTTCATGTTCGGGTATGTGAGCATCGCTCAGAGATGTTAAGTGAGCTGGAAGGTCATTTTACGGGCCAGGATACGATTACGATCGTCCCTCAGCATCCCGCGCGCTGGCTGGAGCTCAACGGTGCGCATGCTGCGGTAGCCATCGTCTCATTAACCCACGATCCGCGCATAGATGAGCTAACCATGATGGAAGCGGTCAACACTCATGCGTTTTACATTGGCATTATGGGGTCGGCTAAAAATACGGCCAGGCGCAAGACGCGTTTACAGACCATTGCAGGGTTGGATAACGATGAGCTCGCACGGATCATTGCGCCTGTTGGTCTGGCTATCGGAAGTAAAACCCCCGCGGAAATCGCGCTGTCTGTCATGGCCGACATCGTACGGGTAAAAAATCACTGTTAAGACGTTGCGTTGTCCGGTGTCACCACTACGCCGCCGGACAATCCGTGATCAGGTATTGGGTGTCAGCTGACAGAAATAGGTGCCGGAATACGGAACCGGCAGAAAATCAGTAAACAGCTGGCGCAGCGTTTTTTCAGGATCAATATCGTTAAAGAGCGCGGGATGAAGCGTTTTGGCAAAAAATTCTGCCGCGACAACGTGCCAGGGGCTGAGGTAAAAATTATGCCACAGGGCCGCCGCGTGGCCGTCCTGCAACGCACGCAACGACTTCAGGCCCGTTTGTTGCGCGGTCAGTTGCCGCAGCGAGGCGCGCGTTTCAGCCTGCGTGATGGCAGGGCCAATACGCAGATCGGACGTATCATTACGATCGCCGCTGCCCGTTGCAAAATAGAAGTCCGGATTTGACGCAATCACCGTTTCTTCATTCAACCGGCCGAAAACGCCGGAAACCGTTTTGCTGGCAATGTTTTCGCCGCCGGCAAACGCCAGTATCTCACCAAGGCTGCCGTTTACCGACGTCACACAGCATTCATTTCGACGTCCCAGATGCAACTGCAGAAGTACGGTGGGCTTCTTCCCGCGAAACTGAGCGAGGCGCTGCGCAAGGGTCTGCATATGTTGCTGATAAAACGCATTAAAAGCCGAGGCTCGCTCACCCTGATCGAGCACCTCTCCCAGAATGGCTACGCTGCGGGTCGTATTTTCAAGGAGATGCACCCGCAGGTCGATTTTCACGACCGGGATATGCGCGGATTTCAGGACGCGCTCCAGCCGTTGTCCGGCCTCACTGCTGCGCGCCAGTGCCGGCAAAATTACCACATCGGGTTGTAATGCGATCACCTTCTCAGGGTTGATGTCATTTGATCCCTCCTGACCTAATGACGCGATATGCTGCATCTCAGGAAACTGACGCGCGAAAATATCCCATGTCTGTCGATCGTACTTTTTCAGATCCTCGGGCCAGCCGACCAGCCTTTTGAAAGGGTTGCCGGGTTCCAGCAGTGCGTAGGTGTAAAGCATCCGGCTTTCGCCCAGCACAATACGCACAGGATGATCGGGAACGGTGACCTTATCGCCGTTGATATCGGTGATGGTTTTGCCCCAGCCCAGGCTACTGAAGGTCAAAGCCAACAGCAGGAGCGTTCGTAGCAGGCTGCGTTTACAGAAATCAGAATTCAACACGGGCTTGTACCATCAGGTTGCGGGTTTCACCTTCACGTACGCGCAGGTTTCCGCCGCTCGACGTGTAATAGTGTTGATTAAACAGGTTATTCAGATTCAGTCGTATCTGTGTTTTCTTGCCCAGCAACGCGTTGTTCCAGGCAATAAAGCTGTCCGCTACGACATAATCCGGTAAGGTGAAACTGTTGTCAGGATCGCCAGCACGACTGCCAACATAGCGGGCGCCGCCGCCGACACGAAAATCACCGGGCACGTTGCTGACGATCAGATTATGGCTCAGGTAAAGCGCACCGGACTGCTCTGGTGCGTTCTGTAAGCGATTGCCATTATTCGCCGGGTTAATCCGGTCATCGACAATTTCAGCGTTGTCATAGCTGTAACTGGCACTGACATCCCAGTTCTGGACCACTTCACCATTAAGCTCAACCTCAACGCCCTGCGAGCGCGCCTTGTTGATCGGACGGTTAGTACCGTTGATGTTCAGTGTCATCCGCTTTTCATCGATTCTGTACAGCGCCAGCGAGGCGAAGAGGCGCGGAGAAAGTTGCCATTTGCTGCCAACCTCCCAGGTGGTGCCCTGCTCAGGCTTACTGACGTTTCCTTCATCGTCGACATCCGTCGATGGGGTGAACGATTTACTCATGCTGGCATAGAGCGAAACATCCGGTGTGATTTTATAAATCAGCCCGATTTGCGGCAGGAAGGTATTTCCCTCATCATTCAGCGTTTCAACGACCGGATTAAATCCTTTTGACGCGCGTTGTTCGTAATGTTGATAACGTCCGCCAATGACCGCAATCCAGTCTGGAGTAAGCGAAATACTGTCTTTCAAATAGACCGAACGGCTGTGGATACGGTTAAGGTTGTTAGCATTTGCCGTATTTTCGGTTGTGCTGTCGGTTACCGGTGACAGCAGGTCATAAGTGGGGTTGAGGTAGTTAAAGCGGCGGTCATTTTTGCCCTGATACTGGTGCGCCCGGTACGTCTGGTTCATTTCATAATCCGTACCGAAGACCAGCGCATGCGCCATGCCGAATATCTCCGGATTCCCCAGGACGTCCCATGACAGATATTTGGTTTGCTGATTAAATCCGCGATTGGCATCGGCGCGCCGGGTAACCACGCCGGTAGCAGGATTAATCGCCGTGACCCGAACTTCGTTATTGTCATAACGGCGCTGATTCCAGCCAAGCGTCAGGCGCGTGCTCCAGCTGTCGTTGAACTGCCAGTCGTAATGCGCGTTCAGTGCCTGATTACGTCCCCAGGCATGATTCGCTTTGTCATCCAGTCGCTGTTTGTAACCGACATCGAGTGGTGCGCCATTAATAAAAGCGGTACCGCGATCGTAAGGAATGTCATAACGATAGTCGCTGTAGCTGACCAACAGGCTGGCTTTCTCACCGTACCATTGCAATGACGGTGCGAGCAGAGAATGCGCATCACTGCCAAAATTGCGCCAGTAATCCTGACGCTGCTTCTCTGCGATGAGCCTGAAAGCAAAACCATTACCCAGCGGGCCGGTGACATCGAGCGTACCGGCTCCACCACCTTCACTTGCGTAGCGCCCACTGACGGAAGACTGCCATGAATAGCGTGGTTTTTTGCTGATGACATTGATGATACCGCCCGGATTTTGAATGCCATAGAGCAGAGATGCCGATCCCTTGAGTACCTCAACCTGCTCCGTGGTCGCATCCAGATTTAACCCCTGGCTGCTTCGTATACCATCGCGATATATCGAGCCATCAGAATTGCTACCGAAGCCACGGCGAACGAAACCGTCCTCTGTTCCTGCCAACGTGTTGGCTTCCGCAACACCACTGACGAAGCGCATCGCATCGCTCAGATTGCTGACCTGATAATCATCAAGCTGCTGTTGTGTCACGGTACTGACAGACTGGGCCTCGTCGAGACGCACTGTCGGCATTTTACTGCCAACGCTGCTGGTGGTGGCTGCATAGCCCTCTTCACGGTCAGCATCGCTGGTGACGGTGACGGTATCATCCCCGGTGGCGGCAAGGCTGTTACCGGCCGGAAGCCAGGCACTGGAACAGATCGCCACTATTAAAGCCTGCTGAAATCTGAGGTTCTTACTCTCGCCTGGACGTGTTTTCATTATATTTTTTCGCTGATCATCAAAAACAAATAAACGTAAAAGGCCACGTTAAACGTGGGGGGTTTTCGCCTTCAGGCGGAGGTTTTTGCGTCCGTCCTGGTAGGCTGTTTTGTAATTGAGAATCATTCAATCATTGAGTAATGTAGTAGTAAATATAAAAACATTTATTTTTACTACATTTCCAGGAGAGTGTATTAACGATGATTTAACTGTTTTTATATTGTTAAGTCATTAATTTTAATGAATTAAAAAATTTATTCTGGCGAAGTGTATCCAGGTGAAGAAGCATAACCTTGCTGTTCGTGAGGGAGAAAAGGCTTGCTGACTACAGCCGGGCGAGACATGCTTAGCGCAGGCGAAGCAAGAACAGTATCGTCGAAGGGGATTACCCTGTCAGGTTCACACATTATCGTTCAGGATTTAACGGGGGCGTGAGAGTGTTTCATCTCATCGGTGTTTTTAACAGTAATCAGCGGGACAGGCTTCCTTGATGCAGGCCAGAAGTCGTACAGATATATTGGGCGAGCGTTTGCGTTCGCGGGAACAGCAACTCTCACCCCGCCTGCTGGCTGTTGCACATTATCTTCACACCAACCGGGAAACGGTTCTGGACAGCACTGCCATGGATATCGCCCGCGCGAACAACACATCGGATGCGACCGTGATTCGCGCCATTCAGGCGCTGGGTTTTTCAGGACTGCGCGATTTGAAAAACGTCCTTCAGGCCTGGTTTGGTCCCGGCCTCTCTTCAGAAGAGAAAATGCTGAGCACCGTCAATGCTATGACGCGGGATGTTTCGTCGTCGATAGACTTCGTATTGCAGGGGCATCTCCATGCGTGTCAGGTACTGGCCTCTGAGCAAAACCGCCAGGCGCTGGCCGAAGCGACGGGGTTACTGAGTGAAGCCCGCCAGGTGGCCGTTTTCGGGATTAACGCCTCGGGTATTCTGGCTGACTACACCGTCCGCCTGTTAAATCGCATCGGTTTGCCAGCCTTCTCACTTAACCGTTCAAGTATTGCGCTGGCGGAACAGATGCTGGCGCTGCAACGGGGCGATGTGCTGATCATGATGGCGCAAAAGTCGGCACATCGCGAAGGAATAACAGTGGTGCGTGAGGCCAAAAGGCTGGGCATTCCGATAATTCTTCTCACCCATGCGACCGACGCCTTCTTTGCCCGGGAAGCGGATGTGGTTATTGACGTGCCACGCGGCGGGGAAAAAGGGCGCATCCCGTTACACGGCACAGTGATGGTTTGCCTTGAAATGTTGATTCTCTCGGTGGCCGCTTCCCTGCCAGATCGTACGACTAAGACCATGAAACGGCTACAGGATTTCTACCGTGGTCTTAAGCCTGCCATAAAAAAATAAATCCTTCGTTCAGATGTCACACGACAAGAGGAGAGTTGAGCCAGTACATGGCTGGCGCAGCTTAACGCTTTCGCTCACCCTGCAACGCCTGGATGTGTTTCCTCAATACCTGGCGTGATCGGGTTTGCAAAAGTGGCTGACACTTTTCGGAATGGCTTAAAAATTTTTCGTTTTTGCGAACTCACGTCAGCTTTCGTCTGGAGCGTTCTTCAATCTGCGGCTATTACTCAGCCGTGATGTTTATTTGCTGTTCTTTTGATTTATCCATCCTTGTTATTTCCTGAACGGAGCTGGTCATGAAGAAAAATCGTGCATGGTTTCCTGTGTCGTTCGTCGCGCTTGCCATCCTGGTAAGCCCACCAGCGGTGATGGCCTGGGACAGTCTTACCGTATTTGGCGACAGCCTGAGTGATACAGGCAACGTCGGCCGTTTTACCTACGATTCTGCCAGTCATCCACTCTATGATGAAATCATCGCCCGTGACGCGGGACTGATGCTGCAGCCGTCCTCTCAGGGCGGGAGTAATTACGCGGCAGGCGGTGCTGTGGCGGTGCCTGCTCTCAATCCGCAGTTTAATACCCAGGATCAGGTTGCCCGCTATCTGTCGTCAACGAATGGCCGGGCCGATTCCAACGGGCTCTATATTCACTGGATCGGCGGGAATGACCTGGCCGCTGCCACGCTCATTCCCAGCCCCTCGCTGGCGCTTTCTCTGGTTGACAACAGCGCCGGTGCGGCCGCCAGCCAGGTCAGCGCGTTACTGAATGCGGGCGCTGGTACGGTGATAGTGCCAACCGTGCCGAATGTCGGTGCGACGCCTGCCCTGATAGAAGGAATACTTCAGGGGGCCGGTTCCGCAGCGGTGGCGGCGGCGTTTCAGTCACTGAACGCGGCGACCACGTTCACTACGGCGGAACGGCAGCAGGCTATCCAGACGGCTTTCGATCAGGCTGCTGCGCAGCTCTCTGCCGTACCGGCGGTTCGTGACCTGATCGCACAACAGCTGTTCGCCGCCTGGCAGCAGTTAAGCGATCAGGCGGCTTCTCTGACGGCCCGTTACAATCAGCAGGAAGAAAACGCGCTGGCGGCTGCACAGGGGAATATTGTTCGGGTCGATATTAATGGGCTTTTTAATGAAGTGATCGCCAGTCCGGCGCTTTATGGTCTTACTAACACCGCAGGCATGGCCTGTCCACCGGGCACCTCTTCCGCCGTCTGTACTTCGTCGACAGCGGGTTTCTCATCGCAACAGACTTTTTTGTTTGCCGATCGTCTTCATCCCAGCCCTGCGGTGCATGCCCTGATTGCTGACTACATTCAGTCAATCCTGGATGCACCAGCCCAGGTCGCGGTACTGACGCAGGCACCGCTGTCGATGCTGCAGGATGTGCATAACACCCTGGACAGTCATCTCCAGCAGCAGCGCAGGCAACCCGCTGAAGCCGGAGAATTCACTGTGTTTGGCGGTTACGCCGGTCAGCACGCGCGCAACAAAAGTGATGTTTTTAATGATGGCGACACAGATACCGCAAACCTGTCAGCCGGCATGGGTTATCAGCTGACCGACAACCTGCAGGCAGGGGCGTTGCTGTCAACGGCCAGCCAACGACAGCATCCCTCTGAACGTTATGATTACCGGCTGCACGGCAACATGGTGGCACTCTGGAGCCAGCTACAACTGATGGACAGACTGTGGGTCAACGCCGATATCCATTATGCGGATCTGGATTACGACAGCATTGAACGTCAGATAAAACTTGGCCCTGCGGTCCGCACTGAACAGGGCAGCAGTAGTGGAAAGCTGATGGGCACGCGGGTTCAAACCGGTTGGGATTTTCCCTTAAACGAGACGATTACCACGGGGCCTGTTGTCAGCTATGCGCTGGATTATGTGCGGGCCGACGGTTATCAGGAACGCGGCGACAGCAGCAGTGCGATGCGTTTCTCCGATCAAACACGGCATTCACAAACTGGGGCAGTGGGGTGGCGCATTGATACCCAGGGATTAGGAATCAATCCCTGGGCACAGGTCAGTTATAACCATCAGTTTGGTGACACGGATACGTCGGTGAGTGCAGGTCTGAAATCGACACGAACGGCTTTCCGACAAAGCCGTTCTAATCAGGATAAAGACTGGGCGGATATAGCTGTAGGGGCCAATGTCCCCATCGGCGATGCGGTTAGCGCTTTTGCCGCTGTGTCGACGGTGGCGGGCGCGCGTGATTATCATGAGGTCACCTGGAACCTTGGCATGAGCGCGCGGTTTTAGCACCTGTCCGGTGCAGGCCTATGAGCGTCGCATCGATCAGGCCCGGGTCAGCGCCATCGAAAAAGGCGCGGGATGAGACTGATGTGTCACGTCGTCTGCCTGCACTTTCAGGTTCAAAACGCAGAGGATATGGCCCGATTTTACTGGCCGATGAAGGGGCCAAAAGTTTAATGCCTTCTGCTTCGCAAGCGAGAGCGGGTAAGGTATAGTGCGCGTTTTTGGAGGAACCATGCTGACGCATTCATCAACACGACTCAATAAATACATCAGTGAGAGCGGAATCTGCTCCCGCCGCGATGCCGATCGCTTTATCGAACAGGGCAACGTTTTCATCAATGGTAAACGCGCAGCCGTTGGTGCCCAGGTTTTTGCTGGCGATGTCGTAAAAGTGAATGGTCAGCTGATTGAGCCTCGTGATGAAGATGATTTGGTGCTGATTGCGCTGAATAAACCCACAGGCATTATCACCACAATGGAAGAGGGCGAACGCGATAACATCAGTGATTTTGTTAATCACAGTAAACGCGTTTTTCCCATCGGTCGTCTCGATAAAGATTCGCAGGGACTTATTTTCCTGACCAATCATGGCGATCTGGTCAATAAAATTTTGCGTGCAGGCAATAACCACGAAAAAGAATATGTCGTCACTGTTGATAAGCCCGTTACCGATGAATTTATTGCCGGTATGGCAGCCGGCGTTCCCATGTTGGGCACGGTAACCAAAAAGTGCAAAGTGAAGAAAGAAGCACCCTACGTGTTTCGTATTACGCTGGTACAGGGGCTTAATCGGCAGATCCGTCGTATGTGCAAACACTTTGGGTATGAAGTCACCAAACTGGAACGCACGCGCATTATGAATGTAAATCTCAAAGGTATTCCTTTGGGTGAATGGCGCGATCTGACGGATGATGAATTAATCGAACTGTTTAAGCTGCTCGAAAATTCCACTTCTGATGACAAATCGGCAAAAAAGACGCCGCAGAAAAAATCTCCTGCAAAAAAACCAGGGAATAGCCAACCTAAAACGGGCGTAAAAGCTGATGATAAGCCCGCTTCACGCAAGCGATTTACGCAGCCGGGTCGCAAGAAAAAAGGGCGCTAAAAAGCGAAATGATAAACGGGCGTCAGATAATCGTGAGTGAGTATTGCCCTGAATGGGCGAATCATTTCTCTGCTGAGGCGGCTGTGTTAGCGGCGAGATTGGGTAAACACCTTGTCGCTATTCATCATATTGGTAGCACTGCGGTGCCAGGATTAGCGGCCAAACCGATCATCGATATTTTGCTGGAAGTGATTACTCATGATTCGTCTGACATTACGTCAGCGTTGTGCGCCTCTGGCTATCAGGCGCGTGGCGAAAACGGTATGCCAGGAAGACGCTATTATACCAAGGGCCTTCAGGGCCGCCGTACGCATCACGTCCATGCTTTTATCCAGGGCAGTCCAGATATCATCCGGCATCTGGCGTTTCGGGATTATTTGCGAAAATATCCAGACATCCGCGACAGCTATGCGGCAGTGAAATACGCCGCGTAACGTGACTGCCGGGGGGAGAGTAACGTTTACTGTGAATTAAAAAATGCGTTTGTTCAGACCCATCAGCAACGCGCACTAGCCCTCTATCCCTTCTGAATTATCTCTCTGAACGCGTCTTTTTTTCCTTTTGCAAAATTTAGCCTTGCCTGCACATTCAATGATGCAGCCTGATGCTTATGGCTACAGACGGCATCACAGAACGATAAGTAAGACGGTGCCCAAAAGGAAAGCGCAACGTCGCATAATCAGATGACGGCACCTTTTCAGTAGTAAAATGGCATGGCAGGATACGCTAAATTACAAAGGAGTGGGCCTGATGTTACTGAAAGGTATGAATGATCCGTTGTTCAAAGCGTATCAGCATCCCAAAGCAAGGCTAATGATAAGTCGTTTCAGAGGATTAGCCGGTGACCGGCGGCTTAGCGACTGGCAGGTATTTTGTATTCTGGTCAACGGTTTTACTAACTACTGGTATGTGCATTCAGGCAATTTCACCATCAATGTCACCTTAACCAAGACGCGTCAGTTCGATTTTATGCAGGATTTTTTGCATTTCACGGTGACGCTGGATGGTCTGTTAAGCGACGAGAATTTCCGCTGTCCCGACTTTATTTTGCCCCATTATGATGTGCCTTATGAATTTTGCCGTTGGCGGAGTAAACGTGGCTACGATTCGCAAACCACCTATGTGGGCAAACATGGTGTGAAGTCCCACAAAGGCCTGTTCATTGCAACTCATGATCCGATCAGGGATGAATATCAGATGAAATGGGAAGGCATTATTACGGTTTTTGATAAAGCCTTTTTTAAAATGGGAAACTTCAACACCACCTGCGATTTTTTAATCAACGATATTACCAAGACCATTCATGAGGGCGTGGTGAAACATCTGAGCCTGTATCGCGATCTGTACCATTATCTGTTTCCCTCACCCACAGAAGCGCGTATCCAGGCCCGTGATACGAAACGCCATCTGGCCAGAAAATAAATACCAGCAGGATGGTCCACGAGTACAGAACGGGGAGAAAACGCTTACCCCGGTAACTTCCATTTCAGCCAGGGATCGAGTTCCGTTTCTGTCATGGGTTTAATGTTGAAATATTCATAGGTAGCCTCACTGTTATCTGAGGTGACCACAGAGGCGGGACGATCGCTGTAGGCTAAAACAAGGAGATTGAGCTCTTTAAGCGTCGTAAAAATACTGTGTGCGATAAGTCGGGAAGTAATATTTGTATGGATTTCGTTGGCCAGTGTTTTATCCAGTTTTATAACATCAGGCGGCGTCCCGCGCAGATAGCGTATTTTGCGATAGCCTTTCGCGATATATTCCCATGTCATTGTGAATCCCATACGTCTTAGCATTTCCAGGCCCAGCATGGCTGAGGGGCTGTCAATGATATGCTCTTTTTGAACGATTTTGATGACCAGCATTGACACAGGTAAGGTTGCCTTAAGCATTTTTTCCGCCAGCTTTTCTGCAAACGCCCGATCTGTCACATCCCGCTCATGAATACTGATTGTGACAGGTAACTGAATAGGATGATTACGTAGACGTTTAAGCCGGGCAATAGTGCTGTCAATCAGCCAGGTCGTGAGTGTTGTGCCCAGCTCAGTCCCAACGGCCAGTGAAGTAAAGTTATCGGCTGCCAGCTCTCCACGTTGGGGATGATGCCAACGGATCTGCGCTTCGAGGCCAACCGGTTTACCACTGAGCAAGCACACGTTGGGCTGGAAAACCAGATACAGTCCCTGGTTGCGCCGCAGCGCGTCTGCCAGATCACGCATTAAGGTGAAATCAGCGGGGGAACTCGCGTCTTTAATTCCATCACTAACAGCATCACACAGACGAACGGACGGACCGCTCACGCGTTCCAGCGCATTGACTGCCTGTCTGAGAGCGTCCTGGGGGAAGGTCTGGCCGGCGATAAAGTCGATCTGCGCGGTACAGGTCGCCAACGCCATAGTGAGGCCGTCGCCCATATCGGCATGAATCCCGTTTAACCGTTCCTCAACCCATTTTGCGCTAACGTGGCTTTCTGCACGGGTCAAAATCGCAAAGCGGCCAGTCGCGATCGTGTAAATCGACTCACCACTGGCAGGCCGAAGACGTAACCTTAACAGGGTGGCGACATCCTTAAGCAAGGACTCCAGCGACGCAATGCCCAGTGACCGGGACAGGTCGTAGGCGCGTGACATATCAATACAGTCGATAAGCACCAGACGGCGCAGTGCCGTGTCATTCAGCGTGGCAAGATGCAGAATGTCGCGAAAGAGACGTTCCCGATTGGCCATGCCGGTAACAGGTTCGATAAAGGCCGCCGAATGCCAGGCTTCAAGAAAGGCAACAACCAATCCAGCCAGTGACTCAATGATCTGTTTCTGCTGGTGGCTAAAAGTCCGTGGCACCGTATCCGTCAGGCATAGCGTTCCCAGTATCTGTCCATGAGCGTTTTTCAGCGGCGTACCGACATAAAAGCGAATATAAGGGGCATGGACAATCAAAGGGTGATGGGCATAACGCGGATCAAGTCGGGTATCGGGTGCAATGACCGTCGTATCACTTTCGACAACATGCCGACATAAGGCCTGTTCGCGCGTCGTGTCACTCAGCTCAATATTGTAATTGGCACGCACACTATGCTTATCGTCATTTAAGACAGCGATATAACTTCCATTAATACCAACTAACTGACAGGCCAGACGTAAAAACTTTTTCAGCACCTCATCCCGGCCTCTGTCTGAGACGCGCAGTGACTGTGTTGTTCTGGTGCGGTGATATTCCTTGTCGCCAGGTTCCTGAGCCATTGCCGCTCCTGCCCATATGCTGAATGATATTGCAAAAAATAATTGTACGTTGATTTTAAAAAATAAAAGCCAATCACTATAAAAGGCGAAAGCAATTAATGCGTTGCGATATTAAACCGTCATGGAATAACCGTTTACGTCCCGGATGAAGGCCGTTTATTTTTGGAGTTAATGCGTATTGATTAATACGTCAGGTGAGGAAAGAACAGAAACCCTGGAGCCTCGAACGAAGATTTTATTTTCGCTTACGCTTTTTTATAAGGCAAATTTCTGGCTGCGATACATTTTCCGACGTTCTCCGTGCGGCATGTCGGGCCGGCTTCAGGTGGATAAATCTGCAAACCCAGAAGCGCGGGTCACCGGCAGGTGGGTTAAAGCCTTTTAAAACATAGAGTTAAAAAATAAATAAAAGCGCACTCATTAGCAGTTAAAAAATATCTCTTGTAAAAAGAGGTCAGGGCAGTAATCGTTCCCCGCTGAAAAAGTAACGATAATTAATGAGAAGCCGATCCGGGTTTACTTTGTGTTATTTTGTCTTGCGCGCCATCACTGTTCCTCCCTGATGCAATTTAATGTAAATTATTGCGTCAGTCCGCGCACCGAGACCTGCATGTTAAAGGAATAACTGATAAGCTGACGACTACAATCACGTTGATGCTGGAGATGCCCTTTGCTGACCACAATAATTTATCGCAGCCATATCTCGGATGACGTTCCTGTTAAGACGCTACCCGGAATGGTGGATGATGCCAGCATACTGAATGCGTCTCATGATGTGACCGGTATTCTGTTGTTCAATGGCACGCACTTTTTCCAGTTACTGGAAGGCCCGGAAGAGGGCGTGCTTGCCATTTATCAGCGAATTTGTGCTGATCGACGTCACCATAACCTGGTCGAGTTGATGCGTGATTATGCGCCCTCGCGTCGGTTCGGTAATGCCGGCATGGAATTGTTTGATTTACGTGAGCATGATCGTTCCACTGTGCTTCAGGCGGTGCTGGATAAAGGCACGTCGAAGTACCAGTTAACTTATGCTGACCGCGCGTTGCAGTTCCTGCGTACCTTTGTTGAGGCGCGTGAGAAAGAGAATTACTTCGAGGTATTGCCCTCCGAATACTGGGAATTCATTCCGGAAAGCACCACTGCCAGCAAGGTGACGCCTTCGGTATCGGGTATTACTTTCCGTCCCGTCGTCGATCCGCTTGCCCGTCAAGTGACGGCGATTGAGGCGATAGCGGACGCACGGCTTCGTCGTACTGAACAGCGCGATTCGTCAAAGCAGTTACATGATGCCGATCTTGACGCGGTGATTACAGCGTTCAGGATGGCCGGGCGGGCCTGCCCGGACGAGATGACGCTGTATGTCAGTCTGCTGCCTATGACGCTGGTTGTCGTACCTGATGCGGTTCAGACCATTGTTGCGGCCATAAATGCTGCAGGGCTGGTCCCTGAGCAGGTGGTGATTGGTGTCAGCGAAACGGAAGTTATTTCACGCGTGGAAGCTTTTTCGGTTGCCGTCAGGGAGCTTAAGGCTGCGGGCATCAGTCTGTCCGTCGATAATTTTGGTGCCGGTTCCGCCGGGCTCTCGTTATTGACACATATTCAGCCCGACCGGATTCGCATTGACTCAAGTATCACTTCCGATGTTCACCGCAGTGGTCCGAAACAAGCCGTGGTTCAGGCCATTATAAAATGTTGCTCTGCCTTAGAGATTACGGTCATTGCTGCCGGCATCGTGAAAGCGGAGGAGTGGATGTGGCTGGAAGCAGCGGGCGTGATTAATTTCCAGGGCAGTTTATTTGCTCCTTCAGGTGCGCTTCATTCAGACGCGGTGGCCTGGCCGGAATATCGAAGCGCGATGTAAGGTCCGGTTAATATTATATGTCACGATAAAGACATCGTATCACTCGCAGCAGGGACCGCTGCCGTTTTGATTGCGTCAGCAGTGCTCCTGAGACCGCATTCAACCTGTCCCGACTTCACGCCTGCATCAGTCCTGTCGCCTTTCACATCAAATTTTTACCGTCCTCGTTTCAGACGAAGTGGGACGAAACCTTATATTCATCTAAGAGCATTAACACGCCGTCGCTCGCTGAGAAGTCATGCTGAACAGAATGCTTTCGCGATGAGAGTAAGCATGGCGCAGGAAAGCGGATCACCATCATTTCAGTCGTGCAGTGAGGAATCCAAAGGTATTTACTCACCCGTGAGCTGAGTCAATCATCTTCTCAGTATTACCTGGACAGAAAAATCGCACTTTGCGATCATATCTGCATGATCCAAAAAAAGAAAACGCCCTGGTCAATGTGAAGATGAAAGAAAACAGTCGTTTAGAATCGATAATGAATTACCTGAAAGGAAATAATCTGGTAACGGTTGAACAGCTTGTTTCGGTCACAGGCGCTTCTCCTGCCACTATCAGGCGTGATCTGATTAAACTCGATCAGGAAGGAGTGGTCAGCCGCACGCACGGGGGCGTAACGCTTAACCGCTTTATTCCATCGCAGCCGACGACGCTGGAAAAATCGTCACGGAATCAGCCTGAAAAACATGCTATTGCGCGCGTTGCAGCCACCTTCATCAAAGCAGGCGATGCAGTAATCCTTGATGCAGGGACGACGATGTTTGAGCTGGCCCGGCAAATTACCCATATGCCGCTACGTGTGATCACCAATGACTTACATATTGCGCTGTTCCTCTCCGAGTTTAAGCAGATTGAAGTAACCATCATTGGTGGGCGAATCGATGAAAGCAGCCAGTCCTGCATTGGCGATCACGGTCGGAAGATGCTGAACAATATCAATCCTGACATTGCTTTCCTGAGTGGTAATGGATGGGATATGACGAAAGGCGTGACATCGCCCACGGAAGAAAAAGCGGCTCTGAAACACGATTTGATCATCAATGCGAGGCGACGTGTTTTGCTGGCAGACAGTTCAAAATACGGTGCCTGGTCTCTTTTCAATGTGGTTCATCTGGATGCGCTGACGGATATTGTCACTGACGCTAATCTGGACGCAGATGTCAGGAAAGCGCTCCTGTCCAGCAGCGTGCCTGCGTTGACTATCGCTCATCCTGCCTGAGTTGCCTGCATTATTTTGCCAGTAACAACTTACAAAAACTGATGGGCGCAGAAGCCGCAACGATGGGGCCCAGAGAAATGCGGTCAACCCGCGTTTTCTGACTCGCCTGATGGCGGCTGAGAACGGTGATCGCGTGTTGTGATGATTGAGGTCTCGCTTAAATCACGCGCTTGTCGCATCACATCAGTGATTCAGTAAGTGCAGAGCCGGGACTGATGCTAACAACCACAATGGACGGCATCGGTATGCGTTGACGATGAAAAGTGACCGAATCACTTATCTTTCTGCAGAGCGGGTGGTCACGCCACACGCATCATGGCAGCGCCAGGCAGTGTCTCGAATCAAACTAAACGTGGATAGATGAAGTGTTGATGCTACGGGGTGAAGAGCTGGGCTGACTAAGGGATGATCAGTGTGTAACATGAGTCTCGCAGCGTTGACATGAATGAAGGTGAACGGGGGGCGTGCCAGGACGGGGATTTACAGATGTGTAAGTATGAATGCGTCACAACGGTTATTCTTCCATTGATGGTCTGAGGTAGAGCGGCGTATCGCCTTCTTCGTAGTGTTTCGGATGCCACACCATCGCGCCATTCTCATCGCCAATAAACGTCATACCTAATGGTTCAATGATCGCATAGGGCTGTGCGAACGCAGCACGGTAAACCCGTATCTCTTTCGCCATTGCCACAACCTGATCTGAAAATTCGTCGGGGTGGCTGAGAATGTAATTCAGTTGATCGTCAGTCAGCATACTTCATTTCCTGAGCAACCCAGACCTGCTGGCGCCAACTGGCAGGGTTGTTTAACCTGTTAATCGAGTTCAGCATTGGCATTGTTCCGCCAAGGCAATAAGTGTACCAATTATCAGCGTGTCAGCCCATCATTACCGTCAGGGCGTCGTTTAATAAGCGAAAAGAAAAGCTGTTCAGCATACCGTAGCCGGCGATAGCGGGCTAACGTCCATTTCCTTATGCTTTCAGCCAGAAGTCTGCTGACATTTATCGTGTCTGCAGACACTAAGATGCCTGAACTGTTCTGTATTCCTCGCGCTATCACGAAGCCCCCGACCGTGTTTGTTAATCTTTGCTTCCATAACTTTACATTTTGCATTTAATTAACGTCTGTGCCGTCAGGATGTTTTGCCATTATTAAGTTCTTATCTCTGACAGAAAAGCTTAAGTAATATTTCATAACGGCAGTCTTACAGGCGCGCAACAGGTAATAACTGAATGCGCATTCATTACTGAGAGAGGCAGCCTGTGGCAAGATGAAGCGTCGGGAGAAAAAACCGCTTAATGTGGACCAATACCCTTAATGGGGTAAGCTGATCGATTATTGTGCCTGAACATTGACAGCGATGTCGTCTCCTCACCAAAAGTGCCGCCTGCGTGTCGGGCATAACGCAGAACGTTGTGACATTTACGGTTAAAAATGACTTAAAACCTTTTCTTGCATGTTATACAGTCTCGCATGGCCTCTTGTTTGCTATAAATTGTCGGTCAATGTGGCGCTAAATATTTAAAATTAGGCTAAATTGTTTTCTGCGTTTTGCACCCGCACATGGGGAGGCTGTTGTGCACGATAATCAAAGTGGCAATGAAGAAAATCGTCTTAAAGCGGTTAAAGCACTTTTGTCACCTGATGTAACCAGGGATGAGGTGCTGGAAAAATTTGTACAGCTTGCCGCGCAGGCACTCGGCATTTCGGGCAGTTTTATCTCAATTATTGACGACAAAAATCAATACATTAAAGTTTCCCGCAACTTTAATCTTAAAGCGTCGTCACGTGATGTTTCCTTGTGTCGACATGTTATTGATGGCGACGGCCAACTGGTCATTCAGGATACACTGCAAGACAATCGGTTCTCTTTCCATCCGCTAGTGGAAGGCGAGCCGCATATCCGCTTCTATGCGGGCGTGTCATTATGTAATGTTGAAGGGTTGGTTCTGGGCACGTTATGTGTCACAGATACGCAACCCCATACCTTTAACGATGCGCAACTCGAAACCTTAAAGTCGTTAGCGAGGCTGGTCACCTCATTTCTGGACGCCTGGAATCTGGCCAGTTTTACTGACCTGATCACGCATCTTCCTAATCGCCCGCGGTTGTTGCGTGATATGCAGCAGCTGGCCGTGAGCAATCCTGATCGACGCTTCCGCCTTATTCTTATCGACTGCATTGATATTCCGCATGCTTATGAACTCTCGCGCACCTTTGGTATCGCGCCGGTAGAAAACCTGCTCCGGCAAATCGCCGGCCTGGTCAGTGCGCGCCTCGAACTTGAGTCCGATGATATGCTTTATTCATTCGCACCGGGTCGGTTTGCCCTCATCCAGCCCTATCTTGAAGGGTACACGGCACAAAGCACGATTGATGTTCTCAAGAATTTGAAGGCGGATTTAGCGGACAATATCACGATCGATATCGACGTTTATGCAGGTGAAACAGAATTTGTCTCCCGAGAGATAGATGCCAATGAAATCGTTCGTCAGGCGGTAAGCGCACTGCATGAATGCATTTATCAGAATTGCGGTGCCATGACCTTCGATCATGCTTATGATTCGCGCCGCACGGATGATTTTCTCATCATGAATGATTTGGCACAGGCGCTGAAAAAAGACGAAGGTCTTTATCTGGCTTATCAGCCCAAAGTGTGTTTAAAAACCGGCAAAACCGTGGGGCTGGAAGCGTTGATCCGGTGGCATCACCCGGAACGAGGCGAGCTGTTCCCTGCCGATTTTGTTCCCCTGGCTGTAAAAACAAACCTGATCTCGGTGCTGACGGACTGGGTCATCGATCGTGTCATCGTTCAACTCAAAACGTGGAAACAGGAATATCAGTTAATTCCTGTCTCAGTTAACGTCAGTGAACGTGACTTTTCACGCCCCGGCTTTGCGGCAGATTTGGCCAGTAAAATGCAGGCTGCTGATTTGCCTACGTCCTTTATGGGCGTGGAGTGCCTTGAAAATGAACTCATTACAGAAAGCCATGTTGCTATAAACGGCCTGGAAGCGCTGAGAACCGAGGGGTTTGTTATCTCTCTGGATGATTTTGGCACAGGCTACAGCAACATCAGCTATTTACAGGAAATTCCCTTAGACGTTATCAAAGTTGATATGTCTCTGATTAACCGCATGGACAACGATCAGGCGTCCAGAGTGATTGTCAGAAGCATTATTCAGATGTTGAAGGAGCTGAATTATACGGTTCTGGCGGAAGGGGTCGAAACCGAAGCGACGCTGAGTCTGCTGAAGCAGTATGGTTGCGACCAGATTCAGGGCTACTTTTTTTCTAAACCGCTGCCAGCCAGCGAGATTGAACACTGGCTGCTGCAAAAATAACCGGAACAGAAGGCGACAGTATTATCTGTCGCCTTATCCCTTTAAATGCTTCACCGCCGTCGCGTCTGGCCACGTCTCGTGGCTGCACACCGACTCAATCCAGATCGCGGCCATTGCTGGCGATGACTTTCTTATACCACCAGAACGATTTTTTCCGGCGTCTTTCCAGCGTCCCGTTACCGTGGTCGTCCCGATCAACATAGACAAAACCATAGCGCTTGCTCATTTCACCGGTCGAAGCCGCCACCAAATCAATGCAGCCCCATGTGGTATAACCCAGTACGGGAATACCGTCGCCAATCGCGTCAGCCATGGCGCGAATATGCTCACGCAGGTAGCTGATACGATAATCGTCTATGATTTCGCCTTCTGGTGTTAACTCGTCACGTGCACCCAGACCGTTCTCGACTAAAAACAGCGGTTTCTGATAGCGGTCGTACATAATATTCATGGTGATGCGAAGTCCAAGCGGATCAATGCCCCAACCCCATTCACTACGTGCGATGTGCGGATTAGTCAGCGATTTGACGACATTGGCTGCGCTGCTGTTCTGGTCATGCATATCAGCAGATGCGCAGCGAGAGGCGTAATAACTGAATGAAACAAAATCGACAGTGTTTTTAAGGATCTCCGCATCGTCTTCCGCCATAACGATCTCAATGCCTTTCTCTCGAAACAGACGCGCGGAATACGCTGGGTAGGCGCCCCGTGCCTGCACATCGATAAAAAACAGATTTTCACGATCCTTTTGCAGTGCCGCCCAGACATCGTCGGGTTTACTTGACCAGGGATAAAAATTGCCGCCTGCCAGCATGCAGCCTACCTGGTTGGCCGGGTTGACCTCATGAGCAATTTTCGTTACCAGCGCACTGGCAACCAGTTCATGATGGGCGGCCTGATATTTAACCTGCTCGGTATTTTCACCCGGTTCAAACACCAGCCCAGCGCCTGAAAACGGACTATGCAGCATGATGTTAATTTCATTGAAGGTAAGCCAGTATTTCACAAGGCCGTCGAATGCCTCAAAACAGCTTCGTGCATAGCGTGCGAAAAACGCGATCATTTTACGATGACGCCACGATCCATATTCCGTTACCAGATGCATCGGCACGTCAAAATGGCACAGCGTCACCAGTGGCTCAATGCCATAGCGACGACATTCGGTAAACAGATCACGGTAAAACGCCAGCCCCTGCTCGTTGGGCGTTAATTCATCTCCACGAGGGAAAAGTCGGCTCCAGGCGATAGAGGTGCGAAAGACGGTGAATCCCATTTCTGCCATCAGCGCAATATCTTCGCGATAGCGATGATAAAAGTCGATAGCGGTATGGCTGGGATAAAATTCATCATCGCGCAGTGTGACGCGTTTTTCCTGCCCCAGTTTCACCGGCATGCGTGCCGGGCCAAGCGGTAACATGTCAACGGTCGTTAATCCTTTCCCGCCTTCAAGAAAGGCGCCCTCTGACTGGTTTGCGGACAGGGCACCGCCCCATAAAAATCCTTCCGGGAATACTGACTCAGACATGACATCCTCTTTGATACTGTAATCATTAATTAACTGGCGTTAACCGCGTTCGCTTTTTCTGCGGTGACGACGGACGAGGGCGCAGACGGCTGGGTCGTTTCAGGGATATCTTCAAACCCCAGAATGAGAGTAAGAATGAACGACAGCACGACAGAAAGCACCATTACCGCCACGACCCAGACAATCGACAGGGGATTGGACGGATCAAAAAACTGCACGCTGGTAAATAATCCTGGCGAAGCCATTGAATGGCTGGCAAGCCCGCCGATTCCGGCAACGGCACCGCAGATAAAGCCACTCATCAGGCTGGCGATTAATGGGCGTTTCAGGCGCACGGCGACACCGTAAAGAGCAGGCTCAGAAATACCGGCCACAATAGCGGAGGCCGCGGCTGCAAGCGCCGTTTGGCGTAATTCGCGGTTTTTCGTTTTAAAGGCGACGGCCAGCGACGAACCGCCAAGTGATAAGTTGGCCCCAATTTCTGAAGGCATCACCATGCCTTCTTTACCTGTTTCTGCAATCGTCTGGATGATGGTAGGGGTAAAAACCCGGTGCATGCCGGTCATTACCAGTAGCGGCCACAGCCCGCCCATGATGGCCACGGAAAGCCAGCCCAGATAGCCGTGAATGGTGTAGACCAGCGCAGAGATACCGCTGCCGATCCAGATGCCAATGGGACCTATTAATACAATCGCAATCGGTGCCGCAATCAGCACAATCAGCATCGGCTTAAGGAAGTTTTTGGTGACGGCAGGCGTAATCCGATCCACGCCACGTTCGATATGGGACAGAATCCACGTCATCACAAGCGCGGGGATCACCGTATAGGTATATTTCACCGCCGTCACCGGAACAGAAGCAAACTCGACATGCTGGCCTTGAGCTGCTTTGGCCATTAAATCGATGAAAGTGGGGTGCACCAGGACGCCGGCAATAGCAATCGCCAGTGACATATTGGTTTTAAATTTCAGTGCGGCAGAAGCCGCTACCATGACCGGTAAAAAGAAGAATGCCCCATCCCCGATAACGTTCAGGATGATCAGCGTGGACGAGCCTTTGTCAAAAACGCCCGCCATATCCAGAATCATGGCCAGCAGTTTGACCATCGATCCGCCAATGATCGCCGGAATCAGTGGTGACATGGTACCGACAAGCGCATCGAGAATACCGGCACCAATGCTTTTCAGCGTGATACGACGTTTAACTGGCGCAGCGCTTTCAGCCTGCGGTTGACCGAGCGCCAGAACGGCCTGATAGGCTTTGGCAACATTATTCCCGATGATCACCTGATACTGTGTATCGGTATGCACGACGCCCATGATGCCGTTGACGGCCTTCAGGGCCGCCAGATCGACACTGTCGTCGTCTTTCACGACAAAACGCAGGCGCGTCATACAATGCGTAATGGCGCTAATGTTGTTCAGGCCACCTAAGGCGGTAACGATAGCCTGTGAAATCCCGGCATAATTTCCTGACATGATGTTTCTCTCGTAGGGTAGAGGGAAGTGCGTTCTGGTTTCCGCTCATGACGGCTGTCTTATTGTTTTACGTCTTTCGCCAGGGGAACGTTGCGTGACCACTGACGATCGGCACGGCAAAATAGGAAACCGGTTTCACAAAATCATGAAGCTGTTTTGGGGCTGACACAAGCGCCAATAATCACCCTGTGTTATTTCTGTGATTAAGGTCACTGTCAATGATCTGGCGCGCCCTGTGGGCTGGCGTGTAAATATTTCAAATAATGAAAGACTTAGGTAGACTGCTTTCAGGCTGAGAATTCTGGCGATCCTCATATGACAACGATTTCAGAAGTGGCAAAACGCGCCGGTGTCTCAAAAGCAACGGTTTCCCGGGTATTGTCGGGCAACGGTTACGTCGGCAAAGAGAAACGTGAACACGTTTTGCAGGCTATCGCTGAGACAGGCTATCGGCCCAATTTACTGGCCCGTAATCTGGCAAATAAAAGTACACAAACCATAGGGCTGGTGGTGACTAACACACTGTACAGCGGCAATATTTTCAGCGAGTTAATGTCGCATTCCGCCAGGATTATGGAGCAGCAGAATCGTCAGTTAATTCTGGCTGACGGGAAGCACACTGCCGCTGAGGAGCGCGCGGCGATTCAGTTTTTGCTCGATCTACGCTGCGATGGCATCATCATCTATCCGCGCTTTCTGAGTATTGATGAACTGGATGCTATTATTTCCGACCACAAACAACCCATTCTGGTAATCAATCGCCGCCTGCGCATTCATGAAAGTTTTTGTGTATTCAGCGACCAGCAGGCAGCAGGGCGGCTGGCTGTCAATCATCTGCTTGAACAGGGGCATCGTGATATCGCGTTTATCACCGGCTCGCTGGATTCTCCTACCAGTCAGGAACGACTTTCCGGTTATCAGGCTGCATTAAGCGCGGCGGGCATTGCGCCTAATCCCCAGTTGATTGTGCAGGGTAAGTGGACCGCACAAAGCGGCATGCTGGCGGTCAAATCCCTGCTCGCCAGCGGCGAGTCTTTCAGCGCTATCGTAGCCAGCAACGATGAAATGGCAATTGGTGCCATTAAACAACTCACGGAAAACAACATTGCCGTACCGGCCAGAGTTTCGGTGATAGGTTTTGATGACATCCCGCTGGCTCCGTATGTGATTCCCTCGCTCTCCAGCATGAAGTTTCCGGTTACCGACATGATCAATGAAACTATCAACCGGCTGGTCGCCATGCTTGATGGCGGCGAGTTAATGCAGCGTAAGCCTTTTATCGCCAGTCTGGTTTCGCGCGATTCTGTCAGCGTCGCACCCTGAAACCGTCAGCCACCTTTAAGCGATCGTCACTGGTATCACCTCGGTGCCTTGCTCTGTAAGCCGGTTCACGGTATCCGCGGGCAACCCGTGTTCCGTGATGACATGACGCGGCGCATAACCGGGCGATAAAGGATAGGGATAAAGCTGTCCGAATTTACTGCTGTCTGTCAGGACATAGCTCTCAGCGTCTTTTGCCAGGACAGCGTCCACCACGTCACACCGTAGCATGTCGCGACCGGTAAAACCGGTTTCCGGGTGCCAGCCATCAGCACCAATAAACGCTTTATGAAAGTGGGTCTGCTGAATGCAGTAACGCGTCAGTGGCCCGGTCATCGATTCACTGCTCTTTTGTAACCGGCCTCCCAGCACAATGACCTCACAATCGGCTTCTTTCAACAGATGAGCGATATAGTGACTGACGGTGATAAGCGTCAGATTTTTTCGACCGGCAAGCGCAAGTGCCAGTAAGGCATTCGTACTGCCGCCCTCGATAAAAACTGATTCGCCCTCATTGACGCGTCCGGCGGCATAACGGGCCAGAGCCTGTTTGATGCTGAAACGTGTGTTCATCCGTGTGCTCACATTATCACTGTCCAGCGCGACGGCTGCACCGTGAACGCGACGTAACACGCGCTGCTGTTCAAGTTGTGTTAAATCCTGCCGTATCGTCACCTCAGACACACTGACAACGCGAGCCAGTTCACTGACGGTGATGCTGCCACGCACATTGACCAGTTCGATAATTTTTTCCTGGCGCGTATTCATACCGGCTCCCTTTATCCTACTGAACCAAAGCGGGCATTAACCCGCTTACTCTTTTTTATCAGGACTGGCACAGGCTGCGTTTCCCGAGTGGGTTAAGGTCGGCCAGGGTAAAGCGATTCTTCCAGTCAGCTTCGTAATGCTCCGGTGGGAAGTCCGCAGGGGAATGACCTTGCTTCAGCGCATGCGCCACATGATGCGCATACGCGTGGTTTTTATCGCACAGTGGCGCAGCAGGAATATACATCACATTTCCCCAGCCTTGTTGGTTTTCGACCGGCGCGACCGCGTGAATAAGGTCACAATGCCACCAAACGGAATCGCCGGCGGTAATAGCCGGTACCGGGCATAAGCCCTTCATCAAATGGGGATGCCATTTTTCATTAACAGGCAGGACGCGGCCGGGTGCGACACCGCACAGTTCATCTTCCGGCACATCGGAGAGCAGTGGACGTAACAGAAGATAGGCCATTGCCATGGGGACGGGCACAACGTGAAGTAAACCCTGACCCGGGATCATATCGGACAGCGCGGTCCAGCCCTGGAAAGTGCGGAAGACAGAACATTTTGTGGTGTCCGGTACATCGTATTCATCGACGTCGCTGCGGTGAGCGGCATTCCAGGGATCGTAGCGATCAATATCCCCGTTAAAAACGGCGTGAAAGACGCGTTGATAAGCAGGCAACAGCCACCGTTCCAGCGCGCCTGAATCGGTATGCGCACCCAGTCCCTTTGACGTGGTGCCCGGTAGCCGTCGACGAATACGGTCTGGATAGAGGATATTCACGTCAGGATCAAACCATCGCTGCCCCTCCGATTCATAGGTCCATAACCGGTTCAGAAACGACTGTACCTGATGCATTTCCGGGCGTTGACGGGCCTGCATTTGAGCCTGAGACCAGTAAATGGGGTAAATTTCTGGACGGGATGCCTCAAGACTGCCGAAAAAATTGTCTCCTGGCCCGCGGTACTGTGCATCAAACTGGTTTTCATCCAGATAACGCAACATGTCGGCGTCCCAGGCCAGTGCCTGCTCACGGGGGAAATGCTGCCGGACGACGACACAGCCGCGCCGCTTGATACGCGCCCGCGTTTCCGGGGAAACCGTGCCTGAGGCTATCGCCTCGCCCGTGACGATGGGCCAGGCGCTCCCGGTTTGAGCCTCTTCCTGCCTCGCTTCGGCAATGGCCTCTTCTGTTTTCTGACAGACTTGCCGAAATACGCGCTCAACGTCGCCGATCTGCTTACGTGCGCGCTGCTTAAAGTTACGGATAGAGGCAGAGATGTCCTCAGGAAGTGGGGTGTAGTGAAGTCCTTCGCGCATAGATTAACCTCTTAACAGATGATGTTATTTCGAATGAAATTTATGTAACCTTCATTCGAAGGTGATGGTCATTATTAACAGAGCTTTAACTTTCAATCTGGGCGCGACGGCACAATTTGCCATAACAGGCGGAAATTCAGCGTTTGTAACTTTCAATAATCCTTACAGCGAGTAAGCTTAACCACACAGTTAGCCTGTTAAGGCCGGGAGCAAAGGGGGAGTAAAATGGCAGTAAGGATGATTGCAGTGGATATGGACGGTACCTTTCTTGATGAAAACAAGCAGTACAATGTCCAGCGCTTTTCACGCCAGTATGCTCTGCTCAAAGAAAAAGGTATTCATTTTGTGGTCGCCAGCGGCAATCAGTATTACCAGTTACAGCGATATTTTCCTGACATCAAAAATGAAATTGCCTTCGTGGCAGAAAACGGTGCGTGGGTGTCGCATGGCGATGAAGTGATATTTTGTGGCGAGCTGGCAAAAGAAAGGGTACACAGCGTACTCGATATTCTGTCCAGAGAACCGGATATCAGCGTCGTTGTTTGTGGCCGCAAAAGCGCTTATGTTCACGCGTCCATGCCGGATAGCGTGATCGGCATGCTAAAAAATCATTATTACCGACTCGAGAAGCGCGACAACCTTTACGATATTGATGACACTGTCTTTAAGTTCTCGCTCAATCTGGCGCACGAAGGGATTGAAAGCCTGATGACGCGTTTGCATACCCAATTGGGCGAAATCGATCACATCATGCATCCCGTTTCCAGCGGTTATGGCTTTATTGACCTGATTATTCCGGGTTGCCATAAAGCGCACGGTATCGCTTTGCTTCAGCAAAAATGGGGCATTAGCGATTGTGAAGTAGTGGCTGTCGGCGACAGCGCGAATGATATCGAGATGTTACGTCAGGCCTGCTTTAGTTTTGCAATGGCCAATGCGGGTGAGGCTGTCTCGGCTGTCGCGCGTTTTAAAACCGAGAGTAATACGGACGAGGGCGCGCTGAATGTGATTGCCCGCGTTCTGGCTCGTGAATTTCCATTCGACTGATTTCACTAATCAGATATCAACCAACCCAAATCACGTCCTGCGGAAACCACAGGTGACGTTGTCACTTGCAGCGATGTTTTCAGGGGTTGCTCACTCATCGTGAGCAGCCTCCCTGACGAGCCTGAACGTAAGCTGAGCATCAACGAGGCATAATATAGTTACAACATACTTTAAGCGTTTTAGGTTATCCCTGGCATTAACCTATGTGCCTGTTTCGCCTGCCAGATGCAAAGGCTGGCCCGATGCATATCGGGCCATGGAAGGTTAGCGATCGGCTTTATTTTCATCAACACCGGAGGGATCGTTTTCAGCCTCTGACTGCCACGGTTTCAGGAGCTGAATATCCAAAATGACATAAACCATCGTACTGATAAACAGTGAAATGACGCTACCAAACACACCGCTGGTAGTGAAGGTAAGGTAGTTATAGATGATTAACCATGTGAGGCAAATGAACATCGCGAGCGCCAGCATGATGGATGAAAGCGAGTAGTTGCTGGTACCCGCGCCTTGCTGATGCGTCAGTTTAAATACATGACCAGTGGTATACCTTTCCAGAATTAAAAGTGTTCGTTGCCAGTTACGGCGTTGACGTGAACCCGCGCGCACAAGAAACAGGTAAAGCACAGAAATAAAAAAGCCGGAAAAGGCGATAAGCACCGGCACGGCTTCTAATGCGTATTCAATACTTTTGTGACTCGCCCCGGCGGGACTCAGGTCCAGCGTCAGTGATGCACCCAGCGCCGCATAGAGAAAAACGAACAGGGCCAGAAACGTGATCGTTCGTTTCCAGTCTGCCTCAGCCTCATGATTTTTTTGCTTTAGCGCGACAGTATAAGCGCGATCAATGTGTTCAGCGTGGGGAGAGTGCATCTCAATGACGTCAACGGGTTCGTCCAGAAGTGCGGTGATAAATGCTTTATGATCGTCAGGCAGGGGGATTTTCATTATCCAGATTCTCGTTGTTAATTTTCGCTTATTTTAGCTGTCCTGAGACGAAATGATACTCACGTTCCCGGTTAAAATGCGTTAAGAGGCAAGCAAATGCCTTTTATTCATCCGGCTTGTTGTACACTGCCGATGATCCCACGACGAGGAAAGCGACGATGAATGACAAGAAAATGATTTCCATCGATCAGTTCAGCGATGAAGAGCGACTTGCCGTCAATGAAGTGCTTCATCATTTGATTGAAAAATACCGCCAGCGTACGGGTAAAGAACCGGACGTCAAAAAAGAGAAAGCGCTTAACCTTGAAGCGCGTCAGCAGGTGATGGCGGATAAATTGCTTAAAGAAAAGTTAAAAGCAGAAAAGGAAAACAAAAAACCTGTCCGAAAAAAGAAACCGTCCTCACTGACTGCCAGTGAAGTCAGCGATTTTAACTGGTCTGCGTCGGTCGCGAAGGGCCGCAGGAGATAGCGGCAATGTATTGCTAAATTGACAGCCTGATGCATGACAATGAGGTGATGTTGCGCGTTGGGCTTAAACGTATTTTTTAAATGCGGGCAGCTAACATTTTTTTCTCACCAGAAAAAATAATAAATAAAGCGGAAAGAATCTTAAAAAGTCATGCTGCCTGCTCTTTTTGTAGATAAACTGCATTATATAGACTGCTAATTACGCCTTCGAATGACCTATTACTCACCCGATGATAATCATCTCAAAATGCGATCGACGCGATTTGTTCGTCGCATGTTCGCAATGCGCCAATTAGGGACGATTTTATGTGCCATGCCAATCGCTTCTGTATTAGTAGAACAGGGTCACGGCATCTCTATTTTTGCGTTACTGATCGGTAATGTCATCGTCTGGCCGTCTCTGGCCTATCGCCTTGCGGCTTCCGCGCGTGATTCAACCGCGAGGGAAAGAATAAATCTGACACTTGATGCGGCGTTTGGCGGTATCTGGGTCGCGTTGCTGGCGCTGAGTCCCATGCCGTGTTTTGTGATCATGGCAGTATTAATTTCCGACCGTTACGCAGCAGGCGGCTGGCCACAGCTCTTGTCCGCATTTCAGTCATTTCTTTTTGCCTTTCTTCTGGTCTGGACGCTTGAAGGTGCGCCGGTATCAATGACGTTCAGCCTCCGTACAGCCTGGCTGACATTACCGCTGGCGACCTTTTATATGCTGGCGTTAAGCGTTGTATCCCATAATCTGACGTATATGCTGCGTCAAAAAAATCGCGAACTTGAACGCATTGCATTAATGGATCCGGGTTTGCAAATTCCTAATCGACGTCTTTTTGAACGTCGACTCGAAAGCGAATTTCTTCGTACCCGCCGTGGAAGACAGTAAAGCCTATCTGATTCTGATCGATGTTGACCATTTCAAACATGTTAACGATACCTATGGTCACGAAGCAGGGGATTTTCTTCTGGCGGAAATTTCAGGTTTATTACGTGACAGTGTGGGAATGAAAGACACACCGGCGCGGTTCGGTGGCGATGAGCTGGGCGTCATTGTCCGTGATGCTGATGACGCTGGCATCGTCAAACTCGCTGAGCATATTCAGTGGCGCATTACGCAGTTACGGTTGCCTGCTTCGCCCGATTTTACCTGTTCAGTCAGTATTGGTATTGCCTGTGCAGAAAAAGCCAGTTCGATACACGAATGGTTGCGCCGTGCCGATGAAGCGTTATATGACGTTAAGCGCTCAGGACGTAATGGTTTAAAGTTATGGCGAGGTCTTTAAGCACAGGGCACGATATCTTATACTGCAAAAATAAAGCCGCCTGTTAAGGGCGGCTTTATTGACTCAGATAGCGGGATAATCGCCCGTTCCCTCGGGCCAGGGCGTGAGCAGGTCAAAACCCGTGTCGGTAACGGCAACGGTATGCTCCCACTGTGCGGAGAGTGATCGATCCTTCGTGACTACCGTCCAGCCATCGGAAAGCACGCTGGTGCCCGCTTTTCCGGCATTGATCATCGGCTCGATAGTAAAAATCATACCAGCTTTCAAGGGCATCCCTTCACCGGGCGTACCGTAATGCAAAATTTGTGGGTCGGTATGATAAATCTCGCCGACGCCATGACCGCAATATTCTCTGACAACCGAAAAGCCGGCATTTTCAGCAATGCGCTGAATGGCTGCCCCTATATCGCCTAAGGTCGCGCCAGGACGGACAGTTTTTATACCGGCAACCAGCGACTGGTAAGTGATATCGACCAGGCGTTTGGCGCGCACGGACGGTGTGCCAACAAAATACATGCGGCTTGTGTCGCCATACCAGCCATCTTTGATAATGGCGACATCGATATTCACGATATCACCGTCTTTCAGTTTTTTTGCCGCAGGGATGCCGTGACAGACAACGTGGTTTACAGAGGTGCAGGTGGTTCGCGTATAACCGTGATAACCGATATTAGCCGGCGTCACGTTGAGTTCATTGACAATAAAATCGTGGCAAATATCGTCCAGCTCTTCCGTCGTAATGCCTGGACGAACGTGCGGTGTGATCATGGCCAGCACCTGTGCTGCAGCATGACCTGCCGCGCGAGCTTTTTCGATTTCTTCGGCGGAATGTATTTTCACTGTTCCCATTACACTTCTCCCTGTGGGGCCAGGTCACTCTTATGCAGCACCTGGCGAATATCAGCACCGCCGTTCATTTCTATACGAATGAGCGTTTGCGCCAGTTCATTTTGCGTTAACTGCGGATAGAGCTCGGCCAGCATGCCCAGTTTTAACCAGTGCTCAGCCTGCGAGTTGATCGAACGGCTCATTGCCTGACTGGCAATACGAAGATTCTCATGCATCACGTCGGATATTTTTACGATGCCCATACTCATCCTGTATATAAAATGTATGCGTTTTATATACAGGGTAATGCCTGCAGTGGAAATTGCAATGAAAATTCCTGGGCATCTGAAAATGTGTGAAATTTACGCGACTTTCGTCTGTATCTTTTATACCAATGCATATTTATATTTTAGTTATTTGGCGATTCAATACATTGCCAGGCAACCTGCAATCGGCGTGATACTCAGTTGGGCACCTGTAATTTTTGCGCCCCTGCCAGCAGTTGCTCCAGCACGTCAATACGATGCCGGTGTGGTGTTGTGATGGCAAAGAAGCGCTCCTGCAGTTCATCTGACTGGCCCACGGAGACAAGAATGCCGGCGCGTAGCTCATCCTGAACCACAACCTCGGGCAACACGGTGAGCCAGCCGCTGTCGCGGGCGATCAGACGCAGCATCGCCATGTCGTCCACCTCGGCTCGCAGTCTTGGCGTCACGCCGGCCTTAGAACATAAAGCATCAAATTGCGCACGCAGGGCATGGCGCGGGCCGGGCAGGGCAATCTCCACGCCATCCAGGTCTTCCGGGATGCGCAGGCTTTGTGACGCCCATTTGCTCGCGGGGCCGACGACGGAGATAGACTGGCTGCCCAGGAACACGCAGCGCAACGGACGATCGGGATCGGCAGGTACTGTCTCATTAGCCAGCACCACATCCAGCTTATGCTGCGTCAGCCTGACCAGCAGGCCCTCCAGTAATCCGGACTCCAGTGTCAGTACTATGGCAGGGTCGGTAAGCGCGGGCCGAATCCAGTTTTCCTGATAATTTCGCGACAGCGTTGCCACGCTGCCCACGCGTAACCGTGTAACACCGGCTGACGTGCCTTTTAACCGTCCCAACATCTCCTGGCTCAGACCAAAGATGTTGTCGGCATAGGCCATAACCAGCTGACCTGTGTCTGTCAGCATCAGACGGCGACCTTTACGGATTAACAAACTTTCTCCAAGTCGATCCTCCAGTTGCCGAATTTGCACCGAAACGGCCGATTGCGAGGTGGCCAACTCTTCGGCAGCCCGCGTCAGATGCCCAAGCCTGGCCACGCGCCAGAAATAATAAAGGTGATGAAAATTCAACTGGTTGAGGTTCATTATTCGTTTTTTAATATTGAAATGTGCAAATAAATATATTTTACAGAATAGTTCAGGTCAATGATCATACGGCTAATTAAGCGTATGAGGGAAATACAATGAATATCCTTGATGTTCTGCATCTGGTCTGTTTTTTGGCGCCAGCATTTCTAATGGCCGCATTAGCGGGACTGACGCGGTTTAGTTGGATTACCACGCCGATGCTTTGGCGTGTATTACAGGGAGTCTCGTTGAGTACCATTGCCTTAACCGGACTGTGTCTTGCCGCGGGCATCAGTGGTGCGCAATGGACGGGCGTAATAATGGCAACCTCTTTTGGCCTGGTTTTGGCTTTACTGGTGCAAGTGCTGGGTAAGGTTATCGCTTCATTTTCTGCGCGTTACCTTGAAGGGGAAGCCAACCAGCGAGGCTATATTGGCGCACTGGCCGTTGTGCTGTGCAGCGTGCATCTGCTCGTGATCGCCGATAACTGGCTGCTGCTCATCGCGGCCTGGGCCGCAGTCGGTGTGGCACTTCAGCACTTGCTTTGCTTTTATCCCGATCGGCCTTTTGCGCGGCTTGCGGCACACAAAAAGCACATTGCGGATCGCATGGCTGACGTGATGTTGCTTGGCGCTGCCGCGCTCGCCTGGTGGGATGTAGGTAGTTTCTCGCTGTCAGCTCTGGGGATGCATATCGCTCAGCATGGCATGTCCCTGTCCTTACAGGCGAGTGCCGTTCTGCTCGTAATGGCGGTCATCTTTCGTACGGCCTTGCTACCCGTGCATGGCTGGTTGATACAGGTGATGGAGGCGCCAACACCGGTATCCGCGCTCTTGCATGCTGGCGTCGTCAATCTGGGTGGCTTTGTGCTTATGCGCTTCGCTCCCATGTTAGATCAGGCAAACGCTGCGCGCATCCTGTTGCTGATTTTCGCGCTGGCGACCGCTGTGCTGGCAGGCATTGTCATGTTGACTCGCATCAGTATTAAAGTGCGGTTGGCCTGGTCAACCGTTGCGCAGATGGGCTTCATGCTGCTCGAATGCGCGCTTGGCCTTTATACGCTGGCGGCACTGCATCTGATTGGCCATTCACTCTATAAAGCCCATGCTTTCCTGTCGGCCTCGGAAGGTGTAAGAGACACTCGCCTGCAGGCTTTGCACCGGGCCGCTTTGCCCAGCACCCTTAGCGTGTTTTTTGCCCCCGTGCTGACAATTACCGCCGTGTTTCTGGTGCTGATGCTCTCAGGTCTTGCCGCCTGGCCCTGGTGGTGGAGTGTGGTGCTTGGTATGGCCTGGGCACCGTTACTGTGGTTACCCGAGGCTTCAGAGGGCGGGTCTGGAAAGTCGGCGCAGCTTCTTTTCGGGTGCGTCACGGTGATCTGTCTGACGACAGTTGCGCTGTCAGCACATGCGCTGCCGCTTGGCCTGCAGGATATGCCGGATGACAGTCTGGGTCTGATCGCGCTGGCAGGCATGGCGGCCCTGTATCTCTGTCAGGTGTTATTGCAAAAGCAGCCGCAACACCTGTCGCGCTTGCGTCAATGGAGTTATGCGGGTTTTTACCTTGACGAAGCCTTCACACGTCTGGCGCTGCGCTTATGGCCAGTTAACCTCACATCCCGGGTTTCTATGCACGTTGAACCTGAAGTGCCAACCGCGCCTGTTGCTGACAGGCTGAGCTGAACCATACGAATAAACTGGAGAGCCTACTGATGGATACCTTAGTCAATAACGAAAAAACCGGTTCGGCGAGCCTGACGCAATCGACACAAAACGCCTGTTCCCGGCATGCTGCAATTGAGCAGGCTTGCAGCCAGGCCTGCCAGGCGATTGCACCAACATGGCCGCTGGACCGCGCCATTGCTGTCAACCCTCACTGGTTGCGTATTGGCATGCCGGTACGCAGGGTGGCCGCCCGGATGGCGGTACTCGGCGGTATCCGGGTATTCCCATCGCGAGATCAGCAGTTCCTGGCCTGGCGCGAGGGCCGTATCAGCCTTGCCGATCTCAATCTGGCGCTACATCAGCTGCCCGAAGCACAAGCGACCGGTCTGACGGCTGAACAGTGCCTGGATGCGTTACAGGCAAGAACCTCACCAGTGCAATTGCCGCTGCTAATTGATGTGCTCGACAACGATCCTGATCGGCACCAGAGATTATCCTGGCGGCAGGCTATCACGCACCAGGTTGGTCAAACCTGCGCCGCCTACTTCGATGAAGATCAGGCGAACTGGCAACCTCAGCGGCAGGGCTTATATGCCTTCTGGCGGGATACGCTGGGGCACGATCAGGGTATCGGTTTGTTAATGGGGTTGCCCCATATCACAAATGCTATCAATGCCTTACCCGATAATGCTACCGATGCGGAGCGTTGGCTTATCGCACGTCTGGGCCTGCCTGAAGCTGTATGGGCGGATTATCTGGAATCGGTGCTGCTTACCGTGAATGGGTGGGCTTCCTGGTGTGCCTATCTGAGCTGGCAGGCGGGACTGGCGGGGGGTAAGGACCCACACCTGCGCGAGTTGCTGACGATTCGCTTAGCCTGGGGCGTAATCCTGTTGGAATGCAAAGATGATGCAGCAACCCGGCACGCGCTTGCTTCGCTTCAGCACGCCTGGAAACAGGCTCACCAGGTGCTGGATGCGGCGGAACAGGCGATGCTGGTTGACGAAGTATGGCAACTGGCGCTGGAGATTGGCTATCAGCGTGAGTTGGCACATCGGCTGGCCTCGGCAAACGGTCATGGTACGGAACATCAGGCAATCGAAGCCCAGGCTGCTTTCTGCATTGATGTGCGCAGTGAACCGTTGCGCCGTGCGCTTGAGACCGTGAGTGCTGGTATACAGACCATCGGTTGTGCAGGATTCTTTGGCCTTCCCGTTGCCTACACACCGCTGGGCACGCAAGCCCGCCGTCCCCAGTTACCCGGCTTACTTGCGCCTTCCCTGGAGGTCGCTGACCGTATCGTGGAGGCGGGTTCGCAATATAAAGCCGATGCGGCACTGCAAAGCCAGGCCAGTCGTTCGCGTCACGCCCGATTTGCCATGGCCGATCAATGGAATGCGATTAACCGCTGGCCGGGGGCTGCCTTCTCGTTAGTGGAAGCGGTTGGACTGGGCTACTCGGTCAAGCTGGTAAACTGGTTACGCCCGGGCAATAAAGCACGTGCCAGAGATGATCTTGCTGGCTTACCTGCGCGGTTTCGGGAGACGTGCCGCCCACAACTGGTTGGGCTGGATACTGAGGCTAAAGTTAAGCTCGCTGCCGGGGTTCTTCATGCCATGGGCCTGGAACAGCATCTGGCACCTATAGTGCTCCTCGTTGGACATGGCAGCCAGTCAGCTAACAATGCCCACGCAGCGGCACTGGACTGTGGTGCCTGTTGTGGCCAGACCGGTGAAGTGAATGCACGCAGCCTGGCGCAATTGCTTAACGAACCACAGGTTCGCCAGGGGTTGCAAGCGCAAGGAACAGTGATTCCGGACTCTACGACGTTTGTGGCCGCCCTGCATAACACGACTACCGATGAAATCGAGTGGTTTGATCTCGATTTGTTGCCGCAAAGTGCGCGCGCCCGCTGTGAGCGATTGCAACCAATTTTTAATCAAGCCAGTGATCAGGTCCGCCGCGAGCGGGCACCCGCCCTTAAGCTGGACCCGCGTGCGCCCGAAGATGTGTTGCTCGGACAACTACGCCGTCGCGCTAATGACGGGGCACAAACCCGTCCCGAATGGGGTCTTTCGGGCAACGCAGCCTTTCTTATTGCCCCTCGTCACAGAAGTCGTGGCGTAGTCCTGGGCGGGCGCAGCTTTCTGCATGACTACGATGCGAGTCAGGATAGTGATGGCAGTCTACTGGAAGGCCTGATGACCGCACCCATGCTGGTCACACACTGGATCAACTGGCAGTACCACGCGTCAACATGCGATCCGCAAAGGTTGGGGAGCGGCAATAAGGTGCTGCACAACGTAGTGGGGGGCCGTATCGGTGTCTTTGAGGGTAATGGCGGCGATCTGCGGATCGGTTTATCACGTCAGTCGCTCCATGACGGCGAGCACTGGATGCACGAGCCGTTGCGCCTGACCGTTGTTATCGACGCGCCGCAAAGCGCCATTGACGCAGTGATTGGTAAGCATGAGGTTATCCGGAAACTGCTCGATAACGGCTGGCTCCATCTGTGGCGCTTTGAGGAGGCCGGTCTGGCACGCTATGCACAGGGTAACTGGCTTTCACTGAATCTGGAGAGTCTATAAGAACGCCTGTGTGCTAAGGCCTTCGCTGAAAAAATGAAGCGACTGTCTGCCATACTAAAAAAAAGTGACAGTGTAACTAATAAGTGATTTTTTTATTCTGTACAAAGGGGCAGTTGTTCCTTTTTTACAGACATAAAAATCGTTCCAACCATTTTCAGGATAACGCGAGCAGGCCAGTTAACGGCCTGCATTTTTTTGCCGGTAAGCTGGCGTTCAGCATGACGTGGCGATCAATCCTGTGTGGCACACGAAGTTAATGGGTGTTTAAAGAGTGATGTCTGGCTAACCGACTGAAAATTAGTGCTTTATCGATGTGATTCAGGCGGCAGAATTAACGACTGTCGGCAGAGTGAACAGGCGAGTCGTCCACATGCAGCACGGCCATAGCCGTCACCTTCAGCCTTTGTCTCGCGGTGGCGAAACCGGAAATCGTATTGACTGAGAGCAGCGATAATTCATCACGCAACGTTTTTAATAATGTCGACATGCCAGTACGGAATTTTAGTACGCCATCGGGCGGTCTGTAGGCCATAATACGCATTCGGACATTTATTGCAGTGAATGCTTATTTTGCCGATATCATAATAGTACAACCCTTGTAACACAGCGCGATGCAACGCATGTCAAACTCATCTCCGGGAACAACGTAATGCGATCACTAATTATCATGGGCCTGGTGTGGGTTCTTGCTGCATGTTCTAACTCTGTGGGACACAATTTCGATACGGCGACTATTCAGAAGATTAAACCCGGTCAGACGACACGCGCGGAGCTCATTCGTATGTTTGGACCGCCTGATACAGAATCACCTTATCCCAACGGGCAGCAGGTCATGATGTGGAAATACAGTCAGGCCAGGGCCCTGGATACATCGGCGGGAAAGACGCTTACTGTGCAAACTCAAAACGGACGAGTTTTTAACTATACGTTTAGCAAGAGCTGAAGCGGCTGGTGTTACGCGCAATTGTTTCATTTTCAATGTTAGAGTGCGGTGCCGCTGTATCAAATGCATTCTGACCACATGGTCAACCCGAGAGTGCCTTGTTATCGATAATCTCTCCCGTAGCCCGAGCCAGGTATTGCAGAGATCTTACTGGCGGTGCGCCTCATAATTTATGGCAGGGGGCGTACTCATGAAGCGGTAGCACGACGATCAGAACCCCGTAATTTATCTGCGCCTCCTGGTATTAGTGAAGCTATCTCACTTGCTATTACTGCGCCTGTTCATCTGAACGTGCGCAGAGGTTTCCTGCCCGGATCTCCGTACAGCGAATAGCTGTCAAATGCACAAAACGCATCGCGGAATTTTTGACCGCATACTTTTCAGTTAGCTGACGTATCCCATTCATCGTCTTTATCTCCTGAGAAAGCGCCATTGTGGAAATAATCCATCATTTATCGCGTTGTTCTCTGCGGGTTTATTAACCAGTCCATTTAAAAATAATGAGAGTCTTTTCCTTAATGACTTTCTTAAAAAGCGTACAGCGCTACCATTGTGACTCCAGACTTAACAGGTCTGGAGTCACAGGCTGTTGAAAGGTAGAATCTGGCCGACAGTTTTACGATCAGGAGAGGCAGTGGCAGAAATTTTGACAGAAATGACATCGCCGCATGTGGGCCGTCACGTCATGTGTTGGCTCAATCAGATCAGACATGCTTCCTTGTCTGATCTGGATAATTTTGGCGACGAAGGAACAGTGGAGCAGGTTATCCGCGTGTGGGTAAAACTGTCGTTGCTTGTCACCCGACGTCGTCCCGAAATTGCCATATCATCACTACTCAGGCATGTGTTGCCGAATATTGGCACTTTACCGCTAAAAAACCTGACGCGTTTACGATTAAACAGGCTCTATAACATCCTGATTTCTGAAGGTAAAAAAGAGGAAGCCCGGCGCGTTTTTGCTCTGACTAAACAGTTTTTGTCCTGGGCCGAAATGCAGGGTTACCTGGCGCATTCGCCCGTGGCTTCACTGAGGAAACGTGATATTGCGGGCCGTGCGTCACCTCCACGAAGCCGGCAACTGTCAGACGCGGAGATTTGGGTTTTCTGGCATGGTCTGGATAACTGGTCGTTGTCAGAACAGGTACGCTGGGCCTTACGTCTGTGTCTGGTCAGCGCCCGTCGGCCTGACGAAGTTGTTCAGGCGCGGAAATCAGAATTTAATCTGCAATCCGGATTATGGAAGCAGGGAACACGTAACAAGTCCCAGCGCGAACATACTTTACCCATTTCAGCGTTAATGCGCCGTTGTATTGAGGCCTTAATTGCCGCCAGCGATCCGGCTTCTCCCTGGCTCGTACCTGCGCCGCGTGATGTCATGCAGCCGCTTTCGAAAGGTGCGCTGAATCAGGCACTACGCCGGATGTTGCGTGCGCCTCGGGGATTAGGGCTGGAACCTTTCACGCCGCGTGATTTACGTCGAACGGCACGTTCGAAACTCGCCGCGCTGGACACGCCAAACGATGTGGCAAGAAAAATTATGAATCATGCATTAGAGGGAATCGATCGGGTTTACGATACGCATGATTATGTTGTGCAAATGCGGACTGCGCTGGAGCGGTATTCAGAAACGGTTGAGCGTATTACTGAAAGCGACAGCTACCATCATCTCCCTCATCGGTATGAGAATGAGACGCTACAATTAGCCAGTTCATCAATAATGATGATGAGCAGATAATCTCTTAAAACAATGTTTCCAATAAAATGCGCGGTATCGAAATCAATACCGCGCATTTTGTCAGATCAGGAAATCGTCAAGCGAACCGCCAGCGTCCAGCGCCTTTTTAATTGGCGATGGTGTACGGCCCTGGCCTGTCCACGATTTAGTTTCACCGTTTTCATCGGTATAGCGATATTTAGCAGGGCGAGGTGCGCGCTTAGCTTTTGTTTTTGTCTCTGTGGGCAAATCAACCAGTTCAGAAATATCAATGCCGTCATTCATCAGCATTTCTTTATACTTAGCTAACTTATCTGCTTTCTCGCGCAGCATAGCTTGCTCAGCTTCTTCTTCTTCACGGCGTTCAGCGACAACGACAGAAAGCTTTTCGAGCATTTCATTTAACACATCAAGCTCAATTTCCCGGGCTTGTGCGCGTAGAATACGAAGGTTATTTAATGCTTTGAGCGCATCCATTGGTTAATCCTTAAATTACAGCGAATATTTAAACAGGGTCATTCTACGAAAAATAATCAAGGAAAGAAATATCTCTTCTGTCTGAAATGTACAAATTTGTTACCGCTTAGGATTATTACGGCATTTTAAACGCATTAAACATACATAAAATTTAAATGCCAGACGCATTGTCAGCGCCTTTTTCGTTGAGGTCCAGGTGATAAACGGTAGCATATTACGGTGACGTATTGAAAATAACGCCCATTTATTTACTTAAAAAAGCAATAAAAATCAGTGTGTAATGCATTGCCTCCTTACCAGTTACAGGGATATTACGGCATAATAAAGTCGCTTCATTCCAGCGCAGGTAAATGATAACGTCAGGTTAATAATTCCCCATGATAAATTGTCCTTATCTTCATTCTGCTCCAAAATGGTTGTGTCTTAATCGCCGGATAATGCGTTAACCGTCTTGTTCATTCCTGTTCACGGGATTAGTTTTTGTGAAGCCAGACGATTACTGAAGTCTGCAACTTTTCTTACAGGACAAATCCTTCTTTTAACACGGTTAGTCAGCGCAATATAGATCGCTATGATGGATAACATTGTGGGTACGCGCGCCTGTCTGTCTTAAGGTTTAATCACACATTTCGTGCTGTAAAGCAGAGCTATAAGCGGAGCGTTGACAAGTGACGGCAAGAATAAAAACGGGTAGCTAATATCATCCTGATGGCCTCTCTCCGTCACTGTACTTAAAGCCAGTCGGGAGGTTATCGTCGCTATAAGAATTTATCAGATCAACAACATTTATATGGCTGCGGACGTGATGCCGTTTGCTTATGAAAACACAACGTATTGCTGCCATTAGATTCTTGCACTTTTCGCTAAGGCGGATATTGTCATCTTTTCCGCTATGGGATGCTTTTCATTCCACGTCTGAAAAGTGAGTCGCTCTGTCTGACAGAATAACGTGCAGGGGGTTTCTGGAACCATTCAAAACCGCTTTTCACAAAAACATGCGTAGTGCGGCGTCTTTATCATTTTCCTCAGGATGAATTTTGAAATGCCGGAAGGGTGAACAGTCGGTGTGAAGGGCGGCACTGGTCTGCACATGCCGTACATTAGCAATAAAAGATATAAACGTTCATCGCTGCCGTTTGCAAAACAGCTTTGCCACCGACAAATACACGGGTCCTTGTCAGGGCGTCACGTCCGACTTTCTTCCCGATTCTTTTATACAGCCTCGCCAGAGCACTCTCTGCCAGTGAAAGACAGGTTCAGCCCCTGACGAGTGATGCGGCTTTGACGAACGGAACAGAGAGCGCAGGATAAACGGCTTATGCTATGCGTAATATTTTCGATTCATCTGTCAGGCACTGGATGGAAAATAAAACGTTAGTGACTTGATACTGTCAGTACTATGATGATGCCTGCATCAGTCTGGCTGGCGAACAGAGCCCCTGAAAGAACTTCGCGGCCGGTTTCTCTGTGGCTTACGGTATTTCCGCGCTTTGGAAAGGTGCAAAAACGCAGACGATGCGCAAAAGATTGTGTGTCTTTAAATAGCCAATGCAGCGGGTGCTTATTAAACGGAGCGGTGTTTTACATCATGCCTTATTCGGACTTATTCACGTCCTGCGTTGTTCTGTTTTATCCGCTCTACTCTGTAACCCCGCGTTTTGCGCAAATGTTCACGCCAGAAAGGCGCGAATTTGCGCTACACTCACCAGCGATAACCTCTTGTTCTGTCTCAATGATAAATTTGACTGAGGCAGCGTAATCAACGTGGAAGAAGCATGAAAATCAGATTCCTTTCGGCCAATGAGCAAAAACTGGCGGAGGTCCGCGGAATACTGGAACCTGTGGGCGTGGACGTCGTACCCATCGCGCGTCGCATTGAAGAAATTCAAACGGAAAATGAACTGGATTTAGTGCGAGATAAACTGACGAAGGCCTTCTCTATTATCGGACGTCCGCTTTTTGTTGAGCACACCGGGCTGTATCTGGATGGCCTGAATGGTTTGCCTGCGGGGCTGACGCGTATTTTCTGGAATCGCCTCGGTGCCGATCGCTTTGCATCGCTGGTACAGGGCCTCGACAGTCAGGGTGTAACCGCCAAAACCGTACTGGGTTATTGCGACGGACGCAAAATGTACCAGTTTTTCGGCGAATTGCGCGGCACTATTGCACCTGAACCTGCCGGTCCCCATGGATTCCAGTGGGACTGTATCTTTATTCCCGAAGGATACGATCAAACCTTCGCTGAGATGGGCGAGAAGAAAAACGAAATTTCCAACCGTCGCATTGCGCTGGATCGTTTTGCTGCCTTTTTAAAAACTGCACGAGGCGTGGCATGAAACCTGAGCTCAAACGCGCATACGATTCCGGCAAGCTCATTCTGTTTGCCGGAGCCGGTCTTTCCCGTAATCTCGGCCTGCCTGAATGGCATGAGCTTATCGCTCATCTGGCTAATGAACTGGGGTACGATCCGAAAATTTTTAATACTTACGGTACGCACCTCTCTCTGGCTGAGTACTACAAGCAGAAAAAAGGTTCGTTAGGACCGTTACGAAGCTGGATGGATCGCGAATGGCACCGGCCTGATATTGATGTCCGCAGCTCTGAAATTCATACCATGATCACTCAGGGCAACTTTTCACGCATCTATACCACGAATTACGATCGGTGGCTGGAAGCCGCGCATGAGGCCCATGGCGTGCCTTATTCAAAAGTGGCGAATGCAGCCGATCTGGTTTCACTCACCGAAGATAAACGTCATATCATCAAACTTCATGGCGACTTTGATGACGATACTTCTATCGTACTGGATGAAAGCAGCTACTTTGAACGCCTCTATTTTGATTCGCCGTTAGATATCAAGCTGACCCATGATGTCATGGGCAATTCGGTTTTGTTTGTTGGCTACAGCATCAGTGATTTTAATATTCGTCTGCTCTTCTATCGGCTGACAAAAATGTGGGGGCGCACAGGCCTGGCAACCGCCCGACCCAAATCTTACCTTTTTACCAATCGCAATAACCCGGTGGCAAAAGAAGTATTGGGGCAATGGGGAATCGAAATGATCGTGTCGGAAGAGGACGATCCCCGTAAAGCGCTGGCTGAGTTTATGGAAGAATTACTGGCCTGATGCACACCGAATGGCGTAAGCAGGGCAGGTTTAACCGTTGTGTCTTTTCTTCACTGGAAAACGTCGCCGACTGTGTTATACTGTATAAATAAACAGTATGTGAGGGCAATAAAATGGCTGTCGAAACCAAATTTGTAGTAGTCAGAAAGGGTGAAGAGAAGATGACATTTGCCAATAAGAAAGAGGCCGATGCCTACGATAAAATGCTGGATATGGCAGAGGCGTTCACCGACTGGTTACTGGCACACCAGGCCGATATGGACGAATCGCAGGCTGAAACCTTAGGGTTGTTGCTGGCAGAGCAAAAAGACGCGGTACAGCATATTCTTCGCACCAGCAAATTACCTGGCACGGCGCAAAATGTGTCAGAAACAGCTGACGCGACTGCGCAAAGTGAGAAAAAAGTCCGCGCCGTTAAAGCGGCCTGATGGTTCATTCCAGGCAGTTCATTACCTGTGAACTGCCCTCCTGTTATCCCGCACAACGCTCTCTCCATAACGCTTCGCGCGCACTGACTGGTTTACGCCGTGCTTGCCTGCATTACGATCAGCCAGTCAAATGTGTGATGGCAAAAGCGTAGTGATGGAGATATCTGGCAAGCCAGCCAAAACAAAGCGCAGAGCTGTGAAGCCAGCCAGTATGATTCCACATGAATAAGTCCGGTTTTTCATCCCGCCAAAAAAGAGGGCACAAACTGACATATTTTTTCCGCCCGTTTATTGTTTCAGGTCAAAATCATCGCGATAAGTTACCAAAATTTCACTTTCCCGCCCGGTGTTCAGACGACATCGTGACGATCGCCACGCGTTGTGGGATGAGAAATGACTAAAAAAGTGACGCTGTTATCGCTGATATTGCGAGCCTGATGTTTTGCGCCGGGGGGAATTTCAATTCCCTGTTGCGTCTGCAGATGATGCACCACACCTTCCACCTCAAGGCTGAGCTGGCCTTCCAGCACAAAAAAGAACTGCCGCGATCGCACATGATAATGCCGTATTTCATGTGTTGCAGGCGGCATCTGCTCATAAATAATGCTCAGATCGTGTCTTCTAAGCAGATGCCAACCCTCACACTGCTCACCCCAGAAATAATGTTCTGCGTTCTCTTTCGAAATCATGCGCTTTCCCCCTGATGATGAACGTTGTGATTAAGGTCTGACTTGAGTCATGAGAATTAAAGTTCGTTTATTGAGCGCCGATAGATCCTTAAGGAACATAAAAGCGTCTGTCTGGCAGGGAAGTCAATTAAGCCGATCGATTTCAGGGGAATCCGCATGACTTCTCAACCTGCAAAAAAAACACTGACCACCCGCACCCAGATGCTGCTTGCCGGTGGCCTGACTATTACGCTTGGTTTTACCGTCACTATTGGCGTCCTGAGCTGGCAATCGGCAAAAGAGCAAAAAAACTTAGCGGAAAATTATCTTCAACAGATTGCACAAAGTCGCGGCCTGCAGATTCAG
>NZ_JAVAYG010000013.1:0-114874 GCF_041954745.1 Pantoea sp. CS_6
CAATAAAGTAAAAAAGCCCCGTACGGAAGTACGGGGCTTTTTTACGTCCGGCGTCCGGGGAGGGCGGGGGCTGCCGGGCCTCTGCGGGCTTCAGGTCAGATCTCTGTTGCTGCCTGCCGGTCTCCTCCCTGGTCCTGCCCTGACCGTTTACCTTGCCTCTGCATGTATGCGGCCGTCATGACGTTTATCTTCCGACGCCGCCCTCGTACAACCCTATACGACGTCTCAGCCGATACCTGTCAGAGATAACGCGCCTTGTATCTCGTTCCCTTAACTGGCCTTTTCCAGCCATGTCATGATAAACGCAGCAACCTCTCCGGGCTGGTTCATATCCACGGTGGGCACATCCGGCTTACGCGAAAGGTCGTCAGTGACAACCGCCACGACATGCTCATCCAGCAGATCGACCAACTCCCCTTTAACACCCGATCGCCAAAGCACGATTTTGGGCACGGGCTCATCTTTGAAGCCTTCCACTAGCACCAAATCCAGTTGCGTACTATCCATTCGTGAGGCTAACGCTCTTAGACTAACGGGCTGCTCTGGCGTTTCACACATCATCGCCCAGCGCCGATCGCTGGCGACAATAACCTGATCGGCACCGGCTTTTCGCAGCCGATAGCTGTCCTTACCTGGCGTATCAACATCCATCTGATGATGCGTATGTTTGATCAGTCCTGCTCGTATTCCCTGCGCTTTCAACAGCGGTATAACCTGCTCAAGCAGCGTGGTTTTACCTGTTCCGCTCCAGGCGACAATTGCTAATAACGGGACGGGCATGATGATTTCTCCCGATTAACCAGATCGTCAGGCGTATTAATATTGCGGAAAGCTGATTCCGCATCACTGAACAGTACGGGATGTCCACCCTGTTCACGCATAAATTGCATAAGCCTGCGTTCACCACGTAACAAGCCCGCTTCAAGATCGCCGATCAGCGCCCGATTCATCAGCGCCAGAGTCGGATGATCACGTTCGGATGACTGCACCCAGACAACAGGTGCGCTGTTACGCTGCTGCCAAAGACGCGCAACAAAATCGCCGGGAATATCAGGTGTATCGCACGCGCAAAACGCAACCCACTCAGTAGGACTGTTTCGCAAACCGCTCAGCATACCTGCCAGTGGTCCGGGATAGTCCTGCATGGTGTCAGCCACGACCTGACAACCACTTATCTGATAACGATCAATGTTACGGTTGGCGCTTATTAACACAATGTCTACCTGCGGCTTTAACCGCTGAAGAACATGCTGATAAAGTGGTTTACCTTGCAGCATTATTAACCCTTTATCCTGTCCTCCCATACGGCGACCTTGTCCACCTGCAAGGATTACCCCGGTAATTGCTGTCATTTTCGTCTCCTGACTCAAATCTGGACGATACTCACATTGCGGCAGCGGACCACCTGCATAAAGGAATCATCATGAAAACGCATCGGCTGAGTGAACTGCTCGAACTCCTGCAACCTGCCTGGGAAAAAGAACCTGATCTTAACCTGCTGGCATTTTTACAAAAACTGGCCCAGGCGTCCGGTTTCGTTGGCCCATTAAGTGAATTAAGCGATGACATATTGATTTATCATCTAAAAATGCGTGATTCTGCCAGCCATGATCAGATTCCCGGACTGAAAAAAGATTATGAAGTTGATTTTAAAACGGCGCTGCTGCGTGCACGTGGAGTCATTAAAAATGATGAGTAGTGTTATCCTTAGCCGTTCACAGTAAAGATAAGCACAGGGATAACCATGAGTGATGCCGCCTTTAATTTTCAAACGCTCAATCCAGATGTCCTGCTTGATGCGCTTTGGGAAACAGGTATTCGGGTAGACTCCGGTCTTACTGCCCTGAACAGCTACGAAAACCGCGTTTATCAGTTTAGCGATGATAACAGGCAGCGCTATGTGGCCAAGTTTTACCGACCACAGCGTTGGTCTGCTGAGCAGATTACTGAGGAGCATCAGTTCTCTCACGATTTACTCGGCGATGAAGTGCCCATTGCTGCGCCCCTGGTTCTTAAGGGTAATACGTTGCAACAGCATGCGGGTTTTTACTTTGCGGTTTTCCCCAGCCTCGGGGGCCGACAATATGAAACCGATAACGACGATCAGATGGAATGGGTTGGGCGCTTCCTGGGCCGCATGCATCAAACTGGCCGAAAAAATCTGTTCTGGCATCGCCCCTCAATGGGACTTGATGAATATCTGGATCAGCCCCGGGATGTGCTGGCAAACGCTGAACTTGTGCCCGCGTCGCTGCGCAGTGCATTGTCAGAGGCCGTCGATAAGCTGGGTATGACACTCCGTCAATGCTGGCACGACAACTGGCAGCCGTTACGATTACATGGTGATTGCCACCCAGGCAATATCCTGTGGCGGGATGGCCCCCTGTTTGTCGATCTCGACGATGCCCGCAATGGCCCGGCCGTTCAGGATCTGTGGATGTTGATCAGCGGCGATAAGCAGGAGCAGCGGATCCAGTGGGATATTCTGCTGGAAGCCTATAGTGAATTCAGTGACTTCGATATTAACGAATTGTCACTGATTGAACCTTTACGTGCGATGCGCATGATTTATTATCTGGCTTGGGTTGTTCGCCGCTGGCAGGACCCCGCCTTTCCGCGCGCGTTTCCCTGGATGACCGATGAGGATTTTTGGCGCAGGCAAATTTTGCAGTTTATCGAGCAGGAAAAGGTGTTGCGGGAACCCCCGTTGCAGCTGACCCCGCAATTTTAATGACAAGTCAGGAGAGTTTTCCCCAATGAAGAAAATATTTTTTGCACTGATGGGTTTGGTGCTGGCCTTCAGCGCATCTGCTGCACAATTCTCTGAAGGTAAACAATATGTCAGCCTGCCTAAGCCGGTTGCCGGTGAACCGCAGGTCATGGAGTTTTTCTCTTTTTTCTGTCCTCACTGCTACCAGTTTGAAGAAATCTATCATGTCAGTGATGCGGTGAAAAAGAACCTGCCAGCGGATACCAAAATGGTTAAATACCATGTTGATTTCCTGGGCGGCGAGCTGGGGCCGGTTGTCACGCACGCATGGGCTGTGGCCATGGCGCTGGGGGTTGAAGATAAAGTCACGGCACCTATTTTCGACGGTATTCAGAAAACCCAGACCATTACCGATCCCGCCAGTCTGAAAGACGTTTTCATCAAAGCCGCAGGCATTACCTCTGAGCAATATGATTCGGCCTGGAATAGCTTTGCAGTAAAAGCGCTGGTTGCCCAGCAGCAAAAAGCGGCCGCTGATGTGGATCTGCGCGGTGTTCCCGCTATCTTTATTAACGGCAAATACATGGTTAATAACGGTGGACTGGATACGAGCTCAATGGAAAACTTCGTGGCGGATTATGCCAACGTTGTTAAATTCCTGGTCGAAAAGAAATAAGCGTTTTTTGCTATCATCTTCCGCAAAACGCCAGCATTCGCTGGCGTTTTCTTTTGCCATCACTCACCTTATCTCTGCTGGACTGGAGAAGCACAGTTTTTCTATCCACACAAGCAGACATGCCGTCAAAAATCACGAGCACATCACGGTTTTGTTTTAAGTTACTAATTTTAAATAATTATCATTGCTGGCTGGGATCGCTATGATATAAATAAATGATTGATATGATTTTTACGCACAAAGTTATCCACAGGAAGATCGTTACGATCCAAAAGGCTACAGCACCAAAAAACAACTTCCCGTTTGTCTTGATTAACCCTTTTCGCCAAGGTGTGGCATCCTTATAGACCAATCCATGGCAACGAAGAATACACAGACATATGGCGCAAATAGCAGAAAACCCCCTGATTTTGGTTGATGGCTCATCCTATCTTTATCGCGCGTACCACGCTTTCCCGCCGCTGACGAACAGTGCAGGAGAGCCTACCGGTGCTATGTATGGCGTGCTGAACATGCTTAAAAGCCTGTTGGTTCAATACAGCCCTACACATGTTGCTGTGGTGTTTGATGCTAAAGGCAAAACCTTCAGGGATGAGCTGTTTGAACATTACAAATCTCATCGCCCGCCCATGCCCGACGATCTGCGGTCACAGATTGAGCCGTTACACGAAATGGTGCGTGCGATGGGATTGCCTCTGCTGGCCGTCAGCGGTGTCGAAGCGGATGATGTGATTGGTACGCTGGCGTTAGAAGCGGAAAAAAAGGGTTACTCTGTCCTTATCAGTACGGGCGACAAAGATATGGCGCAGCTGGTGACGCCAGCGATAACGTTAATCAATACGATGACTAACACCATTCTTGGGCCGGAAGAAGTTGAGCAAAAGTATGGTGTGCCACCCGCCTTGATCATCGATTTTCTGGCGATGATGGGCGACAGCTCAGATAACATTCCAGGCGTACCAGGCGTGGGTGAAAAAACGGCTCAGGCCCTGCTACAGGGACTGGGAGGGATGCAGTCGATCTACGATAATCTCGATAAAGTTGCCGATCTTTCATTCCGTGGTGCCAAAACTATGGCCACAAAGCTGGAACAAAACCGCGAGGTGGCGTTTCTCTCCTATCAACTTGCGACCATTAAAACGGATGTGGCGCTGGATCAGCCTTGTGAGGCGCTCACCGTCGGTGAACCGGATATTCAGGCCTTGCAGGCGCTGTTTAGCCGTTACGAGTTCAGGCGCTGGTTGACCGACCTGCAAGAGGGAAAATGGCTGCAGGGTAAGAAAAGCAACCGACAGGCCCAACAGGTTCTTGTCGATGAGCCTGTAAAGGCGGAAGCCACAAGCGTCTTGTCTGCCGAGGGTTATGTCACCATCCTGGATCAGCAAACGCTGGACAACTGGGTTGAGAAGCTGAAAAAAAGCGACGTTTTCGCGTTTGACCTTGAAACCGATGCGCTGGACACGTTAACAGCCAACATTGTGGGTCTCAGTTTCGCCATCGCGCCAGGCGAAGCGGCTTATCTTCCTGTCGCGCATGATTATCTTGATGCGCCCGAACAGCTTGATCGCGATGCGGTACTCGCACAGCTCAAACCGCTGCTGGAAGATCCTGATGTCAGCAAAGTGGGGCAAAACCTCAAGTACGATCGCGGTGTCCTTAAGAACTACGATATTGAGTTAGCAGGCATTAAATATGACACCATGCTTGAGTCGTACATCCTGAACAGCGTGGTGGGCAAACATGATATGGACAGCCTGTCGGCACGCTGGTTGAATCATAAAACGGTCACCTTCGAAGAGATCGCCGGTAAGGGTAAAAATCAGCTTACGTTTAATCAGATTGCCCTTGAGCAGGCTGCGCATTATGCGGCAGAAGATGCTGACGTCACGTTGCAGTTGCACCTGAAGATGTGGCCTGAGCTTGAAAAAGAAGCCGGCCCGAAAAAGGTGTTCGAACAGATCGAGATGCCGTTGCTCAGGGTCATTTCGCGCATTGAGCGTAATGGTGTGTTGATCGATCAGACCATCTTAGCGCAGCACTCAAAAGAGCTGACAGCGCGCCTTGCTGAACTGGAACGTGAAGCGCATGAACTGGCGGGCGAGCCGTTTAATCTCTCTTCCACGAAGCAGCTGCAGGTCATCCTGTTTGAAAAGCAGGGCATCAAGCCCACCAAGAAAACGCCGGGTGGTGCGCCGTCGACCAGCGAAGAAGTGCTGGCAGAGCTGGCGCTGGACTATCCATTACCGAAAGTCATTCTGGAGCACCGTGGGCTGTCAAAACTCAAGTCCACGTACACCGATAAGCTGCCGTTGATGATCAATCCTGTAACCGGCCGCGTGCATACGTCTTACCATCAGGCCGTCACCGCGACCGGACGTTTATCGTCTACCGATCCTAATCTGCAAAACATCCCGGTGCGGAATGACGAAGGACGCCGCATTCGCCAGGCCTTCGTAGCAGGCAAGGGCAACCGCATCGTCGCGGCGGACTACTCGCAGATTGAACTGCGTATCATGGCCCATCTGTCGCAGGATAAAGGCCTGCTGGACGCGTTCTCGCAGGGAGAAGATATCCACCGGGCTACCGCAGCGGAAGTATTTGGCGTACCGCTCAGTAAGGTGACGGGTGAACAACGTCGCAGCGCGAAGGCCATCAACTTTGGTCTCATCTACGGTATGAGTGCATTTGGCTTATCCCGCCAGCTGAATATCGGTGCAGGTGAGGCGAAGAAATATATGGATCTGTACTTCGAGCGCTATCCAGGCGTCCTGCGCTACATGGAAAATACGCGTCAGCTCGCCGCGAGTAACGGTTATGTCGAAACGCTGGATGGGCGTCGCCTGTGGTTGCCTGACATCAAGTCCAGCAATGCGATACGACGTAAAGCGGCAGAACGCGCCGCAATCAATGCCCCTATGCAAGGAACGGCGGCCGATATCATTAAACGCGCGATGATCGCGGTTGATAACTGGTTACAGGAACAGCGAAGCGATGCAGTGAAGATGATTATGCAGGTGCACGATGAACTGGTGTTCGAAATCAAAGAGGAGGCCGTTGAAGCGGCCAGTAAGCAGATTCGTACGCTAATGGAAGGCAGTATGGCGCTGGATGTGCCCTTACTGGTTGAAGTTGGGGTAGGGGATAACTGGGAGCAGGCACACTAGGAAAGCAACCGGCGCTGACGTGATGCGTTAGCGCCCGGTGAGAAACGTGGCCCGTTCAACCATTCAGGTTTTCTCAGCATCATGAAGGAATGACTGACTCTGCCTCCACCATTTTTTTGATAATTTAACTACATGTCATCTTCATTTTTGTGACGAGCATAGTAAAAAAAGTGGCGGAAAATGAATGGGAGTAACAAAAAAACCTTTGTTGCTCACAAAAAATCAGGTAAAGTTTGAGGCGTAGGGTACAGAGGTAAGATGTTCTATCTTTCAGACCTTTTACTTCACGTAATCGGATTTGGCTGAATTTAGCCGCCCCAGTCATTCTGTGACTGGGGCGTTTTTTATTGGGCTTTTTGCCCGGCCTTACGCGTCACTGTCCTGATCGTCCACTGCGGGTTCCAGTTCACTAAACCAGCTATTCAGCTTGTGGCGCACTTTATCAACGCCAATCTTTTTCAGCGATGAGAAAACCTCCACCTGCACATCTCCCATGAAAGCCAGCGAGGCTTCCTTCACCATATTAAGCTGGGCCTTACGTGCGCCAGATGCGAGCTTGTCGGCTTTCGTCAGCAGCAGCAAAACAGGAATACCGCTGTCAACGGCCCACTGAATCATTTGCTGATCCAAATCTTTAAGAGGGTGACGAATATCCATCAGTACTACCAGGCCTTTTAATGCCTGGCGTTTTTGCAGATATTCTCCCAGTGCCCGCTGCCACTTGAGTTTCATCTCTTCCGGTACTTCGGCATAGCCATAACCGGGTAGATCGACGAGGCGCTTACCTTCGGCCACCTCAAACAGGTTAATCAACTGCGTACGACCGGGCGTTTTACTGGTACGCGCCAGGCTTTTTTGGTTGGTTAACGTGTTTAAAGCGCTGGATTTCCCCGCATTAGAACGGCCAGCGAACGCCACTTCAATGCCGGTATCAGAAGGTAAATGGCGGATATCAGGCGCGCTAAGGATGAAGCGGGTGACATGGTAATTCAGTTCAGACAAGGTAGTACTCCAGAAACGCATTAGGGCAATGGCGCTGATTATACGCATTATGGCGGGAAAGTGCTCAATACCATTGTTCAGGGCTGCCTGTAAGACATTTGCCATAAATCTTGCAAGTTATGTCGCTTTTTAATTAAAAAATTAAAAAAATAAATGATTAAAATTCAGTGCATTATACTAAAGTATAGGTTTTTCGCTCAAACACCATACAAGTATTACTTGAGCCTTTTACCAATTGGTCTACATTATTCAGCAGTGCAGGACAGCATTCATCAGGATGATGCGCTCAGGAACGTTGGGATAACGAAGAGCGAGAGGAAAGGAAATGGTCAGGGATTGCGGACCAGAAAAGGAAAAGGATGAGCTCCGGAGTTGAGCAGGCGCAGGATTAACCGGGATGTTGTGAGCCGAAACGGATTTGAAACATGATTCCTTCTGCCGAAGGTATGAAATAAGGCGACAGCTTGAGCTGTCGCCTTTTTTCTTTGTCTGGTTTCTGCTAGATTTCGCCGCAATTCTATACTGAATAAAAAACACCGGAACCCAAGATTATGAAGCAACCTGCAAGCGCGGCGAAGGGCAAGCCTGTCGCCAAAGCAAAACGTAAATCGCGTGAAGAGATCAATAACGAAGCGCGCGATCGTAAACGCGATAAAAAGCATCGTGGCCATGCGTCAGGCAGCCGTGCTAACCCGCAAGCGCAGAGCAGCAACGGTAAGCAAGCGGCCCCGGCAAAAGATCCGCGTATCGGCAGTAAAAAGCCGGTGTCGTTAATCGTTGACGACAACGCTGCACCCGCAAAAACCAAAAAAGTGACGGCAAAACCGGCGAAGCAGAAAGTGGTGCTGACACCGGAAGAAGAGCTGGCGCAGTTAGAGAACAGCGAGCGTCTTGATGCGCTACTGGACCGCCTTGAGAAAGGCGAAACGCTGTCATCTGAGGATCAGGGCTGGCTTGATGTCACGCTGGATCGCATTGATGAACTGATGGAACAGCTCGGCATCGCGATGGACGAGGAAGACGATCCGGAGGCGGAAGAAGATATGTACCGCCTGCTTAAAGGGAATTAAGCCGTCTTTGATCGGCATGCGTAAATGCGCATGCCTGGATTAACAGGTAAACGACAATGTTTTGGCCTGGATCAATTTTCGTGCTTTTGATGACATGTTATCTCCTGTGGTTATTGTTTAAACTACAACGACTGTCGCGTCTGAAGCAGCGTTTACGGCGGGTTTCCTCCCGCACTCCTCTCTTTCCTTCTGCATCGCGGCCTTTCCCACAGCGAGGTAAACGGAAGGAGTCAGCATGTCAGCGACACAAATCGACTGGGACCAGGCATTAATTGAAAAATACAATGCGGCGGGTCCGCGCTATACCTCTTATCCCACCGCGCTAGCGTTCAGCGAGACCTTTACAGACGCTGATTTTCACCGTGCCACTGAACGTTATCCGCAACGCGCGCTGTCGCTCTATGTTCATATCCCGTTCTGTCATCGCCTGTGCTATTTCTGTGGCTGCAATAAGGTTGTCACGCGTCACTTACATAAAGCCGACCGCTATCTGAACGCGCTGGAACAGGAGATTGTCGCCCGCGCGCCACTGTTTCGTGATCGTCGCGTCACTCAACTGCACTGGGGCGGCGGCACGCCGACATTTTTGAATAAGCAGCAGGTTAGCCGGCTGGTGGCGCTGCTGAAACAGCATTTCACCTTCGAGGATGACGCGGAGATGTCGATCGAGGTCGATCCGCGTGAAATTGAACTGGAGATGATCGATCATCTCCGGACGTGCGGTTTTAATCGCCTGAGCATGGGCGTACAGGACTTTAACAAGGCGGTGCAGGAACGAGTTAACCGGGTGCAGGATGAGGACGTGATTTTTGCCCTGATGGCACGGGCACGTGAGCAGGGGTTTCGTTCAACCAGCATCGACCTGATTTACGGTCTGCCGCTGCAAACACCGGAAAGCTTTGCTTTTACGCTGCAGCGGGTTATCGCGCTGGATCCCGATCGACTGAGCGTTTTTAACTATGCGCATCTTCCGTCACTCTTTGCCGCACAGCGAAAAATTAAAGAAAATGAACTGCCCTCGGCGCAACAGAAGCTGGCTATCCTGCAGCAGAGCATTACAACGCTCACCCGGCATGGCTACCAGTTCATCGGTATGGACCACTTTGCTAAACCGCAGGACGAGCTGGCGGTGGCTCAGCGCGAGGGGAACCTGCACCGCAATTTTCAGGGTTATACCACCCAGGGCGACTGCGATTTACTCGGTCTGGGCGTCTCCGCCATTAGCATGATCGGCGACCGCTACGCGCAAAACCAGAAAAGCCTGAATGAATGGTACAGCCAGGTTGAAAAACAGGGCCATGCCTTGTGGCGGGGATTCACGCTCAGTCAGGACGATTGCCTGCGCCGCGATGTGATCAAAACGCTTATCTGCAACTTTGCGCTCGATTTCAGCGCGACAGAAACGCAGTGGAATATCACCTTCGACAGCTATTTTGCCGAAGAGCTGGCGCGGTTAAAACCGCTGATTGCGGATGGGCTGGTGGTGCAAAACGCGACAGGCCTGAAAGTGACAGGAACAGGACGACTGCTGATTCGCCATATTTGTATGTGTTTTGATGCTTATCTGCGACAAAAGACGCAAACACAGCCCTATTCGCGTGTGATTTAACCGCCGGAACAGCACAGGCTGTTCCGGCGGAATCGCTTATTCCATGCCCAGCTCTTTCAGCTTACGCGTCAGCGTATTCCTTCCCCAACCCAGCAAACGCGCGGCTTCCTGTTTGTGACCCTGCGTGTGGCGCAGTGCAGTCGTCAGAAGCGTGCGTTCCATTTCCGGCTGTGCTTCTGACAGCAGGTTTTGATGACCGGAACGCAAGGCACGATCGGCCCATTGTGCCAGCAGGGTTGCCCAGCTGTCGGGAAGCGACTGCGTGGGGCTTTCCGGCGTACTGGATTCGAATAGCTCCGGTGGTAAATCCTGAATCAGCACTTCCTGACCGGCGGCCATCACCGTTAACCAACGGCAGGTATTCTCCAACTGACGCACGTTACCCGACCAGTGCAAACGGGTCAGCGCGGTCTCGGTCTCCGCATGCAGGATCTTGGCTTCCACACCAAGCTCGCGTGCGGCCACCTGCAGGAAATAACGGGCCAGACGGGGAATATCTTCACGACGCTCACGCAGCGGCGGCAAATGCACACGGATGACATTCAGGCGGTGAAACAAGTCTTCACGGAACTTGCCTTCCTGTACCCGCAGTTCAAGGTTCTGGTGCGTAGCGGCAATGATGCGCACGTCCACTTTAACCGGAGCATAGCCACCGACGCGGTAAAACTGCCCGTCTGCCAGTACGCGCAACAGGCGCGTCTGAACATCCAGCGGCATATCACCAATTTCATCTAAAAACAGCGTCCCGCCGTCGGCCTGTTCAAAGCGTCCCTGACGAATCTGATTCGCACCGGTAAAGGCCCCTTTTTCATGGCCAAACAGTTCCGACTCAATTAAATCCTTAGGGATCGCCGCCATGTTGAGGGCAATAAACGGCGCTTTACTGCGAGGACTGTGGCGGTGCAGTGCGTGCGCTACCAACTCTTTACCTGTACCCGATTCCCCGTTGATCAGCACGCTAATCGACGAACGGGAGAGACGGCCGATAATACGGAACACGTCCTGCATGGCGGGCGCTTCACCGATAATATCGGTGGTGGGGCCGCTTACCGGTTGATGACGTGGCTGCTGTTGCTCCTGATAGTGACTGATGGCACGTTCAACCAGTGCGACCGCTTCGTCGATATCGAACGGTTTGGGCAGGTAATCGAACGCGCCTTGCTGATAGGCGCTTACCGCGGCATCCAGGTCGGAATGCGCTGTCATGATGATGACAGGAAGCATGGGATGGCGCTGCTTGATTTGTTTTAGCAGAGCCAGCCCGTCCATACCCGGCATACGGATATCAGACAATAAAACGTCCGGGGTTTTTGTTGCGAGTGCATTGAGCACGTCGTTCGCGCTGTCAAAAGTGGCACAGCTTAAACCGGCTCCAGTGAGCGCGCGTTCAAGCACCCAGCGGATGGAGCTATCGTCATCGACGATCCAGACTATCCCTCGTTGCATAGAAACCTCACTGGCGAATAGGCAGGTAAACCGAAAACTCGGTATGACCCGGCCAACTGTTGAACTCAATTTTTCCCGAATGCTGATCAATCAGGCTACGGGCAATAGAAAGGCCTAAGCCGGTACCGCCTTCCCGTCCGCTTACCATTGGATAGAACAGCGTATCCTGTAGCTGGGCTGGAATACCGGGGCCGTCATCTTCGATATCAATGCGGGCAACCAGACGATAACGTGTGCCATGCAGCGTTAACTGGAAGGCTGTACGGGTTCGAATCACGATTGTGCCGCCGTCTTCGCCTAACGCCTGCAGCGCATTGCGCACGACGTTCAGCAAAACCTGCTCAATTTGATCGGGATCGTGCGGTAATTCCGGCAGGCTGGGATCGTAATCGCGAACCAGCGATACGTTTTCTGGCAGCTCCATCGAAACCAGGTTAACGACACGTTCCGCTACCTGATGAATACTCTGGGTAATATGCATACCGGGCTGTTGCGGCCCCAGTAAGCGATCAACCAGATTTCGCAGGCGGTCTGCCTGTTCAATAATGACTTTGGTATATTCATTCAGGGCAGGGTCCGGCAGGGCGCGTGACAAAAGCTGCGCCGCGCCGCGCAATCCACCTAGCGGGTTTTTAATCTCATGGGCCAGCCCGCGGACCAGATCGCGTGCGGCCACCTGCTGAGCATGCTGCAGCTGTTCCTGACTCAGGCGACGCTGATTATCCATCGGTGCCATTTCCAGCAGAATCAACCCATCAGGCAGGCGCTGTGCCGTGAGCGACATAATGTGCGCCCGGCCATCCACGACCAGAGTAACTTCGCTGTCAGTAAAGCCCTGGCCCGCCTCAAGACTCTCGCGCATGACCTCGACATTCAGCGAAAAGTAGCCGGTTAATTCAGGTAACGGCGTGCCGAACAATTTACGTGAGCTTTGCGCCAGTAATTGCTGTGCCGCCGGGTTGGCATAATGGATCGCCAAATCGGTATCCACCAACAAAATACTGTTGATTAAGGTATTGAGAATCTGCCCGGCGTCGGGCAGGGAGGCAGTTGCCATACAGCGTTCCTCTGCACTAATTTAGTGCATTGTAGTCTTTAAGCCGGAATTAAAGCGAATGAACGATGAATTCGCGGAGAAAAAAGCCCATCCGAAGATGGGCTAAAGTTTCCACGGCAACAAAAAAACGTTTCAGGTTAAGCGTGCCGCAATTGCAATCTTTCAATGCGGCACCCATTTTGCTGACTCTGAAATTAGACGCTGTAGTACAGTTCGAACTCAACCGGATGTGGCGTCATGCGCACACGGTCGTTCTCTGATTTACGCAGCTCGATGTAAGCATCGATCGCGTCGTCAGTGAAGACGCCGCCACGGGTCAGGAACTCGCGGTCTTCGTTCAGTGCATTCAGCGCTTCTTCCAGTGAACCTGCAACTTTTGGAATCTCAGCTTCTTCTTCCGGTGGCAGGTCATACAGGTTTTTATCCATCGCATCACCAGGATGGATTTTGTTGATGATGCCATCCAGGCCAGCCATCAGCAGTGCAGTAAACGCCAGGTACGGGTTAGCCGCTGGGTCCGGGAAGCGCGCTTCAATACGACGTGCTTTCGGGCTGGCAACAACCGGGATACGGATTGATGCAGAACGGTTACGGGCAGAGTAAGCCAGCATAACCGGTGCTTCATAACCCGGAACCAGACGCTTGTAAGAGTTGGTGGTTGGGTTGGCCAGGGCGTTGATTGCTTTTGCGTGCTTGATGATACCGCCGATGTAGAACAGCGCGGTTTCAGACAGGCCGCCGTATTTGTCACCAGAGAACAGGTTTTGTCCGCCTTTAGACAGAGACATGTGGCAGTGCATACCTGAACCGTTGTCACCAAACATTGGCTTCGGCATAAAGGTTGCCGTTTTGCCGTAAGCATGCGCCACGTTGTGCACAACATATTTGTAGATCTGAATTTCGTCAGCTTTTTTGGTCATGGTATTGAAGCGGGTTGCCACTTCGTTCTGACCCGCTGTCGCAACTTCGTGGTGATGAGCTTCAACAACCAGACCCATTTGCTCCATTGTCAGACACATAGCAGAACGGATGTCCTGTGATGAATCGACCGGTGGAACCGGGAAGTAGCCGCCTTTCAGACCTGGACGGTGACCTTTGTTACCGCCTTCGTATTCTTTGCCGGTGTTCCAGGCCGCTTCGATATCATCGATAGCGACGTGCGAACCAGAGGTTGACGAACCGAAACGGATATCGTCGAACAGGAAGAATTCTGGCTCGGGTCCAAACAGAACGGTATCAGCGATGCCTGAAGAACGCAGATAGTCTTCAGCGCGCTTTGCGATAGAGCGTGGATCGCGGTCATAGCCTTGCATGGTGCCAGGCTCAAGGATGTCACAGCGAATGATCAGTGTTGAATCTTCAAAGAACGGATCCATAACTGCCGTGGTTGCATCCGGCATCAGTACCATGTCTGATTCGTTAATGCCTTTCCAGCCGCCGATGGAAGAGCCATCGAACATTTTGCCTTCTTCGAAGAAGTCAGCGTTAACCTGGTGAGCCGGAATAGTAACGTGCTGTTCTTTACCTTTGGTATCGGTAAAACGCAGGTCAACAAACTTAACTTCGTGCTCGTTCATCATCGAGAGAACGTGTTCAGCGGACATACTCAACTCTCCTGGAAATGGTCATTGTCTACATGGTGAGAACCGGGTGAGGAAATGTGCGACATGTGTCAGCCATACCTCAGTCTGATCCCGACCAGCTCTGCAACCGTTGTCTTACGTCGTTTTCATCTGGATAATACAAAGCGAATTCTGTGCCAACTTTATTTCTTTGCACAAAATCGCGCTGTCATGCACCTTTTTGTCATAAAAGACGTGCACCATGATAGTTGCACTGCACTTTTTATGTGCATTGATGTTGAAAATGAGCACCATTTTGGTGCAAAACATCATTGCAGTGCAATTTTTGCACGGCTATTAGTGCGATTTTGCGACAATGCAATAAACTTTCAGTGAAAAGTGTGATCGTGTTCAGTCTCCCGCTTAATCCGTGTACAATACCGCGTTATTTCTAATGCCTGAGGCAAAAAAGCTGTGATCGAAAATTTGCGTAACATCGCCATCATCGCGCACGTTGACCATGGAAAGACCACCCTGGTTGATAAACTGCTGCAACAGTCTGGTACTTTTGATGCCCGTACTGAAGCCACCGAGCGCGTGATGGACTCCAATGATTTGGAGAAAGAGCGTGGGATTACCATCCTCGCAAAAAATACCGCCATTAAATGGAACGACTACCGTATCAACATCGTTGATACCCCAGGACACGCCGACTTCGGTGGTGAAGTTGAACGCGTAATGTCTATGGTGGATTCGGTACTGTTGGTTGTAGATGCGATGGATGGCCCTATGCCGCAAACCCGCTTCGTTACCAAAAAAGCGTTCGCGCATGGTTTGAAGCCGATTGTGGTTATCAACAAAGTTGACCGCCCTGGCGCACGTCCTGACTGGGTTGTTGATCAGGTGTTTGACCTGTTCGTTAACCTGGATGCAACGGACGAGCAGCTCGATTTCCCTATCATTTTCGCCTCTGCGCTGAATGGTATTGCCGGTCTGGATCACACCGACATGGCTGACGATATGACCCCGCTGTATCAGGCAATCGTTGACCACGTTTCACCTCCACAGGTTGAAGTCGAAGCGCCGCTGCAGATGCAAATCTCTCAGCTGGACTACAACAACTATCTGGGCGTGATCGGTATCGGCCGCATCAAGCGCGGTAAAGTGAAGCCTAACCAGCAAGTCACCATCGTAGACAGCGAAGGCAAAACCCGTAACGGTAAAGTGGGTAAAGTGCTGACTCACCTGGGGCTGGAGCGTATTGACAGCGACCTGGCAGAAGCGGGCGACATCATTGCGATCACCGGTTTGGGTGAACTGAACATTTCTGACACCATTTGCGATCCGCAGAATGTGCAGGCGCTGCCAGCCCTGAGCGTGGATGAGCCAACGGTAACCATGTTCTTCAACGTCAACACCTCACCGTTCTGCGGTAAAGAAGGTAAGTACGTGACCTCACGTCAGATCCTTGAGCGTCTGAACAAAGAACTGGTTCACAACGTGGCACTGCGTGTGGAAGAGACCGAAGATGCTGACGCGTTCCGCGTATCGGGCCGTGGTGAGCTGCATCTGTCTGTACTGATCGAGAACATGCGTCGTGAAGGTTTCGAACTGGCGGTATCCCGTCCGAAAGTTATCTTCCGCGAATTCGAAGGCCGTAAACAAGAGCCATTCGAGAACGTGACGCTGGATATCGAAGAAACGCATCAGGGTTCCGTTATGCAGGCCATGGGCGAGCGTAAAGGCGACCTGAAAAATATGGATCCAGATGGCAAAGGCCGCGTACGTCTTGACTACGTCATCCCAAGCCGTGGTCTGATCGGTTTCCGTAACGAATTTATGACCATGACATCAGGTACAGGTCTGCTGTACTCCACCTTCAGCCACTACGACGATATTCGTCCGGGCGAAGTGGGTCAGCGTCAGAACGGCGTTCTGATCTCTAACGGCCAGGGTAAAGCGGTAGCGTTCGCCCTGTTCGGTCTGCAGGATCGCGGTAAGCTGTTCCTGGGCCATGGCGCGGAAGTTTATGAAGGCCAGATCATCGGTATTCACAGCCGTTCTAACGACCTGACCGTGAACTGCCTGACCGGTAAGAAGCTGACTAACATGCGTGCTTCCGGTACTGACGAAGCCACCACACTGGTTCCACCGCAGAAAATGACGCTGGAACAGGCAATCGAGTTCATTGATGATGACGAACTGGTCGAAGTTACGCCTCTGTCAGTGCGTATCCGTAAACGTCACCTGACTGAGAACGACCGTAAGCGTGCTTCACGCGGCGGTAAAGACGCCTAATCGCGTAGTAATAAAGCCCCGTTTTAACGGGGCTTTTTTTTGTCCGGGGTTTTTACCAGCTCAGTTAAATCCAGTCTAAACCAGCCTGTAACTTCTTCTTTGTCCCCTTCCCACTTTGTCCTGTCGTACCTTAATTTAAAGTGTGTAATTTTCTCGTCCGGGCCGCCTGTTCAGGCCGCACTTTTACCGCTAGAGTGAATGATCCAGGGAACCAAAGGAGGCACCATGCTGTATATCTTTGATTTGGGCAATGTGATTATCGATATCGACTTTAACCGCGTGTTGGGCGTCTGGAGTGACCTCAGCCGCGTACCGCTGGCATCGCTTCAAAGTCATTTTCAAATGGATGCGGCTTTTGAGCAGCATGAGCGCGGTGAAATCAGCGATGAAGCCTTTGCAGAAGCCTTATGTGAAAAACTGGAGATTGCGCTGAGCTATGAACAGTTTGCTGCGGGCTGGCAGGCTATCTTTGTGGGGGTGCGTCCGGATACGCTGGCGCTGATGAATCAGCTACGCCAGGCGGGACATCGGGTGGTGATATTGTCGAATACCAATGCACTGCATTGCACCTTCTGGCCGACCCAGTATCCTGATGTGCAGCAGGCGGCTGACAAGATTTATCTGTCCCAGGAACTGGGCATGCGTAAACCTGAAGCCCGCATTTATCAGCACGTACTGGATGCGGAAGGATTCAGTGCCGATCAGGCCGTCTTCTTCGACGACAATGCCGCCAATATTGAAGGTGCGCGCGCATTAGGCATTACCAGCGTGCTGGTGACCGACAGTAAAACCGTGCCCGACTGGTTCGCGGGTCAGCCTTAAGCCATGAAGTTACATCGTTTTCGCCCCAGGTTTCATGCCTTCTGGCTGTGGCTTAAGCTGCTCTGGAAGCGCATTGATAATGATGCCATGACGACACAGGCGGGCAACCTGGCCTTTGTGTCGCTACTGGCGCTGGTGCCGCTGATCGCCGTAGTTTTTGCGCTGTTTGCCGCGTTTCCTGTGTTTTCTGATATCAGCGTCCAGCTTAAAAACTTTATTTTTGCCAACTTTATGCCTGCTGCGGGGAACACGTTGCAGCGTTACCTTGAGCAGTTTGTGGCTAACGTGCACCGCATGACCGCCGTGGGCGCCGTGGGGCTGATTGTCACGGCGCTGCTGTTGATGCATTCTGTCGATTCGGCTCTGAATGCTATCTGGCGCAGTCATAAAAAGCGCCCGCTGGTCTATTCCTTTGCCGTCTACTGGATGATATTGACGCTTGGGCCGTTGCTGGCTGGTGCCAGTTTAGCCATCAGCTCTTACCTGCTGTCGCTGAAATGGATAAACGTGACGGGGGTGACCAGCCTGGTCGATCAGACGCTGCGTTTCTTTCCCTTGCTTCTGTCGTGGCTGTCATTTTGGTTGCTGTACAGTATTGTCCCAACGCAGCGGGTGCCTTCTCGCGATGCGCTGACGGGGGCGCTGGTCGCCGGGTTGCTGTTTGAACTGGGGAAAAAGGGGTTTGCGCTGTATGTTACGATGTTCCCGACGTATCAGTTAATCTATGGCGTGCTGGCGGTGATCCCCATTCTTTTCCTGTGGGTGTACTGGACCTGGTGCATCGTTTTGCTCGGTGCCGAAATTACGGTTACCTTAGATGACTATCGCCAGTTCAAACGGCAGGAAAGAGAAAAAGAACGAGAGGACGGATGATTGCTTTAATTCAACGCGTTCAGCGTGCCAGCGTCAGCATTGATCATGCGGTCGTGGGTGAGATCGGGCAGGGATTATTGATTCTGTTAGGCGTTGAAAAAGGTGATGACGAAAAGCGCGCTGAACGACTGGCGGAGCGCGTACTGGGCTACCGTATTTTTAGCGATGAACAGGGCAAGATGAACCTGAACGTCAAACAGGCTGGCGGAAGCGTGCTGGTGGTATCACAGTTCACCCTGGCTGCCGATACGCAAAAGGGCATGCGGCCCTCTTTTTCCGGTGGCGCCGCGCCGCAGGAAGCGGAGCGGTTATATGAGTATTTCAGCGCGTGTTGTCGCCGTCATGATGTCACGACCGCCAATGGCCGTTTTGCTGCCGATATGCAGGTTGCTCTGGTCAACGACGGTCCGGTGACGTTCTGGTTACAGGTATGACGCCTCATTTCGCACGGCTTCGCCTCGGCAACCCCGCATCAGAACGAGAGAACCATTTTATGTATCATCTTCGTGTGCCACAAACGGCGGAAGAGCTGGATATGTATTATCAGTTCCGCTGGGAAATGTTACGAAAGCCGCTGCATCAGCCTCAGGGTTCTGAACGCGATGCCTGGGATGCATTAGCGCATCATCAAATGGTGGTGGATGAACAGGGCAAGCCGGTTGCAGTAGGACGGCTCTATATCAATGCTGATAACGAAGCGGCTATCCGTTTTTTGGCCGTTCATCCCACCGTACAGGGCAAAGGCCTCGGCACGCTGGTGGCGATGACGCTGGAGTCCGTTGCGCGTCAGGAAGGTGTGAAGCGCGTGACCTGTAGCGCACGAGAAGATGCGGTGGCGTTCTTCGCTAAACTTGGCTACCTGAATCAGGGCGAGATTACCGCACCGCAGACGACGCCGGTGCGCCACTTTCTGATGATCAAGCCGGTCGTCACACTGGACGATATTCTGCACCGTGCGGACTGGTGCGGGCAGTTACAACAGGCCTGGTATGAGCACATTCCTCTGAGTGAAAAAATGGGCGTGCGCATCCTGCAATATACCGGGCAGAAGTTTATTACCACCATGCCGGAAACCGGCAACCAAAATCCGCACCATACGTTGTTTGCCGGAAGCCTGTTTTCACTGGCTACGCTCACCGGCTGGGGGCTGATCTGGCTGTTACTGCGGGAGCGCCATCTGGGCGGCACCATTATTCTGGCCGACGCGCACATACGCTACAGTCGTCCGATTACCGGTAAACCCGGTGCTATTGCCGATCTTGGCTCACTGAGTGGCGATCTTGATCGCCTGGCGCGCGGACGCAAAGCCCGTGTTCAGCTTGAAGTGCAGCTGTTTGGCGATGATGAGTGTGGCGCGGTATTTGAAGCGGTTTACATCGTGTTGCCGGTGGATCCCGACGGACCACTGGAAGAGGGCGGCTCCGGCGCGCGTATCAATTAAATCACAGGGCCGCTATTGCGGCCCTGTGTGCGTTAGCGGACCTGTCCGGCCTGCATGCTCTGCTGTAGCTGCTGGCTGTCTGTGGTTACGGACAGTGTCGCGTTAACCGACGGGGCCAGCGGCTGATTCGCTTTCAGTGAGGCGTTCAGGCGCAGCTGCAAATTGCTGTCACCCTGCAAGGGAAGCGCCGGCCAGCCCCAGTTTTGCAGAACATTAACGGGCACGCCGCGTCCCGTCAGGTTCAGGCTGACAGGTCGATCAGCCTGCTGCCCTATGGTCGCCGTGCCTTCCAGCAACCCTTTACCACTAAACGCACTGAGCTCTGTCACCTTAATTTGTTGTTCATCAGCCTCCAGTGCGACAGAAGGATGACGTAAATCGGTACGATTGAAGGTCGACTCCGCCGCGTTCAGACTCAGCTTACCTGACCAGATTCCCCATTGATGCTGACGGGCCAGCTGCAGATTTTCGCCGCTGCCATCCAGTGAAGTGAGCTGGAAAGGGAAGGCCGGATTAATATCGATCAGTAAATTGCGGTTCGAGGTAAAGCGCGTCACGGTTACGGCATCCAGCCAGTCAGGCAGGGCATCCTGCCATAACGCCCGCCAGTTCTGAGGCAAGGTATATTCCAGCCCGGCCACCGCCAGATTATTCAGCGTTAACCGTTTATCCTGACGTGACCAGTTGCCGTCAGCCCGGATAACGCCATTGGCCCAGCGCGAGCTGAACTGCGTCAGGGCAATCCCCTGAGGCGAGAAATCCATGTTGATGATGGGATCGTTAAGTTCGAAGCGCCCGTTAATAAAGTTACCGGCATTCATGGCCAGCGATCCGTCCTGGCTCTGCCAGTCCCGGCCCTTCCAGCTCAGATTTTTCAGCGTCAGATCGAGATCGGTCACCGCCCAGTCAGGGCCCTGGAGCCGGGCATCGGTAATATCAACCCGGTTGAGCGTAACTGAGGGTACTTCTTCAAACGGTTTCAGGAAATCGACAAGCGTATGCGCCGTTTGCAGACGGATATCGTTCAGGCGCAGTTGATTAATCTTCCAGTTACCCTGCGCGTCGCGCTCACCGTTACCGGTCATTGAACCGCGTGCTAAGTCCGCCCCAATGTTGCTAAATACCATGCGGCCCTGGGACACATTACCCTGAATCAGCACGTTTTCACCGTCAACGCTGTTGAGCGTCATCCTGGCCGCGCTCATCTGGAACTGCGCATCACGACCCAGCAAATCACCGGCCTGCGGATGCCAGGGCACAATGCCGCCATTCACCTGCTGTGCCGCCAGCGGTAGCGCTGAGGCAGGGCTGTCGATGCGCATGTTGTTTAACTGCAGGCGGTTTGCCTGCATGGGCAGTGCGCTTTTGTTCGCCAGGTTAGCAAGGTTTACCTCGCCGTCGCGTAATTCTATGCTGGCAAAATGAAACGGATCGCTGAACTGTAACAGGGCGATGCCAAGGTCGACGCGTTTGGCCACCAGTACGGCAGGTTGGCCGTCATGACCAAAGCTGAAGTCATCCAGAATAATGTGCGTAGGTGAAGAAAAATTGTGCTCAATTTTGCTCAGCGACAGATGCCATTCTGTTTTATCACTCACCCAACGGCTAAACCAGCCCGCGCCCCACTGAGTTTGCAGCAGAACATAGACGACGATCAGCGCAAACAGCAGCAGTAACAATAAGGTGAGGAAAAACTTTCCTATAAATTTCATCGTATCCTTCCCGGGTTCAGTCCGCTGAAAGGTTGTTATGCCTGAATTATCGTTATAGCTCAACCGCCTGGATGTAAATCAGCCGAAATAGCAGGCGGGTTGCCGCCTGCCTTGAACGTTACTTTTCGGGTGGGAAGATAAGATTCAGCACAATCGCGGTAATCCCACCCGCAGCGATACCAGAAGAGAGTAACGTTTTCAGCCAGTCGGGTGCAAATTGCAGAATCAGGGGCTGCTGGGAAACACCGAGTCCTGCTGCCAGCGACAGCGCGATAATCATGATAGCCCGGCGATTCAGCGGCTCCCGGGAAACGATACGGACACCGGATGCGGCGATTGTGCCAAACATCACAATCGTAGCGCCGCCCAGCACGGGCTCAGGAATGTGCTGTACCAGTCCGCTCACTGCCGGGAACAGTCCCAGCAGGATCAGCATCAGCGCGACAACAAATCCCACGTAGCGGCTGGCAACGCCTGTCAGCTGAATCACGCCATTATTCTGGCCAAAGCAGGAGTTAGGAAAGGTATTAAACAGGGCAGATACAAAAGAGTTCAGGCCGTTTGCCAGCACACCGCCTTTCAGGCGCTTAATGTATAACGGGCCGCTGACCGGCTGTTCAGAGACATCCGAAGTGGCGGTGATGTCCCCAATGGTTTCCAGCGAGGTCACCATAAAGACCAGCATCAGCGGCATCAGCAGATTCCAGTCAAATCCCAGGCCGTAATAGAGCGGAGTGGGGAACGCCACGATCGGCTGTCCGGCAGGCGTGCTGATGGTGGGTAGCATGCCCATTGCCCAGGCCAGCAGGTAGCCCACCGCCATCGCAATCACCAGCGACGCAACGCGCAGATAGGGGTTTTTCTGGCGATTCAGCAGGATAATCACCACCAGCACGGCACCGGCTAACAGCAGATTTTTCGGCGCGCCGAAGCTGTGATCGTTCATCGCAGCAAACCCGCCGCCGATAGAGGTAAGGCCGACCTGAATCAGGGATAAGCCGATAATCATCACTACAATACCTGAGACTAACGGCGTGATGATGCGGCGTGCCAGATGCAGCACGCGCGACAGCACCATTTCCGTACAGGAGGCTACCATCAATGTACCAAACAGCGCCGCCATCATTGTGGGCACGTCCGCGCCACCATTTTTCAGCGCCATTCCCCCCATAATCAGCGGCGTGACAAAGTTAAAGCTGGTGCCCTGAATGGAGAGTAACCCTGAACCGATCGGTCCCCAGGTTTTGATTTGCAGTACCGATGCCACACCGGACGCGAACAGGGACATGCTGATAATGTGTTGTGTATCCTGCGCCGGTAAACCGAGCGCCTGGCAGATGAGCAGCGCGGGCGTGATCACCGCAACAAACATCGCCAGAAGGTGTTGTCCGGCTGCAAACAAGGTTTGCGTTAGCGGCGGACGATCTTCCAGGCGATAGATCAGTTCACTTTTACTGGCGGTGGCGGGGGCTGGTTGCTGTGTTGTTGACATCGTCATGGTTCCCAAAAAAAGTGAGGCGATTGTAATCGTCCCCGGATCAAAAGCAAACGTTTGCTCACGGTTGCAAAAAAAGTCAGGCGTTGCTGTAGCGGCCGGTTTCGGGCAGCCAACGCTCAATCAGCGCCTGCGCCTGCTCAGGATAATGTTCGTGAATATGACGAGCGACGCGCTGCACTTCAGGGAGCATGGCCTGATCGCGCAGCAGATCGGCAACTTTAAACTCCGCATTACCGGTCTGGCGTGTTCCCAGTAGCTCCCCCGGACCACGAATCTCTAAATCATGCTGAGCAATCACGAAACCGTCATTGCTGTCACGCAACACCTGCAAACGCTTCTGGGCCGTCTTGCTCAGCGGCGCTTTGTACAGCAGAACACAATGAGAGGCGACCGCGCCGCGTCCTACGCGACCACGTAGCTGGTGCAGTTGCGCCAGACCAAGTCGTTCCGGATTTTCAATAATCATCAGGCTGGCGTTCGGCACGTCCACACCGACTTCAATGACGGTTGTGGCAACTAACAGCTGGATTTCGTTGGCTTTGAAAGCCTGCATGACCGCCAGCTTCTCCGCTGGCTTCATACGGCCATGAACCAGCCCGACCTGCAAATCAGGCAGCGCCACTTTGAGTTCTTCCCATGTGGCTTCCGCAGCCTGAGCTTCCAGCAGGTCTGACTCTTCAATTAACGTACAGACCCAGTAAGCCTGACGGCCCTCGTGACAGGACTTTTGCACACGCTCAATGATCTCATTACGACGACTGTCAGGGATCGCTACGGTGGTCACCGGTGTTCTGCCTGGCGGCAGCTCATCAATGGTTGAGGTATCAAGATCGGCGTAGGCGGTCATGGCCAGCGTGCGCGGGATCGGCGTCGCTGTCATGATGAGCTGGTGGGGATGAAAACCCTGCTCTTCTCCTTTTTCCCATAACGCCAGTCGCTGATGCACGCCAAAGCGGTGTTGCTCATCAATGATGACCAGCGCCAGCCCGTTAAACTTCACCTGCTCCTGAAACAGGGCATGCGTGCCGACCACCATCGCAACCTGCCCGCTGGCAATCGCCTCTTGCTGGGCCTGTCGCGCTTTGCCCTTTTGTTTGCCCGCCAGCCAGCCGACCTCAAGGCCAAGCGGTGCCAGCCACTGGCGAAAATTATTGGCGTGTTGCTCAGCCAGTAACTCTGTAGGTGCCATCAGGGCCACCTGCTTACCGTGGGCGATAACGTTCAGCGCGGCGAGCGCGGCAACCAGGGTTTTACCTGAACCGACGTCTCCCTGTACCAGGCGCAGCATGGGGAAGTCATTCGCAAAGTCTTTTTCGATCTCTGCGACAACGCGTTTTTGGGCTGCCGTGGGGGAAAACGGCAGGGCGGCCAGTAACCGGTCACTCAATGTATGCCGGGCAGGCATCGGCAGGGCGTAATGGCGCTGTGCGCCGGCCCTGACGGCCAGCATACTGAGGTTATGCGCCAGCAGTTCTTCCAGAATCAGCCTGCGCTGTGCGGGATGCTGCCCACTCTCGAGCTCGCTGAGTTTGAGATCCGGCGGCGGGCGGTGCAGCGTGCGAAGGGCTTCAGGCAGGCTTAACAGCCCGCCGCTTAACGCCTGCGGCAAAAGTTCTGTGATGGCACAGCTATCCAGCAGGGTTAAAGCCTGATCGGTCAGGCTGCGCAGGGTCGCCTGACGAATGCCCTCGGTCGTGGAATACACGGGCGTCAGCGTTTCTTCCAGCGTGACATGGCTGTGCTCGCCCTGTACGCGGTATTCCGGATGGATGATTTCTGCGCCGCGCTGACCGCGTTTGATTTCGCCGTAAGCGGTGACACGTCGGCCCGGCGCGAGGCTGTTTTTCATGCCGGCATTGAAGTTGAAAAAGCGCAGCGTTAAAACGCCACTGCCATCCCCGATCTGACAGACCATCATGCGCCGACGGCCAAAAGTGATATCGGTATGCAGGACTTCGCCTTCCACGGTCGCCCAAATGCCGGGCAACAGGTCGTTAATGGCATATAACTGCGTACGATCTTCATAACGCAGAGGAAGGTGAAGCAGTAAATCCTGAATGGTGTGCAGGCCGATTTTAGCCAGCTTTGCTGCCTGACTGGCGCCGACGCCGGTCAGGGTACTGAGCGGGATGGCATCCAGCAGACGGCCTTTCATTTCTGACGTCTGCCCGTTGACTGCATGGCGGCCCACCAACTCTCATCGGCTTCAATGTCACCCTGCGCGTTAATATGGGGATAAGGCATCCGCTTATGTTTTGCCACGCGCGCCAGAACGGGATAGCCGCCCTCAAACAGCAGACGCTGTTGCTCTTTCTCTGCCAGGAGGCTGGACTGACGACGGTACATGCCAGCATTCTGCCGCTGGCGCTGGGCTTCATACAGAATCAGGGCAGAGGCAACGGAAACGTTAAGCGACTGGACCATACCCACCATCGGGATAATGATATGGTGGTCGGCCAGCGCCAGGGCTTCATCGGTAATGCCCGTTTTTTCCTGACCCATCAAAATGCAGGTAGGTTTGGTGTAGTCAATCTCACGAAAATCCACAGCATCCGCCGACAGGTTCGTCGCCAGTATCTGCATGTCTTGCATTTTGAGGTGGCTAATCGCGTCGCTGATTGAGCGGTGCGTTATTACGTTTACCCAACTGTTGCTGCCAGCCGAGGCTGAGGCCTGCGTTCGCATGCGTTGGCCTGGCCATACGGCATGGACTTCATGGATACCGACAGCATCCGCGGTGCGAATGACAGCAGAAACATTGTGCGGCTTATGTACCTGCTCCATGCAGACGGTAAGGTCGTGCTGGCGCAAGGCCAGCATTTCCTGAATTCGGGCAAAACGTTGAGGATTCATGCACTAGTTACGGTTGCGGTGAACTTTAATCACATCCGGCATCACACGGATTTTACGCATGATATTGGCCAGGTGGACGCGATCGCGTGCGGTCAGACGAATAAAAGCACTGTAAACACGGCCATCGCGTTCTTCCGTATTCAGGCTCTGAATATTGGAGCCCGCCGTATTGATGGCGGCCGTCAGGTTGGCCAGTGCGCCCTGGTGGTTAAACATATCCACCTTTATCTCTGCGACAAACTCCTGCTCTGTAACTTTATCCCACTCCACAGGCATGAATTTTTCGGGCTCTTTTTGATAGCCACGAATATTGCGACAGGACTCATGGTGAACGACCAGGCCCTTGCCCGGGCTGACGTGGGCAACGATAGGATCGCCTGGAATGGGGCGGCAGCATTTTGCAAAGGTAATGAGGACGCCGTCTGCCCCTTTAATCGGCAGCTTGCCTTGTTTTTTGTTGTTGTTGAGCGCGCTGGTGTCGGTCTGCAACAGGTTCTTGGCGACGACCACGCTCATGGCATTACCCAGGCCGATTTCGGCTAACAGATCGTCCAGTGAGGTCAGCTTCATCCGATCAAGCTCCTGCTTGATGTTTTCGGCTGGCACCTCCGCCAGTTTACGACTGCCACCCAACGCATGGCTGAGCAGGCGACGCCCCAGATTTACCGAGTCTTCGCGCTTCAGGTTTTTCAGCAACTGACGAATCTTCGCGCGGGCTTTGGAACTGACGACAAAGTTGAGCCAGGCCGCGTTAGGACGCGCACCAGGCGCTGTGATGATCTCGATGGTCTGGCCGCTGGTAAGCGGCTGTGACAGCGGATAAGGCTGGCGATCAACGCGCGCGCCAACGCAGGCATGACCGATATCGGTATGGACCGCGTAGGCAAAATCGACAGGCGTTGCCCCGGTAGGCAGCTCGACGATGCGGCCTTCCGGTGTAAAGACATAGATTTCATCCGGGAAGAGATCGGATTTGACGCTTTCGATGAATTCAAATGAGCTACCGGCACTTTGTTGCAGCTCCAGCAGGCTTTGCAGCCAGCGTTGCGCACGCACCTGTGCGGTTGTGCCGCTTTCACCGGCCTGTTTATAGGCCCAGTGTGCCGCCACCCCCATTTCGGCCATCTGATCCATATCTTCGGTACGGATTTGCACCTCAACCGGCACGCCATGCGGCCCGATCATAGAGGTATGCAGCGATTGATAGCCGTTAGCCTTGGGGATAGCAATGTAATCTTTGACCCGGCCCGGACGCGGCTTATATAAGCTGTGCATCTGGCCCAGTACGCGATAACAGGTATCCAGATCTTTCACGATGACGCGAAAGGCATAGATATCCATGATCGAGTGAAAACGCTGCTCTTTCAGCGTCATTTTGCGGTAAATCGAGTAAAGGTGCTTTTCGCGACCACTTACCCGGCAGGGAATACCGGCTTCCTGCAAACGGCCGTCGATTTCGGAGAGGATTTTTTGAATCATCTCTTTACGGTTGCCGCGGGCCGCTTTCACGACCTCTTTAATTACCCGAAAACGGTTCGGATAGAGCGCTTCAAAACCCAGCTCTTCCAGTTCCGTTTTAAGGTGATGAATACCCAGGCGGTGCGCCAGTGGGCTGTATATTTCCAGCGTTTCCAGCGCGATGCGACGACGTTTATCAGGGCGTAAGGACCCGAGCGTACGCATGTTGTGGGTGCGGTCAGCCAGCTTGATGAGAATAACGCGGATGTCCTGCACCATCGCCATAATCATCTTGCGGAAGTTTTCTGCCTGCGCCTCTTTCTTATCACGGAATTTCAGCTTATCCAGCTTCGAAACGCCTTCAACCAGTTCAGCTACGCTTTTGCCAAACAGTTGTTCCATGTCCTGATAGGTCGCTGGCGTATCTTCAATGACGTCGTGCAAAAGCGCGGCCATGAGGGTTTCATGGTCGAGCTTCATTTCCGCCAGAATGCACGCCACCGCAACAGGATGGGTAATGTAAGGCTCACCGCTGGAGCGTGTCTGTCCCTCGTGGGCATCACGTGATACGAGATAGGCTTGCTTGAGGCGCTTGATCTGGTCCTCAGGCAAGTATTGTTCAATCAGTTGATTGAGACTTTCAAACAGATACAAGGTTGACCTGCAGTTCGCGGTTAACGACGACCTTCAGCGATAGCGGTAACGGCCTGTAACTCAGCGGCTTCCTGCTCTTGCTGCTCCTGACGATCACGCACATCTAAAATCTGATTGGTGACCAGACCTTCTTCGATTTCGCGCAATGCGATAACGGTCGGTTTATCGTTCTCTTCCGGAACCAGCGGATCTTTGCCGCCTACCTGCATCTGACGTGCACGACGTGCAGCGACCAACACCAGGTCAAAACGATTACCAACTTTTTCTACTGCGTCCTGAACGGTTACGCGTGCCATAGGTGTGCTACTCCACAGATGAAGAAATGACTCGGCATCATACTGAAACTGGGTTCAGACTGCCAACAGTTTGCTGATTAAAGCATCATGGCGCGCTTTCTGGCGGGCCATGCGCAGACGTTCTGCACGAATAATGGTCTTCAGATCGGATAACGCCAGATCAAAATCATCATTCACAATTAAATAATCGTATTCGCCATAGTGGCTCATTTCGGCCACGGCTTGTGCCATACGACGGGCAATCACCTCTTCGCTGTCCTGACCGCGGCCGCGCAGGCGACGATCCAGCTCTTCTTTAGAAGGAGGCAGGACAAATATACTGCGCGCGTCGGGCATTTTAGCGCGAATTTGTTGTGCGCCCTGCCAGTCTATATCAAGGAAAACATCGACGCCGGTTGCCAGCACCTGTTCGATCGCCTTGCGCGACGTGCCGTAGTAGTTATCGAAAACTTTCGCGTGTTCAAGGAAAGCATCTTCCGCAATCATTTTTTCAAACTCATGCTTTTGCACAAAGAAGTAATGCTCACCGTGCGCTTCACCGGGGCGCATGCCGCGAGTGGTGTGCGAAACAGACACTTGCGTATCGTACAGCGGCTGCGTTTTTAACAGTGCCTGAATAAGGCTGGATTTTCCTGCGCCGCTAGGAGCAGAAACAATATAGAGCGTACCTTGGGCCATGATGTTCTTGAATTGATTAATTGCGGAGTCGATTTCCTGCACAGTATACACGGCTTCCCCGCGCCACGCAGCGTTTGCACCGCCCTCATCACGAAAAGTTTATGCGGGGTGCGCCGCAACCACTTTTTCGCAGGCTGTAAAGACGTATTCAATTTCCAGGAGGCGTTCCAGAACCGGAGAGCGGGGCTGGCTGAACCGGCTGTTTTGGCGGTTGAATATCCTAAACATCAGGAGGTCAGGGATGAAAGGATGCTTCGCCGCCGGGCTGCTCATAACAGCCAGCACATTTTCCGCGTTTGGGGCGCTGTGCCCGGCCTGGACGCCGGGTCGCGCGGCAAAGGAGATTAACCATTTAAAACAACAGCTCCGGCAGTGGGACGCGGCGTATTATCAGCAAGGCCATTCACCCGTTACCGATGCCGACTACGATAGCCTGCAGACGCGGCTCAATCACTGGCAACGTTGCTTCAGTACGGGTGAGAAAGAGGATGTACCGGTATTGCCCAACGATGGCACGCGCTGGCATCCCGTTGCGCATACTGGTGTCAAAAAGGTTCGGGATAAGCGTGCTTTAGGCTATTGGATGCAGCCACGCCGGGATCTCTGGGTGCAGCCCAAAGTCGATGGCGTGGCCGTTTCGCTGGTCTATCGGCACGGGAAACTGGTGTCATTCATCAGTCGTGGCGACGGCTTACACGGTGAGGAGTGGGTCGAAAAAGCCAGGCTGATCCCTGCTATTCCGCTGGAGATTGACAGCGATGAAGAGAGCGTGGTTTTACAGGGCGAACTCTTTTTGCAGATGACCGGTCATCACCAGGCGGTTGACGGCGGGAAGAATGCCAGGGCTCTGGTCGCAGGCGCAATGTTGCGTAGTGACGCCACACCGCTTTTGACACAACTGGGCATTTTTATCTGGGGATGGCCTGACGGACCAGACGCCATGCAGGAAAGACTGACGCGTTTATCGGATTGGGGGTTTAGCCTTGCGCGTCACTGGAGTCAGCCTGTTCAATATGAAGAAGACGCGGCTGAATGGCGCGAGCGCTGGTTCCACGCGCCACTGCCTTTTGTAACCGATGGCATTGTTGTGCATCAGACGGCCCGGCCTGCAGGCAAACACTGGCAGCCCGGTGAAGGCGAGTGGGCTGTCGCCTGGAAATACCCGCCTCCCGATGTCAGCACTGAGGTCCGTTCCGTTGATTTTTCGATCGGGCGAACGGGGAAAATCGCGGTCGTACTCAACCTGCAACCCGTTCAACTGGATGACAAAATCGTCCGGCGAGTCAGCATCGGTTCACTAAAACGCTGGCGAGAGCGGGACATCATTGCGGGCGACCAGGTGACGGTCAGCCTTGCCGGACAAGGCATTCCACGTCTGGATCGCGTTATCTGGCGCGTCGCGCAACGTGACTACCCTGAGCCGCCTCAGACGGATCGTTTCACGTCGCTGAGTTGTTATGTTTTGGCACCGCAGTGCCATCGTCAGTTACTGGCGCGCCTCAGTTGGTTGAGTCAAAAATCGGTGCTAAATATTGCGGGTGTGCAACGTAGCACCTGGCAACGGTTACTGGAAACGGGCTTGATTACACATCTTTTTGCGTGGCTGGCCTTAACCCCCGAACAGATCGCGACAGCAGCGAGTATTTCACCCGAAAGAGCGCAGCAAATCTGGCATCAATTCAGTTTGACCCGTCAACAGCCTTTGCGCCGCTGGGTTAGCGCGTTAGGTGTGGCGTTGCCGCAAAAGGCGCTACTGTCATTGGCCGACGGCGACTGGGAGAGTGTTCTTGCCCGTGATAAACAGGCCTGGCAATCTCTGCCGGGCGTTGGCGCACGCCGGGCAGAGCAGATTACGTCGCAGTTTCAGGATGCCGGGCTCAGAGCGTTAATCCACTTTTTGCAGCAGCAGGGCATTCCTTCTTCATCAGTGCTCAGGATGAGGGTAATTGAAGATGGGCAGCCCGAGACGGAATCTCAGCGCCAGCAGACGCGCAAAGAAGCCGAAGAGTAAGGTGATAATCACCACTGCTTCATGCGGCAGCGGCGTTTTCAGGAGCAGGATATACATCCAGCCTGCTGCAAAAGCGATGCCGGCGTACAGCTCTTTTTGGAATACCAGTGGGATGCGGTTACAAAACATATCGCGTAAAACGCCGCCAAAGACGCCCGTGATCACGGCGCTGATTGCGGCGATGATCATGGCGTGGCCTGAGTCCAGTGCCACCTGCGCGCCAATAATCGAAAATACCACCAGGCCCAGCGCATCCAATACCAGAAACACCTTGCGCAGGTGCGTCATTAGCGGTGCCAAAAAAGTCGTTACTACAGCAGCAGCGGCCACGATAATGATGTACTCAGGATGTTTGACCCAGCCAAGCGGATAGTGCCCCAGCAATATATCGCGCATGGAGCCTCCGCCTAACGCGGTAACGGAAGCAATGATAATGACGCCGAACAGATCCATTTTACGGCGACCTGCGGCAAGCGCACCTGTCATCGCCTCGGCGGTGATCCCAATAATATAAAGAACAGTAAGTAACATAGCAGGCTCCAGGAAGACGGCGGCAAGGCTACGCCACTGGCAAAAACGGCGCGACTGAGTTTTTCTGTTATTAAGAGTTAAAGTATTAGTAAAAATTATGCGGGCAAGAGTAATGCCTTTATTATCAAAAGGCTGTATCGGTTTTTACACGGAGACGAATTAAAAAACGTCGTGATGCGAATTTTTCGCCGATATGACGCCAGCCTGTTTACAACGTTGAACCCTTGCCCGTCGGCGACATTATGTGGTGACAGACAGAGAAAGCAAACCACGCAAAGCAGAGCATGGGGACCTGTCCGTGGGCTAAATGCAGGGGGAGTAAGGTGAGAATAAGGATAAAGAGGACAACAACGCACACTGAAGGTGTCTGAAATGAAAAGTGGTGGGTTTTATTAATGAAAACGTACCGGTTAACAGCACGTTTTCCTGCTTTCACCGTCGGGCTGCTTCCAGCCAGTAGCGGTTTGTCAGTGCTTCATATGAAGCTGAAAGAACGCTTTCAGGTTGAAGTCATAGTCGGGTCGAAACCATTTACGACCATAAAAGCAATACGTCAGCATTCTCACTGATGCCATTGCCAGATAGCCCCATAAAGCACATAAAACGGAAGGCGCCAGCCATAGAGTCAATAGTGTAATGATCAGGCCGACAAATACAGAGGCGATCTCGCAAAAAGCGATATCAGAGAATTGCTTTTCACGCTGCATCAGGGCGCGATAAGACTGGCCCTGAGGAATAATAATAAAGATGACCGATGCGATTTCAACAATCCTGGCCACCTCGGGTAGCCCAAACATATGTTCAAGCATAAGACCGCAAGTAAAAAGGGCAGAAAAAATGACCAGACCCACAAATATATTACCCCAGTAAACCACGGACAGCGTTTTTACTGGCAGCGGTGCATATCGAATCAACGTATTGGAAAAACCACGATCGGCCAGTGTGTCAATAACCATCAAGCCTGTAATGACGACAGCCAGCAGATTATAGGTATCGGCCTGCAGGACTTTTCCCAACACTGAAAGTTGTAACACACCAATACTCAGCATTTTGACCGATGAAAGAAAAGGCCACTTGACGTTTTCCAGATTTATTTTTCGTGTTGTCATTTTTTTCTCGCCGGGCAGAGTAGTAGGGCGCTGCGCCGATGAGTATTCATCAGGACAGCGCTGGCATTACTATAATTTAATAAAGTAAATTCTTATCTTTATAATGAGCTGTGTGTTAAAGCATACTGCTAATAATAAACGTTCCCCTGGTGATGAATTTTCCCTGTTGTCATTATTATTATCCGTTCATTTTAAATTGCTTAAATTTTCCGGCGGAAATAATGTTCGCCGGAAATGTCATGCTGTTATGTTTTGAATAGCTTTGCTGTGTGCAGATGATTTATAGCGCGTTTTATGAAAGTTAACATCATAAGGAAAATCTGATATGTGATTTGACTAATGAAATAATATTCATCATTTACAGCATTATTTGCACAGGCCTTATCACAGCGTTCTGTTTTTTTGTTTTTCCGTTAAGTCTGGAAACTGAAGCAATACATGAAAAAAATAAAAAACCGTTAAATAAGCCGTACATACAAGGGCTCGCCCGTCATTCTCCAGGATTTTTCCCATACAACATGCTTAAGCTAGGGCAAAGAATAACCGAAGGGTAAGCATTCATACCCGATACACTGCTAATGCATGTTGACTGCGAAAATAATCGTAATGCGTACGATTTATGGCTCAGGCTGGATCTGAGTTCGGGTTAAGAAGGCGAACAGAGCCCGTGGCAGGGAGGCTGGGTTATCGCGGTAATAATAAAACAGGCCGTCAGAAGGAAGCCTCCAAATCAACATAGAGGTCTGTCAAACGAAAAAGCAGGCCGAAACCTGCTTTATGTCTGTCTAAACGTAAAGAGAGGCTTCGCCAGGCGGACGCGTTTTGAAGCGGCGATGTAGCCAAAGGTATTGCTCAGGCGCTCGCATGATTTGGTTCTCAATCACTTTATTCATATAAGCCGCGGCTGCAGCTTCATCCGCATGCGGGTAATTTTCCAGAATTGGTTCAATAATCAGCTTATAGCCATCATTGCCAGGATTACGAATCAGCATAATTGGAACCATAGCGGGCTTAGCCAACCGGGACAACACATAGGTACCATTGGTCGTCGCGGCTTTTTCTACAGCAAACAAGGGGGCAAACGTACTGCCTTTGGGACCGTAATCCTGGTCTGGCGCAAACCAGACAGATTCACCTTGTTTCAGCGCCTGCACCATCCCTCTCAGATCGCGACGGTCAATCATCGCTTTATTCGAACGCATACGGCCTCTGGTCTGTACGTACTCCATCGCGTGGTTATTATGGGGACGGTACATTGCCATCATCGGCTGACACAATCCGCTGATGCGACCACCCAGCTCCAGCGACATGAAATGGATGCCGATGAGCATTACGCCACGACGCTCATTCTGGGCTGAGTAGAGGTTCGACAGGCCCGAGACGTTGAACAGACGTTTAACGGCATGGTCTGGCCAGAACCAGGCGATACCCGTTTCCATCAATGCCATGCCGAGAGAGGCAAAATTTCCCGCAATCATGATTTCTTTATCTTCGTCACTGATATCCGGAAAGCAGAGTTCAATATTACGGCGCGTAATGCGCTCTCTGCGCTGAAGAAAATGGCGGGAAAGCCGGCCGGCACCTGCGCCAAGTCGCATCAGGACAGGATAGGGGAGTTGAACCAACAGCCAAAGAAAGCCAAGACCAAACCATGTAAACCAATAGCGGGGATGTAAAAGGGAACGACTAAACTGCCTGGTGTTTTTCATTATGAACCTTAAGGAAGTAATGGATGTAGCGCAAAAAGACCCATTCCTTAAGTTCTCAAGCGGTACAGCTGTACTGACTACGACCCACACTTTATCAAAAAGTGCCTTGAATCACAGAGGACGTCACTTATCGACAGGATTAAAAAAGGGGTTAAATAACGCTAAAAACAGCAAAAAAAGAAATGCGAGAAAAATAATATCATTATAATACAACGATTTGTTTTAATTTTGTAAGCGAGGCGGGTTCTTGAAAGAGCCTGGAAATTAGGACGGTTCTGTACTGGCACAGCGCATTCTTTTCGAAAACTTTATAGTTCAGGGTGGCAAAAACGTAAAAAATGGCTACGCACATCCCTGCGCGACACATTATGCGTAGTTAACAACCGAAAAGGTGTACATAAAACATCTCAAAAACTGAGGACATGAGCGACATCTGTCTTCACAGGCTATATACGATCTGTACTCAACGTTACATCATAGCCTGAAAGAAAAGAGGGCATAAAAGAAGCGCTAGTTGTAATCAACTGTCATCAGACGAAAATGACTGTATTTTTTTAACTTCACCTTACCCAGGCTAAGCGGTAAGGATTGCTGACTGTCGTTCATACGAAGTAGGGTGGATTCTGTTCTTCCTCCTCTTGTGCAGCTTTGTTTAATTTGAGAATTAACAATAAGGGTATTACATCCGGTTTCTACAATCGCACCCTTAAAAGTGATTTGACCACCTACAGCAAAAGATAAGGGTGATAAGAACATTAAAAAAAGGGCATAAGTTAACTTTTTCATGGCTTCAGACTCTTGTTGATTTTCACAAAGAAAAGAACGGCATTAAAAAGAAAAACTTTAGGTGATAAATTTTTTTATTTTATAAAAATTATTTTTTGAACATTTATTGTGAAGGATTTGACGTTTTTCAATGTATGTTAATGCCGGTAACTGGAAATGGCAGGAGGATTATGGTTTACAGTTTTGTTAACAAATTGGCTTTTAACCACAATTATTTGTTTCTTTAACAAATGTGTTTAAAAACTGCAGTGTAGGTCACAAATAAGGGGGTAAATCAGGTGCCTGTCAAACTGATATCGGATGAGGCGCGGGACACGTATAACTGTGTTGAAAACAGGAATCGTAGCAGGCATGGCTTCACTGCTTGTACATCCTTTTCTTTTTTACTTTTCGTTATCGCCTGGTTTGCTGCGTATTAGATTTTGTTATCCTTCCAGATAATCATCTGTTGATGAGCGTATTTTCTTCGTAAGACTTCCCTAAAAACGAGTCATTAAGAAAGCCGGTTGCTGTTTCACCTGTCTTATCAGGCGTCCGGAATCGATTAATGTTGAATAAATTCCGAAAGGGCATAGCGTACGTTGTGAAAAGAGAAAAGTGCAGGGAGATCTTTAAAAAGTCCGTTTTTACACGGACTTAATAATCAAATGAAGGCGACAAACAGCAGGAAGCTTAATGTGTGGCTATTCGATATTCTGAATCTGCTCTCGCATCTGTTCAATCAACACTTTTAGCTCAATCGCTGAATTCGTAATTTCTGCATTAATGGATTTTGAAGCCAGTGTGTTTGACTCGCGGTTGAACTCCTGCATCATAAAGTCAAGACGACGGCCTACCGCCTCTTTTTTCTTCAGAATGTTATAGGTCTCTTTAACGTGCGCATCCAGACGATCCAGCTCTTCTGCGACATCGACACGTTGTGCCATCATCACCAATTCCTGCTCAAGGCGATTATTTTCAAGCTGCACCTCAGCATCTTCCAGTTTGGCGATCAGGCGCTCCCGCTGCCACTTAATCACATCGGGCAGTTGAGCGCGGACTTTGCTAACTTCATGCGTTACCGCTTCCAGCCGCTGCTCGATCAGTGCCTTCAGAGCGCTGCCTTCGCTTTCACGTGCGGCGATGAAATCATCCAGCGCGCTATCCAGCGCCTGAATCAGCTGAGTATTAATTGCATCCAAATCCTGTTCAGGTGCTGCCATGACGCCTGGCCAGCGCAGAATATCCAGCGGATTGATAACGCCCTCATCGGTCTGCAGTTTGACCCAGTTAGCCGCCTGAACCAGTTGTTTGGCCAGTGACTCATTGAGCATCAGTTCGCCCTGCGCGCCAGGATCGGCCTCGAAGCGCAGATTACATTCGATTTTTCCACGCGTCAGTCGCTGGCGAATGCGCTCCCTGATCATCGGTTCCAGTCCGCGAAACTGTTCAGGCAGACGAATATAGGTTTCAAGATAACGTTGATTGACAGAACGCAACTCCCAGGCGGCGCTGCCCCAGTCGCCCTTAATTTCACGGCGGGCATAGGCGGTCATACTGCGGATCATAAGCGTTACTCTTTTTTTAAATAAGGTTGAGGCCAGTATAACGAGGCAAGGCTGACCAGAACAGGTGTAAGCGTGTACAGGATGCGATAACAAAATGTTTCCGCTTTTCTCAACAGCCACTTATGCTAATTACTGGTTTACTCGTTGAGGCCCTCTTTTTATGTCGCGCGTATCGTCTCTTCCACTCATACTCAGCCTGCTGCTTGTGGGCTGTCAGTCGCCGTCTCCATCATCACCATCATATCCGCCTTCTACCCGACCCGTTCCGGTGTGCGCCGGCGGTGAGGTCATGATGCAAACCACATTGTGGTTTGGTCTCAGTAAGCCGCAGGGCGGCAATGTGAGCGCACTGGACTGGATGAATTTTGTCGATAAAGAGGTAACACCGCGCTTCAGGTCTGGCTTGTCTGTTTATGATGCGCAGGGCCAATGGCTGGGCGAAAACGGTCAGTTAGCACGTGAGAAAAGCAAGGCGTTAGTGCTTATCTATCAGTTCGACAGTGACAGCAACAGTCGTGTTGAAGCGCTGCGTGCCCGCTATAAAAAACAGTTTGGTCAGGAATCGGTTATGCGCGTGGATACGCCAGCCTGCATTAGTTTTTAGGGACAAACGGCGGCCAGTGCCGCCGTTGAGTCCATCAGATAAACAGTCCGGCAAATGCAGCGGAAAGCAGGCTGACCAGGGTGGAACCATAGACCAGTTTCCAGCCAAACCTTGAGACGACATTGCCTTGTTGTTCGTTCAGGCCTTTTATCGCGCCCGCAACAATTCCAATAGAAGCAAAGTTCGCGAAGGAAACCAGGAAAACAGACAGGATGCCCAATCCGCGTGGCGTCATGCCTGCCGCTATCTTTTTCAGTTCAATCATGGCGACGAATTCATTCGCCACCAGCTTCGTGGCCATAATACTGCCAGCCTGTAATGCATCGGTAGCGGGAATGCCAATCAGCCAGGCAAAAGGATAAAAAACATAGCCAAGAAGCTGCTGGAAACTGTACCCAAACAGGGTGGCAAACAGGGCATTGATAGCCGCGATTAAGGCAATAAAACCAATCAGCATGGCCAGAATAATCATCGCGACTTTGAAACCAGCGAGGATGTATTCCCCCAGCATTTCAAAGAAACTCTGATCTTCGTGTAATTTATCCAGCGGAATAGCCTGCTCATTACTGCCTTTGCCGGGGTTAATAATCGACAGGATGATAAACGTGCTGAACATGTTAAGCAGGAGAGCCGCAACGACATATTTGGCCTCGATCATCGACATATACGCACCAACAATCGACAGCGAAACGGTAGACATCGCGGTTGCCGCCATGGTGTAAAGTCGGCGTGGTGGGATATCGGCCAAAATACCTTTATAGGCAATGAAGTTCTCTGACTGGCCCAGCACCAGCGTGCTTACCGCATTAAAGGACTCCAGTTTTCCCATGCCGTTAACTTTTGATAATAGCGTGCCAACAACGCGAATCAGTAACGGCAGAATGCGCCAGTGTTGCAAAATACCAATCAGTGCGGAAATAAAAATAATAGGGCAGAGCACGCCAAGGAAGATAAAGGCCAGTCCCTGCTGACTCATGCCACCAAACACAAATTCCGTGCCCTGTGCAGCAAAACGCAGCAGCGTTTCAAAGAAATGCCCCACCGTGCCTACCAGCGCCAGTCCACTGGCTGAGTGAAGAAAGAACCAGCCCAGTGCGGCTTCTACAACAATCAGTTGAATGATAAAGCGCAGGCGAATGCGTTTTCGGTCATGACTGACCAGTAGCGCAAGGGCAAAAATTACCACCAGCGCCAGCAGGAAATGAAGAAGAGCGGTCATAGTTTAGTCAGTTAGCGGATATGCAGGAAAAGGTAAGGCATTTAGCCATACTCCGGCATGAATTTCATCCCAGGCTGCACTGACCACTGCAAGAGACAGCAGGCCAGGAAGTCCGTATAATACGCAGCCAATCATTAGCAAGCCGGAGATAACCATGCGTCCAGCAGGCCGTAGCACACATCAGGTGCGTCCAGTCACATTGACCCGCAATTACACTAAACACGCAGAGGGCTCCGTTCTGGTGGAATTCGGTGAAACCAAAGTGCTCTGCACTGCAACGGTGGATGAAGGAGTTCCGCGCTTTCTCAAAGGGCAGGGCCAGGGCTGGGTCACTGCCGAATATGGCATGTTGCCGCGTTCCACTCACAGCCGTATGGCACGTGAAGCCGCGAAAGGCAAACAGGGTGGTCGCACGCTTGAAATTCAGCGCCTGATCGCCCGTTCTCTGCGTGCTGCGGTCGATCTCACCATGCTCGGTGAATACACGATTACGCTCGATTGTGACGTCATTCAGGCCGATGGCGGTACACGTACGGCTTCCATTACTGGCGCCTGTGTAGCCCTGGCAGATGCGCTTAATGCCCTGGTCGCGAGTGGTAAGCTGAAAGCGAATCCGATGAAAGGCATGGTTGCCGCCGTGTCAGTGGGGATTGTCAATGGTGAAGCGTTGTGTGACCTTGAATACGTTGAGGACTCTGCCGCTGAAACGGATATGAATGTCGTCATGATGGAAGATGGCCGCATGATTGAGGTGCAGGGCACCGCTGAAGGTGAACCCTTTAGCCACGAAGAACTGCTGGCATTACTGGCGTTAGCGCGTGGCGGTATTGAAGAATTGATTCAGGCCCAGAAAGCGGCGCTGGAAAATTAAGGTAACAGGCGACCACAGAGTCGCCTTTTTTTTATCTGAGGAGTAAGACATGAAAGCCTGGCAGCGGCAGTTTATTGAATTTGCACTGAATAAGCAGGTGCTCAAATTTGGTGAGTTCACATTAAAGTCGGGTCGTAAAAGCCCCTATTTTTTTAATGCCGGTTTATTTAACACGGGCCGGGATTTAGCGCTGCTGGGACGGTTTTATGCGCAGGCGTTAGTCGACAGCGGAATCGATTTTGATTTGTTATTTGGTCCGGCCTACAAAGGCATCCCTATCGCCACCACCACAGCCGTTGCGTTAGCCGATCATCACGATCGTGACGTACCTTACTGCTTCAATCGTAAAGAAGCGAAAGATCACGGAGAGGGCGGTTTGCTGGTGGGAAGCCCGCTGCAGGGTAAAGTGATGCTGGTCGATGATGTCATCACGGCCGGCACGGCGATTCGCGAATCCATGGATATTATCAATGCACATGATGCCAGCCTGGCGGGCGTGCTGATTTCACTGGACCGTCAGGAACGCGGCCGGGGTGAACTCTCTGCTATTCAGGAAGTGGAGCGGGATTATTCCTGCAAAGTTACCGCGATAATTACGCTTAACGACCTGATTGATTACCTGGCTGAAAAAACGCACATGGCCGATCATTTAGCGCAGGTACGGGCGTACCAAAAAGCATACGGCGTCTGATAACTGGCGGGCATTGCGCCCGCCTGTGTATTACACCAGTTGTGCCGCAATCAGCGGCCAGCGGGTGTCAAAGTCGGCCGTTGGGCTAAACCGGAACTCGGAACGGACGTACCGCGATAACAGCCCTTCACACAGGGCCAGCAGCTGGCTGGCCAGTAAGGTTTCATCCGTTTGAAAGCCTTCACCTTCGCGCATTTTGCGTTCGCGCATCACCTGGCGTAGCTGCACTTCAATGCGCTCAAACAGCTGATTAATGCGCCCCTGCAGACGGTCCTGTTCAAACATTAACGCGTGACCTGTCAAAATCCGCGTCAGCCCCGGATTACGCTCACCAAATCCCAGAATCAGTTGCACAATAAGACGCAGGCGCGCCATTGTTTCTTTTTCATCTTTCAGGATCAGATTGATGCGGGTAATCAGACTGTCTTCAATAAATTCGATCAGGCTGTCAAACATCCGCGTTTTACTGGGAAAGTGACGATAAAGCGCCGCCTCCGATACACCGACGTTAGCCGCCAGTTTTGCAGTAGTAATGCGTTGGCTGCCATCACTTGACTCAAGCATCTGCGCCAGCGCCTGCAAAATCTCCTCGCGGCGATTCCGCTTTACGACTTTTTTCTCTGCCATGCCCTTAAAAACCCCTGAATTTCACCATATACAGGCAACACCTACGCATCTGCCACAAGAGAAAGCCTTGGGGCGATGAGAAATAATAAGATTGGCGTAAGTGAAAATCGGTCGTGCTGGTTACTGACGGCCTGAGTGACCGAAGCCACCTTCACCGCGCAAGCTGGCGTCAAACTCGTCTACCAGATTGAACTCGGCCTGGACGACAGGGACAAAAACCAGCTGGGCCATGCGGTCGCCCGGCTGAAGCGTAAAGCTTTCCTGCCCGCGATTCCATACCGATACCATAAGTTGTCCCTGATAGTCGGCATCAATCAGACCAACCAGATTACCCAGGACAATACCATGTTTGTGGCCCAGGCCAGAGCGCGGAAGAATCACGGCGGCAAGGTTCGGATCGGCGATGTGAATAGCCAGACCGGTAGGAATTAATGTCGTTGTGCCGGGTGCGATTTCCATCACATCATCAATACAGGCACGAAGGTCTAACCCAGCGGAACCCGGTGTCGCATAGGTCGGCAAGGGAAACGCTTTGCCGACGCGCGCATCAAGAATTTTAACGTCTATTTTTTTCATCATAACGGCTGACAATCTCGTCTATTAAAAGTTGACCAAGGAGTGACTTATCGCTGAGCGGTAAGGTTTTTTCTCCTTCCTGCCAAAAAAGGTGAAGAGCATTGGTGTCGCTATTGAACCCGTGGCCTGCTTTTGACACATCGTTAGCACAAATCAGGTCCAGGTTTTTACGCGCGCGTTTTTTTCGGGCGTATTCTTCCACATTCTGGGTTTCAGCCGCAAATCCAACCACAAATGGCCGGCTCTGCGTTAAGGCCGCGACCCCCGCGACAATATCGGGATTTTTAATGAGCTGCAGGCTGACTTTCTCATCGTCATCCTGTTTCTTTATTTTTTCATCCGCGATCTCAGTTGCCCGGTAGTCTGCCACGGCTGCGCTTGCAATGAAAATATGTTGTGCGTTTATCTCCCCCATTACCGCCGCCTGCATTTCCAGGGCCGATGTCACATCCACTCGTTTAACGCCGGCGGGCGTTGGCAGGGCAACCGGACCGCTTACCAGCGTAATGCGGGCGCCGCGCTTTGCTGCCGCCGCAGCAATCGCAAACCCCATTTTTCCCGAACTGTGGTTGCTGATATAACGCACGGGGTCGATCGCTTCACGGGTAGGGCCCGCGGTAATCATAATATTGAGATGTTGCAGGTCGTTGACGGGCGCGGCCCACTGAACGGCGTGGTCAACGATAGCTAAAGGATCAAGCATGCGACCGGGGCCAATATCCCCGCAGGCCTGGCTGCCGCTGTCTGGCCCCCAAATTAACAGGCCGCGCGCCTGAAGCCTGATCAGGTTTTCCTGCGTTACGGCAGCGCGATACATCTGCTGATTCATCGCCGGCACAATCGCGACAGGCGCTGCTGTTGCCAGCACGGCAGTGGTGACTAAATCATTGGCCATCCCTGCCGTAATGCGCGCAATCAGGTCGGCCGTGGCCGGGGCCAGCACGATCAGGTCAGCCCATTTGGCCAGCTCAATGTGTCCCATTGCGGCTTCAGCTGCCGGGTCAAGCAGATCATCAAAAACAGGATAACCGGAGACGGCCTGCAGGCTGAGTGGCGTGATAAAAGCCTTTGCGCCCTCGGTCATCATCACGCGGACATCGGCACCGCGATCGCGCAGACGACGGACCAGCTCGGGGGTTTTATAGGCAGCAATTCCACCACTGACGCCCAGAAGAACTTTTTTACCGGCTAATCCCATCATGCTGTTGACCTCATTTTCGATTGCCGTCGCAGGGACGGTGTAATGGCCGAATTTTATCACAAAACGTGGCATGCACCTTTTCAATGGCTGCGTTTGCGAGACATGCCGGAGAATCACAATCACGCGCTGGTGGCGGATAGGTTCGCACGCGATGATACAGGGGGCGACAGGGAGAGCAGCAATGAAAAATTTGCCACCACGAGAAAAACTTCAGCAATGGGGTGCGGATGCGTTAAGTGACGTAGAGCTGTTAGCGATTTTCTTACGAACAGGTTCAAAAGGCGTTCCTGTCATGATGCTGGCGCAGCAGATGCTGCAGGAGCTGGGGTCGCTTTATAATATCGTTAATGCGACGGCTGCAGACTTTAAGGGCATTAAAGGCGCTGGCGAAATCAAGTTGATTCAGATGCGCGCAGTGGCAGAACTGGCCAAACGGTTTTTCGCCAGCCAGCTGGCGCGTGAGAGCACAATTGACAGTCCCGCAGCGACGCGTCAGTACCTGCAGACATTATTGGCCAGGCAGGAGCGTGAGGTGTTTGTCGTGCTGTTTTTGGATAATCAACATCGGGTATTAATGGCCAGAGAAATGTTTTCCGGATCGATTAACAGCGTCGAAGTCCATCCTCGTGAAATTGTGCGTGAAGCCCTGAAAATCAACGCGGCTGCGCTCATCGTGGCGCATAACCATCCGTCAGGAATTGCTGAACCCAGCCAGGCTGACCGCGACATTACACTAAAAATCTGCGAAGCTTGTCGCTTATTGAATATCCGGTTGCTTGATCATCTGGTGATTGGACACGGTCAATCTGTCTCATTTGTCGAACGCGGATGGCTCTGAGCCTGGAAATCTGGTCCAGGTGGCGGCTTTTTACACGATCATTCGGGATCTTTATCTGTTCGGGACTTGAGCACTTGGGCCGAGCGGCGTATACTACGCCACCTTTGAGAATCTCGGGTTTGGCGGTTAGGCCAGCTTAGCGGGTTCCATGGAACTCGCCTGGCGGGCTGCAAGCCTGACGAGGCGGCCAAAACCTAATTTTTAAAGCTCGAGCTGATTTGATTTTTGGAGAATAGACATGTCACGAGTCTGCCAGGTAACTGGAAAGCGTCCGGTGACCGGTAACAACCGTTCCCACGCAATGAACGCGACGAAACGCCGTTTCCTTCCGAACCTGCACTCACACCGTTTTTGGGTTGAGAGCGAGAAGCGCTTCGTTACTCTGCGTGTATCTGTAAAAGGTATGCGTATTATTGATAAAAAGGGCATTGATACGGTGTTAGCCGACATGCGTGCCCGTGGTGAGAAGTACTAAGAGTACTAAGGAACTGAATCATGGCTAAAGGTATTCGTGAGAAGATCAAGCTGGTTTCCTCTGCTGGTACAGGTCACTTCTATACCACCACGAAGAACAAACGTACTAAACCAGAAAAACTTGAACTGAAAAAGTTCGATCCGGTTGTACGTCAGCATGTGATCTACAAAGAAGCCAAAATTAAATAATTTTGGTGTTCTGCTAAAAACCCGGCTCCGGCCGGGTTTTTTGTTTGTGTAATGCGCAGGGGAGAGGTTATGCCAGAGTTGCCAGAGGTAGAAACCAGCCGACGCGGCATTGAGCCACATCTGGTTGGTCAAACAATTCTTCACGCCGTCGTTCGCAACGCACGCTTGCGTTGGCCGGTATCCAATGAAATCCTCGCATTAAGCGATCAGCCAGTACTGAGTGTTCAGCGGCGCGCTAAATACCTTTTGCTTGAGCTGCCACACGGCTGGATCATTATCCATCTTGGTATGTCTGGCAGTCTGCGCGTTCTGCCCGAAGAATTGCCTGCCGCCAAACACGATCATGTTGACCTGGTGATGAGCAACGGGAAGGTCCTGCGCTACACCGATCCCCGACGTTTTGGTGCCTGGTTGTGGAGCAGCGATCTGGACGGAAGCAGCGTGCTGGCCCATTTAGGTCCAGAACCACTGAGTGAAATGTTCAGTGGCGACTATTTGTTTGAAAAATCCCGCGGTAAGCGAACGGTGATCAAGCAGTGGTTGATGGACAATAAAGTCGTGGTGGGCGTGGGCAATATCTATGCGAGCGAGTCACTGTTTACGGCAGGGATCCTGCCTGATCGAGCAGCGATGAGCCTGTCTCACGATGAAGCGGCGTTTTTGGCTAACACTATTAAAGCGGTACTGCTCCGCTCTATCGAGCAGGGTGGAACGACATTGCGTGACTTTTTACAAAGCGATGGCAAGCCAGGCTATTTTGCTCAGGAGTTGCAGGTTTACGGCCGGGCTGGCGAACCCTGCAGGGCGTGCGGCACGCCGATTGTAAGTGGGAAGCACGGGCAGCGCAGCACCTACTGGTGCCCCAACTGCCAGCATTAAGGCAGCTTTGCGAGTAAGGCCTGATGGACAGGTGCGGACAGGAAGGCAGAGACATCGCCACCATGCCGCGCCACTTCTTTGACCAGTGACGATGAGATAAAAGAAAAGCCTTCTGAAGGCATTAAAAATACGCTTTCCAGCGTTGGCAACAGGTGTCGGTTCATACGCGCGAGCTGCATTTCATATTCAAAATCGGACACGGCACGTAATCCACGAACCAGCACATTTGCCTGCTGCGCCCGGGCGAAGTTTGCCATCAGATCGCTAAAACCGACCACGTCAACATTGGGAAGATGTGCAGTGGCCTGTTGCGCCAGCGCCACTCTTTCGTCCAGCGTAAACAGCGGTTTTTTACTCGGGCTGGCGGCAATCGCCACAACAAGCCGATCAAACATCTGTGCTGCACGAGTGACGATATCAATATGGCCCAGGGTAATGGGATCGAAGGTGCCAGGATAAATCGCTTTTGTCGTCATGTGCGCCCTTCCGCCGAAGTCTTATTTAGCGCCCAAAGCGCTGCATATTTATTGAATGTGTACTGGGCATTAACGACTGCCAGTAGCCAGCCCTGTTTGCCATCAAGGAATCCGGCACGCAGCAGCAGCGTTTTTACAAAGGCACCCGCTGTATGACTGAAGACAGAAAACAGGCTGCACGTTTTTCCACGCTGGAATCTTTCCTGCGCCCAGGCTTCAGCATAAGCCAGTTGTTTTCGCTGGAAAACCATCAGGTCACGGCAGGTCAGATGCTGTAAATCGCCTTTCAGTACCTTAACGGGCGCACCTTCGGTCTTGAGTGACTCATGGACCTGATTATCGTTATAACCCAGTGTACGCGGATACAGACGCATCACTCTGTCAGGATACCAGCCGCTGTGACGCATAAAACGGCCCAGGAACAGGTTGCTACGACTGAGGCTGTAAACGGTTGGCCCCGGCGGCGCTTCCAGAACCTGTTCAATCGCCTGACGCAATTCTGGCGTCACGCGCTCGTCGGCATCGATCATCAAAATCATATCGCCACTGGCAAAACTTTGCGCCCGCTGGCGTTGTTTTCCATAACCCTGCCATTCCGTTGCCTGAAAAACCTGTGCGCCGGCCTGTTGAGCCAGCGAGAGGGTGTCATCGGTACTTCCGGAATCCAGCACGATAATTTCATCGGCCCAGCTGACTGAGGCAAGACAGTCAGGCAGCAAGGCGGCTTCATTTTTGGCAATCATCACCACTGAAAGGCGTTGGCGCGTAGTGGTCATCAATGAGCCCGTGGCGGTAAATGAGGTTCAAGTAACTGTAGCAGGCGCTGCAGCGCACCCTGATTTTGGTGCAGCACCTCGACGGCGTGGCGACCGTAATAACGACGATAGTCGTCATCCTGTAGCAAATTCGTCACTTCTTTTTCCAGCGACGCCGCGTCAGTCACAGTGATCAATCCCTGTGCCTCCTGCAGTTTGCTGCAAATATCTTTGAAGTTCCAGGTATGCGGGCCCATCAGTACCGGGATAGCATGGGCTGCCGGTTCCAGCGGATTATGACCGCCACGCTCAACCAGGCTGCCTCCTACGAAAGCCAGGTCGGCTATACCGTAGAGCAGCATCAGTTCGCCCATTGAGTCACCAATGACAACCTGTGTTGAACTGGAGGGGATCTCTCCGCTACTGCGTAAGGTAAAGCTGAAGTGACGTTTTTGAGTGAGTTCGCGCGCATCGTTGAAGCGCTCAGGATGGCGTGGTACCAAAATCAGCAGCAGATCGGGAAAGGTCTCCAGTAAACGGCGATGCGTATCCAACAGAATCGCTTCTTCACCTTCATGTGTACTGGTCGCGATCCAGACCGGACGGCGCGGAGCCCATTGGCGACGCAGCGTGACGGCGCGTGCCGCCAGCTCGGGAGTAACTGAAATATCGAATTTCAGGCTGCCGGTGATCGACAGGTGAGAGCGTTTCAGCCCAAGCTGGATAAAACGCTCACCATCCTCGGCATTTTGCGCAGCGATCAGCGTGATGCTCTGCAGGAGATTGCGCATAAACTTGCCCAGCTTGCGATAGCCTTTGGCTGAGCGTTCTGACAGGCGAGCATTGGCGATCACCAGCGGAATATGGCGCTGATGCAGAATACGGATGATATTAGGCCACAGCTCCGTTTCCATAATGATGACCAAACGTGGATTCACCGTATCAAGAAAACGATTAATGGCGCCGGGTAAGTCGTAAGGCAAATAGACATGGTGTACATCTTTGCCAAAGGCGGACTGCGCGCGCTCCGAACCGGTTGGCGTCATGGTGGTCACGGTAATAGGCAGGGTAGGGTAGCGATGACGCAGCGCGCGTACCAACGGCACCGCCGCCAGCGTTTCCCCCACAGAAACCGAATGCAGGACAATGCCGTCCGGCTTCACTTTTCCGGCGCAGTAGCCATAACGCTCTGCCCAGCGTTTGCGATAGGCCGGGGCTTTACGACCGCGCAGCCACAGGCGCAGCCAGATGAGTGGCTGAATGAAATAGAGCAATGCGGTGTAAATGGTCGTCATAGTTACCGTTATGACACGTTGGCGTCAAAAAAGCAGTTTAAAGTCAGATTACTGCATATTATCAGAAACAGCATAATCACTCATCTCACATCATGATTGGGTACGCAGCACCTGCTCATAGAGGGAGGTAAGGGAATGCGCCAGGTGCTGTGGGCTGTATGGCTCAACCCTGCGCCGCGCCGCTTCTCCCATTCGCGCGTCGATGGTCAGACTCGACAGGGCGTTTATCGCCTGGTTCAGGCCTTTAATATCCAGCGCATCGCGAACAAATCCTTCCTGGCCTTCGCGAATAAACTCAGCGCCGCCACAGCCGGTGCTGGTAATGACCGGTAAACCACAGGCCATCGCCTCCAGTACGACGTTGGGGAAGGGATCATATAAGGTCGGCAGCAGCAAACCATCGGCAGCATGATAGAAAGGCTGTACGTCCTGCTGCACGCCGACAAAACGCAAGCGGTCAAGGCAGTTCAGTTGATTAGCCAACTGCTGATAACGTTTTACCTGTTTGTCCTGGCCTACCACAATCAGATAACGATGACTGTTGGCCAGCGCTTCAATGGCCGCTTTCAGGCCTTTGCGTTCAAAACCCGATCCCACGTAAATCAGCACTGTCGCGTTGGTGGGCAGATTCAGTTGGGTCCGCATGGCATGGCGCGTGGCCTCGGTCGCAGGCTGAAAGCGCGTGGCATCAATCGCATTGTAGATAACGTGTATTTTGTCTGCCTGCAGCGTAAAACAGCGCAAAATGTCTTGTTTTACCATCTCAGAATTGCAGATCACCGCTTTCAGTGAGGGAGACTGGAACATGTCCGCTTCCGCCCGCAAAACGTAACGATGGTAAGGACTCAGGCTGGCACTCAGGCGCTGTAGTGGTGACACAATGCGGGCACGTTGCTCAAGCCAGACACGGTGAACGCCATCGCCAGCCCGAAAAATATCACAGCCTGCGATGCGCTCATGGCTTTGTACGATATCAAACTTCTCCCGCTCCCAGCAGGCCCGCGCAGCCTGTGCAAATCCTCGCTCGCGTGAAACCCGCCCCAGTTTGCCTGGATTACAGATGTGCAGATGCCAGTCTGGGTTGGGTTTGCCCTGCCAGCTGCGGGTAATGATATTGAGATCCAGTTGCTCACTTCCCAGCGCTTCCAGCGCGCGTGAGATAAACCGTTCTGCGCCGCCATCAGGACGATATTTTTGCCGGACAATGGCCAGACGTAACTTACGCATTCAGATAGCTCCTTGCGGCATTCACGACATCCTCAACCGGGATGGCCGATAAATAACGCTGATCGGTCCGGGTATCAATAGAATCCGGATGGGGCAGAGATCCATAGTCGCCCGCCCAAATCACCCGATTGTTGTCTCCCCACGGACGCCAGTGCTGCAGCTTGGTCGGTCCGAAAAGGGCGATGCAGGGTGTATCCAGCGCCGCCGCCATATGCATGGGCGCGGAGTCGACACCGATAAAGAGTTGCGCGCCCGCGATAAGCGCCGCCAACTGAGGTAAAGAGAGTTGACCCGCAAACGAGATAACGTGAGGGGAATGGCATTGTGCCAGAATACGTTCGACCATCTCCCGTTCATTTGCATCGGGGCCTGCCGTCAGTATCACTTTGCGATCGGCTTGGGCTAACTTATCGATGGTGGCCGCGACCTTGTCCTCTTCCCAACATTTAAACTGCCAGCGTGAAGTGGGCTGTAAAACAATATAGCCCCCGGCAACCTGCTGCTGACGGAGCTTGTCCTGCACTTTTTGCGCATCGTCGGGGCTGAAATGCATTGAGGCACCGATGCCTTCCGCTGGAATAGTCAATGGAGAAAGTGCGGACAGATTTTGTTCCACTGTATGTAATTGCTCATGATTTTCAGTGGTAACTAAATGCGTGTGGCACCAGCGCCAGATGGCCTTGTCACGTTTTGTGAAGGCAAAGCCAATACGTACTGGTGCACCAGATAAACCGGTGATAATGGCGCTGCGCCACTGATCGGCAAGGTTAATGACCAGGTCATACTGACAGTTGCGGACGGCAGCGACCAGCGCCATTTCATGGCGGAATTTTTGCCAGCCACCTTCCTTTTTCCAGCCGCGGTCAATGACATGCAGATGGCGGATGGCAGGATGTGCTTCCAGCATAGGACGGGTTTCTTTATAGAGCAGAACATCAATCACGGCCTGTGGGTAATGCCGATGCAAAGCATTGATGACAGGCGTGGTCAGCAGCATGTCGCCATGATGACGCAGTTTGATTATCAGTATTTTTTTCGGTGCAAACTGGACTGGAATCGGGCTTGTCATACTCAAATGCTCTCAAAATTCAGTGAGCTGATTGTAGGGCAAACCCTTTAGGGGTTAAAGCAAGTGACGGCGCTTATTTCCTGCGCCAGTAATAAATCCGTCCCAGCCACAGCAGCAGGTGATACCACTGCTTAATACCACGTGCATTGCGCAACATACGTTTGTGCGTCCCGGTCGCGAACACATCTGCAATCATCGCCTGACGCGCAGCCTCATCGGGCTCACGTCGAATACTGTGACAAACGCTCAGGGCTTCATGCGTTATCTGATAATGGAACGTCGGGTATATGTTAACTTTATCGCGGTAGCGCGCATTAATCTCTTCCAGCATTCTGGCAATTTTCAGGTAATGGCGCTGATACTCGACATTGGCCTGTCCAGTGCGCTTGCGGTTACTGATTGAAGCGTCATGCGTATGATAACGGTACAGTTGTCTGTCGGTGTAGCGCACGCGCTGCGCATTGAGCATGAGTTCTGTCGTCCACGGAATGTCCTGGTGGTGTAGTCCGGGTTCGAACGCCAGCTTTGTTTTTTCAATCAGTTCACGGCGATAAATGCCCAGCCAGACAACATGCTTATAGCGATGTGTTTTCAGCGCCATGTTAAGCCACTCTGGGCCGCTGAGAACTGACGTGCCAGAAAGGCGCTCCAGCGGTATTAGCGGTTGAATCGCATTGTCGGCCGGAAAAAACCATTCAGCGTTACATTGCGCGACATCCAGATTATCCGCTTCTGCCATGTCTGTCAGCGTCAGGTACATGTCGGGCTTCATGGTGTCATCAGCATCAGGAAAGGTCACGTACTTGCCGCGAGCCACTGCCAGGCCAGCATTGCGCGCACGGGATACGCCACCGTTTGGTTGGTGAATGACCCGAATGTGAGGATAGCGTTGCGCATAGTTGTCAGCCTGTTTACCGGAGTCATCGGTGGAACCATCATCAACGATGATGATTTCAAGTGATGTGAGCGTTTGCGCCAGTAAAGACTGGATAAACCTTTCAAAACCGGCACCAGCATTAAACATCGGCGTGATAATGGACAATAAAGGCGAATTCTGTATCACGGCATTATGCATTTTAGTGAAATCTAGGCGGAACTTTGCCCGCATTATTACGAAAGCATTCAGAACTTTTTGTGCATTTAGGGTCAAATAAACGAGTAGCAGAAATTATTTTTTATGCAACTTTTGCGTGCGGGTGATCAAAAGCCCGGCTATGACTGTTTTAACCTGGGCACAGTATGAAAAATATTCTCGTCATCAGGCGCGATAACATCGGGGATATGGTGTGTACCACCCCGCTGCTGGAAGGTATTAAAAAGGTTTTTCCCGAGGCAAAACTGACATTATTGGTTAACAAAGTCGCGCAGGATGTGGTGCTGAATAATCCCCACATTGATTCGCTACATGTCTATAAAAAAGCCAAACACCGTAGTAAAAACGAGAGCGCAATGGGTGTCTACTGGCATCGTTTGAAAATTTTCTGGATGTTGAGACAGACTCGTTTTGATGCGGTATTGCTGGCCAATCCGGTGCCCTGCAGGTACAGCCTGCGTCTCGCACGTTTAGCGGGAGCAACAAATATCATTGGCGCGGGCCAGCCTAATCAAGGGCTTACCCGAAGTTTCAGTAGCGCAGATTTTTCTGGAAATCATCAGGTTGAACACACTTACTCTTACCTCTCATCGTTAACCGCTCATTTACCCGACGTTCCCCCCGTAAGAGTTTATCTGACAAAGTCAGAGCGGGAGGAGGCAGAATCGCGTGTACATGCGTTGTTTCCCGTTGAGGGTCAGACTTATGGCGTGCATATCAGCAGTCGCTGTGCAAAGCGCCGCTGGGCAATAGACAATTATGCTGCGTTTATCCATCACCTCTTAAAGGATGAAAAGGCTCGCGTATTACTGTTTTGGTCACCTCAGGGTGCGCTGGGGCCTGAGGATATGGGAGATAACACGCGTGCTGAAAAGCTCCTGCAGTTAGTTAATTCTCCACGAATAGCAGCCTATCCTACAGGGTCAGTGCGTGACCTGATGGCGGGTTTTCATTGCTGTGATCAGATTTTGTGTAGTGACGGCGGTCAAATGCATATCGCAGCGGGTTTGCACAAAAAACAGGTCGTGTTTTTTGGTGATACGGATGCCCTTGGCTGGCATCCGTGGTCAGGTGAATACAAAATTTTGCAGTCACCTTCTGGTGAAAGCAATGATTTCACCCCTGAATACGTTATCCACGCCTGGCGAGAACTCGAGGGGATCTCGCAAAAAGGAGAATACAGGCGGTCAACCTTCTGTGACTCGCCTGATTTTTTTCAGACGTCCTGAATAAGACATAGCCCCTCTCGAACATGCCGTTCCTGTCATCTGTTAAGGCGATGACAGAACGGCTAACGATCACAAAAAGTTAAGTAACGGCGAGCGCGAGGGTTCAGGTCTCCGTTAACTGCAGATATTGGTGACAAATCGTGGAAAGACTATAGATGCTTAAGTCCACCTGGTTTAAATCGGGCGGATTAGTGTAGATGTCACGCATTTTTTCAGCCAGCGAGGCGGCATTCATTTCAGAAAGACCGCGTGCTAAATCGCCGGTTAAAATACTTGCAGGTCCACCGGGGCATCGTGTGCTGACCACCGGCGTTCCACAGCCCATGGCTTCAATCAGCACATTGCCGAATCCTTCACTGTCCGAACTCAAAATCAGCATTCGCGCATGCCGTAGCCAGGGATAAGGATTCGACTGAAAGCCTGCAAATTGTACGCGGTCTGAAATACCCAATTGTTGAGCCAGACGATATAACTTTTCTTTTGTCCCTTCGTTGCCTTGACCCAGTAGAACTAAAGGTGCATGAATCCCACTTCGCGCATAAGCATCCAGCAAACGGTCATGGCGTTTAGTTTCATGAAAGCGCCCGACATGTAGAAGAAATTCAGTGCCTGCGAGTGGGCACGGTTCTGATGCGCGTTGTCTGATTTCATCAAAATCAAAAGGATTGAAAATCACACCGGTCCGGGAAGGTTTCACGCCAACGCGTGTCCTCAGATCATCGAGCGCATACTGAGAAACGGCTATCACCTGGCGATTACGATAGACGTGACGGATTTTCTGACGTTTGAGCCACAACGAAAAGCCGGATTTGCGCGCCAGATAAGAGGCTGAAAAGACGCCGTGGATGCAGTACCAGGTCTTAAGGGCGTTAAGTGCACGCGAAGCGCTTACAATGCGGTCAGTTTTATGAAGATGTGAGAGCACTAAATCAAATTTGCCCTCCCGGGCCTCGCTGAGTCGGACGGCATTGTCCAGCAGAGTGGCACGGCGAGCTGTTTCTGTGAGCTTCCGCCAGGGGCGACGACATGTGTCGCGAATGACCTGATAATCAAGCCCTGCCGGAAGGGCATAATCGCAAACGTCCCGCAGTGAAAAAAGCGATACGCGATGTCCTTCATTGATCATACCCTGAGCCAGCGTCAGCACCACTTTTTCAGCGCCGCCGCCGGGTAACCCATCAATTATCATCAAAATACGCTTGGACAACTTACCACCTCATCAACGCCGACAATTTATGCATGATCTCAACGCTGACATTTCCCGTCATAAAAGGGATACCAAAAAACGGACCGGACTATTCTGAGGTATCTCACTGAATATCAAGAAAACATCGCCATACTTCTACCGTATTTTTACGATGAAGACATCCTGATTAAACGCATTATTCTAGGATATCACTTAGCGGATGACCACGGATAAAGATCGCGCTGTGGACAATTATAGTTTTGCTTGCGTCGGTTGCCCTGCGTAACATAGCAGGATGATCTCTACCGCTTGTTGGATAAGTTATGGACAAACCCGCGTTTTTAATCACCCTGGATACTGAAGGCGATAATATCTGGCGCAATCGCAGTGGCAATGTCACTACGCACAATGTTCGGTTTTTGCCACGTTTTCAGTCTCTGTGCGAAAAATACGCGTTCAAACCTACCTGGCTTACCAACTATGAAATGGTTAGCGATCCGGCTTATGTTGAATTCGGGCGTGACCTTCTTTCACGGGGTCAGGGTGAAATCGGTATGCATCTGCACGCCTGGTATAGTCCTCCTGATTATGCGCTGACTGAAGATGACTGGCGTTATAAACCTTACCTGATTGAATATCCTGAAAACATCCTGCGGGATAAAGTCGCCCGTATGACGGATTTGCTTGAGACCGCTTTTGAGACAAAAATGCGCAGTCATCGGGCCGGTCGCTGGGCCTTTAATGAAATATACGCACGCGCACTAATTGAGCATGGTTATCTGGTGGACTGCTCCGTCACACCACGTGTTGACTGGCGCAATTCGTTGGGGGCACCTCAGGGAACGGGCGGTACCGATTACAGTGGTTTCCCTGACCAGGCTTATTATGTCGATATCAACGACATTTCGAAACCTGGCGACTCGACCTTATTAGAATTACCGATGAGCATTCAGTACCGGCATGGCGCATTGAAAAATACGCTAAAAAAAGCCTGGGATAATGTTCGGGGTAAATCAAGAGGAGCAAGGGTAAACTGGTTGAGGCCCGTGGGTGGAAATCTGGCACAAATGAAACAGGTGGTTGAACAAACCCTGGCGCAGGGCAATGATTATGTTGAGTTCATGCTGCATTCGTCTGAATTTATGCCAGACGGGAGCCCGACCTTCAAAAACCACGCTGATATAGACCGTCTGTATGATGATTTGGAACAGCTGTTTAGCTGGCTTCAGGTACGCACTCAGGGCATGACGCTGACTGAATACGCCCTAAAGAAAAAACATTCCCCGGTGTCATGACCGGGGGAACGTTAAAGGCCCGCTATTGGCTTTTGTAGCGAAGCCATGAAAAAAACGTGTCGACTTCCGGGTAGCGCATTTGCATGTATTTTTTTGTTTTGCAACTGCCCTTGCAAATACGTGCCGCAGACTTGATTGCGTGTTTAGTCTGATTGTCATAATGATAAAAGCCATAAACTTTTTTCGACATGCTTTTGACTTCATTAAAGCAATTAACGATCATGCCCGCCGCAAGATCGCGCAGTTCATTATTTGACTGCGCCATCGTGCACATTTTGTTCATCGCGAACAGCATATCCTGAATATCACTCTTGCGTACATTCCGCGTAATACTGTGGTTGTTATCACGGTAGTAATAGAGGGTGTTCTCAATATGAGCGATTTTTTGTGTTTTCAGGTATTGAAAGGGAGTGAACATCACGTCCTCGTAACGTCTCCCTACTTCAAAGCGCTCACCTTCCAGCAAAGTGCGTCTGTAAATGCGATTCCACAGGTGCCACATGGATCGGGTAAAGAGTGAATTCAGGCAATTCAACCCCTGACCTGAAAAATCGTACGCGATGCGTTGGGGCAGTTCGTCATCTGTGGCTTCCGGAATACTGTGCTCAAATCGGGCATAATTAAAATCAATCAGGTCATCCACATCGGCTAACAATAGCGGCCGGATAATTGAGAGATAGTTCCTGCTGAGCAAATCATCAGCATCCAGAAAGGTAATGAATTTTCCTTTGGCTTCCTGAAGGCCTGCATTGCGGGCCGCAGAAACGCCCTGATTAGTTTGCTGGATAAATTCAACTGAACAGGGTGGATTTGTGCTCAGCAATTCTTTAACACGCAGCGCAGAGTCATCTGTCGAACCATCATCGATAATGATGACCTGGATATCCTCACCTGCCTGAATGAACAGCGACGTCAGGCAAGAATGAATATATTGTTGACTATTATATAGAGGGATGATGATGCTTAATAGCCAGTCCCGGTGTTGACTCATTCCGTTTCCTGTAATCCATCGGATGTTTTTATGAGTAAGATACTCATGATGACAGCCAGGCAATAGATCAATGTGCCTTCAGTACTGAAAAAGATGACGTCGCTCAGACCATAGGTTATGAGCGAAATGGTCACGGCCAACAACGCTGGATTACGATAAGGCAGCAGGGCATTATATAATAAACAGAAATACAGGCCAATCAGCGCCAGCACGCCCAGAATGCCTTTAATCGAAAAGGTTTCCATTACTTCGTTATGCATGTGAACCGTGAGATAAGTAAGCGCGCCATAAAGTGCGGGTTCTTTTGCCACAATGGCTTTTGCTTCCTCCGCTCTTTGCTCAGCGGACTCTCCCCAAATGGCTTCTGAGCCTGTCCGAAATGCCACAGTTTGCATACTTAAGCGCGAAATAATCGAGTTTTCACCTTTTTGCTCATGCTTATGCGCAATATCTTCATTAAATTGTTGAATGCGCAAAGCAATAACGTTATGAAAGATGGCTGCACTTAGCGCAATCATCACAGGGACCAGCGTGAACAGAATGATTTTATGTCGGCGACTGATGATGTGAGTACTCATTAGTACAATGATTAAGGTCAGGACTGGATAAGCAAGCATCGCGGCCCGCGTTCCGGTCAGCACGATCGCAGCATAGCTAAAGGTAAAGGCAGCAAGGAAAAGTAGGACTCTGTGTCTTGATTTTAAGAGTAAGACCGCTTTAATGAAAACCAGGTTAACTGCCGTAATAATATAGGCGGCAACCGTCGCCCTGTCGAAATTCAGCTCTACACGATGAATATGCATGTCAATGCCCTGGTAAATCGCATAGCCGTTCACAACCAGCCCACAAAGAATGGCAGCAAGGATTGTATTTTTTTGCAGGGCTGCTTTTTCATTGAGCGTCACAAGTAAAATAAATGCGGCAGCAATCTGCAGTCGCCCTGTCGACTGGTACTGTCTATAAAGACTAATAAAATCACCGGGCTGTTTATACATTACTGTCCAGATTATGCTGATAATCCCAACAGCAAAAAATGCCCCAGGTAACATTAGGTTATGTTTTTTAACGAGATAAGTTTTTAGATTGAAAACGACCACTAAAAAAGAGAGATAACTCGTCAGATAAAACGCATTTCTGCCAAGAGAACCACCGAACGGCGAAGTAATAAAGGAAAAGATACATCCTATAAAAATAAGTATGTTTATAGTGCGAGATAAGGCCTCTTTTTTAATAATTAAATGGTCAGTTTTCATTTTTTCCTTATAACGTCCATTAAAGCATCGTTAAATTCTGTCTTAAACAGCGCATAATCAAAATGTTCTGCTGTCCAGTTTTTTGCTGTGTCACTGTATTGCTGATAGGTTTCATGCTGAGATAAAACGTCAACGGCATCGGCGCAATCAATATGAGAAACCAGTTTGGCGTCTTGCATTACATCCCGCACAGGATCGTAAATCTTATAAGGGAAATCCACATGAATTCCTGTTAATTTTTCATGTTCATCAATCGTTACTGAAGGAATCAACCCCAGGCCACATTGTTGATGCCTGACCACTTCAGGTTGGCCATCGATCATCGGGAATATCACGGGGACGCCGAAATAGAGTGCTTCCATACAGGAAAGACCAAAGGGTTCAGTGACAGGTGTGCTGAGATAAATATCAATACGATTGAAAAATGCACCAATGTCATGCTGAAAACCGCTGAAAGTAACGAATTCGCTGATATCTAAACGTTTAGCGAGCGCAACAAAAGCATCATGATCGGGCCCTTTGCCCGCAATTTCCAGTACGACATTCCGGCCGCGCTGGCGTAATTCCTTTAAAGCTAACAGCGCGACGCTAATACCCTTCAGGCTAACCTGACGAGCAGCAGTGCCGAGACGGATCGGGTTATTTAGCGTCCGGATGCCAGAATGGATTCCCTGAGGCACCATGATGCGGTTAATCACTACGTGATGGGGACAGGGCAGATTAAAACGAAGCTGCATCACGCGATTAGAGGCATAAGAAGCAGAAATGACACCATCCAGCATGGCCATAAAGCCCAGCGTTTTTTTATTTTTAGGATATCGCCATGAGCAGCCATGATCGTAATAAACCAGACTTGCCCGCTCAGGTTTTGCGCTTAATCCCGGAATCAAATCCCAGACGACGATTACATCGGCATCGCTCGACTCTACGCGCTTTTGTAGCAAATATTTCCGAAGAAATTGTGGGACTTTTATTTTCAGGTTATTTAACCATCGATTGGCGAAGATGATTTTCTGTTGAGGGATGTGACGACGAATGTCATCATCGATCTCGTTACTGATGCAAATAACATCGTCACGCCCGTCAGAAAAATCGTTGATGTACTGTAGGAAAAGACGCTCAACGCCCCCCATTTTGCCGAGATTAATGATATGAAGTTTCTTCATGCGGTAATCTCAAAAACCATATCTGCCACGTCCTTAGCGCTAATATCTGCCAATTTGCTGCCCTCTGCAGGACGCAAAACATGCTGATTTTGTCCGTAACCACCAATCAAGCCGGGATCGGTCGGACCGTATAACGTAATATTGGGTCTGTCCAGTGCTGCTGCCATATGGCTCAAACCTGTGTCTACTGAGACAACAGCTTTCGCACCTGCCAGCTGCTGAGCAACCGCTTCAAGAGTGAGCCTGGGCAATACCTCTACATGCTCAAAACCCTCAGCCAGCCGGATCGCACGCTGATGCTCATGCTCAGCGCCCCAGGGCAGTTTTACGCGCAAACCTGTCGGCTGGAGCCGTTCAATTAACTCGCGCCAGTGGGATTCTGGCCAGTGCTTGTTATCACGGGTCGTGGCATGCAGGAAGACCAGATAAGCGTTTTCACCCTGTAATGCCACATTGCGGAAATGGCCAGCAATAGCATAGTCTCCCTGCGTTTGCGGCTTCTCATAACCCAGGCTTTTCGCGAACAGTTCCCGGGTCCTCTCCACTGCGTGTTGCTGCTTACTGACCTCGTGCTTTTTGTCGTACCACCAACTGGCAAAGGGTTCACGCGCACTGCGGCTGTCCAGACCGTGCTTGACACCTTTAGCCAGACGCGTCACGAGTGCGGCACTCTTAATCAGCCCCTGAGCATCAATCACCACATCATAGTGGCGAGACTGTAAATCGCGTTTAAATCGAACACGTTCTTCACGCTGCTCGCTGCCGAACCAGTGCTTACGCCAGCGACGGATTGCAACGGGCAGAACCTTATCAACGGCGGGATGCCATGCAGGAATCTGGGCAAAATTTTCTTCTACAACCCAATCAAAACGAATACCGGGAAGGGCATGCATAGCATCAGTCAGGGCAGGTAACGTATGGAGCACATCCCCCATTGACGAGGTTTTAACAATCAGGACGTGCATGAACTCTCCTGGGCTTCACGCAACAAACTGCGTAATGTTTCATGGACTTGTGAAGGCTGGATGTCAATCAGGCTTTGATGGTAGCCCTGCTCAGCATCCCCTTTACGGACGCGATGGTAACCGCTGATTAAACGGATGATACGCGCCTGATCCGACAGCGGCGGGGTGAAGTCCGGGCTACTGGGACCATATAAAGCCACCAGTGGGCGGTTCAACGCGGCGGCAATGTGCATAAGACCAGAGTCATTGCTCACTACCGCCCGGCACTGGGCCAGCAGAATGACAGCCTGTTCCAGCTGGGTTTGACCTGCCAGATTGCGGCAATGCTCACGACTTGTCTCGGGCAGCGACGCGATGATTTCTTCGCCAGTGGGGCCATCTTTTACTGAACCGAACAGCAGGATCTGAAACCCTTCGCGAATTAACTGTTCTGCCAGTGCGGCGTAGTGAAAATGCGGCCAGCGTTTTGCCGGACCAAATTCGGCCCCGGGGCAAAAGCCAATAGCCGGGCGCTCAGAGGAAAGTTGAAACTGCGCAGCCATTACGCTTTTTTCCGCTTCGCTGACCTGTAACTGCGGTTTCAGCAAGGGTTGTGGCAGTTGACGGGCTGAACGGAAAGGCGTGTCATAGGCCAGCGCAACATAACGCTCTACCATTAAAGGAAACGCGGCCTTATCCAGTACCCGCACATCATTCAACAGACCATAGCGCATTTCTCCGCGCCAGCCGACGCGGCGAGGAATACCCGCAAAAAAGGGCACCAATGCCGATTTGAATGAGTTGGGCAACACGTAAGCGCGATCATAACCCTGATCGCGCAGTGATTTACCCAAACGGCGGCGCTCGCCTATCGCCAGCGCACCATGGCCGAGTGGCATGGCCAGCGCCTGATTCACCTCAGGCATTCGGGAAAGTAAAGGACGGCACCATTCAGGCGCCATCACATCAATCACCGCATCAGGATGTTCGGCCTTGAGCGTACGATAGAGACTTTGCGACATCATCATATCGCCGACCCACGACGGGCCGATCACCAGAATTTTCATTACCGGTATCCGTTCCTTAGACGTTGCGGTTTAACCAGGCCATATATTCAGACACGCCCTGTGCCACTGTTTTAAAAGGCTTGTCGTAGCCTGCCTCACGCAGTTTCGTCAGATCAGCCTGGGTATAAGCCTGATAACGGCCTTTCAGTTTTTCCGGGAAAGGAATGTATTCAATTTCACCTTTCTGATGGAAATTAAGCACGGCGTCCGCAACTTCCTGGAACGATTCGGCGCGGCCTGTGCCGCAGTTATAAATCCCGGAAATGCCGTTCTCCCAGCACCACAGATTGACTGACACAACATCATCAACATGAATAAAATCGCGTTTAAAGCTGTCGCTGCCCTCGAACAGTTTTGGATTTTCGTCATTACTGATCTGCGTATTCAGATGGAAGGCAACGCTTGCCATACTGCCTTTGTGGCCTTCGCGCGGTCCGTAAACGTTGAAGTAACGGAAACCACAGACTGGTGACGTTGCTTCTGGCAGAATCTGGCGTACATAGTGGTCAAACAGCATTTTTGAGTAGCCGTAAACGTTTAGCGGCTGCTCGTACTGACGCTCTTCGATGAAATTCTCATTGCGTCCACCATAGGTGGCTGCCGAAGAGGCATACAGGAAGGGGATTTCACGCTCAAGGCAAAAGTGCAGCAGGTCTTTTGAGTACTGATAGTTATTATCCATCATGTACTTACCATCCCACTCCGTTGTGGCTGAGCAGGCACCTTCATGGAACACCGCTTCAATCGGACCCAGATCTTCACCCGACATGATGTAGGTTAAGAACTCTTCTTTATCCATGTAATCTGTGATGTCCAGATCGGCAAGATTCACGAACTTGGTGCCATCTTTCAGATTATCTACGACCAGAATATCTGTATGGCCACGATCGTTCAGCGTCTTAACGATATTGCTGCCGATCATACCTGCGCCACCGGTTACGATAATCATATTGCTACCTTTAACGTTTTGTGGTGAAACGGGACGTCTCACGCGTAATGTCACCATCATAACATTTCATCCCGCCACAGACAGCCAGATGACTCCGTAAGGTCAGGGCCCAAAATGCCTGTGACGTGAACTGTGCTACATAATTAACATTATTTTGGTCGATTAGGCGTTAAAAGGCGATATGTTCAGTCGTATTTGCCCCTTCCTACCTTTTCAGGAGTGTAATAATGTCAGCGCATTTTTATCAGCATATTCGTCAGCAACTGGCTATCGCCCAGCAAGAAGGGCTGTTCAAAAAAGAACGTATTATCACTTCCGCGCAGCAGGCTGAAATCGACGTTGGGCATCATCACGCTGTCATTAATTTCTGTGCAAATAATTACCTTGGGCTGGCTAACCATCCTGCTTTGATTCAGGCCGCGAAAGAGGGAATGGATTCGCACGGTTTTGGGATGGCATCGGTGCGCTTTATCTGTGGTACGCAGGATAAGCACAAACAACTGGAAAGAAAACTGGCTGATTTTCTGGGTATGGAAGACGCCATACTTTACTCCTCCTGCTTCGATGCGAATGGCGGATTATTTGAAACACTGCTGGGGGCTGAGGATGCCATCATTTCTGACGCACTTAATCACGCGTCGATTATTGATGGTGTGCGTCTGTGTAAAGCACAACGCTACCGTTACGCCAATAATGACATGACCGAGTTACGTGCCCGCCTGCAGGAAGCCAAAGATAACGGCGCAAAGACCATTATGATTGCAACCGATGGCGTCTTCTCTATGGATGGCGTAATTGCCAATCTGAAAGGCATTTGCGATTTGGCAGACGAATACTCTGCCCTGGTCATGGTCGATGATTCCCATGCGGTGGGTTTTGTGGGAAAGGCAGGGCGGGGAACGCATGAGTATTGTGATGTCATGGGGCGGGTAGACATCATCACCGGCACCCTGGGTAAGGCGCTGGGGGGTGCTTCCGGTGGCTATACGGCAGCCAAAACCGAGGTTATAGAATGGCTACGTCAGCGTTCAAGACCTTATCTGTTCTCTAATTCACTGGCACCCGCAATCGTGGCTGCCTCATTGCGCGTTCTGGATCTGTTAAGCGAAGGCGACGGACTGCGTCAGCGCCTCTGGGAAAACGCACGCCTGTTCCGCGAAAAAATGACGGCAGCGGGCTTTACGCTGGCGGGGGCCGATCACGCCATCATTCCGGTCATGCTGGGCGAAGCCAGCGTAGCGCAGGCGTTTGCGCATCTGCTTCAGCAGGAGGGGATTTATGTGACCGGATTTTTCTATCCGGTAGTGCCAAAAGGTCAGGCACGTATTCGCACACAAATTTCAGCCGCGCACAGCCAGCAGCAGCTCGATACCGCTGTGGCCGCTTTCACGCGGATTGGTAAGCAACTTGGCGTGATCGCCTGAGGACAGACCATGAAAGCACTTGCGAAACTGAAAAAAGAGCAGGGTATCTGGATGGTTAACGATGCGCCCATTCCGGAGCCTGGCCACAACGATTTGCTGATCAAAATCCGCAAAACCGCGATCTGCGGCACCGATGTACATATTTACAACTGGGACGACTGGTCCCGTAAAACGATCCCCGTGCCCATGATTGTTGGCCATGAATATGTAGGCGAAGTGGTGGCTGTGGGGCAGGAAGTGAAAGGGTTTCAGATTGGCGATCGCGTTTCGGGTGAAGGCCACATTACCTGCGGGCACTGCCGTAACTGCCGGGCAGGGCGGACACATTTATGCCGCAATACGCAAGGTGTAGGTGTCAACCGGCAGGGATGCTTTGCTGAATATCTGGTGATCCCTGCCTTTAATGCCTTCAAAATTCCCGACAATATTTCAGACGAACTGGCGTCGATTTTTGACCCGTTTGGCAACGCAGTTCATACCGTTTTGTCCTTCGATCTGGTGGGAGAAGACGTTCTGATTTCTGGGGCTGGGCCGATTGGAATCATGGCGGCGGCGGTATGTCGTCATGTGGGTGCACGAAATGTCGTCATCACAGACATTAATGATTATCGCCTTGAACTGGCCCGTAAAATGGGCGTGACCTGTGCGGTCAACGTGGCGAAACAGGACTTGCGTGAGGTCATGCATACGCTCGATATGCGAGAGGGCTTTGATGTGGGCTTAGAAATGTCGGGCGCACCGCCTGCTTTTCGGACCCTGCTTGACGTCATGAATCACGGCGGTCGTATCGCCTTACTGGGCATTCCGCCCGGTGAAATGGCCATCGACTGGAATCAGGTGATTTTTAAAGGGCTGTTTATTAAGGGCATTTACGGGCGGGAGATGTTTGAAACCTGGTACAAGATGGCCGCACTGATACAGTCAGGTCTGGATCTCACCCCGATCATTACACATCGCTACGATATAGATGACTTTCAGCGAGGTTTTGATGATATGCGGTCGGGGCAATCAGGAAAGGTGATTCTGAGCTGGACGTAATGTTGCCCTTTGTTTTTTTAACGTTGACGCTCAGCATCGGGTTTAAGGCCGATGCTGAGTGTGTCAGAAAAGTGCATTAATACGGCGATACAGCGGGCTCTCAGCGATGCTCTCACCAATCACGCCCAGTGCGCGTGTAGCAGGCACAGGTGACAGTGGTTGCTTCACTTTACATTCGCCTGGCGGCTGGAAGCCTTGCGCTGGTTTATTGCGCGGCAGGGTTTTTGCCGGCGAAGCACTGCCGTTATGCAGCGGCTCATTTAATAACTGACCCGGTGTCACCAGCGTAATATCCGCAGGCAAAGTGGGCAGCATTTGTTGCAACACGCGCACAGTGTTCGGGTGCGGGTGACCAATCGCAATCGCATAGCCATCCCGCTCGGCCAGTTTCACTGCCCGACTAAATTGCTGACGGATGGCGTTGATGTCCTGGCTGTCGTCCAGAAAGACCCTGCGCTTTAGCACTCTGACATGCGTGCCCTGGGCGGCGGGTACAGACTGGCTGTTGCCAATCGTCATGCTGTCAAGGAAGTACAGATTGTACTGGTTAAGAGCCTGCATGACTTTTTGCATACCCGGCAGACTGGACGTCATTTTGCTGCCCATATGGTTATTCAGCCCCACCGCATAAGGCACGTTATTTACTGCACTCCGGATGATGCGATCAATCTCGGCGCTGCTCATCTCGGGCGTTAACGTGTTTTTTTCAAGGGGTTGCTTACTGAGAGGGGCCATGGGCAGATGGATCAGGACTTCGTGTCCGCCCTGATGCGCTTTGATTGCCATTTGACGTGCATAGGGCGCATCGGGGAGGACAGCAACCGATATCGCCTGCGGCATCTGCAACACTTTATTCTCTTCTGTAGGCCGGTAGCCGACATCATCAATAACAATGGCGAGTTTACCGGCCTGGGCTGCGAAACTGAGCAGCAATCCACTCAGCAGCGCAACCAGGGTCTTTCGCTGACGTAACACTTATTTTCCTAACCACGGAAGTGGATTAACCGCTTTACCCTGACGCCGGATTTCAAAGTAGAGCGAAGGTGTACCACGGCCACCGCTGGTGCCGACCAGGGCAATAGGCTGACCTGCTTTTACCTGAGCGCCGACGCTGACCAGTGCGCTTTGGTTGTAACCATAGAGGCTCATATCCCCTTTGCCATGTTCAATCACGACGACGAGGCCATAACCCTGTAACCAGTCAGCCATCAACACGCGACCATCGGCAATGGCTTTAACTTCTGTGCCCTCAGGCGCGTTAATGACCAGCCCTTTCCAGCGTAATTCGCCCTGAAGCTCCTCACCGAAGCGATGCTCAATCCGTCCTCTTACTGGCCAGATGTCCTGACCATTTGGCCGCCCAAGCCCGCCTGTGCGCGCCATCAGTTCGCGTTCACTCTGGGTTGGCTGATAGCTGGAGCCTTTCGCTTTTGCCTGCACCTGACGCTGGCGGACTTTTTCAGCCTCACGCGCTTCCCGTGCGGCGCGTTCACGCGCTTCTCGCTCGGCACGGGCAATTTTGTCTTGCAGGCGGCTTTCGTTCTGCCGCATCTCGACCAAATCAGCCTGATCTTTCTGCAGCGCACTTTCCAGAGAGGTTAGCGTTTTTTTGCGGGCGGCACTGGCTTGCTGAAGTTTGTCCTGCTGTGCTTGCTGCTGAGTTAACAACGATTTTTGCTGCTGCTGTTTTTGTTCCAGCGATGCGCGCTGTTGAGCCAGTTCCTTGCGGGTAGTTTGCAGGGCGGTGATATTTTCCTGACGTGCCGTGTTCAGGTAACCAAAGTAAGCCAGGATGCGCTCGCTGCGCTGACTTTCTTCGCCACCTAACAGCAGTTGCAGGCCCTTGTGCTGGCCCTGACGAAAAGCGGCATCCAGTTGCTCTGCCAGCAGTTTTTCCTGCTGAGCCTGTTGTTTCTCAAGGTGGGCAACGGAGGCGGTGACCTGCGCGATGTCATTGTTTAAGGCGGACAGACTATTGCGCGTTTCACGCAACTGCCGGCTGGCCTGCGCAATGATTTTTTCCTGACTTTGCAGCTGATTAAGCAACTGGCTGCGCTGGGCTTTTTGCGCCTTAACGCTTTTTTCTTTTTCAGCAATTTCCTGCTGAATGGATTTCAGTTGCGCTTTGTTATCATCAGCGGCCAGCCCGGGTAAGGGCAATGACAACAGGCCCGCATAAAGCAGGCTAAAAGACAGAACGGACAAGCGTGTAAACAGCGGCACGGTAACGCCGTTGTGACGGGTCCATGTTGGCAGAGCAGTTGTCTTTCCCTTCATAGGTCGATGATTATTCCACGATGAACAGTTGCTTACCAGCATTGCCGACCGGCTTTTGCTTCCCTAAACGTGACCATTTTCAACAGTACAAGGCATAAGCGTCACGACATTTTTGCCATTCGGTGAATTTTTTTGGAAAATGACGCACAAATTATCACTCTGCCCGCTTAGCGTCTGTACATGCGAAGTGGCGCAGGTATACTCAGAAGCCTTGTTTTAGCTTATTAGCCCGGTCTGGAGTCGTTACCCCTCATGCAAGAAATTATGCAGTTTGCAAGCAATCACCCCATCCTGAGTCTGGCATGGGTCGTTTTACTTATACTGGTGATTGTGACCACCGTTAAAGGGATGTTCTCTAAAGTAAAAACGATCAGTCGAGGCGAAGCAACCCGACTTATTAACAAAGAGGATGCGGTGGTGGTAGACGTGCGTTCGCGCGACGATTACCGCAAGGGGCATATTTCGGGCGCGGTCAACGTCGCTGCAGCTGATATCAAGAAAGGCAGTTTTGGCGAGCTGGAAAAGCATAAAACACAGCCCATAATTGTGGTATGCGCTACCGGGCAGAGCGCGGCCGATCCTGCTGCACATCTGAGCGCGGCAGGTTTCAATCAGGTGAGCGTGCTCAAAGACGGTATTAGCGGTTGGAGCGGCGAAAATCTGCCGTTAGTTCGCGGTAAATAACCATCCTGAGGTCCCTATGGCAAACGTTGAGATTTATACCAAACCAACCTGTCCGTATTGTCATCGCGCAAAAGCGCTGCTGAATGAGAAAGGCGCGGCGTTCCAGGAGATCCCCATTGATGGGGACATGGCAAAACGTGAAGAGATGATTAAGCGCAGCGGCCGCACGACAGTGCCTCAGATCTTTATTGATGGCCAGCATATTGGTGGCTGCGACGATTTGATGGCACTTAACGATCGTCAGGGTTTAGATCCGTTACTTCAGGCGTAGTTTTACGCCAGACATTTTAACTTACAGGACTTAGTCACATGTCAGAACATAACACTAACGAAATGCAATTCCAGATTCAGCGCGTTTACACGAAGGATATTTCTTTTGAAGCGCCCAATGCGCCGCAGGTGTTTCAGAAAGAGTGGGAGCCAGACGTTAAGCTGGATCTGGATACTGCCTCTTCGCAACTGGCTGAGGAAGTGTATGAAGTGGTGCTGCGTGTGACCGTTACGGCAACCGTTGGCGAAGATACCGCTTTCCTGTGTGAAGTTCAGCAGGCAGGTATTTTCACCATCGGTGGCATTGAAGGTACCCAGATGGCGCATTGCCTTGGCGCTTACTGCCCAAATATCCTGTTCCCTTATGCCCGCGAATGCATCACCAGCCTGGTTTCACGTGGTACCTTCCCGCAGCTTAACCTTGCGCCAGTGAACTTTGATGCGCTGTTTATGAATTATCTGCAGCAGCAGCAAGGCGAAGAAGCGCAACATCAGGATGCCTGATGACCACTCACGCTTCGATTAGCGTCATCGGTGCCGGTTCATACGGCACCGCTTTGGCGATTACGCTGGCCCGCAATGGCCACCCGGTGCTGCTGTGGGGGCACAATCCTGCCCATATGGCACAACTTCAGTCCGACCGCTGCAACCGTGCGTTCCTGCCAGATGTAACGTTTCCCGATAATCTGACTGTTGAACCTGATCTGAATACCGTTATAGCCGCCAGCCGCGATTTGTTGGTCGTTGTACCGAGTCATGTTTTCGGCGATGTGCTGACGCAGATAAAGCCCGGTTTACGTGATGACTCACGCATCGTCTGGGCAACGAAAGGACTGGAGAAGGAAACGGGTCGTCTGCTGCAGGATGTTGCCCGCGACATTTTGGGCGAAACGATTCCACTGGCCGTCATCTCCGGCCCCACTTTTGCAAAAGAACTGGCAGCGGGTTTACCGACAGCGATTGCGCTGGCGGCTACTGACGCGCAGTTCGCAGACGATTTACAACAGCGACTGCACTGCGGTAAAAGCTTTCGCGTCTATAACAATCCCGATTTTATTGGGGTTCAACTGGGCGGCGCGGTGAAAAACGTCATTGCTATCGGTGCTGGCATGTCTGATGGCATCGGCTTTGGCGCGAATGCACGCACGGCGTTAATTACGCGCGGGCTGGCCGAGATGAGTCGTCTGGGTGCGGCATTAGGCGCAGATGCTACAACATTTATGGGCATGGCCGGTTTGGGTGATCTGGTGCTGACCTGTACTGATAACCAATCGCGCAATCGCCGTTTTGGCATGATGCTCGGGCAGGGTGAAGATGTCGATAGTGCACAACGTATTATCGGACAAGTTGTAGAAGGCTACAGAAATACCAAAGAAGTCAAAGCGCTGGCGGCACGCACAGGAGTTGAAATGCCTATCACCGAACAGATTTATCAGGTGCTCTATTGCGGAAAACCGGCACGAGATGCAGCATTAAGCCTGCTGGGGCGTTCACGGAAGGACGAAAACAGCACAAACTAAAGCAGGAAGCCAAGCGTCATCACCTGTAGCGCCGGTCAAGGCGCTTTTTTTATCGGGAGAAAACAGCATGTCGTCTGATGAGTTAGAACTGGTCTGGAACAACATTAAGGCAGAAGCACGCGCGCTGGCAGACTGCGAGCCAATGCTGGCCAGCTTTTATCATGCGACATTGCTTAAGCATGAGAATCTGGGCAGCGCCCTGAGCTATATGCTGGCCAATAAGCTGGCGAATCCAATCATGCCTGCTATCGCGATTCGTGAAGTTGTCGAAGAGGCCTACCGAAAAGATCCCTCAATGATTGCTTCCGCTGCCTGCGATATTCAGGCCGTGCGCCAGCGCGATCCTGCGGTTGATAAATATTCGACGCCGCTGCTGTATCTGAAAGGTTTTCATGCGCTTCAGGCCCATCGTATCGGGCACTGGCTTTGGAATGAAGGCCGACGCGCCTTAGCCGTTTACCTGCAAAATGAAGTGTCCGTTTCCTTTGCTGTGGACATTCATCCGGCCGCAAAAATTGGACACGGGATCATGCTGGATCACGCTACGGGTATTGTGATCGGTGAAACGGCCGTCGTGGAAAACGATGTGTCCATCCTGCAGTCGGTGACGCTCGGCGGGACCGGTAAAACCAGCGGCGACCGTCATCCGAAAATTCGCGAAGGCGTCATGATTGGCGCAGGTGCAAAAATTCTGGGCAATATTGAAGTTGGTCGCGGTGCCAAGATTGGTGCTGGCTCTGTTGTGCTGCAACCCATTCCGCCTCACACCACCGCCGCTGGCGTGCCTGCGCGCATCGTTGGCAAGCCCGGCAGTGAAAAGCCGTCCATGGATATGGACCAGCATTTCAGCGGCAATGGCGCAGGCTTTCAGTTTGGTGACGGAATTTAGGACTTAATCAACGCGCCAGCGTAGTCGAGTTGGCGCCAGGCTTCGTATACCACCACGGATACCGCATTTGATAAATTCATACTGCGGCTTTCCGCCCGCATGGGAATCCGTATTTTTTGCTCTGCAGGCAGCGTCTGTAGCACCTCTGCGGGCAAGCCCCGACTCTCTGGACCAAACAGCAGATAATCTCCCTGCTGCCAGGCGACGGCACTGTGCGCGGGCGTCCCCTTCGTTGTCAACGCAAACAGCCGCGCAGGTTGCTCGGTCGTCATGAACGCCTGAAAATCAGCATGGAACTTAATGGCGGTGAACTCGTGGTAATCCAGTCCCGCGCGACGAAGGCGCTTGTCGTCCCAGGCAAAACCCAGCGGTTCGATAAGGTGAAGCTGGAAGCCGGTATTGGCGCACAGGCGAATAATATTACCTGTATTGGGTGGAATTTCTGGTTCAAAGAGTACGATGTTAAGCATAAGGCCCCCGGTAACGAGGGCCGAAGCATAGCAAATTATTGTCTGCCAGAGGAGTAAAGTGGCAGCCAGATTGTCAGACGCAGACCACCCAGTGGGCTGTCATCTGCTTTTACCCAGCCACGGTGCTGCTGAATGGCCGTTTCCACAATAGCCAGCCCCAGGCCGGTGCCGCCGGACTCTCGGTCGCGCGCCTCGTCAGTGCGGTAAAACGGTCGGAATATCTGCTCACGATCTTCCGGGCTCACGCCGGGACCATCGTCGTCAACGTGAACGGTAATGCCTGAAATATCAACGGAAAAACTGACGCTGATATGAGTATGAGAGTAGCGCAACGCATTCCGCACGATATTCTCCAGCGCACTTTCAAGCGCATGGGGGTTACCATACAAAGGCCATGGCCCTGGAGGATAAGGGATCTCCAGTGTCTTACCCATTTGTTCCGCTTCAAATCGGGCGTCTTCCAGCACGCCGTTCCACAGCTGATTTGCCTTCATGGCTTCGCTGACCAGCGCGTTCTTATGCTGGGTCCTCGACAGCACCAGTAGGTCATTAATCATGCCATCGAGGCGTTGTGCTTCCGTCTCTATACGTTCCAGCTCTTTGCCTTCACCATGACGACGGCGCAGCAGGGCGGTCGCCAGCTGTAATCGCGTTAGCGGCGTGCGTAATTCGTGGCTGATATCAGACAGTAAGCGCTGCTGACCGTTCATCATCCGTTCCAGCGCACTGACCATCTGGTTAAAGCTGGAACCTGCCGCCAGAAATTCCTGTGGGCCTGATTCCAGTTCAGGATGCTGGCGCAGATTACCGCTGGCGACTTCGTCCGCGGCATATTTAAGTTTCCGTGCAGGACGCGCCAGGCTCCATGCCAGCCACAACAGAAGCGGTGAGCTAATCAGCATGGTAACAATGAGCAGCAGCAAAGGGCGATCAAACAACAGATTAATAAAATCCAACTGAGAGCTGCTGGCGGGGCGGATCAGATACAGCTGATAGTTATCCTCTCCATCCCGGACGGCGAAAGGACCTACCATCTCTACCCGGCCATATTTCTTCTTCTGTGGGTGATCGGCGTTATCTGACTGACCGATGAAGTTACGAATGACCTGCATTTCATTATGCTGTGCGCCGATGACCCGGCCTTCACTGGTGACCAGGAGCAAACGTTGGCCGGGTGGAGCCCACTTCTCAATAGCGCGAAATAAGCGCCGCCACCACATCAAATCATTAGGCGGATCGCGTGACAGCTCGGCTTCAACGTGCTGCTCGATCATCGTGCCCTGGCGCTGCTCGCTTTCCAGCAGCGCCGTCATCTGGCGTGAATCAAGCTTGGGTACCATGAGCACCAGCATCAATACCAGTGCCAGCGTCAGCCAGAAAATAGCAAAGATGCGGGTAGTCAAACTGCCTATCATGATGCCGAAACCATCAAATAACCGCGGCCACGTAAGGTCTTGAACCACGGATGCCCATCGCGACGTTCAGGGAGTTTACGGCGCAGGTTCGAGATGTGCATATCGATGGCACGGTCAAAAGGCGTCAGGCGTTTACCCAGCACCTCCTGGCTAAGATGCTCGCGCGAGACAACCTGACCTAAATGCTGAGCCAAAAGGTACAACAGGGTGAATTCTGTGCCGGTGAGATCCAGCGTTTCGTTATCGAAACTGGCTTCCTGACGGCCCGGGTTCAGGCGCAGGCAGTCCACTTCCAGCGTAGGTGAGCTGTTATCGTGCTGCTGCTGTTGTTCGCTCCAGTTCGAACGGCGCAGGATAGCGCGTATGCGCGCAACCAGCTCCCGATCGTTAAAGGGCTTAGGCAGATAGTCATCGGCGCCCAGCTCAAGGCCCAGCACACGATCAAGCTCGCTTCCGCGGGCGGTAAGCATAATCACAGGTGTTTGATACTGCTGGCGTAATTCTTTCAGGGTGTCGATACCGTTTTTCTTGGGCATCATGACATCCAGTAAAAGCAAATCAATTGAGTTATCGAGCAGATTCAGTGCTTGTTCACCATCGCTGGCAACCACCACTTCAAACCCTTCCATTTCTAACAGTTCTTTTAAAAGCGAAGTCAATTCGCGGTCATCATCTACCAACAGGATTTTATTCATTTTTGTAGCCCTCCGCAGGCAAAATAGCGTGTTCCTATGATACCAATCCATCGCTTTACGTACTTTTACACCCCCTGACGGATGTTTGCAGCTATCGCCGTACACTGGCTATCGTTGAATCGCAAAACAGAACGAACTGGAGTAAACGATGCGCAAATTAACCGCCGTCGTTCTTGCCTCAGCGATGGTTCTCAGTCACGCCAGCGCAGGAGCAGCAGAGTCGATGGCGCTTGACGAGGTGCATCACGGCGGATTTACGATAGGCAGTATGACGCAAAATTCGCAAAGTCACATGTTCGACGGCATTGAGTTGACGGAACATCAACGACAACAAATGCGTGACCTTATGCAGCAAGCCCGACATGACCGTCCGGCAACGAATATTGATGATATCGCAGCTATGCACGATTTGGTGACGGCAGATAAATTTAACGAAGCGGCCATACGTGACAAGGCAGAGGCCATCGCCAAAGTTCAGGTTGAACAGCAAGTTGAGATGGCGAGAGTGCGTAATCAGATGTACCACCTGTTAACGCCCGAGCAGCAGGCCGCGTTACAGAAGAATTATGAGCAGCGCCTGAATGCCATGCGTAAGCTCTCAAGTTTGCAGCCAGCTTCGACGCTGCAACCCGTAAGTCGTACCAGTAGTAACCAGTAGTAAATAGTATCCCTGTTTTCCTTGCCATAGACACATCCCTGTCTTCCCCCTCATGATGAGGGGGTTTTTTTTATCTGTTTTTCGCCATTATTTACTGTAGTTTTACAGTGCGCGAAAAAATGATCTGGACGATTGAATGGCAACGTTTTTTTATTTTTCTTACGCACGCTTTCCTGTCTGTTATTACTGTCTTGCCGATCTGTTTTACAGGTCGTGAGTTATTTCCAATCGATTGATAAATATAAAGATTACATTAATTTATTTGTGCATTTTCCTTTCTTTTCAAGGGGCTGTAAATATCCCGCTCCGCTTGCACCTTATCCGGCCTCGCCTACACTTATATTGTCTCAGCAAGGAAGCCGATGCACTTCTGAAATTAACGGAGAGCAGCAACCACATCATGTAGTCCGAATTAATCTATTAATGGAGTAAATTATGGCAGAGCATCGTGGTGGTTCAGGTAATTTCGCAGACAACCCGCAAAAAGCCTCTGAAGCCGGTAAAAAAGGCGGAAAGAGCAGCGGCAACGGCGGCGGCGGTAATTTCAAAAATAACCCCGAAAAAGCCTCCGAAGCGGGCAAGAAAGGCGGCAAAAAATAATTTTGCTGAGCACTGAACCAAATCTGCACGTTGATTTGGCGCTTACTTAGGTAAGCAATCCTTCGCCCCATCGTTACCCGATGGGGCGAAGTCGTATTATCTCTTCCCGTCTTATCCCTCATCACGCTGTCCGAACGGTATCAGTCGGGCGCATCGCCTGCGTCAGTGTTAAACTTAGCCCTTCTCTGCTGTTATTTTACCTCTTCAGTCATGATGTTCATGGAGTGTGGCATGCAGGCTTCGTATGGAAAGTGGGTTAAATCTGCGGCGATTGCGGCGACGCTGCTGGCGACAACCTTGTTAATTATCAAGATTTTTGCCTGGTGGTATACCGGATCGGTTAGCCTGCTGGCTGCCATGGTTGATTCGCTGGTGGACATTGCCGCTTCCCTGACAAACCTGCTGGTGGTGCGCTATTCCCTTCAGCCCGCTGACGCCGATCACACCTTTGGCCACGGTAAAGCGGAATCGCTGGCCGCCCTGGCGCAAAGCATGTTCATTTCAGGTTCTGCACTTTTCCTCTTTCTGACGGGTATTCAGCATCTCGCTTCCCCGAATGAACTGCGATCGCCCGGTATGGGCATTATCGTGACGGTGCTGGCTCTCATTTCGACATTACTGCTGGTGGCTTTCCAGCGCTGGGTCGTACGAAAAACACGCAGTCAGGCGATTCGGGCCGATATGCTGCATTATCAATCCGATGTTTTCATGAACGGGGCAATTTTGGTCGCGCTGGTGTTAACCAGCTACGGATTCGCTCGCGCCGATGCGCTGTTTGCGCTGGGCATTGGCGTGTATATTCTCGTCAGCGCACTTCGGATGGGCTATGAAGCCGTTCAGTCCCTGTTGGACAGAGCCTTACCCGATGAAGAACGACAACATATTATTGCGATTTCATCAAACTGGCCCGGTGTGCAAGGCGTTCATGATGTGCGGACGCGTCAGTCTGGCCCGACGAAATTTATTCAGCTTCACGTAGAGCTGGAAGATCAATTACCGTTAGTGCAGGCACACCGAATCGCCGATCAGGTTGAAAAAGCATTACGCGAAGCCTTTCCCGGGTCGGACGTCATTATTCATCAGGATCCCTGTTCTGTGGTACCGTCAGAGAAACAGGATGCATTCAATTTCTGACGCACAGGAAAGACGTTAGAAAGATGAAAATGACATGCAGCTAACATTGCTAAAAAAATTAGTGAAAAGTTGTCTGACCTGAATCAATTCAGCATCAGGCCTTTGATATACTATCTGCCATCATATGTCGCGCTTACCACATCAGTGTTCATCAGCGTTGCACAGGCCGGATTAACCCTTAGTTTTGAACAATCCAGAGGTTGTCATGATCAAAAAAATTGGTGTACTGACCAGCGGCGGTGACGCCCCAGGCATGAACGCAGCCATTCGCGGTGTAGTTCGCTCCGCATTAAGCGAAGGGCTGGAAGTTTTTGGTATCTATGACGGCTATCAGGGTTTATATGAAGATCGCATGATCAACCTCGACCGCTACAGTGTGTCAGATATGATCAATCGCGGCGGCACGTTCCTGGGTTCTGCACGTTTTCCTGAGTTTCGTAATGATGATGTCCGCCAGGTAGCAATCGAGAACCTGAAAAAGCGGGGCATTGATGCCTTAGTAGTGATCGGTGGCGACGGTTCGTATATGGGGGCCAAGCGGCTCACCGAAATGGGCTTTCCGTGTATCGGTCTGCCAGGCACGATTGACAACGACGTGGCCGGGACAGATTACACCATCGGCTACTTTACGGCGCTGGAAACGGTCGTCGAAGCCATTGACCGCCTGCGTGATACGTCGTCATCGCATCAGCGCATCTCGATTGTTGAAGTCATGGGCCGTTACTGTGGCGACCTGACGCTGGCTGCGGCTATTGCCGGGGGATGTGAATTTATCGTGTTACCTGAGATTCCTTACACTCGTGAGGAGCTGGTGGCAGAGATTAAAGCCGGTATTGCGAAAGGTAAAAAGCACGCGATCGTAGCTATTACGGAGCACATCTGTGATATCGACGACCTGGCGCGTTTCATCGAAACAGAAACCAAACGCGAAACGCGCGCCACGGTACTTGGTCATATCCAGCGCGGCGGCGCGCCCTGCGCTTATGACCGCATTCTTGCGTCGCGCATGGGTGCCTATTCGATTGAGTTGCTGATGCAGGGCTACGGTGGCCGGTGTGTAGGTATCCAGAATGACAAGATGGTCCATCACGATATCATTGATGCCATTGAAAATATGAAACGTCCCTTTAAGCGTGACTGGATGGATACGGCTAAGCAGCTGTACTAAGTATTACCGGGCATGCTTAACGGCATGCCCTTATGCCTTCCTCATATTCCCCAAAGTTATAACCGCTTATTTTTAATTCTTTTAGCTATAATCACGTTTATGTCACGCTTGTCTCATCATGAATGGGGAGAGTGCGCAATGAATAAATGGGCCGTGGGTTTAGGGTTGTTACTGGCATCTGGCAGTGTTCTGGCGAAGGATATTCAGCTGCTAAACGTTTCTTATGATCCTACCCGGGAACTCTACGAACAATACAACAAGGCCTTTAGCGCGCACTACAAACAGGAAACGGGCGACAACGTGGTCATCCGTCAGTCGCACGGCGGTTCAGGTAAACAGGCGACTTCTGTCATCAACGGTATTCGTGCTGATGTCGTGACACTGGCGCTGCAGTCGGACGTTGATGCAATTGCTGATCGCGGTCGCATTGATAAAGACTGGATTAAACGTCTGCCCGACAACTCCGCGCCTTATACCTCCACGATTGTCTTTTTGGTGCGTAAAGGCAACCCTAAAGGTATCCATGACTGGAGCGATCTTATCAAGCCCGGCGTTTCGGTGATTACCCCAAATCCTAAAACGTCAGGCGGCGCTCGCTGGAATTACCTGGCTGCCTGGGGCTGGGCACTGGATCATAACAACGGCGATCAGGCAAAAGCACAGCGTTACGTGAAAGATCTGTTTAAGCATGTTGAAGTGCAGGATTCCGGTGCGCGCGGCGCAACCAATACCTTTGTAGAGCGTGGTATTGGTGATGTCCTGATCGCCTGGGAAAACGAAGCCTACCTGGCGGTCAATAAACTGGGTAAAGACAAATTTGAAATTGTGACGCCAAGTGAATCGATTCTCGCGGAGCCCACTGTGTCCGTCGTGGATAAGGTGGTCGATGAGAAGGGAACGCGTCAGGTGGCGGAAGCCTATCTGAAATATCTCTACTCGACGGAAGGGCAGACGATTGCGGCTGAAAACTATTATCGTCCGCGCAATGAAGAGGTCGCGAAGAAGTTCGCCAGTACGTTTGCGCCGGTAAAACTGTTTACCATCGACGACAAGTTTGGCGGCTGGGCGAAGGCGCAAAAAACGCACTTCGCTGATGGCGGCACCTATGATCAGATCATGAAGCCGTAATCCTTACCGGTTATTCTTGAAACCAGCGGAAACGCTGGTTTTTTTATGCGTGACATTTACGCGCTGTCAGGTGAGGATGCGAATGAAAACAGTCAGGGGAAGATAACAATGCAGGCAAATCGTCGGGCCTTCATCATCATTGCGCTTCTGCTGGTATTGATCGGCGCAGGGATCCTGGTTGCGGCTACGCATGTTAAAACGAATGCGGATGCGCTTTGGCAAATCGTCAGTGAAAAGTGTCTGCCCGATCAGCTCACGCATGGTCAGCCCGCGCCGTGTCAGCGCGTTGATCTGCAGCACCGCTACGCGCTGTTGAAAGACCGAAACGGCCCCCTTCAGTATCTGCTCATCCCCATTGATAAAATCACCGGAATCGAAAGCTCACAGTTGCTCCGTTCAGATACGCCGAATTATTTTGACCTGGCCTGGCAGGACAGAGGCGTCGTGGCGCAAAAATATGGCAAGCCCATCAACGACAGTGTGCTGTCACTGGCCATCAATTCTCAGTATGGCCGTACCCAGAATCAGCTTCATATTCATCTTTCATGCCTTCGGCCTGATGTGAGAAAGCAACTGGATGCGCTGACACCCACGTTCACACCGGAATGGAAAGCCGTCACCTTTCTCAGTCATCCTTATCACGTGCGTACGTTGAGTGAAGCCGAGCTGGCAGAGCAAAGCGTATTTATCCGTCTGGCCGCTGAGATACCGCATGCACGCGATGAGATGGGCCGCTACGGCCTCGCGTTAGCGCGCTTGTCTGATGGGCGGTTGATACTGATGGCAGTGGAGCGCAACTGGCTGTTGTTAAATAAAGGTTCCGCTGAGGAAGTGCAGGATCACGACTGCGCGTTACTGCAACCCATAAAAAAAGCGGCCTGATTTGGCCGCTCAGAATGGACTAAGCGCCAGGTCAGCCTTGTTTGGCTGCCGCGGCTGCTTTAACGATGACCGCAAATGCATCGGCTTTCAGTGACGCACCGCCAACCAGGGCACCGTCAATGTCCGGCTGCGTAAACAGCTCGGCTGCATTTTTATCGTTGACTGAACCACCGTACTGAATAATCACTTGCTCAGCGACAGCAGCATCTTTTTTCGCGATATGGTCACGAATGAATTTGTGAACGGCCTGCGCCTGCGCTGGGGTGGCTGATTTACCCGTGCCAATCGCCCAGACGGGTTCGTAGGCGATAACCGCATCTTTAAATGCTTCGGCACCCTGAGTGGTCAGTACAGCATCAAGCTGACGTGCACACACTTCTTCGGTTTTGCCTGCTTCATTTTCGGCTTCGGTTTCGCCGATGCACAGAACCGGCACCAGCCCCGCTGCTTTTAAGACGGCAAATTTTTTCGCAATGAATTCATCGCTTTCTTTATGGTAAGTGCGGCGTTCTGAGTGACCAATGATGATGTACTTCGCGCCAATATCTTTCAGCATCTCAGCGGAAATCTCGCCGGTAAATGCGCCAGACAGGTTTACATCAACGTTTTGAGCACCCAGTGCAATATGGCTACCGGAGACAGCATGTTTAGCCTGATCAAGATAGAGCGCAGGGGGGGCAATAGCAACGCCACAGCCTTCCACGCCCGACAGTTCTTTGCGCAGACCGTCGATCAGTTCGGCTGTCATATGCTTGCTGCCATTCAACTTCCAGTTACCCATAACCAGTGGATGTCGCATTCTATCCTCCGCATAACGCGATACATGAAATGGCGCTGCCCTGGGGCAACGTTGTCTGCCAGACAGTATAGAGATCAAATAATGCCATGGCTTTGCTTTTCGTCATTTTTGCCCCGTCCATCAGGGCGTAGCCAGCGCCAGTTTTACCGGCTCAATGGCAAAGGTGAGTCCTTTATCCCCGTTATCTGAAACCACGAAACGCAGTGCGCCTTCAACGTGCTCATAGTATCGTGAGCCTTTACCGGCTTTAAGCAGCGTTTCCAGCTTTTTTCGCCCTTCTTCCTGCGTGAGTCCCGGCACAAAAAAACGTAACATGGCGGTCATATAATCAAGCGCCTTAGCCTGCGAGGCACTCTGGTCAGGCCCCGGAATCGGCAGCCACGTGATCTGCAACGTTTTGATTTTGCCCGTGCCCGGCTCAAGCGCCGTAGAAGAATAAAGGGTTTCATTAATTTTGGTGGCGGCGCGTGTCAGATCGCTCTTTTCATCGCGCGTATCAATGGCACTGTATTCCCTGAGCGGCAATTGGGGATTGGCCAGGTTGTATTTTTCACGAAACTGGCCAATGGTCATGTCCAGCGTGGGTGCGCCCGGTAACAGATAGGGGGCGGTTGGCATGTGTTCAGCCTTGTCGAGGGGTTGCGGATCGGCGGCAAATACCGGAACCGTCAGCGCGACGCTCAGCAACAGTACGCCTGGCAAATTCTTCATTTTGTCGGCTCTGACCAATAAACTCGATGCCAAATTAGAACGGTTTTTATCTTCAAGGTCAAAAGTGTGCAGCGTAAAATTTTGTCTAAGGAAAGTGCATGATAATCCAGCAATGGTTTTTCTCTTTTCGCGGGCGCGTAGGGCGTCGGGATTTTTGGCTCTGGCAGGCAATCTGGGTACTGCTAACCAGCCTGCTGTTTTTCCTGGCAGGTAACGATCTGCTGGACACACAGATGGCTGCGTTTGGCATCGTCTGCTTATTGTGGCCTGCCAGCGCGATTGTGGTTAAACGCCTGCACGATCGCGATCGCCGGGGCTACTGGGCCCTGCTGCTGATTGCCGCCTGGCTACTGATGGCGGGCAACTGGAGCATGACGGGAGAAGTGTTACAGTGGCTCATCGGGCGCGTACTGCCCTTTATTATCCTGGCCGGATTGATTCTGGATCTGGGGGTGTTTCGTGGCACCGTCGGCGACAACCGCTTTGGTGCCGCGCCGGTGCCCTTGCGTCTGAAACGCGCCCCTTACCAGTAGTTTTCGCTGGTGATATGGCCGGGTTTGCGCTTAAGGTGCTTACGCATACCGCGCGTCTCTTTCAGTAACTGCTGCGTATCACGTACCATCTGTGGATTACCACAAACCATGACATGGCTGGTCTCTGCGTCAATGGCTAACCCTGCTGCCTGCTCCAGCTTGCCATTCTCAATCAGGGCCGGAATGCGCCCCGTCAGCGACCCCAGACTTTCCTCACGGCTGACAACCGTGATGATCTGCAACTTACCGTTATAGATTTGCTGGAGTTGCTGCATCAGCGGTAAAAAGCTCAGGTCGGCGGCATAACGGGCGGCATGGACCAGGACGATATTATCGAAGCGATCCAGGCCTTCGCCCTGTTGCAGGATCGACAGGTAAGGGCCCACGGCGGTACCGGTCGCCAGCATCCATAATGTTTGACATTCAGGGACTTCATCCAGAATAAAAAAGCCCGCCGCATCTTTGGTGATCATCACCTGCTCACCGGGGCGCAGCGCCTGCAGATGCGGGCTTAATTTGCCGTCGGGTACGGTGACTAAGTAGAACTCAAGCAGGTCGTCATTGGGTGCATTGACGTAAGAGTAAGCTCGCTGCACACGTTCGCCCTCAATTTCGAGTGCCAGTTTTGCGTACTGTCCGGCATGGAAGGGGGCAATCGGTGCCTTAACCCGCAGGCTAAACAGCGCATCGGTCCAGTTTTTCACTTCCTTCACTTGCGCATTGATCCACTCGGCCATAGTGACTCCTTAAGCGTTGATAGTCAGGCGGATAAACATCTTCGCTACTGCTCTGACAGATTACCAGTCGGTAACGGGGCAAAGGCTCTAATCGACAAACTGTAATATTAAGTTTACATCCTGGTTGCATTTATTGACGTGAATGGCGCACCCACTTTGTGTGAATCACTCGCTTTGTCACGTAATCCTGATATTTTCCTGCCACAACCTGTTTCAGCCGTTAGTTGTGCTGTTTAAACGTTCCTTTTCATACAGAATTTTTGTTCAATGATGATGAAGAAGATAGAAAATCGCCCGTTGTTGATCATGCTCATCGCATTGGTCGCAGTAGGGCAGATGGCTCAGACCATTTATGTGCCGGCAATGGCGGCAATGGCGGACGCACTGCAGGTGCGTAACGGCATGATGCAACATGTCATGGCGGCCTATTTAATGACCTATGGTGGATCGCAGCTGATCTATGGCCCGTTGTCTGACAGCGTAGGACGCCGTCCGGTGATCCTGGCGGGCATGGCGATCTTTATGATCGGATCAATAATTGCCTTACTGGCCTCATCACTGGATATGCTGGTCATTGGCAGTGCGATTCAGGGCGCGGGCACTGGCGTGGCCGGGGTGATGGCGCGGACCATGCCGCGCGACCTCTATAATGGCCATGCGTTACGTCAGGCGAACAGCTGGCTCAACATGGGCGTGCTTGCCAGCCCGTTAGTCGCGCCAGTGATTGGCGCAGCGTTGACACAACTGTTTGGCTGGCATGCCTGTTTCGCTTTTTTACTGCTGTTATGCATGATCGTGACGGTGACTATGGCGTGCTGGTTGCCGGAAACACGCCCGGTCAGCGCCGAAGTAACGCCGTTCCTTAAACGTTACATTCGTCTGTTACGCGATGCGAATTTTGTCCGCTATCTGGTGCTGCTGATTGGTGCGCTGTCAGGCATTGCCGTCTTTGAGGCCAGCTGTGGTGTGCTGCTGGGCGGCGTACTGGGTCTGAACAGTTTTACCGTCAGTATCTTGTTCATTCTGCCCATCCCGGCCGCCTTCTTTGGGGCATGGTTTGCCGGGCGTGAGCAGCGTTCCTGGCACAGCCTGATGTGGTTTGGCGTCAACAGTTGCCTGCTGGCAGCAGTGCTGATGTGGGTGCCTGCCTGGTTTGGCATCATGACTATCTGGACGTTATTGATACCGGCATCGCTGTTCTTCTTTGGCGCGGGGATGCTGTTTCCCCTGGCGACATCGGGTGCCATGGAACCCTATGCCTGGCTGGCAGGAAGCGCGGGTGCATTGATTGGTGGTATGCAGAACCTGGGATCCGGGCTGGTCGCTTCTTTGTCGGCGTTGATGCCACAGCGCGATCAGTTCAGTCTTGGCATGCTGATGTTCGTCACGGCGCTGGTGATGCTGCTCTGCTGGCTACCGCTTTCGCGCCAGCCAACAGGTGACAATCAGGCGGTTACAGGATAAAAGGGTGCAGAGCTGGATCTTTACGGTCGAGATAATGTACAGACTGAATGCGGCGAATCGTGCGCGATTTGCCGCGTATTAACAGCGTTTCGCTGGTGGCCATATTGCCCTGACGAGTAATACCTTTCAGCAGGTCGCCGCTGGTGATGCCGGTAGCCGCAAAAACGACATTATCATTGCGCGCCATCGTCTGAAGTGGCAGAACCTTTCCGGCTTCGATTCCCATACCAGCACACCGTTTCAGCTCATATTCGCCAATGCGGCGGTTTTCCTCCGTGTCACCTTTCACATGGTGACGTGCCAGTAATCTGCCTTGCATATCACCATCCAGCGCACGGATAACGGCGGCTGAAACCACGCCTTCAGGCGCGCCGCCGATCCCGTACATCACGTCAACTTCACTGTCCGGCATACAGGTCAGTATGGATGCCGCAACGTCGCCATCGGGAAAGGCAAAAATGCGTACGCCCAGCGCTTTAAGCTGTTGGATGACAGCGTCATGGCGCGGCTTGGCCAGAATCGATACGGTGAGCTCTGAGAGCGGCTTATTCATGGCGATCGCGATATTACGCAGGTTAAGCTCAAGCGGTTGGTCCAGATTTATATGGCCGCGCGCCGCCGGACCCACGATAAGCTTCTCCATATACATGTCAGGCGCATGAAGAAAGGTGCCTTTATCGCCTACGGCCATGACGGCAAGCGCATTAGCTTGTCCCATCGCCGTCATGCGTGTGCCTTCAATGGGATCGACCGCAATATCTACCGCGTCACCCTGGCCGGTTCCCACTTTCTCGCCGATATAAAGCATCGGGGCTTCGTCGATTTCCCCTTCGCCAATCACAATCTGGCCATCGATCTGGATGGTATTTAAGACGTGACGCATGGCATGGACCGCCGCACCGTCGGCCGCGTTTTTGTCGCCGCGTCCTAACCATTTATAGCCTGCCAGCGCGGCAGCTTCGGTTACGCGGGAAAATTCAATGGCAAGTTCTCGTTTCATTGTAGGCACCTGACAAAAAACTGGCAGGCAGTGTAGCGGAGGGAGAAGGCGGGGAAAAGGCCCGTGACAGCCGAGGTCACGGGCATAGGGCAGATTACTCTTTTTCTTCCCACGCTTGCGCGCGCGCAACGGCTTTTTTCCAGCCGGCGTAGCGGAAGTTACGCTCTGTGGTTTCAAGCGTTGGACGGAATTCGCGCTCAACGACAGCCTTAGCACGGACTTCATCCAGGTCTTTCCAGAAGCCAACGGCCAGACCCGCCAGATACGCGGCACCCAGTGCTGTGACTTCGCGCACTTCAGGACGCTCAACGCGCGTACCCAGAATGTCAGACTGGAACTGCATCAGGAAGTTATTGGCAACCGCACCACCGTCGACACGGAGTGACTGAAGACGTGTGTTAGCATCGTTTTGCATGGCTTCCAGGACGTCACGCGTCTGGTAAGCGATGGACTCCAGCGTTGCACGGATGATGTGGTTTGCATTCGCACCACGTGTCAGACCGAACAGCGCACCACGCGCATAGGGATCCCAGTAAGGTGCGCCCAGACCGGTAAAGGCTGGCACCATATATACGCCGTTAGAATCTTTCACTTTCATCGCGAAGTATTCAGAGTCAGCCGCATCGCTAATCAACTTCATCTCATCGCGTAACCACTGAATGGCTGCGCCACCGATAAAGACGGCACCTTCCAGCGCGTAGTTCACTTCTCCACGCGGGCCGCAGGCAATAGTCGTCAGCAGACCGTGCGTTGAAGTCACCGCTTCGGTACCGGTGTTCATCAGCATAAAGCAGCCGGTGCCGTAGGTGTTTTTCGCCATTCCCGGCTGCACGCACATTTGACCGTAAAGCGCAGCCTGCTGGTCGCCTGCAATACCGGCGATAGGAATACGCGTACCGCCTTTACCACCGATGTTAGTCTGTCCGTATACTTCAGACGAAGATTTCACTTCTGGTAACATTTCACGCGGGATATCAAGAACATCCAACAGGCGTTGATCCCACTCAAGTGTGTGGATGTTGAACAACATGGTACGTGAGGCATTCGTGTAATCGGAGATATGCACACGTCCCTGAGTCATTTTCCAGACCAGCCAGGTATCCACAGTACCGAACAGCAATTCGCCACGTTTTGCACGCTCACGCGCACCTTCAACGTTATCAAGAATCCATTTCACTTTGGTGCCGGAGAAGTAGGGGTTAATCACCAGACCCGTGGTGTGCTGAATGTATTCTTCCAGCCCCTCACTCTTCAGCTTGTGACAGTAGTCAGCGGTACGGGGATCCTGCCAGACAATGGCATTATAAACCGGTTTGCCCGTTTCTTTATCCCAGACGATGGTCGTTTCACGCTGGTTCGTAATGCCGATAGCGGCGATTTCATCAGAACGAATATCAGCATGGGCCAGCACTTCTACGAGCGTTGAACTCTGGGACGCCCAAATATCCATAGGGTCATGTTCTACCCAGCCCGCTTTAGGATATATTTGAGTAAATTCGCGTTGCGATACCGCCACAATGTTAGCGTCATGATCCAGCACAACAGCGCGTGAACTGGTTGTGCCCTGATCCAGAGCGACGATGTATTTTTTATCGGTGGTAGTCATAAATTCATTCCTGATGATAAAAGTGGAACTTACGCTTTACGTTCATGCGCGGACGCAATCGGTTTGTCAGTGCTGGGTGAGGCAATCACCGCGCCGGGTAAATGGCGACCAATCAGGGCGCGATAACCAAAGGCACCCAGGCAAGCACCGACCAGTGGACCAAAAATTGGCACAAGGAAATAAGGGATCTGATGGCCGCCCGTAAAGGCAACGGAGCCCCAGCCAGCCAGCCATTCGAAAACTTTAGGTCCGAAATCACGAGCCGGGTTCAGCGCAAAACCGGTCAGTGGACCCATTGAACCGCCAATCACCGCTACCAGCAGGCCAATCAACAGGGGTGCCATTGGACCACGTGGAACGCCGTTGCCGTCATCCGTCAGCGCCATAATCACAGACATCAATACCGCGGTGATGACCATTTCTACCAGGAACGCCTGGCCCACGGAAATCTGTGGATTTGGATAGGTAGAGAAAATGCCGGCCAGACTCAGGCTTTCAACTGAACCGCGCACTATGTTATGACTTTGTTCGAAATTGATAAACAAGCTGTAGTAAAGACCATATACCAGCGCTGCGCCACAGAATGCGCCTGCGACCTGAGACAGGATATAAGGCACGACTTTGCGGCCTTCAAAATTAGCGAAAAGACAAAGTGCAATCGTAACGGCTGGATTGAGGTGGGCGCCTGATACGCCAGCACTGAGGTAGACCGCCATTGAAACGGCTAAGCCCCAGACGATACAGATTTCCCATTGGCCAAAAGAGGCGCCAGCCAGCTTAAGCGCGGCAACACAACCCGCGCCGAAAAACAGGATCAAACCGGTACCCAGAAATTCGGCAATACACTGACCTTTGAGTGTGGTTGTAGTCTGACTCATGATAGTTGTTCCTGAAGCGAGGTTAAATTTTATCAGTTTTTGTTCTCAGTCCGTGAGTCACCCATCTTCGTTGTAGGGCTGATGTTAATTTATCGTTAACGAGCATAAACGAGAAATAGCGAAATTGATTTTTGTGTGGCGCGTCAAAAAAATGCGCGTTTTCGCGTGTTTCAGTTTTCTTTAAGCGCCATTGAGTGCCTTTCTGCGGGCTTTCTTCAGGCTCTGACAGTAATGCGCGCAGCAAAAAGTGGTTTTTAGGGATAGGCTGAAAAGTGGTACTGACAGTGGACTGCAGGCCTGCGTTGCTGGACTTGCGGGATGAGGCTACATACAATCGGGACAACGTTGCTGGTAAACGCCTTGTGTGCGAAAGCTGGCATCATCAACGCCTTGCAGGATTTTAGGAGAGGTCAGAAAGATGTCATTTGAAGTGTTTGAGAAACTGGAAGCGAAAGTACAGCAGGCGATTGATACTATCACCTTGCTGCAAATGGAAATTGAAGAGCTGAAAGAGCAGAACAACAACCTGCGCAATGAGGCGCAGAACGCAGCCGGCAACCACGAAGCTCTGATGCGTGAAAATCAGCATCTGAAAGAGGAGCAGCATGTCTGGCAAGAACGCCTGCGTGCCTTGTTGGGAAAAATGGAAGAGGTTTAAGCCTCTGCTGATACAAAAACGGGTGCCACTGGCACCCGTTTTCGTTTGCAGACATTATTCAATATCAAGCGGGTCTTCCGACAAAATCATACCGGTGTTGTCTGCATACAGGTGATCGCCTGAGAAAAAAGTGACGCCACCAAAATTCACGCGCACATCGCTTTCACCAATCCCTTCGCCCGCTGCGCCCACCGGAATGGCTGCAATGGCCTGGATACCAATTTCCAGCTCTTCCAGTTCGTCAACCTGACGAACTGAACCGTAAACGACGATGCCTTCCCACTCATTCTGTGCTGCCAGACGCGCAAGTTGTGCATCCACTAACGCACGGCGCACTGAACCGCCGCCATCAATTAACAGTACGCGACCCCGGCCATTCTCTTCCAACAGATCGTAAAGCAGGCCGTTATCTTCAAAGCATTTCACTGTGGTTATCTGACCGCCGAATGAGGTCCGCCCACCGAAATTTGAGAAAAGCGGTTCAACAACATTCACTTCTTCGTGGTAGATGTCGCAGAGTTCAGAAGTATCGTATTTCATAAGGGTTTCGTCTGTTTGCCACAGGAGCGCTAAGTATATCGCTTTATGCTAATTGTTGGCAAAATCATCAACCGTAAAAAAACGGTACGGCATCAAGCGCATGCAGAAAAAAGCCCAGACGTAATGTCTGGGCTTTGATACAACGCATGGACGCGGAGTGTTACAGAATAAAGCGGCTTAAATCTTCATCTGCAACCAGTTCATCCAGATGCTTGCCGACGTAATCAGCATCGATGGTTACGGACTCACCACTGCGATCGCTGGCATCGTAAGAAATATCTTCCATCAGGCGCTCCAGCACGGTATGCAGACGACGCGCACCGATGTTTTCGGTCGTTTCGTTGACCTGCCAGGCTGCTTCCGCGATACGGCGAATACCATCGTCGGTGAAGTGGATGTTCACGCCTTCGGTATTCATCAGCGCTTTGTACTGTACGGTGACGGAGGCATTCGGTTCAGTCAGAATGCGCTCGAAATCATTGACCGTCAGCGCCTGCAGTTCAACGCGAATCGGTAAACGGCCCTGTAGCTCAGGAATCAAATCAGACGGGCTGGCCACCTGGAATGCGCCCGAGGCGATAAACAGGATATGGTCAGTTTTAACCATGCCATGCTTTGTCGACACGGTACAGCCCTCTACCAGTGGCAGCAGGTCGCGCTGGACACCTTCGCGCGAAACATCGGGGCCACCGGCGTTTTGGCCGCCGCGTTTACAGATCTTATCGATCTCATCAATGAAGACGATGCCGTGCTGTTCAACCGCGTCGATGGCATCCTGTTTCAGTTCTTCCGGGTTAACCAGCTTAGCCGCTTCCTCTTCAATCAACAGCTTCATCGCTTCTTTGATTTTGAGTTTGCGTGGCTTTTGCTTTTGACCACCCAGATTCTGGAACATGGACTGTAGCTGGCTGGTCATCTCTTCCATGCCCGGCGGTGCCATGATTTCTACACCCGGCCCTGTTACAGCTAAGTCGATCTCGATTTCTTTATCATCGAGCTGGCCTTCACGCAGCTTCTTACGGAAAGACTGACGCGCAGATGAGGGCTCACTGGTGTGTTCAGCCTGTCCCCAGTTATTTTTTGCCGGCGGGATGAGGACATCCAGAATACGCTCTTCCGCCATTTCTTCTGCGCGGTATTTGTTCTTCTCAATGGCCTGGCTGCGCACCATTTTAATCGCGGAGTCCGTCAGGTCGCGAATGATGGAGTCGACTTCTTTACCGACATAACCCACTTCGGTGAACTTGGTGGCTTCCACCTTGATGAAGGGGGCGTTAGCCAGTTTTGCCAGTCGGCGAGCAATTTCCGTTTTACCCACACCGGTCGGGCCGATCATGAGAATGTTTTTCGGTGTCACTTCGTGACGCAACTCTTCATCAAGCTGCATACGGCGCCAGCGATTACGCAGCGCGATGGCCACGGCGCGCTTGGCGCTGTCCTGACCAATGATAAAGCGGTTCAGTTCGCTGACGATTTCGCGTGGAGTCATTTCAGACATGGTTAAATCCTTACGACTTAGACGTTAATTCTTCAAAATTAACGTTGTGGTTAGTGTAGATGCAAATATCGCCAGCGATATTCAGCGATTTCTCAACGATGTCACGTGCGCCCAGCTCTGTATTCTCCAGGAGTGCGCGCGCCGCCGCCTGAGCGAAGGGACCGCCTGAACCGATGGCAATAAGATCGTTTTCAGGCTGAATGACGTCACCATTACCACTGATAATCAGCGAGGCGGATTCATCGGCCACCGCCAGTAGCGCTTCAAGGCGGCGCAACATCCGATCGGTGCGCCAGTCTTTCGCCAGCTCAACGGCCGCTTTCACCAGATGGCCCTGATGCATTTCAAGTTTACGTTCGAAGAGTTCAAACAGGGTAAAGGCATCGGCGGTACCGCCAGCGAAGCCAGCAATGACTTTATCGTTGTAAAGACGACGCACTTTTTTAACGTTGCCTTTCATTACGGTATTACCGAGCGTAGCCTGGCCATCACCGCCAATCACTACCTGGCCGTTGCGTCGAACACTTACTATTGTTGTCACGGGCAGACCCCTTTTACTGTCGGAAAAAAGCTCCGCGCACAAGGCGCGGAGGATCATGCAGACAGATATGGGGCGGGTTTGACGGGTTTCAACCCCCAATGGCGAGCGGAATGCAGCCGGAATGGCCTGACGCACGCAGACGTTTCAGCGTACTGTCGGCACTGGCCCGATCTTTAAAGGGCCCGACCACCACACGGTTCCAGCCGCCGCCGGAGGTGAGGCGACTTTCAAAACCTTCGAACGCCAGGGCAGCACGCACGGATTCAGCCTGTTCTGTTCCCTTGAACGAACCGCACTGCACCATCCAGCGTTGCGATGCCGCTTTTTCAGCAGGTTTCGTTTTCGCCGTATCCTGTGTCTTAGGCTGGGCGGTAGGTTCGCGTGTCACCGGCGCAGGTTGTGACTGCTGCTGAGTATTCTGCTGTTGCTGGCGCTGCGTATGTTGTTCCTGAATCTGCTGGCGCGGCTGTTGTACCTGCTGCTGACGTTGCTGCACCTGCTGTTGCTGACGCTGGAATTGTTGCACCTGTTGTTGATGCTGGTATTGCTGAACCTGTTGTTGATGTTGCAGCGTTTGCTGCCGCTGTGCCGGGGTTTGCTCGTTCCACGGGACTTCGTTCAACTGGGTAGGCTGCTGGCGCATATCTGCCTGCATTTGTTCCAGCAACTGACGTTGCTCATCCGTCAACTGGGTATGTGACTGGACTTCGCCACCCGAGGTTGGTTCGCTGGGCGTTGGAACGGTAACCTGACGATTTTCAAGCTCTTTTATGTATTTCCAGCGTTCTTCAGGCTTGGGCGGCAAGCCATTACCGTTGGCTTTATGATCCGTAATGACCGGCACATCTTCCTTCTTATGATGCGCAAGGAACCATAAACCACCGGCAAAGGTCACTAATACAGCCACCGCCAGTACAATCATAAGTTTAGAGGTGCCTGAACCGCTTTTCGTTTTTTTACCACGGCTGGGGCTTTTCTTGCGACGCGTCCCTGTTGAACGCCCGCGGCCTACATAATCTTTTTGTGCCACTCTCGTCCTGATACCCTTCAAAATATGATGCCATGTGGGCGAATCCGTTGTTACCACACGCCCGGCAAGGAGCCCGCCATGTTACTTAAGGGCTGGAACTTTGACCAGCAATGATAGCCCTAAGAATCTCCTGAAAATAGCGGAACATTTTCTGTATCAACGCCCCATTTTTGCCAATGTTGTGCTACCGCGTATCACTAATTCTGCGTCGAGTAACTTTGACCCGCTCCGCGTGCCTTTCCCCTGAAGTTCGTTCAGCAGTAGCAGCACCGCTTCCCGGCCAATGTCAAAACAGGGTTGTTTCACCGTGGTCAGCGGCGGTTCGCAGTAGCGCGACAGCTCAATGTCATCGAATCCCACCACGGACAGGTCTTCCGGCACACGTAAGCCCAGTTTTTTTGCCTGACTGATGGCACCGATGGCCATGATATCGCTGTGACAAAACAGGGCCTGCGGGGGCTCGGCTAAGGTCATGAGCTGATTGATCGCGGCCACACCTGATTCGAAAGTGAAATCTCCCCGAACAATACAGGTCGGATCGACGCTAATCCCGCTGCGTCGTAACGCCTGTACGTAGCCCTGCAGACGATACTGACACAAGGCGACATCTTCCGGACCGGCCAGGCAGGCGATGCGTTTATGGCCTAACTCCAGCAGATGGTTAACGGCAACAAATGAGGCGGTAAGATTGTCGATATTCACCGTCGGCAACGACATCTCGGGATCGAACTCAATCGCCATCACCATGGGCGGAAGATTACGTTGTTCGTCCGGGCTGACGTCAAAAGGCAACTGCGCGCCCAGCAGCACCATGCCATCAATCTGACGTGTCAGTATCAGGTTGAGAAATGTCCACGCCTGCGGTTTCTGATGCGCACAATCGCCGATAAGCACGAGATAACCGGCTTCTGAGGCGGCGACTTCAACGCCGCGAATAATGTCGCTGAAAAAGGGATCGCAGATATTGGGGACGATCAACAAAATCGTTTGTGTGTCGTTGCGCCGGGAATGTCGTGTCATGCTTTGCGACGCATAGCCTACGGCCGCGACGGCCTGTTCCACCTTTTGACGGGTGGCCGAAGAGACTTTTTCGGGATTCATCAGCGCACGCGACACGGTAGCAGTGGAGACGCCGGCTTTTTCTGCGACGTCTTTCATGGTGGCGGCGGCCGGCGGTTGATTCTGATCCAACACATGCTCCTGATGCGTAATCGCGCATTCAACGTTCGTATCGACGGGTATAAAAACAAGCCGGGCACTATTGTTATCGATTGGCCAACAAGGCTGTTACTTAATTTGCATAAAAATTGTGACTTATGCGACGTATTTCGATCCCGCTCGCAACCTGGCCGGCCTTAACTTTCGGTAGGATCGACATCCAGCGTCCACTTCACCTTTCGTGAGGCGGGCAAGGTTGTGACCAGCGGTAACGAACTGCTCAGCAACTGTTGCAGGCGTTTACGCGAGGGATGCTGAACCAGTAACTGCCAGCGCCAGCGGCCACTGCGTTTGGGCTGCAAGGCAGGTAACGGGCCCATAAACCACATTGACGCATCGTTATGCGGGCTGGCTTCCAGCATATTGCGTAGCTGTTGCAGAAATTCTGCAGCCTGATGATTATCCATGTCTTCTGCCCGGAATAAGGCATGGTGCGTCCAGGGAGGTAAAAAGACCGACTGGCGCTCCAGCAACGTTTGTTGTGCGAAAGCGAAGTAGCCCTGATGCAGCAGCGTTTGCAACAGGGGATGATCAGGATGATGGGTTTGCAGTAAAACCTCACCTTGCTTACCGGCACGTCCGGCACGTCCGGCCACCTGGGTATACAGTTGAGCAAAGCGTTCCGCGGCACGGAAATCGGCTGAGAACAAGGCACCGTCTACATCCAGCAGCGACACTAAGGTGACATCCGGGAAATGATGACCTTTTGCCAGCATCTGCGTGCCAACCAGAATACGCGCGCCCCCGCGATGAACGTCGGCGAGGTGCTGTTCAAGAGCGCCTTTTCGGCTGGTGGTATCACGGTCAATGCGTGAGACAGGGACGCCGGGAAAAAGGGTGCCCAGCTGTTGCTCCAGCTGTTCCGTGCCCACACCGACCGGCAGTAAATGTGTTGAACCACATTGCGGGCACTGATGCGGCAGCGGTCGTTGACTGTCACAGTGGTGGCAACGCAACTGGCGGTGATGCTGATGCAGCGTGTAATAACGGTCGCAGCGCTGGCATTCGGCGATCCAGCCGCAATCGTGACAGAGCAGAGCCGGCGAAAAACCGCGGCGGTTCAGAAACAGCAGAACCTGGTTATCGGCTTTCAGGTGCTGACGCATTTTGAAGATCAGGGCGGGTGCCAGGCCACCAGTAAGTTGTGCCCCTTTCAGGTCGATCAACTGCTGCAGTGCCGGTTTAGCATTGCCGGCACGCTTCATCAGATCAAGCTGGCGATATTTACCGTTACGCACGTTATGCAGGGTTTCCAGTGCCGGCGTTGCGGATCCCATGACAACAGGAATGTCTTCTTCATGCGCGCGGAAAACAGCCAGATCCCGTGCCTGATAGCGCCAGCCTTCCTGTTGCTTATAGGAACTGTCGTGCTCTTCATCAATAATGATCACGCCCGGTCGCGCCATGGGGGTAAAGAGCGCGGAACGCGTACCAATAATGATGGCGTTTTCCCCCCGTCGCGCCCGCAGCCACACGGACAGACGCTCGCTGTCATTAAGTCCCGAATGCAGGACATCCACCGGCGCGTCAAAACGTTCACGGAAACGGGCAATGGTTTGTGGCGTCAGGCCAATTTCCGGTACCAGCACCAGTGCCTGTTTCCCCCGCGCCAGCACATTTTCCAGTACGCTGAGATACACCTCGGTTTTACCGGAACCTGTAATTCCTGCCAGCAGCCAGGCGGCATAGTGCTCATCTTCTCCCCGAATGGCGCCCACCGCAGTCGCCTGATCGGTGTTCAGGCGCAGACGCTCACCCTTTACCGCAAACGCGGTTCGCCAGTCATGCATTTGCGGCTGGTGCTCGTGCAATTCGCAAAGCCCTTTCGCGCGCAACGCCTGCATAGCCGCCTCGGTCAGGTCATGTTCACTGACTTCATGACGATAGAGCGGTTGCTGGCGCAGCACCGCCAGACCTTGCTGCTGCCTGGGCGCGCGTTTAAGACTTTCCGGGGACGTCGCGCGGCCCTGTTCCGTGATTTCCCAGCGCCACAGGGGATCATCCTGAGCCGGTTTACCTTGTCTGAGGAGTACCGGAATGGCATGGCTGAGCACCTCACCCAGCGGAGAGTGATAATAGTCGGCTGCCCAGTGAAGAATACGCCACAGAGAGGACGGAAACAGGGATTCGCTGTCCAGAACGGTAAGCACCTGTTTAAGCTGTGAGGTCGCCAAATCGCTGCTGTCAGAGAACGCCACCACAATGCCGATCATTTTCCGGTTACCAAACGGCACGATCACGCGACCGCCAGTCACCGGCTGCACACCCTCAGGCGGCAGATAGTCAAAAAGGCGGGGAAGGGGAACGGGCAGGGCAACCTGAACAACGGGCATAACTTTCTCTTTCCGGTTCATCTGACAGGGCGATTAGTGTACACGCTGGCGCACAAGACGGATATCTCAGGCGACATTTGCAGCAGCAAACATTAGCCTGTATAATATGCCGCCTTCGGTAGGAAAGACCTTACCGGAGTACACCATTAATGTTCAATCGCGTGTGGTGCTGCGCAGGTTTCGTCCTGGCGCGGAGAGCGACACGGCCTTCTATGAGGTTTCCCATGAAACAAGGTATTCACCCTAAATACGAAGCAGTTACCATCAACTGTACTTGCGGTAACGTGATTCACACTCGCTCTACGCTGACTCACGAACTGAACCTGGACGTTTGTGGTAAGTGCCACCCGTTCTACACCGGTAAGCAGCGTGAAGTTGCCACTGGTGGCCGCGTTGACCGCTTCAACAAGCGTTTCAGCGTGCCAGGCACCAAAAAATAAGAAACGGCATTCGAACATTTGTTCGGCGGCAAGAAAAACCCAGCTCAGGCTGGGTTTTTTTATGTCTGGCTGACTCAGTATTCCCAGGTGTCCGGGTCAATGCCCATCTCGCGCATAATTTTCTTCGCTTCTTCCGGGATTTCGTCGTTACGTTCTTTACGCAAATCGACATCATTTGGTAACGGTTGTCCGGTAAAAGCATGCAAGAAGGCTTCGCACAGGAGCTCACTGTTGGTCGCATGGCGCAGGTTATTCACCTGACGACGTGTCCGTTCGTCAGTCAAAATCTTTAACACGCTCAACGGAATAGAAACCGTGATTTTTTTAACCTGTTCGCTCTTCTTGCCGTGCTCAGCGTACGGGCTGATATATTCGCCGTTCCATTCAGCCATGGGATACCTTAATCAATAAAAGTTAAAAGTTACGAAATCAGCCGATTATGCCTGATTTTCTTCTACCGGACCCCTTCTCTGGCGGGTTTCTTCGTCCAACACAGGAAGAAAATGGGTTGAACGCCAGCATGGGCGCATAATTTTAGCGGTTATTGCGGCCATGCTCAATCTATACGCAAAGACATTTGGATGTCCAGATGTATTGACGTCTAAATGTAAGCTGATATCCTGTGGTCAGTTTATTTCTCACTTCAGGAACAGTTAGCCCTATGACGCGTAAACAGGCAACCATCGCAGTGCGCAGCGGTTTGAATGACGACGAGCAATATGGCTGCGTTGTCCCGCCCATCCACCTTTCCAGCACCTATAACTTCCATGATTTCAATGAGCCGCGAGCCCACGATTATTCTCGTCGTGGTAATCCTACGCGCGACGTTGTGCAACGCGCGCTGGCAGAGCTGGAAGGCGGGGCGGGCGCGGTATTGACTAATACTGGCATGTCCGCCATTCATCTGGTCACAACGGTTTTCCTGAAGCCTGGCGATTTGCTGGTGGCACCGCACGACTGCTATGGCGGCAGCTACCGTCTGTTCGATAGTTTAAGCAAGCGCGGTGCTTATCGGGTGAAGTTTGTCGATCAAGGCGACAATGCCGCGCTACAGGCTGCGCTGGACGAGAAACCTCAGCTCGTATTAGTAGAAAGCCCCAGTAACCCGCTGCTGCGTGTCGTCGATATCGCGGCCATCTGCGACGCCGCGCGTAAAGTAGGCGCAGTAAGCGTTGTGGACAACACCTTTATGAGTCCGACGCTGCAAAATCCGCTGGCGCTGGGCGCAGATCTGGTTATTCACTCCTGTACCAAATATTTAAACGGGCACTCCGATGTCGTGGCTGGCGCTGTCATTGCCAAAGATCCTCAGGTCGCGACCGATCTGGCGTGGTGGGCGAATAATATTGGCGTGACCGGTTCCGCTTTTGACAGCTACCTGCTGTTACGTGGTATGCGTACGCTGGGTCCGCGTATGGCCGCTGCTCAGCGTAATGCGTTAGAAATTGTTGCTTATCTGAAGCAGCAGCCCCTGGTGAAAAAGTTGTATCATCCTTCTCTGCCAGAAAATGCCGGGCATGAAGTCGCTGCGCGTCAGCAGCGTGGGTTTGGCGCCATGCTCAGTTTCGAACTGGATGGCGATGAAGCGCGCTTGCGTAGTTTCCTGAAAGCGCTTGAACTGTTTACGCTGGCTGAATCACTGGGTGGCGTTGAGAGCTTAATCTCGCATACCGCGACCATGACGCACGCTGGCATGTCTGCAGAAGCCCGTGCCGCAGCAGGTATTTCTGAAACATTGCTCCGTATTTCTGTGGGGATTGAAGACCACGAAGATTTAATTGCCGATTTGGATAATGCATTCCGGATCGCAGCAGAGGATTAACCATGACGATTTCAGCAGGCGCAGGAACGCCAAACAACAGACAGCTCCACAAGTTTGGTGGCAGCAGCCTTGCCGATGCACGCTGCTACCAACGTGTTGCCAGCATCATGGCGGATTACAGCCAGCCAGGCGACATGATGGTGGTCTCAGCCGCAGGTTCAACGACCAATCAGCTGATTAGCTGGCTGAAACTGAGCCAGAGTGACCGCTTGTCCGCGCATCAGGTGCAGCAGACATTACGTCGTTATCAGAGTGAGCTCATCAGTGCCCTGTTGCCTGCCGAAATCGCCGAACCTTTAATATCGGCCTTTATTCGCGATCTTGAGAAGCTTGCCGGATTACTCGATGGTACCGTTACCGACGCGGTTTATGCGGAAGTCGTGGGCCATGGTGAAGTCTGGTCGGCACGTTTAATGTCCGCCGTGCTGAATCAACACGATCTGCAGGCCTGCTGGCTGGACGCGCGCGATTTTCTGCGTGCAGAACGCGCCGCGCAGCCTCAGGTTGATGAAGGAAAATCCTGGCCGTTGTTACAAACGCTGCTGGCCCAGCATCCCCATAAACGTATCGTGGTGACGGGCTTTATCTGCGCCAACGATGCGGGTGAAACCGTGTTGCTGGGGCGTAATGGCTCTGATTACTCCGCCACACAAATTGGTGCGCTGGCCGGTGTGGGACGCGTCACTATCTGGAGTGATGTGGCGGGTGTTTACAGTGCCGATCCACGTAAAGTTTCTGATGCCTGTCTGCTGCCGCTGCTGCGTCTTGATGAGGCCAGTGAACTGGCGCGTCTCGCCGCACCGGTGCTGCATACCCGCACCTTACAGCCCGTTTCCGGCAGCGACATCGATTTGCAGTTGCGCTGTAGCTATCAGCCAGAACAGGGCTCAACCCGTATTGAGCGCGTCCTCGCTTCCGGAACGGGCGCACGCATTGTGACCAGTCACGATGATGTGTGTCTGGTCGAAATCCAGCTTCCCGGGCAGCACGATTTTACGCTCCTGCGCAAAGAGATCGATCAGTTGCTCACGCGCGCGCAGATGCGCCCACTAGCAATGGGCGTTCATCCTGATCGTCAGCTGCTGCAACTCTGTTACACCTCTGAAGTGGTTAACAGCGCCTTCACATTGTTACAGGACGCAGGCTTACCCGGGCATTTACAGTTACGTGATGGCTTAGCGCTGGTAGCGCTGGTCGGAGCAGGCGTGACTCGTAATCCGTTGCATACGCACCGTTTCTGGCAGCAGTTGAAAGATCAGCCGGTTGAGTTTGTTTGTCAGTCGCCAGAACATATCAGCGTGGTGGCGGTCCTGCGCGTGGGGCCGACGCAGCATTTAATTCAGGGCTTACACAGCTCCCTGTTCCGTGCCGAAAAGCGAATTGGCCTGATGCTGTTTGGCAAAGGCAATATCGGCTCACGCTGGCTGGAACTGTTTGCGCGTGAGCAGGAAACTTTGTCAGCACGAACCGGTTTTGAATTTGTGCTGGCGGGTGTGGTCGACAGTCAACGCAGCCTGCTGAACTATGACGGGCTTGATGCCAGCCGCGCGCTGGCCTTCTTTGACGATGAAGCGGAAACACGTGATGAAGAATCGCTGTTTCTGTGGATGCGGGCCCATCCTTACGATGATCTTGTGGTGCTGGACGTCACCGCCAGTAAACCACTGGCACAGCAGTATCTGGATTTTGCCAGTCATGGTTTCCACGTGATTAGCGCCAATAAGATTGCGGGCGCGTCCGACACGCAAACCTGGCGTGAGATTCGCGATGCCTTCGAAAAAACCGGGCGTCACTGGTTATATAACGCCACCGTAGGCGCAGGTTTACCCATCAACCATACGGTGCGGGATCTGCGTGAAAGTGGCGATACCATTCTGTCGATTAGCGGTATTTTCTCAGGCACATTGTCCTGGCTGTTCCTGCAGTTTGACGGGACGGTGCCCTTTACCGAACTGGTGGATCAGGCATGGCAGCAGGGCTTAACCGAGCCGGATCCGCGTGTTGATCTGTCTGGCGAAGATGTGATGCGTAAGCTGGTCATTTTGGCCCGTGAAGCGGGCTATAACATTGAACCCGATCAGGTACGCGTCGAGTCACTGGTGCCCCAGAACTGTGATGAATCCGTCGACCATTTCTTCGAGAACGGTGACGAACTTAACGAGCAGATGCTGCAACGGTTTGAAGCCGCCCAGGAAATGGGGCTGGTCCTGCGTTATGTGGCACGGTTTGATGCCAATGGCAAAGCACGTGTGGGTGTGGAAGCCGTTCGTCCTGAGCATCCTCTGGCAGCCTTACTGCCCTGCGATAATGTGTTTGCCATCGACAGCCGCTGGTATCGCGATAATCCTCTGGTGATTCGCGGACCTGGCGCGGGTCGTGACGTCACGGCAGGCGCGATACAGTCTGATATCAATCGCCTCGCGCAACTCCTCTAAACAGGTTTCAACACAGGTGCTCCGGCACCTGTTTTTTTGCCTGTTTCTGCTCGCCGATGTCATAACGTGCGGTAACGTTTGCCTGCCTGTGGCGCCATTTTGACTGGCGCTGAGGGAAGCATCGATCACGTTGAATGTCTGAACGTCTCACTATGTTGGGGGGAAGCGTTGGGTGGTGGTGGCAGGATGCGTTTTTTTGCCGGTCAGCGCTAAACGGACAGATTACTCTTCATTCTTCCCGCCCCGGATCAGCGAAATGGCAGAGAAGCTATGGCATGCCATTGGTCACCTGAGTCTGCTACGAGCAGGGTGAATATTCTGTCACGCGAAAGAGTAAAAGACCGGCATTTCTACAATCTGAAAGGTGCGATACCTTTTGCCCCCGCGTCAGTTGGGCGACCTGTAATGGCGATATGAGGATGACGTTAACTGATACGAAACAGGGCGGTATCAACCGCCCTGTTTCTGTGAGTTAACCTGTATTACGCATCCCTGCAGCGACACCGGCAATCGTCACCATCAGCGCCTGTTCGACGCGCGCATCCGGTTCTTCACCACGGGCTTCCTGTGCACGTGAACGGTGAAGCAGCTCTGCCTGGAGTACGTTCAGGGGATCGGTATAAACGTTACGCAGGGCAATCGATTCGGCAATCCACGGCTGGTCCGCCATCAGATGGGAATCGTTGGCGATGGTCAGCACCGCTTTAATATCGGCATCCAGCTGGTCACGAAGCTGTTTACCTAATGGCCATAACGATTTATCAACCAGCCGCTGATCGTAATACTCCGCCAGCCACAGGTCTGCTTTCGAAAACACCATTTCCAGCATACCAAGGCGGGTTGAGAAAAAGGGCCAGTCGCGGCACATGGCCTCAAGCTGATCCTGATGGCCTGCCAGCATCGCCTGCTGCAGGGCGGCGCCCGCGCCCAGCCAGGCGGGTAACATCAGGCGGTTTTGCGTCCAGGCAAAAATCCAGGGAATGGCGCGCAGGGATTCCACACCGCCCGTCGGACGACGCTTCGCCGGACGAGAGCCCAGGGGCAGCTTGCCCAGTTCCTGCTCAGGGGTTGCGGAACGGAAGTAAGGCACAAAATCCTTATTCTCACGCACATAATCCCGGTACATGGCGCAGGAGTCGGCAGAAAGCTGGTTCATGATATTACGCCATTCCGGTTTGGGTTCCGGCGGCGGCATCAGGTTGGCTTCCAGAATCGCGCCGGTATAAAGCGACAGGCTGGCGATAGTGACTTCCGGCAAGCCGTACTTGAAGCGAATCATTTCGCCCTGTTCCGTCACGCGCAGGCCGCCTTTGAGGCTGCCTGGCGGCTGGGACAGCAGTGCGGCATGCGCGGGTGCACCCCCGCGGCCGATGGTGCCGCCGCGTCCGTGGAATAGCGTGAGGGAAACGCCCGCCTTTTCGCAGGTTTTAATCAGTGCATCCTGTGCCTGGTATTGTGCCCAGCTGGCGGCCATCACGCCGGCATCTTTCGCCGAGTCGGAATAGCCAATCATGACCATTTGTTTGCCCTGAATAAAACCACGGTACCAGTCGATGTTAAGCAGTTTGCTCATCACATCATTGGCATTGTTCAGGTCATCCAGGGTTTCAAACAGGGGAGCAACCGGCATAGCGAACGGAATGCCAGCCTCTTTCAGTAACAGATGGACGGCAAGGACATCAGACGGCGTTTTCGCCATCGAAATGACATAGGCTGCGATAGAGCCCTGGGGCGCTTCTGCCACTACTTTGCAGGTTTCCAGCACTTCGCGGGTTTCGTCACTCGGTTCCCAACTGCGAGGAAGTAAAGGGCGCTTGGAGTTCAGCTCACGGATAAGAAAAGCCTGCTTGTCGGCTTCCGACCAGCTTTCATAATCGCCCAGGCCCAGATAGCGGGTAATTTCAGCGATAGCTTCAGTGTGACGGGTGCTTTCCTGACGGACGTCGATGCGAACCAGCGGCACGCCAAAGCATTTCACACGGCGCAGCGTATCCAGTAACTGACCGTTGGCAATAATGCCCATGCCGCACTGCTGCAGGGACTGATAGATAGCGAAAAGCGGATCCCACAACTGCGCGTTGGAGACCAGCAGGTCTGCCGGGCGGGGCAAGCGTTCGCCTTTCAGGCGGCGCTCCAGGTAAGCCTGGGTAGACATTAGCTGACTGCGCAGACGCTTTAAGATCACGCGATACGGCTCCAGCGCCTCAGGATCGCCACTCAGCTCGGCAACTTCCTGACTGCATTCGGACATCGACAGTTCCGAAATCAACACGCCAATATCGCGCAGAAACAGATCGGTGGCTTTCCAGCGGCTGAGCTGCATAACATGGCGGGTAATGGCGGCGGTGACGTTCGGGTTACCGTCACGGTCTCCGCCCATCCAGGAGGTGAACTGCACCGGCACAAAATCAACCGGTAACTTAATGCCAAACGTCTCTTCTACCTGCTCATTCAGCTCACGCAAAAATGCAGGTACACCTTCCCACAGGCTGTTTTCAACGACGGCAAATCCCCACTTGGCTTCATCAACCGGCGTTGGACGGTATTTACGGATCTCATCCGTATGCCAGGCCTGCGCGACCAGTTGGCGCAGGCGGCGCATAATCTGGTTGCGTTCGTATTCAGAGATATCGCTGTGGTCGAGTTGTTCAAGACAGCTGTTGACCTCGCCCAGTTTGTGAATCAGCGTGCGGCGAGTAATTTCAGTAGGGTGCGCGGTTAAAACCAGTTCCAGGGAAAGTGATTCAATGGCTTTATGAATCGCACTTTCACTGAGATTATTTTGCTTGAGGGTTTCAAATGTTTTTTTCAATAGTTCAGGGTGGTTTGCGCCATCGCCGCTGCGGGAAATCGTTTGATACTGCTCAGCCACGTTAGTGAGGTTGAGGAACTGACTAAAGGCACGCGCCACGGGCAATAACTCGTCATTTGACAGGTTTTGCAGCGTATTCAGCAATTCCTTACGATGAGTGTCATTTCCTGCACGGGATGACTTAGAGAGCTTACGGATGGTTTCCACCTGGCCCAGGATATTCTCTCCCAGCGCATCCTTAATCGTATCCCCGAGCAGTTTGCCGAGCATACTGACATTACTTCGCATTGCGGAATATTGTTCGTTCATGTGACCCTGACACCCTTATCGTCTTGATAAACCTCTATACCCGGCCTTTTCAGGCAGCAGAAAAGCCAGCAACGTCGTCCTCCCGGCTCTGACCGGGGTTCTTCAGTTGCTGCCCGTCGCAAGCTGAATAAAGTGGGATGATTGCCCAGTGGGTATAACATCGTCTTTTATCTAGCCACGTAATCAGGCGTTCGTCAAATGACTTAAAGGAGGGAAACGTGCAGCTAACTGACGGAAATTCATGGAATTTGATAGCGGCGAAGCGGGATAAGTTATTCTTATTATCAAATCCCACAGATTGGCAGGGCATTTTGCTGTTAATACAGTGAAATGCCCCGTTTGATGATAATTAGTGACAGAAATGCTGCACAACCTGAGCGATTAAGGCGCGCGTAGGCTGAATAAATGCGGTATCGATAAATTCGTCCGGCTGATGCGCCTGGTTGATAGAACCCGGGCCCAGCACCAGCGTTGGACAAAGTTGCTGGATAAACGGGGCTTCAGTGCAATAATTCACCACTTCTGTCGGTGTACCCAACAGTTTTTCCACCACCTTGACCAGCTCGTGGTCAACCGGACATTCATAGCCCGGAATCGGCGGATGCAATTCTTCGATGGTAATCCGTCCCGGCCAGCGTTCGCTCACCGGCGCCAGTGCCTCATTCAGCAGCGCGTCAAGATCGCTCAGCGTCAGCCCCGGCAAAGGGCGGATGTCCATGTGCAATTCGCAGCAGGCGCAGATACGGTTTGCTGCATCACCGCCATGAATATGACCAAAGTTCATTGTGGGATAAGGAATTGCAAAACCATCATGGTTGTAACGGGATTTCAGCGTATTGCGCAGTTGCATGAGTTCGGTAATCGACTCATGCATCAGCTCAATGGCGTTGACGCCGCGAGCCGGATCGCTGGAATGGCCGGATTGACCCTGAATACGAATCGCATTCGAGATATGTCCTTTGTGCGCACGAACAGGTTTCAGCGACGTCGGTTCGCCAATAATGGCGCAGTCAGGGCGAAGCTGTGTGGATGCGGCAAAATATGACGCGCCCGCCATGGTGGTTTCTTCATCAGCGGTGGCCAGAATATAAAGCGGCTTACTCAGGGCTGTCACATCCACATCACGGAGCGTGTCCAGAATAAACGCGAAGAAGCCTTTCATATCGGCGGTACCCAGACCGTACAACTTATTGTCGTGCTCGGTCAGGGTAAAGGGATCGCGAGTCCAGCGACCATCATCAAACGGAACGGTATCGGTGTGCCCGGCAAGCAGCAGACCGCCCGCACCGCTTCCGGTGCGCGCCAGCATATTAAATTTATGCCGCGTGCCCGGCACGGGTTGGACTTCCACGGTAAAACCCAGGTCACGGAACCAGCCAGCCAGTAAATTGATTAAAGTTTCATTGCTCTGATCGAGAGCGGCATCGGTTGCGCTGATAGACGGTGTTGCGATCAACTGGCGGTAGAGTTCGATAAAAGGCGGTAATTTTGTCTTCACTGTTGACGGTCCTTGAGTTAGGATGTATCAATATTCATGCATTAATAGTGAATAAAAATACATTAACGTCGTGTGCATGTGAACCTTAAATCGCTGCAAACGACATCGTGGGCAACGGGGCAAGGCCGCGACCCGGAACGTGTGACTGTAATAAAGGTATACAGCCTGATGTTGAATACGCTGATCGTTGGTGCCAGTGGTTACGCTGGCGTAGAGCTTGCCACCTTCCTTAATCGCCATCCACATATCAACATAACCGCTTTGGCGGTGTCTGCGCAAAGTCCCGATGCGGGTAAGCGCTTGTCCGATCTTCATCCACAGCTGAAAGGCGTGGTGGATCTGCCGCTGCAGCCACTGAGCCGCGCCGACGAATGGGCAGATAAAGTTGATGTGGTGTTTCTGGCGACGGCCCACGAAGTCAGCCACGACCTGGCGCCTGAATTTCTGAAAGCTGGCTGCGTCGTGTTCGATCTGTCCGGCGCTTTCCGCGTCAACGACGGCAAGTTTTACACGCAGTTTTATGGCTTCACGCACCAGCATGGGGACTGGCTGGATAAAGCCGTTTACGGTCTGGCGGAGTTCCAACAGGAAAAAATCAAAGAAGCACAGCTGATTGCCGTCCCTGGCTGCTATCCCACCGCCTCTCAGTTGGCACTCAAGCCGTTGGTGGATGCCGGTTTACTGAATGAGGCGCAGTGGCCGGTCATCAATGCCACCAGTGGCGTCAGTGGAGCAGGGCGCAAAGCGAATGTTGGTACCAGCTTCTGTGAAGTCAGTCTGCAGCCTTACGGTATTTTTAATCATCGTCATCATCCTGAAATTGTGGCGCACCTGGGCACACCGGTAATTTTTACGCCGCACCTGGGCAGTTTCCCGCGTGGCATCCTGGCCACGATCACCTGCCGTCTTAATGCCGGCGTCAGCCGTGATGATGTCGCTGAGGTCTTTCACAATGCCTACCACGATAAGCCGCTGGTACGCGTTTACGAGCAAGGCGTACCGGCATTGAAAGCCGTGGTCGGTCTGCCTTACTGCGATATTGGCTTTGCCGTACAGGGCGAACACCTGATTGTGGTGGCTGCTGAAGATAACCTGCTTAAAGGGGCAGCCTCTCAGGCAGTACAGTGTCTTAATATTCGTTTCGGTTTCCCTGAAACGCAGTCACTGATTTAACGGACGACTAAACCATGACTAATCCATTAATTATCAAGCTGGGCGGTGTGCTGTTAGACAGCGAAGAAGCACTGGCCCGTTTATTTGACGCGTTGCTGGCCTACCGTTCTGCTCATCAGCGCCCCCTGATTATCGTTCACGGTGGCGGTTGCCTGGTCGATGAACTGATGAAAAAACTGGCGCTGCCGGTGCAAAAGAAGAACGGTTTGCGTGTTACGCCTGCCGATCAGATTGACATCATCACCGGCGCACTGGCTGGTACCGCCAATAAAACGCTGTTGGCCTGGGCGAAAAAATACGGCATTCAGGCCGTCGGTCTGTGCCTGGGCGATGCGGGCCTGGTCAATGTCACCCAGTTAGATGAAGCGCTGGGCCATGTGGGCAACGCAACGCCGGGCAATCCTGCATTAATTAACACGCTGCTGGGTGCAGGTTACATGCCCGTTGTCAGTTCAATCGGCATCACCGACAGCGGTGAGCTTATGAACGTCAATGCCGATCAGGCTGCCACAGCGCTGGCCTCAACGCTGGGTGCTGACTTAGTCTTGTTATCGGACGTCAGCGGCATTCTTGATGGCAAAGGTCAGCGCATCGAAGAAATGACGGCAGATAAAGCAGAACAGCTGATCGCTCAGGGCATCATCACCGATGGCATGATTGTCAAAGTGAACGCTGCGCTGGATGCGGCACGCACGCTGGGCCGTCCGGTCGATATTGCCAGCTGGCGTCATGCCGAGCAGTTACCTACCCTTTTTAACGGCGTGTCCATTGGCACCCGGATTCTCGCTTAACGACTCAGATTCAAGGATTACGAAATGCAAACGCAAAACATCAAAAAAATCGTACTGGCTTACTCCGGTGGTCTGGATACTTCGGCCATTATTCCCTGGCTGAAAGAAAACTATGGCGGCTGTGAAGTGGTCGCGTTCGTGGCGGATATCGGTCAGGAACGTAGCGATCTGGAAGGCGTTGAGAAGAAAGCGCTGCAGTCAGGTGCATCAGAATGTCACGTTGTCGATCTGCGTGAAGAGTTTATCAGTGACTACGTTTATCCGGTGCTGCAGACCGGGGCCCTGTATGAAGGCACGTATCTGCTGGGTACCTCAATGGCGCGTCCTATCATCGCGAAAGCCCAGGTTGAGCTGGCGCTGAAAGTGGGTGCTGATGCGCTGTGCCACGGTGCCACGGGTAAAGGTAATGACCAGGTGCGTTTCGAAACCACTTACACCGCACTGGCGCCGCAGCTGAAAGTGGTTGCGCCATGGCGCGAGTGGGATCTGCGGTCGCGTGAAGCGCTGCTGGATTATCTGAAAGCGCGCAACATCCCTACCACCGCGTCGCTGGAAAAAATCTACAGCCGTGATGAAAACGCCTGGCACATTTCTACCGAAGGCGGCGTGCTGGAAAGCCCGTCTAACGCACCTAACAAAGATTGCTGGGTCTGGACTGTCGATCCGCTGGAAGCGCCCGATCAGCCAGAAGACGTGACAGTAACCGTTGAAAAAGGCCGCGTGGTGGCGGTGAACGGTGAAAGACTGAGCCCGTTCCAGTGTCTGGAAAAACTGAACGTGCTGGGCGCAAAACATGGCGTGGGCCGTATCGATATCGTTGAAAACCGTCTGGTAGGCATTAAATCACGCGGCTGTTACGAAACCCCTGGCGGCACCATTATGGTTAACGCGCTGCGTGCGGTAGAGCAACTGGTTCTGGATCGCGACAGCTTCAAATGGCGTGAGCAGTTGGGCCATGAAATGTCTTATGTGGTTTACGATGGTCGCTGGTTTGCACCGCTGCGTAAGTCTATCCAGGCGGCGGCAGAGTCGCTGGCGGAAGAGGTTAACGGCGAAGTGGTTCTGCAACTCTACAAAGGTCAGGCCACGGCGACGCAGAAGCGTTCAGCTAACAGCCTGTATTCCGAAGAGTTCGCGACCTTCGGCGAAGACGAAGTTTACGATCATCGTCATGCAGGCGGCTTTATTCGTCTGTTCTCACTCTCTTCACGTATCCGTGCGTTGAACGAGCAGAAAAAGTAATCGCAGGCGGGGATCGCCTCGCCTCTCAGTATGACATCAGGGGCGGCTTTCAGGCCGCCCCTGGTTTAACGACTTGAAGGAGATTCACATGGCACTTTGGGGTGGACGCTTTACCCAGGCAGCAGATCAACGTTTCAAACAGTTCAACGACTCGCTGCGTTTTGATTACCGCCTGGCAGAGCAGGACATCATTGGCTCAGTGGCCTGGTCCAAAGCGCTGGTGACGGTAAATGTCCTGAGCAGTGATGAGCAGCAACAGCTTGAAGCCGCACTGAACGCACTGCTGGAGGAGGTTCGTGCCAATCCTGAGCAAATCCTGCAAAGCGATGCCGAAGATATTCACAGCTGGGTTGAAGGCCAGTTGATTGAGAAAGTCGGTGCGCTGGGCAAAAAACTGCACACCGGCCGTAGCCGCAATGATCAGGTGGCGACCGACCTGAAACTCTGGTGTAAAGAGCAGGTTGCCGCACTGCTGGATGCCACACGTGAGCTGCAGCAGGCGCTGGTGGCGACTGCCGAAGCCAATCAGGACGCGGTGATGCCGGGCTATACACATTTACAGCGTGCACAGCCGGTGACGTTTGCACACTGGTGCCTCGCTTACGTTGAAATGCTGGCGCGCGATGAAAGCCGTTTGCAGGATACGTTAAAGCGTCTTGATGTCAGCCCGTTAGGTTGTGGTGCACTGGCCGGAACGGCTTACGCTATTGACCGTGAGCAACTGGCAGGCTGGTTAGGCTTCGCGTCTGCAACGCGTAACAGCCTGGATACCGTATCCGACCGTGATCATGTGCTGGAGCTGCTTTCCGATGCGTCAATCGGCATGGTGCACCTTTCACGTTTTGCGGAAGACATGATTTTCTTCAATACCGGCGAAGCCGGCTTTATCGAACTCTCGGATAAAGTCACCTCAGGTTCGTCCCTGATGCCACAGAAGAAAAATCCGGATGCACTGGAGCTGATCCGTGGAAAATGCGGACGGGTTCAGGGCGCGTTAACCGGCATGATGATGACGCTGAAAGGCCTGCCGCTTGCCTATAACAAAGACATGCAGGAAGACAAAGAAGGGCTGTTTGATGCGCTGGATACCTGGCTGGACTGCCTGCATATGTCCGTGTTGGTGCTGGAAGGTTTGCAGGTAAAACGTCCTCGCTGTCAGGAAGCGGCCGAACAGGGTTACGCAAACTCAACAGAACTGGCCGATTACCTCGTGGCAAAAGGCGTTCCCTTCCGTGAAGCGCACCATATCGTGGGGGAAACGGTCGTTGCAGCGATCGCGCAAGGTGTGGCACTGGAAGCCTTGTCGTTATCTCAGCTTAAGCAGTTCAGTGCTGTTATCGAAGACGATGTCTATCCGGTGCTGGCCCTGTCATCCTGCCTGGATAAGCGCAATGCGCAGGGAGGCGTTTCACCGTCTCAGGTTGCCCGTGCCATTGCGGATGCCAAAGCGCGCTTAGTTTGAGTCGCAGATAAAAAAAAAGAGCGGGCATACCATGCCCGCCAACCTCTAGCTTCAGAAACTACTTTTATTTTAGGCACATCATCAGACCATCGGTGCTCCCGACCGATGTTCAGATTCGTTACGCTTGTCGTCTGGCCTTCGCCTGTTCAGTTTTTTGTTTTATCAGCGTTGCCAGAAGATTTGCGTCAGCTAATAACAGCAGATAACGCTGTCTTTATGATTCAGAAAACATTTCCCTGGGTGGCGATGAGTCTGAATTTGATGTGGGCATTATTCCCATCCGCTCTTGATAGGGCCAATCGTTGGTTGCTATTCTATCTATCGCCACGAGCTATCGTGGAATGGAGGGTAATAATGAATATCCGTGATCTTGAATATCTGGTTTCGCTTGCTGAACATCGTCACTTCCGACGTGCGGCGGATGCCTGTCATGTCAGTCAGCCGACCTTAAGCGGGCAGATTCGCAAATTAGAAGATGAGTTAGGTGTCATGCTGCTGGAACGTACCAGCCGCAAAGTACTGTTTACGCAGGCCGGTTTGCTGCTGGTCGACCAGGCGCGTACTGTCCTTCGTGAAGTCAAAGTGCTGAAAGAGATGGCCAGTCAGCAGGGCGAAGCGATGTCAGGACCACTGCATATTGGGCTGATTCCTACCACCGGTCCGTATTTACTGCCGCAAATTATTCCTATGCTGCATCAGACTTTTCCAAAGCTGGAAATGTACCTGCATGAAGCACAGACCCAGCAATTGCTGGCTCAGCTCGACAGCGGCAAACTGGACTGCGCGATTCTGGCGCTGGTCAAAGAAAGCGAAGCCTTTATTGAAGTCCCGCTGTTCGATGAGCCGATGAAGCTGGCAGTTTATGAGGATCATCCGTGGCGCGAACGCGATCGTGTGCCAATGTCCGATCTGGCTGGTGAAAAACTGCTGATGCTGGAAGACGGCCACTGCCTGCGCGATCAGGCCATGGGTTTTTGTTTTGAAGCGGGTGCAGACGAAGATACCCATTTCCGTGCGACAAGCCTGGAAACGTTGCGCAATATGGTCGCGGCAGGAAGCGGTATTACGTTACTGCCTGCTCTGGCTGTCCCGCCACAGCGTGTGCGTGATGGGGTTTGTTATCTGCCCTGTTATAAGCCGGTACCACAGCGTACGATTGCGCTGGTTTACCGTCCCGGCTCACCTCTGCGCAGCCGTTATGAACAACTGGCAGAGGCAATCCGCACACATATGCAAGGCTATTTCGATACCACGTTAAAACAGGCGGTTTAAACCGTTTAGCGCGGCGACGCGATACGCTTCTGCCATGGTCGGGTAGTTAAAGGTGGTATTCACAAAGTACTCAATTGTGTTGCCACCATTTTTTTGCTCCATGATCGCCTGACCGATATGGATAATCTCCGCAGCACGTTCCCCAAAGCAGTGAATGCCCAGAATCTCTTTGGTTTCACGGTGGAACAGGATCTTCAGACTACCGACGTTCATCCCCACAATCTGCGCACGCGCCAGATGTTTAAACTGCGCACGTCCCACTTCGTAAGGCACTTTCATCGCCGTGAGCTGCTGTTCGGTTTTGCCTACAGAGCTGATTTCCGGAATGGTATAAATCCCGGTCGGAATGTCTTCGATCAGGTGCGCTGAGGCTTCGCCTTTAATGATGGCCTGTGCGGCAATACGGCCCTGATCGTAAGCAGCGGAGGCCAGGCTGGGGTAACCAATGACGTCGCCCACTGCATAAATGTGCGGCTGCGCTGTCTGATACATGCTGTTCACTTTCAACAGCCCACGGCCATCCGCTTCCAGACCGACATTTTCCAGCGACAGTGAATCGGTGTTACCTGTACGGCCGTTCGCATACAGCAGGCAGTCCGCTTTGACTTTCTTGCCGGATTTCAGGTGCATGATAACGCCGTCATCCACGCCTTCAATCTTCTCAAACTCTTCGTTGTGACGAATCACCACGCCGCTGTTCCAGAAGTGATAAGACAGCGAGTCAGACATCTCCTGATCAAGGAACGCCAGCAGGCGGTCACGGGTGTTGATCAGGTCAACCTTGACATTGAGCCCACGGAAAATGGAAGCATATTCACAGCCAATCACGCCCGCGCCATAAATGATGACGTGGCCGGGTTCATGATGCAGGTTGAGAATAGAATCGGAATCGTAAATACGTGGATGGGTAAAGTCGACATCATGCGGATGATAAGGGCGCGAACCACAGGCAATAATAAATTTCCCGGCGGTCAGCTGTTCGCGCGTGCCATCATGATGTTCCACTTCAACCGTGTTGGCATCCACGAAATGCGCATCGCCCTGAAACAGCTCACAGCGATTGCGCTCGTAAAAACCCTGACGCATTGCGGTTTGTTGGCTGATCACGCTTTCCGTGTGATTGAGAATATCGGCAAACGATGAGCGGAGAAGGCGGGTATGGTCACTGTAGAGGGGATTCTGGTTGAACTCGATGATGCGGCTCACAGCATGACGAAGGGCTTTCGAGGGGATCGTACCCCAGTGTGTACAGCCGCCGCCTATGTTGTGATAGCGTTCGATAACCGCGATTCGGGCGCCTTGCTTCACCAGCCCCATCGCCGCACCTTCACCGCCTGGTCCTGATCCAATCACAATGACATCGTAATCGTAAGACTTTTGCATACCGGTACGTCCTATTATTTATACATTTTTACAACGAGATTCTAACATCTCGCCGCGCACTTCTGAATTCTAACAGCGATTTTCATCACGTTTTGGCTTTCAGTGAGGTTTAACACGTCGTCACAAAGTTTGCCGGACTGTACGCTGAATATTTTGTTATAGTGCTGTTTCAGAACCTCACAAGGCAGAGAGAATGGGCGTCAGAGCGCAACAAAAAGAACGTACACGACGTACACTGATTGAAGCTGCGTTCAGTCAGCTCAGCGCCGAACGCAGTTTCGCCAGTCTGAGTTTACGTGAGGTTGCCCGCGAGGCGGGCATCGCGCCAACCTCTTTTTATCGGCACTTTAAAGATGTCGATGAGCTGGGTTTAACCATGGTGGATGAAAGCGGGCTGATGCTGCGGCAGTTGATGCGACAGGCACGTCAACGTATTGCGAAAGGCGGCAGCATCATTAAAACCTCTATCGCCACTTTTATGGAGTTCATCGAAAATAACCCCAATGCGTTTCGGCTGCTGTTACGCGAACGTTCGGGGACGTCTGCGGCTTTCCGTGCGGCGGTTGCGCGTGAAATCCAACATTTTATTGCTGAACTGGCTGATTATCTTGAGGTCGAAAACCGCATGCCGCGCAGCTTCACCGAAGCGCAGGCTGAAGCGATGGTGACTATTGTCTTCAGTGCCGGTGCCGAGGCGCTGGATATTGATATAGCGCAGCGTCGTAAGCTGGAAGATCGTCTGGTATTGCAGTTACGTATGATCGCGAAGGGCGCGTATTACTGGTATCGCCGGGAACAAGAACGCCTGGCGGTAACCCTGGATAAACCTGAAGAGCTATGAATAAGGACCCTGCCATGACCCACCCAAGCTCCCGTGATAAAGGCACGATGTTACTGGCTTTTATTACCGGCCTTGCTATGAACGGCTCGTTCTCTGTGCTGTTTAGTGCTTTCGTTCCTTTTTCTATTTTCCCGTTGATTGCGTTGGGGCTGGCGGCATGGTGCCTGCATCAACGCTACCTGAATAAAAGTATGCCCGATGGGGTTCCGGGGCTGGCTGCGGCCTTCTTCCTGCTGGGAATCCTGGTGTACAGCGCATTAGTGCGTGCCGAATATCCGGATATCGGATCTAACTTTATCCCCACGATTCTTATGGTCGGGCTGGTGTTCTGGATTGCCCTGCGTTACAAGCGCAATCGCAACCGGTAATCACAAAAACGGGAACCCCTGGGTTCCCGTTTTTTTACGCTTTGCGCGTCAGTAGCACACCGCATTCCATATGATGGGTATACGGGAACTGGTCAAACAGGGCCAGTCGCGTGACATCATGGGTTTGCGCCAGCTCCAGCAGATTGTCACACAGGGTTTGCGGGTTGCAGGAAATATACAGGATCGTGCGATAAGCCTGCACCATCCTGACGGTTTCCTCATCCAGCCCACTGCGCGGCGGATCCACAAAGATCGTCTCGCAGTCATAACTCTTCAGGTCGATCCCCTCCAGCCGGTTAAAGCTGCGCACGCCGTTCATTGCCTGGGTAAACTCTTCGGCCGCCATGCGAATAATCTGGACATTATCAATCTGGTTGGCGGCAATGTTGTACTGGGCCGACGCGACGGATGGCTTGGCAATTTCCGTGGCCAGCACGTGGCGGAAATTTCTGGCCAGCGCCAGCGAGAAGTTGCCATTACCACAGTAGAGTTCCAGTAAATCGCCACGGGAACCCGTTGTCACATCCAGCGCCCATTCCAGCATATGAATGTTCATCGCCGCGTTGGGTTGCGTGAAGCTGTTCTCCACCTGTCGATAAATCATCTCTTTACCGGCGACCGGCAAACGCTCTTCCACGTAATCCCGATCAAGGCAAATTTTGGTCTTAGTGGCGCGACCAATCAGCTGCACATCGACGCCTTCCGCCCGCAACTGATCGCGTAACGTTGTGGCGGCCTGCTGCCATTCCTCATCCAGCTTGCGGTGATAGAGCAGGGAGATGACGATTTGGTTGCTTAGCGTCGACAGATAATCAAGCTGGAACAGCTTATGGCGCAGGATGCGATTATCGCGAATGGCCGCCATCATTTTCGGCATCATCTGGTTAATCAGGGCACTGGCCGCCGGGAACTGGTCAACGCGAATGCGCTGTTTCGTCTCCTGATCGAAAATGATGTGATAAATGTCGTCGCCATCATGCCAGATGCGGAATTCTGCACGCATGCGATAGTGGCTGACCGGTGAACGGAACACCTCCACGGCGGGGGCAGCGAAAGGCGTCATCATCGTTTCTAACCGACTGACTTTTTCCGCCAGCTGCGCGTCATACTGTTCAACAGGGAGATGTTCGGGTGTCATGTTTAATCCTGGTTAATAGCCTGCTTGCCGGGCGATTGTAGGGATTCACCTGCTGATGTCCAGTCCTGCGCGCGCGAGCAGAGCGTCGAGGTGTGCAGATCTGGACTTGCCCGTGCGCGCTTCGTAGACTGCGGGCACCGGCCTCAACCTTGAGTTAACAGGGAATCCAGTGTGAATCTGGAGCTGACGCGCAGCGGTAAGGAATGTCAGGGTGATTGCAATTGCAGACACTGTCCTGCGGGATGGGAAGTCATCACCTGCTATGATTCCCAGCCCGAAGACCTGCCGGTGTGACGTCGCCACGCGTACAGTCATCGCGTGCTATCGACTGTATGCCTGCGGCATCCTTTTTCTTTTGGATGCGATAAAAATGAGTAAAACAACAACCCCGCTGTTTGCCTTCAGTGCAACGGCGATTTTCCTCTGGGCGCAAAATGGCTTTGCACAGAGAAGTGATGATGCGCTCATCGTGACGGCTAATCGTTTTCAACAGCCGGTTTCGTCGGTGCTGGCTTCAACCTCGGTGGTGACACGGGATGAGATTGAACTGTGGCAGGCAAAAAATCTGGTAGACGTGCTTCGTCGCCTGCCCGGCGTGGATATTGCGCAGAACGGTGGGATTGGGCAAAGCGCGTCAATGTTTGTGCGAGGCGCTGAAGCGCGCCAGACGTTGATTCTTGTGGATGGCGTGCCCTTTGCCAGACCGGGCATCACCGGTGCAGCGGACTTCAATCTGATTCCGATCTCCCTTATACAACGCGTTGAATTCATTCGCGGGCCGCGCTCCTCCGTCTATGGCGCTGATGCCATTGGCGGAGTGGTAAACGTGATTACTCAAAATCCACAAAATCACAATGTGCTTTCTGCAGGCATGGGGTCAAAGGGATATCAGGAATACAGCGGGGGCGTAAACCAGAATGTGACCGACCAAACCCGCCTTACCGTCGCCGGTTCTTATCAGGCAACCAATGGCTATAACATCCAGCCTGATTCGACGTCTCCAGCCGATCGCGATCGTGATGGCTGGCGCAACAAAGCGTTCTGGGCAGGGGTTGAGCATAAGTTCAATGACATGTTTTCCGGTTTCTTTCGTGGTTATGGTTATGCGGCGAATACTGACTACGATGCTGGCTTCCCGGGCGGATCGGATGAGCAGCAGATTTATAACCACGCCTTTGATACCGGCCTGCGCTTTACTAAAGGTGATTATTCTTCTCAACTGGTCGCCAGCTACCAAAAGTACAAAATATATAATTATGTTGGCGCTGAGGGACGTTACGCAGACTCCAATACGCTGGATGATATGGATCAGCGCAACCTTCAATGGGGGAACGCCTTCGCAGTCGGTTATGGCACGGTGAGTACCGGGATTGACTGGCAGCGGCAAGCGTTGAGCTCAGTAGGCCAACTCTTTTCTGGTCAGCCCAGAGAAACGGACCGCTATAAGCAGGATAATACCGGGGCATATCTGACGACGCAGCAGCAATTGGGCACTGTTACGCTTGAAGGTGCTGTCCGGGGGGACGATAACCAGGATTATGGTCGTCATGGTACCTGGCAAACGGCGGCTGGATGGGAGTTTGTGCCGGGTTATAAGGCATCGCTCTCCTATGGCACCGGTTTCCAGGCACCGACGCTGGGGCAGCTTTATGGCCAAAAGCATTTTGGCATTAGCGCCAATCCCGATTTGCAGCCTGAGAAATCAAAACAATGGGAAGCTGCGCTCGAAGGGTTAAGTGGCCCCGTTAACTGGCGGCTGGCGGCCTACCGTAATCACGTCACGAACCTGATTGACTATGCGTCCGATCCGGTGACATTCCAGGGCGGCTATTTCAATCAGAAAGCGGTGACAATGAAAGGTATTGAAGCCATCGCAGACTTCGATACGTCTTTCCTGCATCATCAAATCACCTTAGGCTATCTTGATGCCCGACGCGATTCGGATGATGAAGTCCTGGCTCGCCGGTCTCGTCAACAGATGAAATACCAGTTGGGTGTAACGGTTTATGAGGCTGATATAGATGTTATTTACCAGTATTTTGGCAAGCGTTATGACAATAACACGAGCCAGTACACGAGTGAGCAGCGCCGTTTGCCGGCCTACAGCACCGTTGATCTCGCCGTATCGTATCCTGTCACATCACATCTGACCGTTCGTGGTAGAATTGCCAACCTGTTCGATAAAGATTACGAGACAGCGTATGGCTACCAGACTCCAGGAAGAGAGTATTACCTCAACGGAAGCTACAGCTTCTGACCTGCGCCCGACTGTGCTGGTGTTTGATTCCGGCGTAGGCGGGCTTTCTGTCTATGATGAGGTTCGGCAACTCCTGCCGGACCTGCATTATCTTTATGCGTTCGATAATGCCGGTTTTCCTTACGGTGAGAAAACCGAGACCTTTATTGTCGAGCGCGTTGTTGCGATGGTTGATGCCATTACTCGCCGTCATCCCATTTCTCTCGTCATTATTGCCTGTAATACCGCCAGCACCGTCACTTTGCCTGCATTACGTGAGCGATTTGCCTTTCCGGTTGTCGGCGTTGTACCGGCAATCAAACCGGCTGCACGCCTTACACGTAACGGTGTGGTCGGGCTGCTGGCGACGCGCGCAACGGTCCGGCGTTCGTACACGCATGATCTGGTGTCGCAGTTTGCTAAAACCTGCAAGATTGAAATGCTGGGCTCAGCCGAGCTGGTGGAGTTAGCCGAAGCCAAGCTTCATGGCGATAAGGTTTCACTGGATGACGTCAGGCGCATTGTGCAACCCTGGTTACGTATGACGGAGCCACCGGATACTGTCGTATTAGGCTGCACGCACTTTCCTTTACTTCGCGATGAGCTTCAGCATGTCCTGCCTGAAGGTACGCGTTTGATTGACTCCGGTGCCGCAATAGCCAGACGTACTGCCTGGCTACTGGACAATGAAGCACCCGAAGTCCGCTCGCCGGATCAAAACATGGCGTTTTGCACTGAGCTGGATGAAGAGGCGGCGCAATTATCGCCGGTTTTACAGCGTTATGGCTTCCCGTTGCTTGAAAAACTGGCGCTTTAGCGGGTTTTCGCTGAAAAAAACAGCACTCGGAAAATTAATTGAAATTAGCCCTTGTCAGCTTCGAAGAACTCCCTATAATGCGCCTCCACTGACACGGCACAACGGAATACGAAGCGCCGGGTTGAGTAAGGTTCAGAATCATTCGAACCGATGAGTTTAGCAAAAATAAGTGCTTGACTCATAAAGCGGAAAGCGTAATATATGCAGCCCGCGCCACAGAGAAGTGTGGCACTGCTCTTTAACAATTTATCAGACAATCTGTGTGGGCACTCGCAGGATTGATATCCGCGTCTCCGGACGT